>NZ_JBEFAK010000002.1:0-588501 GCF_040137845.1 Nonomuraea sp. B19D2 | reverse complement strand
TGCCCTCCGTCGGCAAGGTGCCGCCGCCGACGAACTCCCCGGCTCCCCGGAGCATGCATCCGATCTTGTCGGCAGACAGGATGCCGTACTCCGCCCACTACATCGGCATCTTCAAAGTCGTTCAACAACCCGCGCCAACGGCGGATACGTGGTCGGCCCTGGCAGCCGAGTGACCGCCACCGACGGCACCGGCACTTACACCGTGGTCCACGCCGCGCCCGCCGCACCGCTGCCCGCCTGGCTGGCCGACCGGCTCACCCCGGCCCCGCTCCCGCCACAACAGCCCGTGGTGGTCTCGCTCGGCACCGACCGGCGTGGCACCTACCTGCAAGCCGCCATCACCGGAGAGGTTCGCCGCGTGCTCGACTCGCCCGAGGACGGCCACAACAACGCGCTCTACCAGGCCGCCGTGGCGCTCGGTCAGCTGGTAGCCGGTGGCGAACTGCCCGAACCCGAGGTAAACGCCGTGCTGCTGGACGCCGCCCGCCAGGTCGGCCAGACGTACGGCGAAGCCTGCCGCACCATCGCCTCCGGGCTTCGGGCCGGTGCCCGCCGCCCGCGCACGGTGGCCGCATGACCCGCACAAGCTCTGACCTGCAAGGCCGTGCCTCACACCGTGAGGCACGGCGAAGGGCGGCCGCATGAACAGTCCCAACCGTCCATCTCACCTACAGCTGGTCTCCGGTGATGCCGTCAACGTGCCCGGCGCTCCCGTTGCCGGGCAGC
Organism: Nonomuraea sp. B19D2; assembly: GCF_040137845.1. NCBI lineage: Bacteria > Bacillati > Actinomycetota > Actinomycetes > Streptosporangiales > Streptosporangiaceae > Nonomuraea > Nonomuraea sp. B19D2. Next base: position 587,775 of record NZ_JBEFAK010000002.1, on the reverse strand, counting down.
CGTTCCGCACCTCGTGGACCGCCGACGAACTCATGGCCATAACCTTCCCTGAGGTGCGGTGGGCCGTGCCCGGCATCCTTGCCGAAGGACTCACCCTGTTCGCCGGACCGCCCAAGGTCGGCAAGAGCTGGCTTTCGCTTGGCACGGCTATCGCTGTGGCCGCCGGTGGCAAGGCGCTGGAGTCCATCCCGGTGGACCCCGGCCCCGTGCTCTACCTCGCGCTGGAGGACACCCCGCGCCGTCTCCAGTCCCGCATGCGGAAGATCCTGGGTAACCAGGCCGCCCCGAGGAACCTCACCCTGGCCACCTCTTGCCCGCCGCTGCCCAACGGCGGGCAGGAAGCCATCGCCCGGTGGCTGGAGCGCAACGTCGGCGCGCGCATGGTGGTCATCGACGTGTTCGCCAAGGTACGCGGCACCACCCCGCCCGGCCTGTCGGCCTACGACGCCGACTACGCCGCGATGGGACGTGCCAAGCTCCTGGCCGATACGTTCGGCGTGGCCGTCGTGCTCGTGCACCACGTCCGCAAGATGGGCTCTGACGACTTCCTGGCCGAAGTGTCCGGCACCAACGGCCTGGCCGGTGCCGCTGACGAAACCCTGGTGCTCAAGCGCGCCCGAGGCACCGCCGACGGCGTGCTCCACGTAACCGGCCGCGACGTGGAAGAGGCGGAATACGCCCTGTCCTTCCAACCCGCCGCCGGGGTCTGGCACCTGCTCGACGGCCCGCCCGAGGATCACACGCTCGGGGAGACCCGAGCGGCCATCGCCCGTTTCCTGCGCAGCAACCCGAATAGCCCGCCCAAGGAGATCGCCGAAGCCATCGGCATGTCCCGGGACACGGTCAAGCGGACGTGTGCCCGCATGGCCGCCGACAGTCAGCTCTGCGTAGACGCTGCCGGACGCTACCGCCTGCCGGGGACAGCCGAGGGGACACAGTCCACTGGAACTGTCCCCACTGTCCCCGCTGTCCCCAAACCGCTATCCACCAGCGAAAACGCCACGATTCTCCGGGGACAGTCCGCCCTGCCGGGTGTCCCCGCTGTCCCCGACAAGGAGCATCCGCACCCATGAGCACCAGCGCACTGGATGACACCCAGCTCTACCGCGTGACCGACGCCATGAAGCTCCTACGGCTCAGCAGGAGCTTGATCTATGACCAGATCAGGACAGGCCGCCTGCGTTCCGTCAAGCAGGGCCGCGCCCGCCTAATCACGGCGAACGGCATCCGCGAGTACATCGCTCTCCTGGAGAAGGAAGCAGAGGAAGCAGCATGACCAAGCGACGCAGCAGGGGCGACGGCGGTCTCCATTGGGATGACAAGCGCCAGCGCTGGATTGCCACCGCCAGTCTCGGCTATGCCCCGGACGGTAAGCGCATCATCAAGCGAGGGAGCGGCAAGACCAAGACCGAAGCCAAGGCCAAGCTCAAGGAGGTTCTCAGGGACTACGAAGATGGGTTGGCCATCGCGCCGGGAGAGTCCACCGTCGCTCAGGCCGCGAACGACTGGCTGGCCTACGGGCTCAGCGGGCTGGACCCGAGCACCGTCGCAACCAACACGACCCTGGTCAAGAGCCACATCATCCCGGCACTGGGCAAGCGGAAGCTCCGCGACCTCAGTGCACAGGATGTGGATAAGTGGTTGGCCGGTAAGTCCAAGACGCACAGCACAAGCACCGTGGCACGGCTCCACTCCTGTCTGAACCGAATCATCAAGCGCGCCATGGCGCGAGACAAGGTCAGGCGGAACGTGGTTGAGCTGTGTCGAGTGCCTCAGGGGAAGGAGGGGCGTCCCTCCAAGGCGCTCACGATGGCGCAGGCCGAAGAGGTGCTCAAGGCCGCCGAGGGCAAGAACCTGTACGCCTACATCGTGGTCTCCCTCCTGACCGGCGCCCGTACCGAGGAACTCCGCGCACTCCGATGGGATCACGTGGACCTGGTGGGCAACCTCGACGGCACCCCGCCGGTACCGCCGTATGTCGCCGTGTGGCGTTCCGTGCGGAATGGGGGAGACACCAAGACCCGCAAGTCACGGCGCACACTCGCGCTCCCCAAACGGTGCGTAGACGTGCTGATTGAGCAACAGGAAGCCCAGAAGAAGGAGCATGGCGACGCTTGGTCAGAGCACGGCCTGGTGTTCGCGTCCACCGTCGGAACCGAGCTGGATGCCGCCAACGTACGGCGTGCGTTCCGCCGAGTCATCAAGCACACCAGCTTGATCCCTGAGGAGTGGACACCCCGAGAGCTGCGGCACAGCTTCGTTTCCCTGCTCTCCGACAACGGGACACCCCTAGAGGAGATCTCACGCTTGGTCGGGCACAGCAGTACGGCGGTGACGGAGCTGGTTTACCGGAAGCAGATCCGGCCCGTGCTCCAAGGGGGAGCGGTGGTCATGGACCGCATCTTTGAGACCTGATCGGGAACGGTAGTCACGCAGATAGACACGCAGACAGCAGAATGGCCGCTTTCCGAAGATCGGATAGCGGCCTTTTTGCTGGTCAGAAAAGTGGGGCTACCAGGACTTGAACCTGGGACCTCTTCCTTATCAGGGAAGCGCTCTAACCGACTGAGCTATAGCCCCGCGCACACCGAACGTTATCGCATCCCCAGGAAGGACGCGAACCGGTTGTTCGGACGAGGAAAAGCTTACCGCCTCCAGCGTGTTGCTCGCGCCGTTCCCGTCGCCGGGACCGGCGCGAGCAACCCCGCCTACTCGGCCTCGCTGAACGTGACCTCGACGCCCCCGACCAGGTCAGAGGCGATGTTGTAGATGACCGCCCCCAATGTGGAAAGCGCCGTGATCAGTACGACGTTCACAGCCCCGAGCAATGCCGTGTAGCCAAGAATCCGCACAGGCTCGAACCACGAGGCGATGTTGATGGGGATCGAGTTCTGCCCCTGCTCGCCCTGGCCCAGCTGGTTGACCAGGTCGACCAGCGAGTCGAACACCCCCAAGGCCGACAGCACGCCGTACAGGACGGCCACCGCCACGAAGAGCACCACGAAGCAGACCAGGGACACCACAAAGCTGAACTTCATGGCCGACCACGGCTCAACGCGGCGCAGGACCAGGTGGGCCTTGCGGGGGAGCCGTGCCCCCGCGGCGCCGGACGACTTCTTCTTGGGCAGCTCGACCGCGGGCGGCGCCTCCGTGGTCAGCGACGGACGGATGCGGACCGTCTCGTTGCCCTCCGGAGGCGGCGGCGCCGGTGACGGCTTGGGCGTAGGTGCGGGCGCGGCAGGTGCCGACGACCGCGCGTCCTCCTTGGCCGGACCCGGCTTGCCCTGCGCGGGCTTCGTGTCCTTGCCGTCGCCGACCGCGCCGATTGTCTCGGATTGGTTGGGCTTCTTCGGTTGCTGTCCGTTACCCGAAGCCGCCTTTGTCCTGGCGGGGCCACCCTGGGCGCTCATGGACTACTCTCCTCCCCCGTTTTCCTCAATTTCCACAGAAGTCTCCATGGACTCCGCGTTCCGGGCGAGGGCCACCACGCTGTCGCCTTCAGCGAGATTCATCAATCGCACTCCCATGGTCTGGCGGCCGGACTGCTTGATCTCTCCGGCACTCGTCCGGATCACCCCGCCGGCGGACGTGATCGCGAAGACCTCGTCCTCTGGGTTGACCATGACGGCTCCGACCAGCTTGCCACGGGAAGACACGATTTTCGCAGTAAGCACTCCCCTACCGCCACGTCCTTGAACTGGATACTGCTCCACTGGCGTCCGTTTTGCGTACCCGCCCTCCGTGGCGATAAGCACATCTTGACCGTCGGCCATCCGATTCATGGCGAGAAGTTCGTCACCTTCGAGGAACCTCATGCCGATGACACCGCTGGTCGCGCGCCCCATGGGCCGCAGCGCCTCGTCGGAGGCGGTGAACCTGATCGACTGGGCGCCCTTGGAGACCAGCAGCACGTCGTCGTTCTCGGAGACCAGGCGGGCTCCGATGACCTCGTCGTCGTCCCGCAGGTTGATCGCGATCAGACCGCCGGACCTGGGGGAGTCGTACTCGGACAGGCGGGTCTTCTTGACCAGCCCGCTGCGGGTGGCGAGCACGAGGTAGGGGGCGACGTCGTAGTCGCGTAGGTCGAGAACCTCCATGACTGTTTCGTCGGGCTGCATCGCCAAAAGGTTCGCGAGATGCATGCCACGCGCGTCACGCCCGGCGTCGGGCAGCTCGTACGCCTTGACCCGGTACACCCGGCCCTTGTTCGTGAAGAACAGCAGCCAGTGGTGCGTCGTGGTGACGAAGAAGTGGTCGACGATGTCGTCCTGCCGCAGCTGCGCGCCCCGGACGCCCTTGCCGCCGCGCTTCTGCGCCCGGTAGAGGTCGGTACGGGTGCGCTTGGCGTAACCGCCCCGGGTGATCGTGACGACGATCTCGTCCTCGGCGATGAGGTCCTCGATCGACATGTCGCCGTCGTAGGCGATGATCTCGGTCTTCCTGTCGTCGCCGTAGCGGCCGACGATCTCGCCGAGCTCCTCGCCGATGATCTCGCGCTGCCGGGCCTCGCTGGCCAGGATCGCGTTGTACTCGGCGATCTGCGTCATCAGGGAGTCGTACTCGTCCTGGATGGACTGCCGCTCCAGGGCGGCCAGCTTGCGCAGCTGCATGTCGAGGATGGCCTGCGCCTGCACCTCGTCGATCTCCAGCAGCGCCATGAGGCCCTGCTGGGCGTGCGAGGCGGACTCAGAGGCCCGGATGAGGGCGATGACGTCGTCGAGCCGCTCCAGGGCCTTCAGCAGCGCGCGCAGGATGTGGGCGCGCTCCTCGGCCTTGCGCAGGAGGTAGCGGGTCCTGCGGACGATGACCTCGATCTGGTGCGCGACATAGTGCCGGATGAACTGGTCGAGCCGCAGCGTACGCGGCACCCCGTCCACCAGCGCCAGCATGTTGGCGCCGAACGTGTCCTGGAGCTGGGTGTGCTTGTACAGGTTGTTGAGCACGACCTTGGCGACCGCGTCGCGCTTGAGCACGATCACCAGGCGCTGCCCGACCCGCGAGGAGCTCTCGTCGCGTACGTCGGCGATGCCGGCCAGCTTGCCCTCACGCACCAGCTCGGCGATCTTGAGCGCGAGGTTGTCGGGATTGACCTGGTACGGCAGCTCCGTGACGACGAGCGCCTGCCGGCCCTTGTCCTCCTCGACCTCGACCACGGCGCGCATGGTGATCGAGCCGCGCCCGGTGCGGTAGGCGTCCTCGATGCCCCGCCGGCCGACGATCAGCGCCTTGGTGGGGAAGTCGGGCCCCTTGACCAGCTTGATCGCCGCTTCGAGCAGCTCCTCGTCGCCGGCCTCCGGGTTTTCCAGCGCCCACTTGACCGCCGCCGCGACCTCGCGCAGGTTGTGCGGCGGGATGTTGGTGGCCATGCCGACGGCGATGCCGCCCGAGCCGTTGACCAGCAGCTGCGGGAAACGCGCCGGCAGGACGTCGGGCTCCTGCGACTTGCCGTCGTAGTTGGGGCGGAAGTCGACGGTGTCCTTGTCGATGTCGCGCAGCAGCTCCATGGCGATGGGCGCGAGCTTGCACTCGGTGTAACGCATCGCCGCCGCCGGGTCGTTGCCCGGCGAGCCGAAGTTGCCCTGCCCGTCGACGAGCGGGTAGCGCATCGACCAGTCCTGCGCCAGGCGCACCAGCGCGTCGTAGATCGAGGTGTCGCCATGGGGGTGGTAGGTGCCCATCACGTCGCCGACGACGCGGGCGCACTTGAAGTAGCCGCGGTCGGGACGGTAGCCACCGTCGTACATCGCGTAGAGCACCCGCCGGTGCACCGGCTTGAGGCCGTCGCGGACGTCCGGCAGCGCCCTGGACACGATGACCGACATCGCGTAGTCCATGTAGCTGCGCTGCATCTCGGACTGGATGTCCACCGGCTCGATGCGTTCAGCCGGGGGAGTGGTGTTCACGTCCGTCACAGGTAAATGTCCTTAAACGTCGAGGAAGCGCACGTCGCGGGCGTTGCGGATGATGAACTCGCGCCTGGCTTCCACGTCCTCGCCCATGAGCACGCTGAACAGGTCGTCGGCCTGCGCCGCGTCGTCGAGCGTGACCAGTCGCAGCAGCCGGGTCTCCGGGTTCATCGTGGTCTCCCAGAGCTGGCCCGCGTTCATCTCGCCGAGCCCCTTGAAGCGCTGCACGTTGTCCCGCGGCCGCGGGTCGGGCTTGCCGTTGGCGATCCCTTCGGCGATGACCGCGTCGCGCTCGCTGTCGGAGTAGGCGTACGAGGCGTCCTCGCCCTTGCGGTCCCACTTGATCTTGTAGAGCGGCGGGCACGACAGGTAGACGTGACCGGCCTCGATCAGCGGCCTCATGAACCTGAACAGCAGCGTCAGCAGCAGCGTGTTGATGTGCTGGCCGTCGACGTCGGCGTCGGCCATCAGGATGACCTTGTGGTAACGCAGCTTGGCGATGTCGAACTCGTCGTGCACGCCGGTGCCCAGGGCGGTGATCAGCGCCTGGACCTCGTTGTTCTTCAGGACCTTGTCGATCCGCGCCTTCTCGACGTTGAGGATCTTGCCGCGGATGGGGAGGATCGCCTGGAAGCGCGAGTCGCGGCCGCCCTTGGCCGAGCCGCCGGCCGAGTCGCCCTCGACGATGAACAGCTCGCACCGCTCGGGGTCGTTCCACTGGCAGTCGGCCAGCTTGCCCGGCAGGCCGCTGCCCGCCTCGAGCAGCGACTTGCGCCTCGTCAGGTCACGGGCCTGGCGGGCGGCGATACGGGCGCGCGAGGCCTGCAGCGACTTGTTGATGATGTCTTTCGCCTCGCCGGGGTTGCGCTCGAACCAGTCGCGCAGGTGGTCGTTGCAGGCCTTCTGCACGAACGACTTGGCCTCGGTGTTGCCCAGCTTGGTCTTGGTCTGGCCCTCGAACTGAGGGTCGGACAGCTTGACCGAGATGATCGCGGTCAAGCCCTCGCGGACGTCCTCACCCGAGAGGTTGTCGTCCTTGCCCTCCTTGAGGAACTTCTGCTCGCGGGCGTAACGGTTGACGATCGACGTCAGCGCCGCGCGGAAGCCCTCCTCGTGGGTGCCGCCCTCCGCCGTGTTGATCGTGTTGGCGAAGGTGTAGACCGACTCGGAGTAGGAGTTGTTCCACTGCATGGCGATCTCGACCGCGATGCCGTCGCCCTCCTCCTCGAAGGAGATGATCGACGCGTGCGCCGGCTCCTTCTTGGTGTTGAGGTGCTGGACGAAGTCGGCCAGGCCGCCCTCGTAGAAGTAGGTGACGGTGTGGGGCTCGCCGTTGACGTGGTCGGGGCGCTCGTCGGTGAGCGTGATCGTCAGGCCCTTGTTGAGGAAGGCCATCTCCTGGAAGCGCCGCGACAGCGTCTCGTAGTTCCAGGTGGTCGTCTCGAAGACGTCGGGGTCGGGCCAGAACGTGATCGTGGTGCCGGTCTCGTCGGTCCCCTCGCCCTTGGCCAGCGGAGCGACGGGCTTGGACATCTCGTAACGCTGGCGCCAGTAGTGGCCGTTCTGCATGATCTCGACGTCCATGGCGGTGGACAGCGCGTTGACGACGGCCGAGCCGACGCCGTGGAGGCCGCCGGAGACCGCGTACGCCTGGCTGTCGAACTTTCCGCCCGCGTGCAGCGTGGTCAGCACGACCTCGACGGCGGAGCGCTTCTCCACCGGGTGGATGCCTGTGGGGATGCCACGGCCGTTGTCGAACACGCGCACGCCGTTGTCGGCCAAGAGCGTGATGTCGATCCTGGTGGCGTAACCGGCGAGGGCCTCGTCCACCGCGTTGTCCACGATCTCGTAGACGAGGTGGTGCAGCCCGCGCTCACCGGTGGAGCCGATATACATACCCGGGCGCTTGCGAACCGCCTCAAGCCCCTCGAGTACGGTGATAGAGCTAGCGTCGTAGGACAACTGCAAAATCCTCCTGCCGCGGACACGCGGCGGGGGAGGCGATCAAAATGCAAAGCTGCCCCTGCCGTGCCCGTCACCGTCGTGAGTGCCCCGATGCGCGGTCACCCAGGGGAGTCGGCTTGCTGCCGGGGTGACACGCAAGCGGACGTGTCCGGAATCCGTCTTCATTCTACCGGGTCCGGAGCCCGTTAGTGGCAAGGAACGCGCCTGTGATGCCCGCTAGCTCGTTTTGCCCCCAGTCCAGCATCCCCCCTCCGGAAAGGGGCCTTATCGCGTCTGTGGCTTTCTGATCGCCCCTGATGCCTAACCGCGGGTCCTATCCGTAGCGGCGCTCAGCGCCTGCTGTGGACAGCCACCGGACGCGGCTATCCATAGGTGTCGCGCGGGCCCCGGCTTCCGGTCACCCTCAACCCGCCTGACGGTCTCGGCGCGTTCTGCGGGCCTCTGACCTTGACCTTTGTGACGGTGCCGTCGCCGAGCTCCTCGTTCAGCCTGCGTACGAGGGTGCGCGCGAGCAGCCGCACCTGCGTCGCCCACGCCGTCGAGTCGGCCACGATCAGCACCTCGCCGTCCTCGAACGACTCGGGTTTGGTGTGGGCGGCCAGGTCAGGGCCCACGATGTCGATCCAGCGCCCGAACACCCCGCCCACCGCCGCCGAACGCTCCCAGCCGCGGTCGGCCAGGAGGTCTGCGATGGCACGTCCGAAAAGCTGTGGATCGCCGCTCTCCCTGCGCGGCCCCGCCGCCTTGCGCCTGGGCTCGCGCCGGGGGAGCTGGCCGCGTTTGGCCGCGTCGGCCTTGGCCTGGGCGAGCTTCTCCCTGGCCATCGCGGCGCCCCTGGCCGTGGGATTGTCGTCAACGGACACGGGTCACGCTCCCTTCTTCGACGTCGAACCTGGCGCCCACCAGCTCCGGAGGGACGTCCGCCGGCACAGCCGCGGTGATGAGCACCTGCTCGGCGGGGGCGACGATCTCGGCGAGCCGGCGCCGACGCTGGCTGTCGAGCTCGGCGAACACGTCGTCGAGGATCAGCACCGGGTCGCCGCCGTCGGCCCGCAGCAGGTCGTACGCCGCCAGCCGCAGCGCCAGCGCGAACGACCAGGACTCGCCATGGCTGGCATAGCCGCGGGCGGGCAGGTCGCCGAGGCCGAGTATCAGGTCGTCGCGGTGCGGGCCGACGAGCGTGACGCCTCGCTCCAGCTCCGCGGAGCGGACCTCCAATAGCCGCTCCCGCAGCCGTTCTTCAAGGGTTTTCCCCAAGTCTGTGGATAACGTCTGTGTATCGAAAGATCCCCGCTCACCGGGGACTTCGCCGTCCCGGCCACCCTCATCCGTATCCCCACCTGTGGACAACGTGCTGCGGTAGGCCAGGGTCGCGGGCGCGCTGCTCGGGGCGAGCGCGGCGTACGCGCCGGCCACCAGCGGGCGCAGCGCCTCGATGAGCTCCAGCCGCGCGCGCAGCAGCTCCGCGCCGTGCCTGGCGAGGTGGGCGTCCCACACCTCCAGCGTGCTCAGCACGTCGCCCGCGCCCGCCGTGGTGAACGCGCTGTCGCTCTCGGCCCGCCGGGCGCTCCTGCTGCCTCTGCTGCCTCTGCGGGCCTGCGCGGCCGTACGGAGCAGCGCGCCGCGCTGCTTGAGCACGCGGTCGTAGTCGGCGCGCACGCCGGCGAACCTGGGCGCCCTGGCCACCAGCAGGTCGTCGAGGAAGCGGCGGCGCTCGGCCGGGTCACCCTTGGACAGCGCCAGGTCCTCGGGGGCGAACAGCACCGTACGCAGCAGGCCGATGACGTCACGCGCCCTCGAGACGGGGGAGCGGTTGAGCCTGGCCCGGTTGGCCCGTCCAGGGTTGATCTCCAGCTCGACCAGCGCCCGCCGCTCGTCCCTGTGGACGGCGCAGCGCACGATCGCCCGGGTGGCGCCCCTGCGCACGAGCGGCGCGTCGCTCGACACCCGGTGGCTGGAATGCGTCGCGACGTAGCCGAGAGCCTCGACCAGGTTGGTCTTGCCCTGGCCGTTGGGCCCCACGAACGCCGTGACGCCCGGCTCCAGGCCGAGCTCCACGGACGCGTACGACCTGAAGTCGGTCAGCGAGAGGTGGGCGACATGCACCCCACGAGGTTAGTGCGCCTCAGGGATCGGTGTGGTCACCGACGCTCGGTCTCGCGCGGCGGCACCACGTCGGCGCCCGGCGAGTCGGCGCCCTTGCCGGTGCTGCCCTCGGTCGAAGTGATCGCGTGGCCGCCGAACTGGTTGCGCAGCGCCGCGACCACCTTCATGGCCGGCGAGTCGTCCTGCCGCGAGGCGAACCGGGCGTACAGCGCGGCGGTGATGACCGGCAGCGGGACCGCGTGGTCCACAGCCGCCTGCACCGTCCACCGGCCCTCCCCGGAGTCCTGTGCATAACCGCGGAGCTGGTCGAGGTGCTCGTCGTCGTCGAGCGCCCGCACCAGCAGGTCGAGCAGCCAGGAGCGGATCACGGTGCCGGTGCGCCAGCTCTTGAAGGAGCCCTTGACGTCCTTGACGATGTCGGAGGCCTCCAGCAGCTCCCAGCCCTCCGCGAACGCCTGCATCATGCCGTATTCGATGCCGTTGTGGACCATCTTCGCGAAGTGCCCGGCGCCGACGTCGCCCGCGTGGACGAAGCCGTCCTCGCCCTCGGGCTTGAGCGTCTCGAAGATCGGCATCAGCCGCTCGACGCCGGCCTTGTCGCCGCCGCACATGAGCGCGTAACCGTTCTGGAGCCCCCACACCCCGCCGCTGACGCCGCAGTCGACGAAGCCGATGCCCTTCTCCGCCAGCTCGGCGGCGTGCTTCTGGTCATCCACATAGTGGGAGTTTCCGCCGTCGACGACGATGTCGCCCGCGTCGAGCAGTTCGCCGAGATCGTCGACCGTGGACTGGGTGGGCTTGCCTGCGGGGACCATGACCCAGACCGCGCGCGGCGCCTGCAGGCGCTCGATGAGCTCCTTCAGGCTGGACACGTCGCTGATCGCCGGATCGCGGTCGTAGCCGATGACGTCGTGGCCGCCGCGGCGCAGGCGCTCGGCCATGTTGCCGCCCATCTTGCCCAGTCCGACCATGCCGATCTGCATGATGTCTACCCCCTTGTCAGACTTCCATCATCCCCGATGACAGGATCAGCCTGACAGGCGGATGGGCATGATCAGGTAACGGTAGTCCGTAGCGGCTCCGTCATCCACAGGCTTGCCACCGGTGAGGATAGCGGGCTTCGTCGATGTGGTCATCTGGAGCCGCGCGATGTCGGAGTCGATGGCGCCGAGACCCTCCAGCAGGAACTGGTGGTTGAAGGCGATGTTCATCTCCTCGCCCTCGTAGTCGACCGGGAGCGCCTCGACGGCCTGCGCCTCGTCGCCGCTGCCGGCCTCCAGCACGACCTCGCCGCTCTTGAACGCCAGCCGCACCGGGGTGTTGCGCTCGGCGACCAGGGCCACACGCTTGACGGCCTCGACGAACGAGCCTGTGGACAAGTCCGCGCGCGCGGAGAACTCCGTGGGCAGCAGCGAGCGGTACTTGGGGAACTCGGGGTCGAGCAGCCGCGTCGTGGTCCGCCGCCCGGCGCTGGAGAAGCCGATCATGCCCTCGCCGGTGCCGCCCGCGGAGCTGAGCGCGATCTCGACCTCCGCACCGGTCGTGCCGAGCGCCTTGGCCGTGTCGGCCAGGGTCTTGCCGGGGATCATCGCGATCGCGGAGAAGTCGGGCTGGCCCGGCTGCCACTTCAGCTCGCGTACGGCGAGGCGGTAGCGGTCGGTCGCGGCGAGGGTCACCGTGTCGCCCTCGATCTCCATCCGCACGCCGGTGAGCATCGGCAGCGTGTCGTCCCTGCCCGCGGCGACGGCGACCTGGGCGACGGCGGAGGCGAACACGTCGCTGCCCACCCGGCCGGCGGCCGGCGGCATGGCCGGGAGGGACGGGTAGTCCTCCACAGGCATGGTGAGGAGTGTGAATCGAGCGCTGCCGCAGGTGACGACCGCCTTGGCGCCGTCCACCACGAAGTCCACAGGCTGTGCAGGAAGAGCGCGGGTGATCTCGGCGAGCAGCTTGCCGGAGACCAGCACGACGCCGGGCTCACCGGTCTGGAGCTCGAGCGTCACCTCGGCGGAGACCTCGTAGTCGAAGCCGGACAACTTCAGCTGCTGCTCTTCGGTGACCTCCAGACGCATGCCGGCGAGAACGGGCACCGACGGGCGCGCCGGGAGGCTGCGTGCCGTCCATGCCACCGCCTCAGCGAGGACGTCTCGCTCGATTCGGAACATCACGGTGATCAGCCTCCTGGGTTCGTCGTTGATTCAAGTCTTCACTCTCCCGCACCTGAGCTCCGGGAGGACCCTCTATGGGTCTTTGGGTTTCTTAGTTAGAGATAGAAGAGGTCATCACACTAGGGGCTGTGGAAACTGGGGACAACCGGCGTTCCGGCTGGTCAGCAGCCCTGTTTTCATCCACTGGGGGTGTGGGTGACGCCTGGGGAGAACTCGCGCTCCTGGGGATGACGAGTTTTCACACACAGGCCGTCCCCAGATCTTGGTGCCTTCATCCACCGGCATCGGCCAGTTATCCACGAGGTTTCCACAGGTTGTCCACGGGGTAAAACGGACACCCCTGGAGTCCCAGATCGCCTGTTCACAGGCCGTCCACACGTTATCCACGAGTAGTCCCCAGGTTCTCCCCAGGCTGTCCCCAGAGTTGTCCCCAGGGCCTGTGGGGGATTTTTTCGGGCATTGCGTGGCGAAGGGCCGCCGGGATTTGGTGTTTTCGCAGATCCACAGTGTTTTCCACAGGCTGTGCATGACGCTCAGGCCCCGCGGGATGTCCGCTTGATACGCAAAGTCAGCTCGTTGACCTGGTTGTACATCGACCTGCGCTCGGCGATGAGCGAGCGGATCTTCCGCTCCGCGTGCATGACCGTGGTGTGGTCGCGGCCGAACTGCTGGCCGATTTTGGGCAGCGACAACTCGGTCAGCTCGCGCGCCAGATACATGGCGATCTGCCGGGCGGTGACGAGCGCCCGGCTGCGCGAGGTGCCGCACAGGTCCTCGATGCTGATGCCGAAATATTGAGCGGTCTCAGTCATGATCGCGGCGATGGTGATCTCGGTGTCGGACTCCGTGGTGATCAGGTCCTTGAGCACCACCTCCGCGAGCTGCAGGTCCACACCCTGCCTGTTGAGGCTGGCGAACGCGGTGACCCTGATCAGGGCGCCCTCGAGCTCGCGGATGTTGGTGGAGATGCGGCTGGCGATGTACTCCAGCACCTCGGGCGGCGCGGCCAGGCCCTCCTGGATGGCCTTCTTCCTGAGGATCGCGATCCGGGTCTCCAGCTCGGGCGGCTGCACGTCCGTGATCAGGCCCCACTCGAACCGGTTGCGCAGCCGGTCCTCCAGCGTGGTCAGCTGCTTGGGCGCGCGGTCGCTGGAGATGACGATCTGCTTGTTGGCGTTGTGGAGCGTGTTGAAGGTGTGGAAGAACTCCTCCTGCGTCTGCTCCTTGCCCTCCAGGAACTGGATGTCGTCCACAAGCAGGATGTCGATCGCCCGGTAGCGGCCGCGGAAGCCGTCGGCCTTGTGGTCGCGGATGCTGTTGATGAAGTCGTTGGTGAACTCCTCGGAGCTCACGTACCTGACCCGAGCGCCGTCGTACAGACTCTGTGCATAGTGCCCGATCGCGTGCAGCAGGTGCGTCTTCCCAAGCCCCGAGTCGCCGTAAATGAAGAGGGGGTTGTACGCCTTCGCGGGGGATTCGGCCACCGCCACAGCCGCCGCATGAGCGAACCTGTTGCTGGCACCGATGACGAATGTCTCGAATGTGTACTTCTGATTGAGCCTGGCCGGTTCGCTGGGCTTGGTGCTCTTCGCCTCCCACCGGTTCGGCGCCGGCTCCGGCTCTTTCTCCACAGGCGGTGTGTACGGCTGCGCCTGTTCAAAAGAGAAGCCTGGCTGTGGATATTCGGTGGATATCTGGGGCTGCTCAGGCTGTGGAGAATAGAACTGAGGAGGCTCGGCGGCCTGCTGGTGCTGGGGTTGCGCAGGCTGTGCGTAACGCGGCTGGCTCTCCACATTCTGGGGATAACTCTGAGTCACAGGCTGTTGATGAGCGTCGCGCGACGACTGCTCGGGCGCCGTGGTGTCGATCATCACGGCCAGCCGCATGTTCTGGCCGAGCTCCTGCGACAGCGCGTGCGCCACGAGCGGGCGCAGCTTGCCCTCGATGAGGTCCTTGAGGAAGTCGTTGGGAACGCCCAGCACGATGGTGTCGTTCGCCAGCGCGATCGGGCGGACCATGGCCAGCCACGTGCGCTGCTGGATCGGCACGTTCTCGTTGAGGAAGTTGCTCAGGGCCCTCGCCCATACCGTGCCGAGGTCGACACCGTTCATGGTGCGGTTCCCCCTCCTCCCTCTCGCGGCCCCCCGCGATCGTTTATCCACATGCGCGGCCGCCCGCTGTGATCGGCGACCCCTTCGTCCACAGCGTGGAGGCGGGGCTTCGTGCCCAGGTCCTCCACAGGAGATCCACAAGTTGTGCACAGCCTTTGGGCGGGTCCGGAAGGGCCGACAGTATCTATGTGCACAGCTGTGTTCAAGCGTTGTCCACAGCCTAGTGGTACCTGGGTGCACATACTGTGGACGCCGGTCTGGCCGTGGAAAAGTGGCCTGTGGAAAGGTGGATAACCCGTTCAGTTTGACCTGGACGGTGCTTCCCCCGTAACGTACGACGGTCGGCTTGTCACGCGACGGCTATTTCGCGTGCCCTCGCTTCCCTGGCAGGCCATCCATGTGTGTATAAGCGCCCTTGCGGCGCACCATCAAGCCTGGAGCCCACCCGTGAGCAAGCGTACTTTCCAGCCGAACAACCGTCGCCGCGCGAAGACCCACGGCTTCCGGCTGCGGATGCGCACCCGGGCCGGTCGCGCCATCCTCGCCGCCCGTCGCCGCAAGGGCCGCGAGAAGCTGTCGGCCTGACCGTCCCGCGCCCGATAGTTGGCCCGCCGGTGGATCTCGCCGGCGGGCGTTAGGCGTATACAGTGCTGTCCCATCAATCCCGCATGCGGCGCGGGGAGGAGTTCAACGCGGCGGTCAGGCGCGGCAAGCGCGCGGGTCGCCCGACTCTGGTGGTGCATTTCGCCATTTCGGGGGAAGAGTCCCCTCGGGTGGGTTTCGTAGTAAGCAAGGCCGTCGGTGGCGCCGTGACCCGGAACACGGTCAAGCGACGGCTCCGACACCTGATGCGGGACCGTCTCGACCGGCTGCCGCGAGGTAGCCTGCTGGTGGTACGCGCCAATCCACCGGCCGCGTCCGCGCGATTCGAGCACCTGGCCGCCGAGCTTGATTCCGCGCTGGAACGTTTGCTCAGGCGGCGCGAGTCCTCGACGGGTGGACAGAAATGACGGAGCAGCCGCAAGGGGTGACGCCGAGCTTCGCCGCTCGGGCGCTGATCATCCCGATCCGGTTCTACCGGGCGTTCATCAGCCCGATGCTCGGTCCACGCTGCCGCTTCTACCCGTCGTGCAGTGCGTATGGACTCGAGGCGATCGCCACGCACGGAGCATTGCGCGGCACATGGCTGACTGTCCGGCGCATCGGGCGGTGCCACCCATTCCATCCCGGAGGTATAGACCCGGTGCCCCCACGCCCGGTCCGGTCCCACGAAACGCAAGGGAGATAGCTCGGTGGAGCTGTCCTGGCTGAGCTGGCTATATGAAGCCGTAGCCCATGTCATCATTTGGATCCACACTGGGTACAGCACGATCCTCGACCCGGACAGCGGGCTGACTTGGGCGTTGACGATCATCACGCTGACTGTCTGCATGAGGATCCTGATCTTCCCGCTCTTCCTGAAGCAGATGCGCTCGTCGCGGAAGATGCAGGAGCTCGCCCCCAAGGTGCAGGAGCTGCGCAAGCGCTACAAGAACGACAAGCAGCGCATGAACCAGGAGGTCATGGCGCTCTATCAGGGAGCCGGGGCCAACCCGCTCGGTGGCTGTCTGCCTGTCGTCGCCCAGTTCCCCATCTTCATCTCCATGTTCACGGTGCTGCAGAACATGGCGAACGGCCACCCGAAGTACGGCATGACGCAGGAACTGGTCGACAGCGCCAGGGCGGCCCACATCTTCGGTGCGCCGCTGCCCGCGAGCTTCTTCATGTCCGAGGCGCAGATCGTCGGCTTCGACGCCACGGTCGTACAGACCAAGGTCGTGCTCGCCATCTTCGTGGCGATCAGCTCGCTCACCACGTTCCTCACCGTCCGGCAGAGCGTCACCCGCTCCATGGCCCAGATGCCGGACAACCCGATGGCGCAGCAGCAGAAGATCCTGATGTACATCTCGCCGCTGTTCGCCTTCTTCAGCCTGAACTTCCCGCTCGGTCTGATCCTGTACTGGGTCACCACCAACCTGTGGACGCTCGGTCAGCAGCACTGGTTCTACAGCCGGAACCCGATGCCGCAGTTCGACGCCAAGGGCAACGCGATCCCCGCGCAGACCAAGCCGGGCCTGATCGCCAAGCTGCGCAAGACCACGCCGGAAGAGCAGGCGCCTCCGCCCCCGCCTGAGCCTAAGATCATCAGGCAGCAGCCAAGCCGCCAGTCCCGCAGCAAGCGCACCGGCAGCAAGAAGTCTTGAACATGAAGGAGAGGCCGGCCATGACCGAGGCCGAGCAGGAGAAGACTCCTGATCTCAGCGCGCTGGAGCAGGAAGGCGAGATCGCTGCCGACTACGTCGAGGGCCTTCTCGACATCGCCGACATCGACGGCGACATCGACATGGACGTCGAGGGGGACCGCGCCATGGTCTCCGTCGTGGGTCTCAAGGGCACCGAGCTCGTAGGCCCCGAGGGAGAGGTCCTGGAGGCGCTGCAGGAGCTGACCCGCCTGGCCGTGCACCGGCAGACCGGCGAGCGCTCCAGGCTGATGCTCGACGTCGGCGGCTATCGGGAGCGTCGCAGGGCCGAGCTGACCAAGCTCGGCACCGAGGTCGCCAACCAGGTCAAGGACCATGGGGAGCCGAAGTCGCTGCAGCCGATGACGCCCTTCGAGCGCAAGATCGTCCACGACGCGGTGGCGGCCGCCGGGCTCCGCAGCGAGTCCGAGGGCGAGGAGCCGCACCGCTACGTGGTGGTTCTGCCCGCCTGAGGAGTGTTACGCCATCCGATCCGGCCGTCTGCCCGCTTGTGTGCGAGGTGGACGGCCGTTTCGCGTTTGTACTCTTTTATCCCTGTACGTCCACTGCAACGTGCATATATGCGCTTGTTAGCGTTTTCTCGGTCAGCCGGGTCGTACCGATAGCGGCGTGCTCAAAGGTCGCCTTCAGACCGGCCCGCTAGTCTTCCACTGTGATCTCACCTCTAGCCTTGAGTAGAGACCACCCGCAATAGATCAACGCCGGACTGTCGCCCGCCCATCAGGGCGGATCAGTCCTAGAAAGGGCCACTGACCAGTGAGCGATGAGCTTCCGGCGCCGCCGGACATAGCGCGGGACGTCTTCGCCGGGGAGGCTTGGGACCGCGCGAAGGCGTTCGCCGAGCTGCTGGCGGGGCCCGGCGTGGTCCGCGGGCTGCTGGGCCCGCGTGAAGTGCCCAGGATCTGGGATCGCCACCTGCTCAACTGCGCGGTCGTGGCCGAGGTCGTGCCCCCGGAGGTGCGCCTGGTGGACATCGGGTCCGGCGCCGGGCTGCCCGGGCTCGTGCTGGCGATCGTCCGCCAGGACATCACGGTCACGCTCCTCGAGCCGCTGCTCCGCCGTACCGTGTTCCTGGAGGAGTGCGTCCAGACGCTCAAGCTCGACAACGTCGAGGTGCTGCGCGGGCGGGCGGAAGAGCTGGCGGGCAAGCGCGAGTTCGACGTCGCCAGCGCACGCGCGGTGGCGCCGCTCGACCGCCTCCTGAAGTGGGCCATGCCGCTGCTCCGCGAGGGCGGCGAGCTGATCGCCATGAAGGGGGAGCGCGCCGCCGAGGAGCTCGCCGAGGCGGAGGACCAACTGCGGGCCATCGGAGTGCGATCGGCCGAGCTCGTGACCGTCGGGCGCGGTAAGGTCGAGCCGCCTGCAACACTGGTTCGGGTGGTAGCGGGTCGCGCGCCGGAGCGAGCCAGGCGGCGACGAAGGAGGTGACGGTCGTGCCAGTCGCGTCAAGCGGTCTTGGCTGGCCGGACAGCCGTCCGTCCGAGAGTCCAAGCGGGGTTGGCTGGCCCGAAAAGGGCGTGTCGCGACAGTCAATTCCCGGCACCGGCACACCACTGGTTGAAAGGATGGCCATCGTGACCCAGACCCCCCTGAACCCCGGCGATTCGCCGTTGGTACGAGAGGCGCTCAGCTCAGTGGTTTCACGTGAAACATCTGCAACCCAGACCGCTGCCCCCAGCGACGGGGACGGCGCGTGGCCGCGCCCGCCCAAGACCAGGGTGATCGCGGTGGCCAACCAGAAGGGCGGCGTGGGCAAGACCACCACGTCGGTGAACATCGCCGCCGCCCTGTCCATGAACGGCCAGCGCGTGCTCGTCGTCGACCTCGACCCGCAGGGAAACGCCTCCACGGCGCTGGCCACGGAGCATCGGGGCGACGTGCCGGACGTCTATCAGGTGCTCGTCGATGACCTTCCGATGGCGGACATCGTCAAGCAGGTCCCCGACATGCCTAACCTCTACTGCGCACCGGCCACCATCGACCTGGCGGGCGCGGAGATCGAGCTGGTCTCCCTGGTGGCCCGGGAGGCCCGCCTCCGCCGCGCGCTGGCGGCGTACGACGCGGTCGAGCTGGACTACATCGTGATCGACTGCCCGCCGTCGCTGGGCCTGCTGACGGTGAACGCGTTGGTGGCGGCGGAGGAGGTCATGATCCCCATCCAGTGCGAGTACTACGCCCTGGAGGGCCTCGGGCAGCTCCTCAGGAACGTGGACCTGATCCGGGCCCACCTGAACCCGACGCTGAAGCTCTCGACCATCGTCCTGACGATGTACGACGGGCGCACCCGTCTGGCCTCGCAGGTGGCGGACGAGGTTCGGGCGCACTTCGGCGACACGGTCCTCAACACGGTGATCCCGCGCAGCGTCCGCCTGTCCGAGGCGCCCAGCTACGGCCAGTCGGTGATGACGTACGACCCGGGATCCAGTGGCGCGATGGCGTACATGGACGCGGCCCGCGAGATCGCCCACCGCGCCACCGTGTCCTGATCGGGCCCCTTCGGCCTTCGAACCCGGGCGGAAAGGGAACGCGCCGCCCATCCCGGTCCGCTCCTCGGCGCCACCCCACCTGCCGTCACGGATGTTCTGCATGCCGTGGCGGGGCCGCACGGTGTTCTTCTGTCGTTGCCGTGGCCGCGCGTGTGCGCGCAAGAGTCCCGCAGCGCGCGCCTGACGAGACGCCTCCGCCAACGACCGGACCGTCACTGCGGAGACGGGAACCGAGTTGCGCGGCGTTGTCTCGGTGGCGCCGGCACCCATACCAAGAGCACGGCACAGCGAGACTGCGGCCCCGTGAGGCGGCGGCCCCGTGAAGTGGCGGCCCCGTGAAGCGAGGGCCTGCCCGTGAGATGGCGGGGCGTGGGTGCCGGAGTCGGGCGGCCGAGATGACAGGGCGACGACGCAGCGGGGTGGCGGGGTGGCCGGGGTGGCGGGTCAGGCGGTCGTTGGGTTGGTTTGCGGCCGTGTCGGTGTAAATACCGCGGGCCGGTGTGTGGCGAGGGGGCACCGTGCGGGGCATGCAACGGTAACCTCTCCTGGAGTGACCGGAATCGACCGGGTGGATGAGGAGACGCAGTGAGTCAGCAGCGGCGGGGATTGGGCAAGGGACTCGGGGCGCTCATCCCGACCGGTCCTATCGTTGACGGTTCGGGGACGGTGCCCGCCCCGTCGAACGGTTCAACGGGGGAGACGGGCCCGAGGCCGATCGCTGGAGCGTACTTCAAGGAAGTCGCGCTGGACGCGATCGTCCCCAACCCGCGCCAGCCGCGTGAGGTCTTTGACGAGGAGCGGCTTGAGGAGCTGGCGGCGTCCATCCGGGAGGTCGGTCTGCTGCAGCCGATCGTGGTCCGGCCGGTCGGGGGCGGTCAGTACGAGTTGATCATGGGGGAGCGGCGCTGGCGAGCGTGCCAGCAGGTCGGGTTGGATCCGGTTCCGGCGATCGTCCGCAACACCCAGGACACCGATCTTCTCCGGGACGCGCTCATTGAGAACCTTCAGCGTGAGCAGCTGAACGCTCTCGAAGAGGCCGCGGCCTATCAGCAACTCCTCGACGACTTCCAGGCGACGCACGAGCAGCTGGCCCAGAAGGTCGGCCGCTCCCGCTCTCACATCACCAACACCCTCCGCCTCCTGAACCTCCCGCCCGAAGTCCAGCGCACGGTGGCCGCCGGCGTCATCAGCGCCGGTCACGCCCGAGCCCTCCTCGGCCTCAACAGTCCCGAGGAGCAGATGCAGCTGGCCAAGCGCATCGTGGCGGAGCTCCTCTCGGTCCGGGCGGTGGAGGAGATCGTGGCCATGGGGAGCGCCAAGGCGGCCACGAAGCCCACTCGCGAGCGTCAGCCAGCCAAGCCCACGGCCCCCGGCCTGACCCACCTCGCCGACCGCCTCTCGGATCACTTCGAAACCAAGGTGAAGGTGGACTTGGGGCGGCGCAAGGGGCGCATCGTCGTCGAGTTCGCCACGATCGACGACCTTGAGCGCATCATCGGCACCATGGCGCCGGAAGCTGTCCGCGCGATGCGAGAAGCCGAAGACTGACCTCTGTTTCCACGTGAAACCGGCATCGCCGAGAGTCGGAGCTCATGTTTCACGTGAAACTGCGTGGGATCGAGCGCCCGGCCAGCCCCTTCCCTTGGGGGCGATGTTTCACGTGAAACGCGGGGCGCTTCGACTGGTTCTGCTTCTGAGAGGGTCGCCGCCGAGTGTGAGGCGCCTGTCGTCCGTGCTTGTTGTTTCACGTGAAACGTGCGACCCAGCGGCAGGATCCGACGGGCAGCATCGTGACCCGTCTCGGGCCGCCTGTTTCACGTGAAACAGGCGGCCGCTGTGGTTGCGATGGCTACGTGGCAGCGGCCTTGTGGATGTCCGCCAGGAAGTCGTCTACGTGTTCCGGGGTCGTATCGAAGGCGGTCATCCACCGGGCGACTCCCGTGGGCTCGTCCCAGTGATGGAAGAGGTAGCGGCTCTGGAGGGCCTCCACGACGGTCGGTGGGAGAGCGGCGAAGACGGCGTTCGATTGGACCGGATAGGCCAGGGAGACGCCGGGCATCTCGGCTATGCCGTCCGCCAGGCGGGTGGCCATCTTGTTGGCGTGGGAGGCGTTCTCGCGCCACAGCTCGTCCGTCAGTAGCGCCGAAAGCTGGGCCGAGACGAAACGCATCTTCGAGGCGAGCTGAAGTGACTGGCGGCGGAGGTAAGGGATGCCGGGGGTGAGTGAGGGGTCGAGGATGACCACCGCCTCCGCGGCCAGGGCGCCGTTCTTGGTGCCGCCGAAGCTGAACACGTCCACACCTGCGTCCGTCGTGATGGTCCTCAGATCGCAGTCGAGGTGGGCGGCGGCATTGGCGAGCCTGGCGCCGTCCACGTGGAGGCGTAGGCCCGCCGCGTGTGCGGTCTCCGCGAGGGCGGCGATCTCGTCGGGGGAGTAGCAGGTGCCGAGCTCGGTGGCTTGGGAAATGGAGACGACCGAGGGCTGGGGTTCGTGTGGATTGCCGATCACACCCAGTCGGGACTCGATGTCGTCGGGGCGGAGCTTGCCGTGCTCGGTGGGGATCGTCACCAGCTTGACACCGAGCAGGCGCTCTGCCGCTCCCGTTTCATGCGTGACGATGTGGGCGCTGTCGGCACAGAAAATGGAGTTGTAGCGGCCGAGTACCAAGGACAGCCCGACCATGTTGGCGCCCGCCCCGTTGAGCACCGCGAATCCCTCAGCGCCCGGGCCGAACACCTCCTTGATCCTGTCTTCGAACGCCGAGGTCCAACGGTCGTCACCGTAGGCGGGTGCGTCCCCGTGGTTGGCGGCGGCTATGGCTTCCAGGACGGTCGGGTGCACGCCCGCGTGGTTGTCACTGGCAAAGCTCTTGGGGTACATCGAATCGATCGGCACACGGTAAGGCTACTTACTCGCTCTCGACCGGAGTTCTGCCCGGTTGTCGTCTGGTGGCGGGGAGGGGTGAGGGGCACGGATTGGGCGCGCCGCACCGGTACCGCGCTCAGCCCGCACCGTATCGGGCGATGTGGTGCCGAGCGGATCGGTGGACGCGATGGGCTGAGCGTCCGAAGGGGAGGGCACTTGGCGCCTCAGGTTGCCGGCGGCGCCTCGCGGCAGGTTTCCGGCTCAAGGCGTCGACAGCCCGGTGCTGCGTCGCCCGTCTGCCCGGTGGTGCCGTGCCGAGCCTCCGCCGTGTGGTGCCGTGCAAAGCGTCGTCTGCTTCATGTGCCGTGGCGCGTGCTTGAGGTGCAGTGGCGCGCGCCGTCCTTGAGGCGGTGGCCCCGTCTCGCAGCACGGCACCAGCGAGCCGGAGTGGGGCTAAGCGTGGGCGCGGGATGCCGCGTTCTGGAGGAGGGTGCGGCAGAGGTCGCCCAGGTCTTGACCGGCGGCCTCGGCGGCCATCGGCAGGAGGGATGTCTCCGTCATCCCCGGGGCCACGTTGACCTCCAGGAAATGCGGGGTGCCCGCCGCGTCCACGATCAGATCCGTGCGGGAGATGTCGCGGAGACCGAGCGCCGTGTGGGCGGTCACCGCCGTCTCCGCGCACGCCGCGGCCGCCTGGGCGGAGAGGCGGGCGGGAGCGAAGAACTCCGTGTGCCCGGCGGTGTAGCGGGCCGCATAGTCGTAGACGCCCTCGTCCGGGACGATCTCGACGGCCGGCAGGGCCACCGGGCCGTTGCCCAGGTCCACGACGGAGACCGCCACCTCGACGCCCTCCACATAGCGCTCGATCAGCGCCGTGTCGCCGTACGCGAAGCAGCCGACCATCGCGGCGGGCAGCTCCTCCGCCGTGCGCACGATGGAGGCGCCCAGCGCCGACCCGCCCCGGGCGGGCTTGACGAACAGGGGGAGGCCGAGTCGCTCCACGATGCGGCCAAGCACCACCGTGGCGCCGAGGTCGTGGAAGGTCTCCTTCGGCAGCGTGACCGACTCCGGCGTCCGCAGGCCGACGGAGCGTACGACGGCCTTGGCGGTGGGCTTGTCGAACGCCACCCGGCACGCGTCCGGGTCGGCGCCCACGTAGGGGACGTTGAGCAACTCGAGCACGGAACGGATGGCGCCGTCCTCGCCCGCGCCACCATGGAGGGTCACGAACACCGCGTCCGGCGGGTCCGCGAGGATGGACGGCACGAGGGAGGCGTCGGTGTCGCGGGCCTCCACATCGATGCCCGCCGCACGCAGCACCTCGCTGACTCGGCGACCGGAGCGAAGGGACACCTCTCGCTCATAGGAGAGACCTCCGGCCAGCACGAGCACGTGGCCCAGATCGCTCATCACTTCTCCTCCGCTGATCGCACGCGCCGCTGTCCAACCGTACCGCCATGGCGTCGTCGCCAGGCACGGAGCCGACGTATGGCGCGTCTGCTTGACGGCATGCGGAGGCGCGATGCCCGAAGGGGGCGGGGCCGCCGTGGTGCCGGCCCCGCCCAAGAAAGAAAGCCAGGAAAGGACTAGGCCAGGTCCGGGCCGGGGGTGTCGACGCCCTGGTGGTCGCGGACCGAGCCGGTGCCGAACGTGTCCCGGAGCTGCATCTCCTGCTCGATCACCACGGCCAGCCGCCGCACCCCTTCCCTGATCCGGTCAGGCTCGGGGTAGCAGTACGAGAGCCGCATGTGCCGGGCGCCACTCCCGTCCGAGTAGAACCCGGTCCCCGGCACGAACGCCACCCGCTCGGCCACCGCCCGCGGCAGGATGGCCTTCGAGTCGAGCCCCTCTGGCAGGGACGCCCAGACGAAGAAGCCGCCGGCGGGACGGGTCCACGTCACCTCGGGAGGCATCAGGGAGTCGAGCGCGTCCAGGAGCGCGTCGCGGCGCTCGCGGTAGAGCTCCCTGAACGCCTTGATCTGCTCCTGCCACGGCTGCGTGGCGAGGTACTGGCCCACGGCCAGCTGGGTGAACGAGGAGTGCGAGAGCACGGCCGACTCCATGGCAAGCACGAGCTTGTCGCGGATGGCGTGCGGGGCCAGCGCCCAGCCGACGCGGAAGCCGGGGGCGAGGGTCTTGGAGAACGACCCCAGGTAGACCACGCCGTCCGGATTGTCGGCCCGGAGGGCCCGCATGGGCTCCCCGTCGAACCCGAGCAGTCCGTACGGGTTGTCCTCGATGATCAGGATCCCGGCCCGCTGGCAGATGTCGAGCACCTGCTGCCGGCGGGCGATGTTCAGGGTGACGCCGCCCGGGTTGTGGAAGGTCGGGATCGTGTAGAGGAACTTGATGGGCGCGCCGGCCGTCTCCAGGGCGTAGATGGTCTGGGCGAGCGACTCGGGCACGATGCCCTGATCGTCCATGGCGATATGAACGACTTTGGCCTGGTAGGCGGCGAAAGTACCTAGCGCGCCCACGTACGAGGGACCCTCGGCGAGCACCACGTCGCCCGGGTCGATGAAGATGCGGGTGATCAGGTCGAGGGCCTGCTGCGAACCGACGGTGACGACCACGTCGTTCGCCCCGGCGTTGATCCCCTCCAGCCGCATGACCTCGCAGATCTGCTCGCGCAGATGCGGGTCGCCCTGGCCGGAGCCGTACTGCAGCGCGACGGGGCCGCGCCTGGTGACGAGCTCGGAGACCAGCTCGCCGACCATGTCGAGGGGAAGAGCCGTGACGTACGGCATGCCGCCGGCGAGCGAGACCACCTCGGGCCTCGACGCGACGGCGAAAAGAGCTCGGATCTCGGAGGCGACCATCCCGGTAGCTCGCGCGGCGTACCGATCGACGTAAGCGTCGATGCGCGACCCTTGGGTCGCGGGTGCCTGACCGTGATCCAGCTCTCCTGTCACGGCCCACCTCCTAGGTGTCATATCGGACTGAAATACCAGATTACGCTAACCGGACATGTCGCCTGTGACGGGCTCGACCGTCGTGGTGTCCGCTGGCTGCATCTTCACTGGGCTACGATGCCACCTGTGGACGCGGTTTTCGCGCGCTTTTCCGGGTCAACGACAGGGGGCCGTAGTTGTCGCGCCGGCTGGTCAACATAACCCTGGACAATCTTGATGATCTGCCGCGGCGCTGCCGCCGGTGCGTGTTCTGGGAGCTCGATCCGGTCAGCGGGGAGCGGGCGGTGGAGTCAGGCGATCCGGGGCTGGAGAAGGAGGCCTGGATCTCCGGCACGCTGCTCGAATGGGGCAGCTGCGGGAAAATCGTGTACGTCGACGGGGTGCCCGCGGGGTTCGTGCTCTACAGCCCGCCGCTCTACAGCCCTCGTTCCGTGGCCTTCCCCACCTCTCCGGTCAGCGCCGACGCGGTGCTGCTCATGACGGCGCACATCATTCCGGAGTTCTCGGGCGGCGGGCTGGGGCGAATGCTGATTCAGGGCGTGGCCAAAGACTTGACCAGGCGCGGGGTGAAAGCCATTGAAGCTTTTGGCGACCTCAAGTGGGAAGAGCCTAGTTGCGTAGTTCCAGCTGAATACTTGCTTTCTGTGGGGTTTAAGACGGTTCGTCCGCATTTGCGTTTTCCGCGACTCCGGCTGGAGCTCAAGACCGCCGTCTCGTGGCGTGAGGACGTCGAGGTGGCCTTGGAACGGCTCCTGGGCTCCATGAGTCCAGAACGCGCGCTACGTCCCGTCTGACGACTTCTCAGCGCCGTAC
This sequence comes from Nonomuraea sp. B19D2, assembly GCF_040137845.1. NCBI lineage: Bacteria > Bacillati > Actinomycetota > Actinomycetes > Streptosporangiales > Streptosporangiaceae > Nonomuraea > Nonomuraea sp. B19D2. The sequence continues at coordinate 562,142 of NZ_JBEFAK010000002.1, read as the reverse complement.
AACGCGAAAGCCCCCCGCCATGGGCAGGGGGCCGGGCGCGCGCCGCGGGAGAGCGGACTAGATGATGCCGTCGAGCTCGCGAAGCAGCATGGCCTTCGGCTTGGCGCCGATGATCTGCTTCACGAGCTCTCCGTTCTTGTAGACGTTCATCGTCGGGATCTGGAGCACACCGTACTGGCGCGGAACCTCCGGGTTCTCGTCGATGTTGAGCTTGACGATCTCCAGCTTGTCGCCGTGCTCGTTGGCGATCTCCTGGAGGATGGGCGCGACCTGACGGCAGGGGCCGCACCACTCGGCCCAGAAATCGACCAGCACGGGCTTGTCGCTCTTGAGGACGTCAGCTTCGAAAGAGGCGTCGGTGACAGCCTTCACGGTGCGCTCCTTTATCACTTCTCGGTGTTGGCCAGCCAGCGCTCGGAGTCGAGCGAGGCCGAGCAGCCGGTGCCGGCCGCGGTGATGGCCTGGCGGTAGGTGTGGTCGACGACGTCTCCCGCGGCGAACACGCCGTCGATGTTGGTCGCAGTGGACGGCGCGGCCACCTTGATGTAGCCGTCCTCGTCGAGATCGATCTGCCCCTTGACCAGCTCGGTACGCGGATCGTGCCCGATAGCCAGGAACAACGCGTCAGTGGCCAGCTCGCATTCCTCGCCCGTCTTGACGTTGCGCAGCTTCACGGCCTCGACGTGGGTGTCGCCGAGCACGTCGACGACCTCGGAGTCCCAGACGAAGCGGATCTTCTCGTTCGCGAACGCCCGCTCCTGCATGATCTTGCTGGCGCGCAGCGAGTCGCGGCGGTGCACCACGGTCACCATGCGGCCGAACCTGGTGAGGAACGTGGCCTCCTCCATCGCCGTGTCGCCGCCGCCGACGACCACGATGTCCTTGTTGCGGAAGAAGAAGCCGTCACAGGTCGCGCACCAGGACACGCCGTGCCCCGACAGGCGCTTCTCGTTCGCCAGGCCGAGCTCCCGGTAACCGGACCCCATCGCCAGGATGACGGACTTGGCGTAGTAGGTGTCGGTGTGGGTCTTGACGACCTTGGGGTTGGCCTCCAGGTCCACCTCGACCACGTCGTCGGCCACCAGCTCGGCACCGAACCGCTCGGCCTGCTTGCGCAGGTTGTCCATGAGATCGGGGCCCATGATGCCGTCGGGGAAACCGGGGAAGTTCTCCACGTCGGTGGTGTTCATGAGTGCGCCGCCGGCTGTGACGGAGCCCTCGAAGACCAGTGGCTTGAGCTCGGCGCGCGCGGAGTAGACGGCCGCGGTGTAGCCAGCTGGGCCGGATCCAATAATGATCACGTTACGAACGTCGCTCAACGCTCCACGCCTTCCTCGTCTGCTGTTGCACCGGCGTCAACAGATCCTAGGCCGCCGTGATTCCCTGCCCTACACACAACGCCCCCTACACAGCAAAAGAGCCCGCCAGAATGCGGGCTCTTTCACCACGAACCTTCTCAAAAGCGCATGTTGCTACCAGTGGCCCAGGGCGGGCTTACGGAGGTTCTTGCAGTTGAACGGGTCAACGATGTCGATGCGCAGCTTCTGGGTGGCCTTGTCCTTCCAGGAAGCCACGATGAGGGCCTCCTGGCCGTTGTACTGGCCCTGGTCGACCGCGTACGTCGGCAGCTTCGACCGGCTCGCCACCCGGCTCACGCACTTGTCGACCTTGCCGGCGTCGTCGGAGCCGTCCAGCACCATGCGCTGGAAGCCGAACATGCCTTCGAGCGGCTGGCGCAGGTCCTGGTCGCTGTAGTTGTGGCCGCTGTCGGTCAGCGCGTACGCCTTGGCCCGCTGTCCGACCTTCGACGGAGTCGAGGGTGCAGACGAGGGCGCGGGCTTGGCCTCGACGCCACCGGTCTGAACCTTGGTGCCGCCGCCGCTGCTGCTCACGAGCAGACTGGTCGAGGTCACGATCGTGCCCACCACGGCGGCTGCCGCCGCGGCCGCGATCGCGGGCATCGCCCACCTGCGCCGCCGCGAGGCTCTGCGCCTGGCCGGGACGATCGTGCCGTCGTCGGAGACGACCCCGAGGCGTACCGGTTGGGGGGCTTCTTCCGCGGCCACCTCGACCGGCCGCTCCCACGGGGCGTCCCGCATGAGCTCGTCCCAGTCAGGTGCTTCCACGAGGCCGACACCTCCCCGCCGGGACTCCGCCTCGGCGGCCAAGGCCTTGTCGATGCGCAGTGCGACACCCATCGGCATGGCCGGTGTGGGGGTCGCCGCGAGCACCTCGCGAACCGCCGCCAGGTCTGCCAGCAGCTCCCCACAGGGGTCGCAGACCGCGAGATGCCCGCGGACCTGGCGCGCCGTGTCGACGTCTAGGAGATCCTCGGCCAGCTCGGCCAGGATGTCCAGATCGTAGTGCGTATCACCCGTCACGAAGTTCTGCTCCCTTCGCGGATGAGACGCGATTGAGGTCCGATCGGTTCCGCAGATGCGAAAGAATTGGGGCAAGTTTCGCGCGCCCTCGCGCGCACCTGCTCTTCACCGTGCCGCTCGGCACTTGGAGCACCTGAGCTGCGTCTTCGACCGAGTAGCCCATCATGTCGACGAGCACCAGCGCCGCCCGCTGGTCGCTGGGCAGCAGCTTGAGCGCGGCCGAAACCTCCATCGAGACCTCGCGCTCGACGGTCTGGTCGGGCAGGGGGGTTTCACGCTCGGCGGCCTCGATCAGCTCGTCGTCCGCGACGGGCCTGACCGATTTACGGCGCATCCTGTCGAGGCAGGCGTTGACCACGATCCGGTGGAGCCAGGTCGTGACGGCCGCCTCGCCGCGAAACGTGGCGGCCTTGCGGTACGCGGAGACGAAGGCATCCTGCACGGCGTCGGCGGCCTCGTCAGGGTCACCGAGCGTACGCAGGGCGACCGCCCACATGCGATCGCGATGCCTCTTGACGATTTCGCTGAAGGCGTGTGGATCCCCGTTGATATGCGCGGTCAGCAGCTCGGCGTCTGTGACCGCCGGCCGCTCCGCTGCTGAGGGTGTCTCGGGTGGGGAGTTCACAAGAGGGATTCCTGATTATGCCGATCCGGGAGAGTGCACCACTACTTCATAGATGGTGCCATGAAAGTTGCCCGCATCCGCCGGAACACGAGTAAACCAGATCAAAACGTACTGACCCGTTGCCGGTTGATCAGGGGTCAGCGTGGTCTTGCCTGCCGCGTTCTTCTCGGTGGCCACCGTCTTCAGCGAGCCGAGCTCCGGCGAGTCGCCCACCTTGAGCTCGACCGTCGCACCCGGAGCATCGGCCAGCGTAGCGACCACGTCGCTGATCTGCATGGACTTGCCCATGTCGAGCAGCAGACCGACGCCCTCCTTGAGGTTGCCCAGGTCGGCGCTGGTGTACCCCTCTGTCTTCCACAGGGTGCTGGGCTTGCCGTCGATGGCCAGATCGGCCATGTCGGACTTCTCGTCCTTGTCGCCGAGCGGGTCGAACCCCTGCGCCTTCTTCGGCTTGACCACCTGGGCCTCGGCCGAGGCCGACGTGGAGGCGCTGGGGCTGGTGCCCTCCGCCTCGGGCGTGGTCGGGCTGCCCAGGCTGCGGCCGATCGTCCAGGCGCCGACGCCGACGGCCGCGATGACGAGCAGCACGACCAGCGTCATCAGCACCCGGTTGAGCGTGCTGCCGCCGCCGCTTCGCGGGGGGCGCGGCGCGGGCGGCAGCGGCGGGACCGTGAGCTGCTGGCGGTGCGCGATGTCCAGGCCCTCGGTGTGGGAGGCGGAGGCCACCGCGGGCGTGGAGGGGTAGGCGATCGGGATGGGCATGGGTCTGGCCACCCCGGCCAGCGCCTCTGCCACGTCGGACGGGCTGGCCAGCGCGCCCTGGCCCCTGCGGGCCTCGGGCAGGCACGCGCGTACGGTGACCGTGTCGAGGTAGCTCGGCACGCCGGCGGTGACCTGGCGGGGCGTGCAGAAGTGGCCGTCGGTCATGGGGGCCGCGGGCAGCCCGCCCTCTTCCTCGTCGCCCGGCCAGTGGCCGGTCAGCCCGGCGTACAGCAGCCGGCCGAGGCCCTCGGCGTCGTCGAGCGCCGGCTGGTCGGTGGTGAGCCCGGACAGCGCCGCGTCGACGGCCACGCCGAGCACCTTGACCGTGTTGCCGGTCGTCCACACCAGGTGGGAGGGGCGCAGGCACAGGTGGTAGAGCTGCGCCTCGTGGGCGTGCGCGAGCGCCTCCGCGGCCTCGGCCACCAGCCCGGCCGCCCGCTCGGGCTCCAGCGGGCCGGAGGCGAGCAGGTCGGTCAGCGACTCGCCGGTGACCCACTCGCTGACGACGTAGGCGGTCTTGTCTTCCTCCGCAGCGTCGAACACCTGCGTCAGGCGCGGGTCGGTCAGCCTGCTCGCGGCGCGGGCGGCCGTGACGACCTCGTGGACGCGGGGGAAGTCGGGCGCGAAGGTGTGGACGGCCACGGGACGCGCGAGTATCTCGTCGATGGCCTTCCACAACGTGGCGCCGTCGGACTCGCTGACGCGGTCCTCGAGCCGGAAGCGCTCTGCCAGACGGGTGCCGGGTTCGACGGCCGACGTGCTCACAGGCTCACTCCGCTTGGCCGATCGGGCGTGCTCATGACTCGAATCACCTGCGTGGTGGTGTCCCACGAAGGCACGCTATGCCGGGTGGATCCGCCCACGCCCCTCCTGCTTCCATTCGCGCGTGTCGCGCACCATGGTAGTGCCGAGTGGATTCGGCCCGCGTTCTTTACCGACCTACCCGCCCCGCGACCATCCCAACGATGGAATTGACCTCCGGGATGCGCATTCTGTGGGCGACGCCGAGATAGAGCAGCAATCCCAGGCCTCCCCCGACAGCAAGCACGATCAGGGAATTGACGAACCCTAGCCCGGTGAACACTCCCGTGGCCACCCAGACCGCCGCCAGCGCCACCACGGCGGTGGGCATGGCCGCGAGGTACATCCTGGTCAGCGCCATGCCGATGGTCCAGCCGCCCAGCCCGCGAACCCGGCGGCTGGCCAGCCACCAGGCCCCGAGCGCCCCCAGCGCGTACGCGATGGCGTACGCGAGCGCCAGCCCCATCACGGCGTACCGGGCCGGCAGCAGCGCGTTGAACACCACCATGAGCAGCGCGTTGACCGCGGTCGTGCCGGCGCCGATGAACACCGGCGTGCGGGTGTCGCCGAAGCTGTAGAAGACCCGCAGCAGCAGCTGGAACAGCGCGAACGGCACCAGCGCGAGCCCGTACACCTGCAGCACGTTGCCGATGTAGACGGCGTCGGCGACGGTGTTGGCGCCGTGGCCGTAAATGGGCACGGTGATCGCCGGCCCGAGCACCATGAGCAGCAGCGACACCGGCACCATGAGCGAGCAGATCAGCCGCACGCTCGACCCGAACTCGCTGCGCACGTCGTCGAGCCGCCCTTCGCCGACGGCCCGGCTCATCCTGGGCAGCATGGCGGTGATCACCGAGACGCCGATGATGCCGTACGGGAGCTGGAAGAGCTGGAACGCCAGCGTGTACGAGCTGATGCCGTGGCCGTCCACCACGTTGCCCGCCGCGCTGGCCAGGTTGGTGGTCAGCATGAAGCCGAGCTGGGTGACGATCACGTAGCCGATCGTCCAGACACCGGCCCTGCCCATCTCGCCCAGCCGGGCATTGCGCACGTCGAAGCGGGGCACGAAGGCGAACCCGACCCGCTTGAGCGCGACGATCAGGATGGCCGCCTGGGCCACGATGCCCACCGTGGTGCCCAGGCCGAGCAGCACCAGGTCGCCGGTGGTGACCTGCCCGATGTCGCGTGCGCCGCCGACCATGACGTAGACCAGGAACACGCCGATGACGACCACATTGTTGACCACCGGCGCCCACATGGGGGCGCCGTAGCGGTCGCGCGTGTTGAGTATGGCGCCCGCCACCGCGCCCACGCCGAAGAAGGCGAGCTGCGGCAGGATGAAGCGGGCCAGCATGACCGCGGCCTCGAATTTGGCGCTGCCCGCGTCCCAGTCGGTGTAGAGGTCGATCAGCAGCGGCGCGCCGAACACCGCCACCACCGCGACCGCGATCAGCGCCACCGCGGAGACCGTCAGCAGCCGCTGCTCGTACGCCCGGCCACCGTCGGGGTCGTGCTGCTGCGCCCGCACGATCATCGGGACCACGACGCTGCTCAGCACGCCGAGGAGCAGCAGGTCGAGGATGCTGTACGGGATCGCGTACGCCGCGTTGTAGGAGTCGCCCAGCGCCCTCGTACCGATGGCATAGGCCAGCACCATGGTCCGCACGAACCCCGTGACTCTGGACACCATCGTGCCCGCCGCCATGATGGCGCTGGCCCGAAGCATGCGGCTCATACGGTCTCACTCTCCCGGGTCTTGGCTGCGCGCGCGACCTTCCGCTCCGACCTGCGCCGCAGCACCCGCGTCACCGCGGCGGCGAGCATCACGGTCAGCGCGGCACCCACGATCACCGAGGCGATGCCGGTGTAGCCGGTCGTACGGATGATCAGCCGCTGCGGCTTGCCGTACGGCTGCCCGTCGGCGGTCTTGAGCTGCACGGTCACCGTCGCGTCACCGCTGCCGCCGGTGGCGGTGTTCATCTCCACCTGTACCGTGCCGCTCTGCCCGCCGCCGATCCTCAGCAGCTCCTCCGGCGAGTTGACCCGCAGCAGCTCAGGGTTGTTGGACGTGACGTCGATGTAGAGGGCGATGGGGACTCCCAGCGAGTTCTTCACGCTGATCGGCACCACGCCGTTGCTGCCCGCCAGCGTGCGCGGCCGGTCGGGACCCGCTCCCGTGATCTGGATCTTGTCGATCCGCTCCGTCACCGCCGCGTCGACCAGCTTGGTCACCGAGCGGCCCACACGGGTGTTGTTGCGCCACGCCGACGAGGTGAGCCTGAGCACCGCCGCGTCGAAGCCGGAGGCTATCTTGTCGGCCGTGATCAGGGAGGTGAGCTGCGCCTTCGAGCTGGCGTCCCGGACCGGGGTGAGGTATTTCGCGCTCAGCTCTTCCTTGCGGTCCTGGTCGGTGTAGGTCAGCCCGGCGCGCGGGACGGCCAGCCTGGTCGGCTTGAGCGACTCCAGCTGGGTCAGCTGCAGCCAGGGCAGCTTCTCCGCGGTCTTCATCAGCTCGGTGACGAGCTTCGGGTTGGGGTCCCAGCGGCGCGACGGGGCGATGACGATCGACCTGGGCGAGGTCTGGCCGGCTTCTGCGGCGATCACCGCGGTCTCGGCGATGAAGCGTTGCGTGCTGAGCAGCACCGACGTGCTGGTGGTCGGCTCGAACAGCTTGCTCAGCTCGGCGTCGGCGACCAGGGCGGTGACGGGCCCGTTCACCGAGTCGAGCGTGCCGGCGGCGTCGGGCGTGAACGGCACGGGTGGCTGCGGCGGCAGGTTGGTGGGGTTGAGCAGGACCTTGTCGACCTTGTCCGTGCTGACTGAGAGCAGGTCGAGCGCGTCGGCGTCGAGCAGGCCCGCGGGTGGCCAGTTGACGTTGGTCTTGACCTCGCGCCCGAGCTGTGCCGCGAGCTTCTGCCTGCCCAGCGCGATCGCCTTGCCGGGCTGCGCGTCCAGCCCCTGGTGGGCGAGCGCGGCCACGTCAGGATCGGCGTACGGGACCGCGAACACCGGAGAGGCGGCCAGCGCGGTGCGCATGGTCGTCAGCCAGCTCGCGGCCTCGGCACTGGCCGGCTTGTCCTGGACGCCGTCCTTCTTGGTCTTGACCTGGTATTTCCCCTTCATCGCGGTGAGATCGTCGAGCAGTCCCGGCTCGACGAACCAGGTGACGTCCTTGGGCGCCGCCTGCGCGATGGTCGCCAGATCGGCGAGCCGTCCCCTGCCGCTGATCGACTGGCTCAGTTTGTCGTCCACGAACTGAGGGCCGTCGATCGCCCGGTGCGGCTGGTCGATGACGGGCAGGGCGATGGCGAGCTTGTTGCGCGGCAGTTTCGGCACCGTGGGCGGCGCGTAGGTGACGTACGTGCGCTGCGCGGTGATGCCCACGTTGTACTGGGCCACTTCCACGGCCACCGGGTAGACCCCGAACGAGGGGACCGCAGGGGAGGTGAGCTGCATGGGCGTCGCGGTGAACTCCCAGCGCACCTGAGCGCCCGCGGCCAGCGCCTGGATGTCGTAGCGGGAGGTGGAGGAGACGTTGCCGGGAAGTGTCGCGGGGTTCTGGTCGCTCTGGTAGGCGGCCATGGTGGCGCGGTCGGTGAACTTCTGTGGCTGGTAGCGCAGGCGTACGCTCAGGCCGGTCATCGGCGCGCTGCCGTCGTTGCGAAGCGTGCCGGTGAACTTGATCACATCGGTACGCGCGGCCGGCACCTGGGGCGTGATCGACGAGATCGAGACGGACAGGGTCTGCCTGCTCGCCTTCGCGATCTTCGTGGCAGCCGCGCCGGGCGCGGTCGCCACCACGGTGAGGGCGAGCAACGCGAAGAGCAGCGTGGCCTTACGGATCACGCGTATGCCCGAGCTGGAGTACGACGACGCACGCCCGCAATGGTACGGGTTCAGTGCCGCCGCGCGACCGCCTCACGTGATCCTTTCGCCCGGAGGTCGACCATCTTGCCTGGCAGAAGTGCCAACAGGTCGAGCGCGCGCAAGGTGAGGGCGGTGTGCCGTTCGCCGGTGGCGGTGTGGACGAGATCGTCGTCGTCGAGCAGCCGGTCGTCGACGAACATGGGCAGCGACTCCGGCAGCAGCAGCGGGCACACCAGCCCGCTCGCGTAGTCGGTGGCCGCGTTGACGACGTGGGCCGGGGCCGGTCGCACCCGCCGCATGCCCAGTATTCCGCCGACGGTTCCCAGCGGCGGCGGCGCCGACACGGGGGAGGTGATTCCGATGACGACCTCGCGGCCGACCCTCGTGGCGACCTCGAGCACAGTGACCATCAGGCACCTGTCCGGTGCCGCGGAGACCGCCTCAGGCAGATCTTCCGCGCAAGTCATGGGGCGCGGAAGGCGTACGATCTCATGATGGACCTGGTGTGCGAGGAGCCAGCGGTGGATCGCGAGGGCGTCCTTCATATAGTCCTCCTTGCCTTGTTCCATGGCCCCCGACGGTCCCAAGACCGACGGTAACCCCGACCCGGTGTGGCTCGGGGGATATGTTTCGGCAGCACAAGAAGGACCTACCCGCTTGTCCGACTCAACTCTGACTGACAGCCAGCAGCGAGCCATGACGGACCTGTTCCGTAAGATCGCGCCGGTGGCCGACGAGCTCGGCCGCCTCTTCGCCGTGCACGGCCACGAGCTTGCCCTGGTCGGCGGCCCCGTACGCGACCTGCTGCTCGGCCGCATCGGCAACGACCTCGACCTGACCACCGACGCCCGCCCCGAGCGGGTGCTGGAGATCGTCAGGGACTGGGCCGACTCCGTCTGGACCATCGGGATCGACTTCGGCACCGTGGGGCTGCGCAAGGGCAGCTGGCTGATCGAGATCACGACGTACCGGAGCGAGTCGTACGACCCGAAGTCGCGCAAGCCCGAGGTCATGTACGGCGAGACGCTCGAAGTGGACCTGGAGCGGCGCGACTTCGCGGTCAACGCGATGGCCGTGCGGCTGCCTGGGCACGAGTTCGCCGACCCCTACGGCGGGCTCGGCGACCTGAAGGCCAAGGTGCTGCGCACGCCGGGCACGCCCGAGCAGTCCTTCGGCGACGACCCGCTGCGCATGCTGCGGGCCGCCAGGTTCGCCTCACAGCTCGAGTTCAGCGTCCACGAGAGCGCCGTGGCGGCGATGACCGCGATGGCCGGGCGCATCGAGATCGTCTCGGCCGAGCGCATCCGCGACGAGCTCGACAAGCTCGCCTGCGGCGCCGACCCGCGCGAGGGGCTGCGGCTGCTCGTCGAGACCGGCCTGGCCGCCCACGTGCTGCCCGAGCTGCCCAAGCTGCGCCTGGAGATCGACGAGCACCATCGGCACAAGGACGTCTACGAGCACACGCTGACCGTGCTCGACCAGGCCATCGCGCAGGAGGAGGACGGCAAGCCGGACCGGGTCCTGCGCTGGGCGGCGCTCCTGCACGACATCGGCAAGCCGAAGACGCGCCGCCACGAGTCGGGCGGACGCGTGTCGTTCCACCACCACGAGGTGGTCGGCGCGCAGATGACCAAGAAGCGGATGACCGAGCTGAAGTTCCCCAAGGACGTGGTCTCGGACGTCGCGCGGCTGGTGGAGCTGCACCTGCGCTTCCACGGCTACGGCACGGGGGAGTGGACCGACAGCGCCGTACGCCGCTACGTGCGCGACGCCGGTCACCTGCTGGACCGGCTGCACAAGCTGACCAGGGCCGACTGCACCACGCGCAACAAGCGCAAGGCCGCGGCGCTGTCGCGCACCTACGACCACCTCGAGGAGCGCATCGCCAGGCTCGCCGAGGAGGAGGAGCTGGCCAAGATCCGCCCAGAGCTGGACGGCAACGAGATCCAGCGCGTCCTGGGCATCGGGCCTGGGCCGGTGGTGGGGCGGGCCTACAAGTTCCTGCTCGACCTCAGGCTCGACAAGGGCATGATCGGCAAGGCGGCGGCTACCGAGGCGTTGACGGAGTGGGCCAGGTCGAACGGCGTTGGCGGGTGATCATCCGATAGACGAGCGCCGCCACGGGGTAGCCGACCGAGATGATCGCGACGGCGAGGTAGGACTTGCCGTTGGCGGGCAGGATCATCGCCGACAGGGCCGCGGCCAGCACGTACATGCCGTTGAAGAGCATGTCGTAGACGGAGAACGCCCGGCCCAGGTAGATGTCCTCGACGTCGCGCTGGACCGTGGTGTCGGCGCAGATCTTGACGCTCTGCCCGGCCACCCCGAGCACGAACCCGGCCACGGGCAGCCCCCACTCCTGGAACGGAAGCACCAGCGCGGCCGTCAGCACCCCGGCCGCCGACAGTGCGATCGGCACCCACCGCTCGATCGTGAACCGCTCGGTCGCGTACGGGGTGATGACCACCGCGAGGAAATAGCCCACGCCGGACGTGGCCACGACCAGGCTGACTCCGCGTAGCGCGGCGTCGGGGTCACCGTTGGTGAAGTAGTAGCGGTAGAGGATGATGCCGAGCGCGGTCGCCATGCCGTAGAGGAAGCGGTGCGCGGCCATCGCCCCCATGGTGGCGGCGGCCATGCGGCGGTGAACCAGGTGTCTGGCGCCGTCGACCAGTCCGGCCAGCACGTTGCGCATGGCCTCGCGCGCCTGCGGCCTCCTGGGGTCGTACTCGGGGCCGAGCAGGTCGCGGGCCATCGTCCGCGCCATCAGCGCGCTCATCCCGAACACCACGCCGGAGGTCACCAGCAGCAGCGCGACGCCCCGGTCGGCGCTGCCGAACACCTCGCGCAGCAGGAACCCCACGCCCGCGCCCACGAACGTCAGCACGGTGCCGGAGGTGGGGGTGACCGCGTTGGCCGCCAGCAGCCGGTCCGCCGGCACCACGTGCGGCAGCGAGGCGCCGAGCGCGGCCAGGAAGAACCTGTTGACGCCCAGCACGGCGAGCGCCGCCGCGTAGAACACCGGATCCGGCACGTCCGCGGCGACCAGCACCGCCGTGACCAGCAGCAGCGCGCCGCGCACGATGGGCGCGACCACCAGGATCTGCCGCCGCGACCAGCGGTCGATGAACACGCCGACGAAGGGCCCGAGCACGCTGTACGGCAGCAGCAGCACGGCCAGCCCGACGGCCACTTCGAGCGCGGTCGTCTGGCTCTCCGGGCTGAAGAAGGCGAAGCCCGTCACCCCGAACTGGAAGATCCCGTCGGAGAACTGCGAGATCAGCCGGGTGGCGAACAACCTCCGGAAATCATGGCCCCGCAGTACCACGCGCAGGTCGGCGACGAACGACACGCGGCAAGCCTAGTCCTCCGCACGTCGCATACGATGCCGGGGAGATATTGAGACAGCAGGTGGTTCGCGGGTTCCGAGCGGTCATCATGATCTCGTACGCTTCATAGCGTGACGATTGAGGAACACGTTGTGCTGGTCGACGGTGACGGCCGTGCACTCGGCACCGCGCCCAAGTCCGAGGTGCACGGACGTGAGACGCCCCTTCATCTGGCGTTCTCCAGCTACGTCTTCGATCACGACGGCCGCGTGCTGCTCACCAGGCGGGCCGACCGCAAAGTCACCTGGCCGGGGGTCTGGACCAACAGCTGCTGCGGCCACCCGCTGCCGGGCGAGCCGGTGGACCGGGCGGTCGCGCGCCGGCTCTCCTACGAGCTGGGACTGACGGTGGAGAGCGTCGACCTGATGCTGCCGACCTTCGCCTACCGCGCCGTCATGGCCAACGGGATCGTCGAGCACGAGCTCTGCCCGGTCTACCGCGCCACGGTGTCCTCGCCTGTCGTGCCCAACCCGGAGGAGGTGGGGGAGACGCGGTGGATGCCGTGGAAGGAGTTCGCAGAAGGGGTCATGAACGGGCTGCTGGCGATCTCGCCCTGGTGCCGGGAGCAGGTGCCGCTGCTGGACGAGCTCGGGTCCGACCCGATGGCCTGGCAACCCGCCTCGCCGTCCGCACTGCCGCCAGCGGCGCGCCTGTAGGCGGCGCCCGACGCGGGCGAAAGGACGGCGCCGCACCCCGTACCGAGGGCGCGGCGCCGTATCAGCGGGTCAGCGCTCGACCTCGCCCCGGATGAACTTCTCGACGTACTCGCGAGCCTCGTCGTCCGAGAACTGCTTCGGCGGCGACTTCATGAAGTATGAGGAAGCCGACAGGATGGGCCCGCCGATGCCCCGGTCGAGGGCGATCTTGGCGGCGCGGACCGCGTCGATGATGATCCCCGCCGAGTTGGGCGAGTCCCACACCTCCAGCTTGTACTCCAGGTTGAGCGGCGTGTCGCCGAACGACCGCCCCTCCAGCCGCACGTAAGCCCACTTCCGGTCGTCCAGCCACGGCACGTGGTCCGACGGACCGATGTGCACGTCGGCCTTGCCCATCTCGTGCGGGATCTGCGAGGTGACCGACTGCGTCTTGGAGATCTTCTTGGACTGGAGCCGCTGCCGCTCCAGCATGTTCATGAAGTCCATGTTGCCGCCGAAGTTGAGCTGGTACGTGCGCAGCAGCTCCACCCCGCGGTCCTCGAACAGCTTGGCCAGCACGCGGTGCGTGATCGTGGCCCCGACCTGCGACTTGATGTCGTCGCCGACGATCGGCACCCCGGCCTCGGTGAACTTCTCCGCCCAGACCGGGTCCGAGGCGATGAAGACCGGCAGCGCGTTCACGAACGCCACGCCGGCGTCGATGGCGCACTGCGCGTAGAAGCGGTCCGCCTCCTCCGAGCCCACCGGCAGATAGGACACCAGCACATCGACCTGGTTGTCACGGAGCACCTGGACCACGTCGACGGGAGCCTCGTCGGACTCCTCGATGATCTCCCGGTAGAACTCACCCAGGCCGTCGAAGGTATGGCCGCGCTGGACGGTCACCCCCGTGGGCGGCACGTCGCAGATCTTGATCGTGTTGTTCTCGCTGGCGACGATCGCCTCCGAGAGGTCGCGGCCGACCTTCTTGGCGTCCACGTCGAACGCGGCGACGAACTCGACGTCGCCGACGTGGTAGTCGCCGAACTTCACGTGCATGAGGCCCGGGACCCGTACGTCCGGGTCGGCGTCCTTGTAGTAGTGAACGCCCTGGACCAGCGACGACGCGCAGTTGCCGACACCGACAATGGCCACGCGAACCGAACCCATCGCACTCGCTCCCTTACTCATCAGTTGACGTGGTATTTCTTTCGGGCCCCTCCTCTGACGAGGCCCGACGCTCCGTTGCGATCAGCTCGTTCAGCCAGCGCACCTCGCGCTCGACCGACTCGAGCCCATGACGCTGCAGCTCGAGCGTGTAACTGTCGAGACGCTCCCTGGTGCGCGCCAGCGCCGTGCGCACCGCGTCGAGCCGCTCCTCCAGCCGGCTACGGCGTCCTTCGAGGATGCGCAGGCGCACCTCTGCCTCGGTGTGGCGGAAGAACGCGAAGTGCACACCGAAGCTCTCGTCCTCCCAGGCGGAGGGACCGGCCTGCGTCAGCAACTCCTGCAGCCGTTCCTTGCCCTCGGCGGTCAGCTTGTAAACGATCTTCGATCTGCCGCCGACGATCGTGGCGGGAGCGGGCTGCTCCTCCGCGATGAGGCCCTGAGCCAGAAGCGATCGCAGACAGGGGTACAGCGAACCGTAGGAGAACGCGCGGAACATCCCCAGCAGGGCGTTGAGCCGTTTGCGCAGCTCATAGCCGTGTAGCGGAGTCTCGTGCAGCGACCCGAGCACGGCCAGCTCCAAGACCCTGCCCTGTCCGCCGGCCACCGGAACCGCCTCCTCTCGCGTCGATGTATCGAGCCGATACATCCCGAGGATACGTCGCACCGCTATATCGCGGCAATCTATGAATCTGCCAAGCCGTTGGGATGGAGTCGCAAAACGCCGTAGTCTGGCGCTCATGTGGTCCCAGAGAAGGGTGGTGGATTACGGCCTGGCGAAACGGGCGGTAGTCCGATCCCTGCGTGCGGGGCAGGCCTCGCGCGGCGATGTCTGTGACGCACAGCCGTACCTCCTTCGCGCGGCGCGCTACTTCGGCGAGCCGACCGAACGCCTCTGCCCGGTCTGCGAGAGGGAGAACGTCACCAACGTGACCTATGTCTACGGCGATTCGCTTGGGCGGCATGCCGGTCAGGCAAAGGTGGCGTCAGAACTCGTCGCAATGGCCCATGATTACGATGAGTTCCGGGTGTACGTGGTCGAGGTCTGCCAAGGTTGTTCCTGGAACCACCTGACGGTTTCGTACATCCTTGGCAACGGACCGCCTGATGCCGCTGGCCAAGCGTGATGACCGAGGGCGGCGAGAACCTCACGCCCAACCGCCGTTTATGTTCCGACGACGATGCGAGGACGTGTGAGTAACAGCATGAATGAGGGGGCCGGTCGCCCGGGAAGGCGCCGTCGCTCCAGCTCATCCCGTTCTGTGCCCCAGGATTCTCCCCCGCAAACCGGCGAGTCGAGCTGGGGAGCGGCGCAGCCGCCGCGTCGTCCGGAAGCCGCCTACGAGCAGACCGGCGCCATGGCCGCGCAGCCGTACGACGACCAGCCGAAGCGCGGCGACCAGCCGCCGGCGCGCTCGCGCGCCCGGCAGGACACGCGCACGGTGAGTAACCAGGAGACGATGGTCAGCGACGCGCCGCGGCGCTCGCGCAGGAGAGGCGAGGGCGAGCCGCCGGAGCCTCCGGGGCCGCCGACCAAGAAGGACGGCGGCAAGGACGGCGGCAAGGGCGGCTGGCGCAGGTTCGTGCCGAACTGGAAGATCGTCATGGCCGGGTTCGTGGTGCTCGCCGCCGGCCTCTTCGGCATGATCATGGTGGCGTACGCCAACACGCCGGTGCCGACCGCCGACGACGCCAAGGCGGAGGCGCTCGCCCAGCAGAGCACCCTCTATTACCGGGACGGCAAGACCGAAATCGCCAAGCTCGGCACAAAACGTGAGCGCGTCCCGATCTCGAAGATGGACCAGACGGTCAGGGACGCCGCGGTGGCCATCGAGAACAATACGTTCTACGAGGACTCCGGCATCTCGATCTCCGGCATGTTCCGCGCGCTCTACATGACCGCGACCGGGCAGCAGCTGCAGGGCGCCTCGACGATCACCCAGCAGATGGCCAGTAACTACTACGACGGCCTCAACCGGGAAGTCTCCATCAAGCGCAAGGTCATGGAGATCTTCGTCGCGGTCAAGCTCAACGACGAGCTGAGCAAGGACCAGATCCTGGAAAACTACCTGAACACCGTCAACTTCGGCCGGGCCTACGGCGTCGAGGCCGCCGCCAAGGCGTACTTCGGCGACAAGGTCACCGCCGCGAAGCTGACGCCGGAGCAGGGCGCCTACCTCGCCGCGCGCATCCAGCAGCCCAACTGGGAGCCCGACGCGCCCGCGCTCAAGAGCCGCTGGACCACCGTCATCGACTACATGTCCAAGCAGTGGCCCGAGCGGTACGGCAACCTCCCGCAGACCGCCAAGTTCCCCAAGACCCGTAAGAACAGCGACGACAACGAGCTCGGCGGCATCAAGGGCTACATGGTGATGCAGGTCCTCCAGGAGCTGAAGGAGCGCCGCGGCCTGACCCCCGACGCGGTCCGCAGTGGTGGGTACCACATCACCTCCACCTTTGACCGGAAGCTCATGCTGGCCGCGCAGGAGGCGGTCAAGAGCACGACCGCCAGCATGAGCAAGGAGTTCCACGCGGGGCTGGCCGCGGTGGATCCGAAGAACGGCCGCGTTCTGGCGTTCTACGGCGGCACCAACTACATCACCGACCCGTTCAACGAGCCCTTCGACGCCAAGAAGCAGGCCGCGTCGGCGTTCAAGCCGTACGTGCTGGCGGCCTGGCTGCAGGCCGGCTACTCACTCAAGAGTTACGTGCCGGGCAACGAGACGGTGCCGAAGGAGATCCCCGGTGTGCAGAAGGAAGGCATCAGGAACAGCCACAACGTCGGCAGGTCCATCGATGTGATCAAGGCCACCGCCGATTCGGTCAACACGGCGTACGTGTCGATGGCGTACAAGCTGCCTGGGCAGCTCGGTGAGTTGAAGAATCTCGTCGAGTCGGCCGGGTTCAACCAGCAGCGCATGGAAGACGACGTCAAGGAGCACAGCTACCAGTTCGCCATCGGCAGCGCCCTGGTGACCCCGGTCGAGCAGGCCGCCGGCTACTCCATCTTCGCCAACGGCGGCAAGTACACCAAGTACCACGTGGTCCAGAAGGTCGAGCAGGGCGGCCAGGTCGTCTACGGCGAGCAGAGGTCGGCCAAGAAGATCATCGACCCCGCGGTCGCCGCCGACGCCACGGTCGCCATGCAGGAGGTGCTGCGCAACGGCACCGCGCGGGGCAAGGGGCTGGGCAACCGGCCGGCCGCCGGCAAGACCGGCACGAACAACGACGAGAAGGAAGCCTGGTTCGTCGGCTACACGCCGCAGATCTCCGCCGCGGTCGGGTTCTACCGCGAGGAGTGCAGGACGAAGACGGGCAAGGTCGTCCAGCCCATCCACTCCAACTGCCCAGTGACTCCCCGCGGCAAGCCGCACACCAAGTACAACGGGAACAACCCCTACACCAGGCCCTATGAGGTGTCCCTGGAATTCGAGGGCGCCGGTCCGCCCACGCTCACCTGGCAGAAGTTCATGACGCTCGCCCACGAGGGCCTGCCGGTCGAGCAGTTCCCGAAGAGGGCCGAGGTCGGGCTGCCCGAGAACATCGTGCCGAGCCCGACGCCCACGCCGAAGCCGGAGGACGAGAACCCGTTCGACAGCGGGGACGACCCCTTCGGCGACCAGAACGACGACCAGGACTGCCTCATCGGCCCGTGCGATGACAACGTGACCCCCACCGGAGAGCCCACCATCGACGACGGCGGTCCCGATTTCCCGCAGACCGCCAACGGCGACGTGGCCGGTGGCAACAACGGCAACAACGGCAACGGTCACGGCAACGGTGGCGGGCGGCTGCCTGAGCCGAGGCCCACGGGGTGGGCGTCGATGGCCCGGCCCGAGGACCGGTGACGAGCGTGGAGGTGCGCGCCCCCTTCGTGGCGCGCGCCGTGCCGTACCTACCCCTGGGGCTGATCGCGGCCCTGGGGGCCACCCTCGCGTACGTGGTGCGCCTGCCGTGCCGCACCGGCGGCTGGAACGACCAGGTCTCGACTTACACGAACTTCTGCTACACCGACATCTACCCCCTGTACTTCGACAGGGAGCTGGCCACCCAGAACCCCTACTTCGCCCAGGGCGTGCCGTTCGACAAGCAGGTCGAGTACCCGGTCGTGCTGGGCGAGGTCATGCAGGTGATCAGCTGGCTCGCCAGGGCGGTCACGCCCGAGGCCGCGCAGGCGGTCAGGTTCTACGACCTGACGGTCATCCTGCTCGGCATCAGCCTCGTCGCCGGCGTCCTGCTGATGGCCGCGGCGGCCGGGCCGACGCGGCGGTGGGACGCGCTCTGGTACGCCATCTCGCCCGCCGTGGTGCTGGCCGCCTACATCAACTGGGACCTGGTCGCCGGGGCGCTGTCGATGGGCATGCTGCTGGCCTGGGCGCGGCGCAGGCAGGTGCTGGCCGGGGTGCTGCTGGGGCTGGCCATCGCGACGAAGTTCTATCCCCTGATGTTCCTGGGCGCGTTGTTCCTGCTCACGTGGCGTACCGGGCGATGGCGACCGTTCCTGGTCACGCTGGCCTCGACCGCGGGCACCTGGCTCGTGGTCAACGTGCCGTTCATGCTCTTCGCTTGGGAGGGATGGCGCAGGTTCTACGTCTTCTCCCAGGAGCGCGGGGTCGACTGGGGTTCGCCGTGGTTGTTCTTCCAGAACAAGGGGTGGCCCATCCTCGGCGAGGGCGACGTGAGCAAGCTGGGCATGGCCTCGCTGGCCATCCTGTGCCTGGGCATCGCCGTGCTCACGCTGACCGCGCCGCGCCGGCCCAGGCTGGCGCAGATCTGCTTCCTGGCGCTGGCCGCGTTCATGATGACGAACAAGGTGTGGTCGCCGCAGTTCGTGCTCTGGCTGGTGCCGTTCGCCGTGCTGGCCAGGCCCAACTGGAAGCCGCTCGTGCTGTGGCAGCTCGCCGAGGTCTGGTACTTCGTCGCCATCTGGCTCTACCTGCTCTCCCAGCCGCCGCTCAGCAGGAGCGACCTGGGCATCGGTGACGACACGTACTTCACCGCCGTCTGGGGGCGGGTCATCACGATCGGGATCATGATGGCGTTCGTCGTGCGGGACATCCTCCGTCCCGACAAGGACGTGGTGCGCCAGGCCGACATCGACGACCAGGCGGGCGGCGTCTTCGACGACGCTCCCGACCGGTTCACGCTGGCGCCCGTCGTTCGATGATCACCCGCTCGGCCGGCCGGGACGCGCTGCTGCTCTGGTTCGGCTCGCGGGCCGGGCTGCTGGTGGCGACGCTGCTCGGGACGGCGCTCGGCACGTACGCCGGCAAGTGGCGCCAGTGGGACGCCGGGCTGTTCATCACGATCGCCCAGTACGGCTACGACGGCGAGCCCGGCAAGCCGGTGGACGACGGGCTGCCCGCGTTCTTCCCCGGGTTCCCGGTGGTGCTGCGGGCCGTGCACGTCCTCGTGCCGGACTGGGCGGCGGCCGGGCTGCTGATCTCGCTGGTCGCCGGGGCGGTGGCCATGGTGTCGCTGGCCCGGCTGGCCGAGCTCGAAGGCGCGTACGGCTGGATGGCGGTGCTGGGGCTGCTGCTCTACCCGATGGCGGTGTTCCTGTCGGCGGGTTACAGCGAGTCGCTCTTCCTGGCCTTCGCGATCCCGGCGTGGCTGGCCGCCAGGCAGGGGCTCTGGTCGGCTGCCGCACTGCTCGCGGCGGGGGCCTCATGTGTGCGGATCACGGGGCTGTTCCTCGCGGTCGCGCTCGTCGTGGAGTTCTGCACGAGCAGGGAGCCCGTTCGGCGGGCCGGGTGGCTGGCCGTGCCCTTCGTGCCGCTGGTGGCGTACTCGTACTACCACTACAGCCGGTCGGGCGACTGGCTGGCCTGGAAGCACGCGCAGGAGGCCGGATGGGGGCGCGACTTCGCGTGGCCGTGGGACGCCTGGAAGACGACCTGGCGCTCGGCCATGGGCTCCGACGACTTCGCCGTGGCCTTCCGGATGGAGATCGCCGGCGCCGTGGTGGCGTTCGCGGTGCTGATCTGGCTGCTCCTGCTGCGCAGGTGGAGCGAGCTCGTCTACACGGGGTTGCAGGCGGCGGCGCTGATGACGTCGGCGTACTACCTGTCGATCCCGCGCTCGCTGCTGCTGTGGTTTCCGCTGTGGGTGCTGGTCGCGAAGGTCGCGACCAGGAAGCCGTGGGTGATGGCCGGGTACGCGCTGATCTGCGGGCCGATCATGCTGCTCAACGCGGGACGTTTCCTGAGCGGCGCGTGGGCGGGCTGATTTCTATACCCGCTTCTTCGTCTCGGTAATCCAGGAAAGTTATCCACAGGCTGTGTGTATTTCCTAGAGGTTCTTCCGCAGGAACGCGATGTCGTCCGCCTGGCCCTCGGCGGGGGTCTCCACCACGATCGGCGCGCCGGCCGCCCGGCAGACCGCCAGGATCAGCTCGGAGTCGATCTTCCCCTTGCCCAGGTTGGCGTGGCGGTCGGCGCCGGAGTCGAAGTCGTCGCGCGAGTCGTTGCAGTGGACCAGGTCGATCCGGCCGGTGATGGCCTTGACCCGCTCGACCAGGTCGACCAGCTCCTCGCCGCCCGCATGGGCATGGCAGGTGTCGAGGCAGAAGCCCACGTCGAAGCCGTCGAGCGCGTCCCACAGCCGGGCGATGCGCTCCAGCTTGCGCGCCATGGCGTTGCCGCCGCCCGCCGTGTTCTCGATCAGCACGGGGATCGGGCACTCCATGCGCTCGAACACCTTGCGCCAGTTGTCGAACCCCGTCTGCGGGTCGTCGTTCTTGTTGACGTGGCCGCCGTGCACGATCAGGCCCTTGGCACCGAGGCCCGCGGCCGCCTTGAGGTGCTGCTCGAGCAGCTTGCGGCTGGGGATCCTGATGCGGTTGTTCGTGGTGGCCACGTTGATCAGATAGGGGGCGTGGATGTAGATGTCGACGCCCTCGACCGCTTTGGCGGGCAGCACCGGCTTGTCGTAACCCTGGGGATCGCCGAGGAAGAACTGCACCACCTCGGCCCCCACCTCCTCCGCGTGAGCGGCGGGGTCGTCCTGATCGACATGAGCTCCGATGCGCACCATAGTCCCCGAGCTTACGGCCTGCATGACCGGCGAAGCGCGGTTTGCCGGGAGCGCGTCAGGGCAGTCGGCTGGCGCCCCCTACGCGAGGAGAAGCGACATGGCACGCTGGCGCTGGCGAGCGCTGATCTTATTGATCTACGTCGTGATCGGGCTCTACGTGGCCTGGGTGTACGACTACATCACCCCCGGACTGCTCAGGGACGTCGCGGAGGCGTTGCTGGCGGTGTTCCTCTGGTTCCTGGTCCTGCTCGGAATAGACCTGCACATCGGCAGGTGAGCCTCATATCGAACGGCCCCGGGACGTGTGCCGGGGCCGTTGCTCATGGATGGGGAAGGAAACCGCCGTGGGCGATGCCGAGGGCAGCCCCCACGAACGACCCGACCAGGCCGATGATGTTGAGCGAGCGCTGCGGCGTGGTCGCCGATACGTACTGGGAATAGAGCCCCACGCCGAAGCCCAGCGTGCCGAACCACGACGAGATCGGGTGCGCGGAGACCCAGAACGTCGAGACGAAAGCCACCACGCCGCATGCCAGCGCGGCCACGGCAAGGCCGTTTTCCACAGGGTGAGACTGTCCGTCGGTGTTGAGCGTCAGCCTGAACCGCTCCCTTTCGGAGGATTGAAGCACGTGTGGCACTACCACCACCCCCTAGGTTTCCTAAAGGCCTTCCCACGTACTCGCGGCTGGTAACCTGGGCACGCTGCGTTGTGATGGGTGATCCATCGCCCCGAGGTGCCGAAAGGGGCGCCCCGGGCACCGGCGTCAGCGTCCTCCTGTCACGGCAGAGTGTCGTGACCGCAAGAGTCCAGAGGAGGTTGGAGTCCCGCATGCGTCGTTACGAAGTAATGGTCATTCTGGACCCTTCGCTCGATGAGCGCACTGTCGCGCCGTCCCTCGACCAGTTCCTCTCCGTGGTCCGCAACGACGGCGGCACCGTGGAGAAGGTCGACGTCTGGGGCCGTCGCCGTCTCGCCTACGACATCGACAAGAAGTCGGAAGGCATCTACGCCGTCATCGACCTGTCCGCGGAGCCCGCGACGGTCAAGGAGCTCGACCGGCAGATGAACCTCAACGAGGGGATCCTGCGCACCAAGGTCCTGCGTCCGGACGTGCACTAACCCCCGGTTTTTGTCGGGGAAGCCCCGTACTCTGAGCCGTAACCCAAGCGAAGGCGTGCAGGAAGGCGAGCGCTAGCCATGGCAGCAGGCGACACCGTAATCACCATCGTCGGCAATCTCGTCGACGACCCGGAGCTGCGCTTCACCCCGACGGGGCAAGCGGTGGCTCGATTCCGCATCGCGTCCACTCCGCGGTTCATGGATCGCCAGACCAACGAGTGGAAAGATGGCGAGAGCCTCTTCCTGACCTGCAACGTGTGGCGTCAGGCGGCGGAGAACGCCGCCGAGAGCCTGCAGCGCGGCATGCGGGTCATCGTGCAGGGGCGGCTCAAGCAGCGGTCTTACGAGACCAAGGAAGGCGAGAAGCGCACCGTTTACGAGGTCGAGGTCGACGAGGTCGGCCCGTCCCTGCGTAACGCCACCGCCAAGGTCAACCGCACCTCCCGCCAGGGTGGCGGCGGCGGCGGCTTCGGCGGCGGCCCGGCCGACGACCCGTGGGCCTCCGCGACGCCCGCCCCGCCCCAGGGCGGCGGCTTCGGCGGCGGCGGTGGCGGCTACGGCGGCGGCCAGCAGGGCGGCGGCGGCGGTGGCGACTTCAGCGACGAACCGCCTTTCTAAAACCTGTCCACAAGCCCGAGTCCATTCCCGCCCGGAAGGCGGGGCTCTGAAAGGAGCACCACGATGGCTAAGCCGGCACTGCGCAAGCCGAAGAAGAAGGTTTGCCTGTTCTGCCACGACAAGATCTCCTACGTCGACTACAAGGACACGGCCCTGCTGCGGAAGTTCATCTCCGACCGCGGCAAGATCCGTGCGCGCCGGGTGACGGGCAACTGCACCCAGCACCAGCGCGACGTGGCGACCGCGATCAAGAACGCGCGTGAGGTGGCCCTGCTGCCTTACACGAGCACCGCGCGCTAAGGAGGCCTGTCGATATGAAGCTCATCCTCACCAACGAGGTCTCCGGCCTCGGCACCCCTGGCGACGTCGTCGAGGTCAAGGACGGCTACGGCCGTAACTACCTCATCCCGCGCGGCTACGCCATGCGCTGGACGCGCGGCGCCGAGAAGCAGATCGAGACCATCAGGAAGGCGCGCGACGCGCGCGAGATCCGCGACCTCGGCACCGCCAAGGAGGTCGCCGGCCAGCTCGGCGCCCTGCGCGTCCGCCTGTCCACGCGCGCCGGCGAGTCCGGCCGCCTGTTCGGCTCGATCACCACGGGCGACATCGCCGAGGCCGTCAAGGCCGCCGGCGGCCCGATCCTCGACCGCCGCCGCATCGAGATCGTCAACCCGATCAAGAGCGTCGGCTCCCACCGCGTCACCGTCAAGCTCCACCCCGAGGTCTCTGCCTCTGTGGACATCGAGGTTGTCCCGGCCTGACGCCGCTCAAGAGCCCCCTCCCTTTCCGGAGGGGGCTTTTGTTTGTCCCGGATCGCCCCCGCCTCGGATGATTTCCGTGGTCAGGGGCACCCTCCGCGTAATTTCCTATTCGAGCATCGTAGAATGCGTTCGTTCTTTCGCGCTTTCCCCCTGGAGGCTCTGGCCATGGCCCGTCCCCTCATGCTGCTCGCGCTGGCCGTGGCGCTCGTTGGTTGTGCGCCCGTGGACAACACGGACAGCACGGCCAGCACCGCCGCGTCACCGTCCACCGCCTGCACCAAAGAGCAGCTCAAGCTCGTCACTCCCGGCAAGCTGACCATCGGGACCGACAAGCCTGCCTACGAGCCCTGGTTCAAGGACGACGATCCCGGCAACGGGCAGGGGTTCGAGAGCGCCGTGGCCTTCGCCGTGGCGGGGGAGCTGGGCTTCGACCGTACTGAGGTGCAGTGGAGCACGGTCAAGTTCGACTCGGCGTTCGCGCCCGGCGAGAAGCAGTTCGACTTCGACGTCAACCAGGTGTCCATCACGCCCGAGAGGGCGAATGCCGTGGACTTCAGCAAGGGCTACTACGCCGTCAAGCAGGCCGTCGTCGCCATCGACGGGAGCAAGTTCGCGGGGGTGAAGAGCCTGGCCGAGCTCAAGGACGCGAAGATCGGCGTACAGGTGGGCACGACCTCGTTCGACGCGGTCAAGAGCGTCATCAAGCCCGCCGACGAGCCCAACGTCTACAACGAGCAGATCGACGCCGTGAACGCGCTGAAGAACAAGCAGGTGGACGCGCTGGTCGTCGACCTGCCGACGGCGTTCTACGTGACGGCCGCGCAGGTCGAGAAGTCCAAGATCGTGGGCCAGTTCAGCTCGACGGGTGGCACGCCCGAGGAGTTCGGGCTGGTCATGGAGAAGGGCAGCGCGCTCAAGCCGTGCGTCGACAAGGCCGTGGACGCCCTGAAGTCGAAGGGCGAGCTGGCCAAGATCGAGCAGCAGTGGCTCGGCTCGGCCGCGGGCGCGCCAGAGCTGAAGTGAGCGCGCGGCGGTGAGTGAGCACGCCCAGGCGTGGGTCAAGTCGGAGCGGCAGCTCCAGCGGGAGCGGGTACGCAAGTCGCACGCCCGCCGCTCCACCTCGATCGCGACGGGTTCGACGATCGTCTTCATCGTGCTGGTCGGGTGGGTCGTCACCAACTCGCCCGGCTGGCCCCGTGTGCGGAAACTGTTCTTCGATCCAGGGAACTTCGCCGCGGCGCTGCCCGACGTGCTGAGCGGCTTCCTGCTCAACATCAAGATCTTCCTGATCGCCGAGCCGCTGATCCTCGTCGTCGGGCTGCTGGTCGCGCTTGCCCGGGGGATCAAAACACCGGCGTTCTTCCCGATCCGGGCGCTGGCCACGCTCTACACCGACGTCTTCCGCGGCGTGCCGACGATCCTGGTGATCTACCTGATCGGGTTCGGTCTGCCCGCCCTCCGGTTGCAGGGCATCCCGACCGACCTGGCCACGCTGGGCATCATCGCACTGACGCTCTCGTACGGCGCCTATGTGGCCGAGGTGTTCCGGTCCGGCATCGAGTCCATCCACCCGAGCCAGGTCGCCGCGGCCCGCTCGCTGGGGCTGAGCCACGTCAAGACCATGCGGTTCGTGGTGCTGCCGCAGGCCACCCGCAGGGTCGTGCCGCCGCTGCTGAACGACTTCGTCTCGCTGCAGAAGGACACCGCCCTCGTGGCCACCATCGGGCCGCTCGAAGCGCTCAGGCAGGCGCAGATCCACGTGGCCAGCACGTTCAACTACACGCCCTACCTGGCGGCCGCGCTGCTGTTCATCCTGCTCACCATCCCCATGGCCAGGTTCACCGACCACCTGGCGGCCCGTACGCGCAGGAGGCGCGGAGCATGAGCCTTCTGACGATAGAGGGGGTGTGGAAGAACTTCCACGGCCACAGCGTGCTGCGCGGCATCGACCTGGAGGTGCACCCGCACGAGGTGGTGAGCCTGATCGGGGCCTCCGGCTCGGGCAAGTCCACGCTCCTGCGCTGCGTCAACCTGCTGGAGACCGTGGACGACGGCGCGATCTTCCTCGACGGGGCGGAGATCACCGATCCGCGCGCGAACGTGGACGACGTGCGCAAGCGGCTGGGCATCGTGTTCCAGTCGTTCAACCTGTTCCCGCACATGACCGTGCTGGAGAACATCACGCTGGCGCCGCGCCAGGTGCACAGGACGGCCAGGGCGCAGGCCGAGGAGCAGGCGCACGACCTGCTGGCCAGGTTCGGGCTGGCGGACAAGGCGGGGTCGTACCCCGACCAGCTGTCGGGCGGGCAGCAGCAGCGGGTGGCCATCATCAGGGCGCTGGCCACCCAGCCCAGGCTGATGCTGCTGGACGAGGTCACCTCGGCTCTCGACCCCGAGCTGGTGATGGAGGTGCTGGGGATCATCAGGGAGCTCAAGGAGTCGGGCATGACGATGATCCTCACGACCCACGAAATGAGCTTTTGCCGCGATATTTCGGACATGGTGTGCTTCCTCGACGGTGGCGTGCTCCTCGAGAAGGGACCCGCCGAGAAGATGTTCAGCGATCCGGAGCACCCCAGGACCAGAGAGTTCCTGCGTAGCGTGTTGCAGTCAGGCCGGTTCTAGCGCCGGTGGCGCCCGCGGGCCGGCTCGACCGGGTCGCGGGGCCGGGCCAGCAGGCTGTGGCGCCGGCCGTACACGAGGTAGACGAGCAGGCCGAAGGCCATCCACAGGGCGAACCACGCCCAGGTCACCACCCGCAGGTTGACCATCAGCCAGAGGGTGGCCACCAGCGACAGCGCCGGCAGCAGCGGCGAGAGCGGCACCGTGAAGCCCCGCTCCAGGTACGGCATGCGCCGCCGCATCACGATCACTCCGGCCGCCACGAACGCGAACGCGAACAGCGTCCCGATCACCACGAGCTCCTGCATCGTGAGCACCGGGACGAACTCGGCCAGCACGATGGCGACGAACCCGATCACCAGCGTCACCCACGACGGCGTGTGATACCTGCGGCTGACCGCGGCCAGGCGGCCGGGGATCAGCCCGTCGCGGGCCATTGAGAACAGCACCCGCGTCTGCCCCACGATCAGCACCAGGATCACGGTCGACAGCCCGAGCACCGCGCCCACGTCGATGACGTGCGCCATCCAGTCCACGCCGACCGCGCGGAAGGCGCTGGACAGCGGATCCTCCACCGAGATCTTCGTGTACGAGACCATGCCCACCATGACCAGCGCCACGGCGATGTAGATGATCGTGGCGATGACCAGGCTGCGGATCATGCCCTTGGGCATGGCCTTGGGCGCGTTCACGGTCTCCTCGGCGGCGGTCGCGACGACGTCGAAGCCGATGTACGCGAACGCGATGGCCGAGGCCGCCGCGAAGATCCCGAACCAGCCGAACACCTGGCTCTGCCCGAAGAGGACCTCCAGCACGGTCGCGGGCGGCGTCGGCAGCGTCTTGGGCGGGACGTGGAAGTCGCCGAAGTTCGCCACGTGGATGTGCGGCAGGCCGACGACGATGACCGCCCCGATGGCCAGCAGCTTGGCCGACACCATGACCCACAGCGCGCGCAGCCCGACCCGTGCGCTCAGCGCCACGACGCCGGCGAGCAGCACCAGGATCACGAGCACGAGGGCGTCGCCGACGAGCTGCTCGTCCGGCACGCGTACCCCGAAGTTGGAGATCGCCCTGACCGTGATCGTGGCCCACGCCCTGGCCACCACGGCGACGGCGAACTGCAGCTCCAGGATCAGCGCCCAGCCGATGATCCACGCCCAGACCTCGCCGAAGATGACGTACGTGAAGGTGTAGGCACTGCCGGAGGTCGGCATCGTGGACGACAGCTCGGCGTAACACATGCAGGCGAGCAGGCAGGCGATGCCCGCGATCATGAAGGAGAGTATGACGCCGGGCCCCGCCGTGGTGGCCGCCTGCCGCCCGGCGATGGAGAAGATGCCCGCGCCGATCATCACACCGAGTCCGAGCACCACCAGGTCGGCCGGGCGGTAGAGCTCGGCCAGACTGTGTCGGGCTCCTGTGCGTAACCCGGTCGCCTCAGAGGGCGACAGCCGTCGCAGAATCCTCGTCAAGGAACACCCCGCTCAGGGAACTCCCGACAATCCTGAACAACACCCAGCACGAAGGGGTCACGGTGCGGCCGCGTTTAGCGGTCCACCGCAGGCAGCGGTTTGTGCGCCTACGGTGCGGCCGCGTTTAAGAGGGCTGTGTCATGCCCCGGTCACCAGCCACTCAGTGCCCGCGGCCCGGCGTACAAGAGTGATCAAACGCGCGATCATCCACACTCCGAGCGCGCACCAAAGAGCAACGACCCCCAACCCGGAGGCGAGGAAGGCGGCGGGGAGGTACGCCAGAGTCGTCCACACCCCCGCCCACACCAGATAACGCTGGTCGCCCGCGCCGATCAGCACACCGTCGAGCACGAACACGACCCCGCACACCGGCTGGAACGCCGCCACCGGCCACAGCAGGGCCAGCAGCAGCTCGGTGACCACCGGATCCGCGTCGAACAACCCGGGCAGCACCGGCCTGGCGGCGATGACCAGGACGCCGAGCAGCACGCCGGACCATACGCCCCACTGCACCATCCTCCTGGTGGCGGCCCTGGTGGCCGCGACGTCTCCGGCGCCGAGCGAGCGTCCCGTGATGGCCTGCCCGGCGATGGCGATGGCGTCCAGAGCGAAGGCGAGCAGCGTCCACACCTGGGTGGCGATGGCGTACGCGGCCAGCTCGGCCTCGCCCATCCTGGTGGCGATCATCGTGGCCGCGAGCAGCACCACCCGCAGGCAGACGGTGCGGACGAGCAGCGCGAACCCAGCCGTGCCCGCCTGTTTGACCCCCTCGAGACCCGGAGTGAGCGGCGTGCCCAGCCTGATCGCGCCCCTGGCCACCACGGCGAGGTAGACGGCCGCGCCCAGCGTCTGCGCCAGCACCGTCCCCCAGGCCGACCCGGCGATGCCCCACCCTAAGCCCAGCACGAACCAGGCGTTCAACGCGGCGTTCAGCAGGAACGAGCCGATGGCCACCACCAGCGGCGTGACCGTGTCCTGCAGCCCGCGCAGCACCCCTGTCCCGGCCAGCACGACCAGCATGCCGGGCGCGCCGAGCAGGCTGATCCGCAGGTACGTCACGGCCTGCGCCCCCTGCTCGCCACCCGCCCCGAACAGCTCCACGATTCCGGGGGCCAGCGGCCAGCACACGGCTATGAGGGCGACGCCGATGGCCAACGCCAGCCAGATCCCGTCCACACCGCTGCGCATGGCCCGCGCGTGGTTCCCCGCGCCCGTCTGGCGCGCCACGGAGGCCGTGGTGCCGTATGCGAGGAAGACACACAGGTTCACCAATGTGGCCAGAACGGTGCCCGCCACGCCCAGGGCGCCCACTGCCGTGGTGCCCAGCCCATGCCCCACGATGGCGTAGTCGGCGAGCAGGAAGAGCGGCTCGGCCACCAGCGCGCCGAACGCGGGCACTGCCAGCCGGAGTATCTCCCGATCCCTGGATGTAATGGGCATTTGTCTATTATGGCCATTACGCGGCTTGTTAGGGAAACTTTCTTTTCTCCACAGCTGGTGGATAACGTTCTCGCAGGTCAGGGGCCATTTGGCGACCATCCCCAAGAGTTATCCACAGCCTGTGTCCACAGGCCTTTCACACCCTGGGCGCAGTAGTACACAGCTTGACCACAGGGTTGTCCACAGGCCGCGTTGCCAGTCGGCACGCGACTCCGGGAAACTGTCAGACCGGTCGGCTACAAGTGGGGGTGGTGCGACCGCCTGCAAGGTGTTCGAGGGGGCGCGGTGAGCATTGACGAAGAGACGGGCGCCGGCCCCGGTTTCGAGCGCACACCGCCGCACAACATCGAGGCGGAGCAGTCGGTGCTCGGCGGCATGCTGCTGTCGAAGGACGCCATCGCCGACGTCGTCGAGATCCTGCGCTCCGACGACTTCTACCGTCCCGCTCACCAGATGGTCTACGACGTCATCACCGACCTCTACGGCCGGGGCGAGCCCGCCGACGCGGTCACCGTCTTCGACGAGCTGCAGAAGCGCGGCGAGATGGCCAGAGTGGGCGGCGCCGCCTACCTCCACACCCTCACGGCCGTCGTCCCCACCGCGGCCAACGCCGGCTACTACGCCAAGATCGTCAGAGAGCAGGCCATCCTCCGCCGCCTCATCGAGGCCGGCACCCGCATCGTCTCCTACGGTTACGGCGGCCAGAACGAAGAGGTCGACGACCTCGTGGACCGCGCCCAGGCGGAGATCTACAAGGTCACCGAGCGCCGCACCTCGGAAGACTACGCACCGCTGGCCGACATCATGCCCGGCGCCCTCGACGAGCTCGAGGCCATCGGCAGCCGCGGCGGCCAGATGGTCGGCGTGCCGACCGGCTTCCAGGACCTCGACCAGCTCACCAACGGCCTCCACCCGGGCCAGATGATCGTCGTGGCCGCCCGGCCCGCCATCGGGAAGGCGCTGGCGCTCGACACGCCGCTGCCCACGCCGACAGGTTGGACGACGATGGGCGAGGTGGAAGTCGGCGATCAGCTCATTGGAGCCGACGGGCGCCCAACTCGGGTGGTCGCGGCCACCGAGGTCATGTACGACAGGTCGTGCTACGAGGTGGAGTTCAGCGATGGCACGATGATCGTCGCGGACGCCCAGCACCAGTGGCGCACCACCACACGCGCAGCCAGGAAGGCGCGGCATGCCGGACAGTCCTTCTATTGGTCTGCAGAGGCCATCCGGCGAGTGCAGGAAGCGTACGAGGCAGCGCAGGCTGATCCAGACAGGCCAGTCACCCATAAGCAAGCCGCCGAGATCGTGGGAGAAGAATTCCGCCACGTTCTCCATACGGTACTGAAGGACATTGGTGCTATCGGGAAGGTGCCCGCTGGAGTGGGCGGGGAAAGCGGCGGCCGTGTCCGGCCCGCCCTGGCGTACCCGGCGGCAACGCTCTTTGGGCGTCTTTACGAGCGGGTCTGTAAACCCAAAAACGCAGCCACGATGGCGAAGCACAAGGATGTGGTCACCACCGAGGAAATCGCCGCCTCGCTACGCTGCTCCAGTGCCGATGGGCGGCCCAACCACGCGGTCGCCGTGTCCACACCGTTCGTCCTCGATGAGCGAGAGCTGCCGCTGTCACCATACGTTCTGGGGGTATGGCTGGGTGACGGCCACACGGGATGCGCACGCTTCAGCACTACGGACCCGGAGATCGTCGCTAACGTTGAGACTGAAGGGGTGCTCGTACGGCGGGTGGGATCCTCGCTGACCCATCAGATGACTCTGCCCGAGCCAACAGTGGTCTCCCCTTTGATGTGTTTCGACTGCGGAGCTCCGACGGGAGCTCGCGTGCGCTGTGAGGCATGCCATCGCGAGCATGGCACCGTCCAGGCCATTCTGCGTACGCTCGCCGTGCTCAACGACAAGCACATTCCGTCGAGTTACCTGCGTGCCTCGGAACGACAGCGGCGCGATCTGCTCGCAGGCCTACTGGACACCGACGGATACGTCAACAGCCATGGGCAGGTCCAGTTTGCGGTGACAAACCGGCGGCTCGCGCACGATGTGCATGAGCTCGTCTTGAGCCTCGGGTACAAGGCAACTGTACGCACCAAGGCCGTCAAGGGCAGGACGGAGGATTCTTCGACCTGCTACATGATTAACTTCACGCCGTCCGATCCTGTGTTTCGCCTATCTCGCAAGGTGGAAAGGCAGGTCAAGACCGCGAACCCGGCCACACGCGTGCGCTATATCGTCGATGTGCGTCCCATTAATTCCCAGCCTGTCCGATGCGTGGAAGTTGACAACGCCGACCACATGTACTTGGCGGGCAAGACGTGCATCCCCACGCACAACAGCACCCTTGGGCTGGATTTCGCCCGTTCCGCAGCGATCAAGCATGGGATGACCACGGTCATCTTCTCGCTGGAGATGTCCCGTAACGAGATCACCATGCGTCTCCTTTCCGCCGAGGCCCGGGTCGCGCTGCACGCCATGCGCTCGGGCATGATGGGCGACGACGACTGGACGCGCCTGGCCCGGCGGATGAGCGAGGTGGCGGAGGCGCCGCTGTTCATCGACGACTCGCCCAACATGTCGATGATGGAGATCCGGGCCAAGTGCCGGCGGCTCAAGCAGCGTAACGACCTGCGGTTCGTGGTCATCGACTACCTCCAGCTGATGAGCTCGCCGAAGAAGACCGAGAGCCGGCAGAACGAGGTCTCCGAGATCTCCCGTGCGATCAAGCTGCTGGCCAAGGAGCTGGAGGTCCCGGTCATCGCGATCTCGCAGCTCAACCGTGGCCCCGAGCAGAGAACGGACAAACGCCCTCAAGTTAGCGACCTGCGCGAATCCGGATCTATCGAGCAAGATGCTGACATGGTCATCCTGTTGCACCGGGAGGACGCCTACGAGCGCGAGTCGCCACGAGCGGGCGAGGCGGACCTGATAGTCGCCAAGCACCGTAACGGACCCACGGCGACGGTGACGGTGGCGTTCCAGGGGCACTACAGCCGCTTCGTGGACATGGCGCAGCACTGACGGAGACGATCAGGATTCGCTGCCATCAAGCCGCCTCCTCCGTGGAATCGGGAGTGGGAGCCAGCCGCACGCTGCCGGACTGGGCCTTCTCCTCGGGGAAGACCCACTTCCGGAGCGCCCAGAAGCGGAAGACCATGGCGATCAGCGTGCCGATGATCTGTGCGCTCATGAAGTCGGCGATCTCCTGGGTCACCAGGCTCACATCCGGGGTCTCCAGGCGAAATACGTACCGGGAGATCCATAGCGGCGCGGAGCTGAGCACCAGACCGACGCCACTGACCAGGAAGAACAGCGCCGCCTCATGGCGGCGCTCGCGGCCGCCCCTGGTCCGGAACGACCATTCGCGGTTCAACACGTAGGACACGATCGTCGCCACGAGCACCGCGATGATCTTCGCGGTCACCGGCTTCGGTTCCAAAATGGTCAGCTTCAGCCCATAGAACACCGTGTTGTCCACTAAGAACGCTGTTCCACCCACCACCGCGAACTTCAGCAGTTCGCGGTGCTTCAGCGCAAGTGCGTGCAGCGGTCCCGGTAATCTTGCGAGTACTGCGTTCGCTATTCGGAGCACCCCCGATCTTCTCACCAGTCGAACACCCTGGTAACAAGCTTTACGGACACGGCTTGTCCGGCGGGTGATGGGTCATGGGCGGAGCTGGGCGGCGTGGTCGCGGGCGAAGTCGGCGAACGACCGGGCCGGGCGGCCCATCACCTTCTCGAAGTCGGGGGTCGTGTAGTCACCCCACCCCGCCGAGTACGCCGTGAGGTACTCCTGGGTGACCGCGGCCACCCACGAAGGCAGGCCCGCGTCCAGCATCGACCGGCGAGCGTCGTCCGGCGTCACCGGCTGGTAGGCGATCGGCGTGCCGTACACCTTGCCGAGTTCGGCGGCGACGTCACCCAGTGAGATGCTGGCCGGGCCCGTGAGAGTGTAGGTGCTGCCCTTGTGCTGTGCGGGAGCGCGCAGGACGGCGGCGGCGAAGTCGCCGATGTCGCTTACGTCGATCATGCCGAGCCGGCCTTCGCCCGTCCCGCCGTACAAGGTGTCGCCGTTGACCGAGCCGAAAAGGTTCTGCATGAAGAAGGCCGGGCGGATGACGGTCCAGTCGAGGCCTGAGGCCGCGAGCTCGACGTCCGACAGGGCGTGCAGGCGGCCGTTGCGGGTCGGTGCGTCGTGGGCGGCGCCGATGGCCGACATGCGTACGACGTGGCGCACTCCCGCCTTTCGCGCCGCCCAGACGGCGTTCATGCTGGCGTGCGGCGCCTGCGGGCCCATGGCGGTCAGCAGCCACAGCGTTTCGACACCCTCGAAAGCCTGGTCGAGCGTGGCGGGGTCGTCCAGGTCGCCGACCGCGACCGCCACGCCCGACGGCGCCTTGGCCGCGTCGCGCACCAGGACCCGCACGTCCGCGGTGCCGGACAGGGAACGAAGGACAGCGCTGGAAACGGTGCCGTTGGCACCAGTGATCAAGATGCTCATGCAGCCGACAATATAGTAAGATTTAGTGACAATCAAGCTCGGTGACTAAAAGGAGGGTGTGACGGTGCGCAGGAGCCGGCGCAAGCAGGACGAGCCCGATCTCGGCATCCTGTCGAGCAGGACGCTTTTCGGCCTGCAACATGAGCTGTTCGATACGCTGGCCGAGCAGGGGCATCCGGGGCTGCGGCCGCGGCACGGGGCGGTGCTGGCGTACCTTGACGAGGCGGGCAGCAGGGCCACGGACCTGGCCGCGCAGTCGGGCCAGCACAAGCAGGTGATCGGCACGCTGGTGGACGAGCTGGTGGAGCTCGGCTACGTGGAACGGCAGCCCGACCCGGCCGACCGGCGGGCCAAGCTGATCGTGCCCACCGATAAGGGGCGCGACCACATGGTCAGGTCGGACGCGATAATCGCCGCCATGGAGGCGGACCACGCCGAGGCCGTGGGCGAGCAGGCGTACGCGGAGTTCAAGAGGGTGTTCAAGCTGGTCGCCGAGCGCCAGGCGGGCGGGGGCCGGCAGAAGTGACGGCTCAGGCCTGGCGCAGGGACATGACGAGGTAGCGGAAGGCGGGATCGGCGTCGCCGGGCACGTCCTGGATCAGGGCGGGCCTGGTCGGCGACTCCATGTTGATGCGGGCCAGCTCGCTCTCGATCCCGGTCAGCCCGTCGAGCAGGAACTGCGACTGGAAGGCGATCTGGATGTCGTCGCCGCGCAGCTCGCAGTCGACCACCTCGGCGCCGCGCCCGATGTCGCC
The DNA here is from genome assembly GCF_040137845.1 of Nonomuraea sp. B19D2. Classification (NCBI taxonomy): domain Bacteria; kingdom Bacillati; phylum Actinomycetota; class Actinomycetes; order Streptosporangiales; family Streptosporangiaceae; genus Nonomuraea; species Nonomuraea sp. B19D2. The sequence goes on along the minus strand of NZ_JBEFAK010000002.1, from coordinate 528,182 downwards.
GCCGCCGGCCTGGATGAGGACCCGCCCCTGGCTGAACGACAGCCGGATCGCGGTGTTGCGCTCGGCCACCAGGGCCACCCGCTTGATCGCGTTGACGAACGGCGCCACGGCCACGTCGGCCCTGATCGACCAGTCGGAGATCAGCCTGGATCGATAGTCGATGAACTGCTCGTCGAGCAGCCGCACGGTCGTGCTGCGCCCGACGCTCTCGAACCCGGCAACCCCGTCGCCCATCGCCATCGACACCTCGCCGCCGCGCAGCGACTTGGCCACCTCGACCAGCACCCGGGCCGGGACCATGGCGGAGACGGCGAGGCCGGGGCTGGCCGGGCGCCAGGTGAAGTCGCGGGCCGCGATGCGGTAGCGGTCGGTGGCCGCCATCGCCACGGACTCGCCCTCGATGTCGACCCTGATGCCGGTGAGCATCGGCAAGGTGTCGTCCCGGCTGGCCGCGGGCGCGACCTGGCCGACGGCAGAGGCGAACACGCCGCCGCCGATGGCGCCGATGCTGGGCGGCATGATGGGCATGGTCGGGAAGTCTTCGACCGGCATCGTGATCAGCCCGAACTCCGCGGTGCCGCAGGTCAGGACCGCCTCGGGGCCCTCCGTGACGATCTCCACGTCGTCGGCGGGCAGGCTCCTGCTGATCTCGGCCAGCAGCCGGCCCGGGATGAGCACCCGGCCCTCCTCGGCCACGTCGGCGTCGACCGCCGCCCTGGCCGAGACGTCGTAGTCGAACGCGGACAGGGTCAGCTCGTCGCTCGCTTCCAACAGCAGCCCGGACAGGACGGGCACCACAGGCCGGGCGGGCAGAACTCGGGCGGCCCACGCCACCGCATCTGCCAGAACATCGCGGTTAACCCGGATCTTCACCTGTTACCACCCCTTCGTCGCGCCTGCCTCTATGAAAATAGCCGGTGCGACCGACAAGTCTGGGCGGTCTCGCGGGATGGCCAACCCCAGGTGGAGGGTCCTAGCGGCTGTTGAGATAGGCGAGTACGGCGAGCACGCGGCGGTTGTCGTCGTCCGACGGCGCGAGCCCCAGCTTGGCGAAGATGGCGGCCGTGTGCTTGGCCACGGCGCTCTCACTGAGGTAGAGCCGCTGGCAGATGGCGGCGTTGGAGCGCCCTTCCGCCATGGCCTCGAGCACCTCCCGCTCGCGCGGCGTGAGCGCGGCCAGCGGCTCGTGCCTGGCGTTGCTGGCCAGCAGCTTGGCGATCACCTCGGGGTCCATGGCCGTGCCGCCCTCGGCGACCCGGCGTACGGCGTCGACGAACTGCTCGGCGTTGAAGACCCGGTCCTTGAGCAGGTAGCCGATCGCGCCCGAGCCGTCGGCCAGCAGCTCGCGCGCGTACAGCTGCTCGACGTGCTGGGACAGCACGAGGATCGGCAGCCCGGGCACCTTCTCCCTGGCCGCGAGCGCGGCCTGCAGGCCCTCGTCCGTGAACGTGGGCGGCAGCCGCACGTCCACGATCGAGACGTCGGGCCGGAGCTCCAGCAGGCCCTTCAGCAGCTCGGGCCCGCTCTCCACGGCCGCCACGACGGAGAAGCCGTGGGCCTGGAGCAGGTGCACCAGCCCGTCTCTGAGCAGGTAGAGGTCTTCAGCGATCAGTACGTTCATCAGCACGACAGTTTGGTCGGTTGGACACGTTCGAACCAGCGCTCGCGGTTGTGGGTGGAAGGTAGCCAGATGGCCAGGGCGTGCATGAAAGTGCCCAGCGTGATCATGCCGAGGATGACCGGCCACTGCCAGACCTCGGGCATGTACAGCGCGAGGAACCAGGTCTTCTCGTCGACGTCCAAGATCTTGAAGATGCCCGCCACGAGTCCCTGCGGGAACGTCGGGCACCAGGCCGTGGCCCAGAGCAGGATGACCGTGGCAGCCTTCCAGCGCGGCATCTTGGGGAGGTTGCCCGCCCAGTGCTCGGGCAGCGCCCGGGGCAGTTCCATGGTCACGGTGGTGGGGCCGCCGGGCGGGCTGTTCAGGGCGAGCACCCCGTCGAAAGCCGCCAGCCGCCGCTCGATGCCGGACAGGCCGCTGCCCTTGGCCGGGTCGGCGCCGCCCAGGCCGTCGTCGGTGACGGTGACACGCAGGTCGGGGCCGTTGGAGCTGATGTCCACCGTCGCCGAGCGCGCGTCGCCGTGCCGGGCGGCGTTGGACAGCAGCTCGCTGACCGCGAAGTACACCGCCGCCTCCACCGGGGGTTCCGGCCGGTGCGGCAGATCGACGTCCACCGTGACCTGCATCGGGCTGTCCATGGCCAGGGCGCGCACGGCGTCGGCAAGTCCGCGCTCGGCCAGCACCGGCGGGTGGATGCCGCGGATGACCCTGCGCAGCTCGGTCAGCGTCTCGGCGGAGGCCTCCCTGGCCTTGGAGAGCAGGGTCTTGGCCGCCGAGGGATCGTCGTCGACGAGCTGTTCGACCGCGCCCAGCGTCATGCCGATCGCCACCAGCCTGGCCTGCGTGCCGTCGTGCAGGTCGCGTTCGATCCTGCGCATCTCGGCCGCCTGCGAGTCGGCGGCCAGGTTACGCGTCCGCCTGAGGTGGCTCACCTGGCTCGCCAGGCGGCTGGCGGCGGTCGCGCCGAGCAGCAGCTCGCTCCAGAGAGCGTAGACGCGCAGGCCCCGCTCGGGGACCAGGAAGAACAGCGGCACCAGCGCCGCCTTCACCACCGGGTCGAGCATCAGCCAGGCCTCGTCCCGCCAGGTCGCGGGGTCGCTGACCAGCCACTTCCACCGGTTGTTCCAGGCGGGTATCCGCGGCGTCCTGTAGAGGGTCCGGTCGGAGCGGTACATGCCGTCCGCCTGAGGCTCCGGAGGCGGGGGCTCGGGCAGGTACGGCGGCTCGATGCCGGCGCCGACCCACTTCCCCATCAGCCGCCGGTTGAGCTCGGCGAGCCTCCTGACCATCATGACCTGCGGGGGGAACAGGAAGATCATGCCCAGCGCGAGCGACAGCAGCAGCATGGCGATGCTCAGCACGATCGCGGGCACCTCGATGAGGAGGAGCGCGAGCAGGGTCACGACCTGACCGGACCTTCGCGACAGCATGCTCTCAGTCTGCGGCAACGGGTACGGTCCGGCCATTGCACCTAGGTACACCCCTGCCCGACACCCAGCCGGATTCCCCGCTAAATCCCGGGTTTCTAGCGTCGATGGCATGAAAGTCATCGAAGTCAGGAATCTGCGCAAGCAGTACCCGAAGCACCTGGCGGTCGAGGACGTCTCGTTCGACGTCGCGGAGGGTGAGATCTTCGGCATCCTCGGGCCGAACGGCGCGGGCAAGACCACCACAGTGGAGTGCGTGGCCGGCCTGCGGGCGCCGGACGGCGGCACCGTACGCGTGGCCGGACTGGACCCGCAGCTGGACAGGGGCGAGCTGCGGCACGTGCTGGGCATGCAGCTGCAGAGTGCGGCGCTCCCGGAGAAGATCAAGGTGTGGGAGGCCATGGACCTCTACGCCTCCTTCTACCCCGACCCGGCGAACTGGCATGAGCTGCTCGACCGGGTCGGCCTCGCCGGCAAGCGCGACACGGCGTTCAAGAAGCTCTCCGGCGGGCAGCGCCAGCGACTCTCGGTCGCGCTGGCCCTGGTGGGCAGGCCGCGCGTGGCGGTGCTCGACGAGCTGACGACCGGACTCGACCCGCAGGCGCGCAGGGACACCTGGGAGCTGGTCGAGCAGGTACGCGACTCGGGCGTGACGATCGTGCTGGTCACCCACTTCATGGAGGAGGCCGAGCGGCTCTGCGACCGGCTCGCGCTCATCGACGCGGGCAAGGTGGTCGCCACCGACACGCCTGCCGGGCTCATCGCGCAGCTGGGCGGGGAGCAGCGGGTGAGGTTCCGGCCGTCGGCGCCCGTCGAGGACGGCGTGCTGCTGGCGCTGCCCGAGGTACGCGAGGTCGCCAGGAGCGGCGACCAGATCGTGGTGAGCGGTACGGGCAACCTCGCTCCCGCCGTCACGCTCGCCCTGGCCCAGCACCAGATCGTCCCTGGAGACCTGCGGATCGAGCAGGCCACGCTCGACGACGCGTTCCTCGCGCTCACCGGAAGGAAGCTGTCATGAAGCTGCTCCTCGTGGAGACCAAGCTGTACCTGCGCGAATGGCCGTTCTTGATCTTCACGATCGGGCTGCCGGTCGCGCTCCTGGTCGTGCTGGGCCTCAGCATCCCGTCGATGACCGAGCGTGCGGCGTCCGGGGAGCGGGCCGTGGACACGCAGATGCCGAGCATGATGACGCTGCTCGCGCTGCTGACCCTGGCCTGCAGCGTGGTGCCCGCGGTGCTGGTCGCGTACCGCGAGCAGGGGGTGCTCAGGCGGATGTCCACCACGCCCGTGCACCCGGCACGGCTGCTGGCAGTGCAGCTCCTGATCAACCTGGCGGTCGGAGTGGTGTCCACGGTCCTGCTGATCGTGACGGGCTCGCTGCTCTTCGGCTCGGCGGCGCCGCGGCAGTGGGTGGGATTCGTCCTGGTCTTTCTGCTCGGCAGCGCCGCGCTGCAGGCCATCGGGCTGGTGATCGCCGCGCTGGCGCCCAACGCGAAGGTCGCGCCGGGGATCGGGTCGGCGGTGATGTTCCCGCTGATGTTCCTTGGGGGCATGTGGGTGCCGCGCGACGTCATGCCGGACACGTTGCGGGCGGTCAGCGACTACTCCGTCGCGGGGCCGTTCGCCCAGGCGCTCAGGGACACCTGGGCGGGTCACCCGCCGCAGTTCGCGCACCTGGCGGTGGTGGCCGCCGGGCTGGTGATCTTCGGCGGGCTGGCCGTGCGGCTGTTCAGGTGGGAGTGAGGCTAGCGCCTGGCCCAGACCGGGCGCGCGCCGGTGACGTTGGTCATCAGGGAGTAGAGCGAGGACGAGGCCGTGATGAACATCCGGTTGCGCTTGAGCCCGCCGAACACCAGGTTGGACGTGAACTCCGGCAGCTTCAGCCGGCCGATCAGCGTCCCGTCCGGGTCGTAGCAGAGCACCGCCTTGCCTGCCGCGGCCCAGACGCGGCCGGTGTCGTCGAGCCGGAGGCCGTCGAAGTTGTCCTGCTCCGTGCCTTCGGCGAAGACCTTGCCGCCCGCCAGCGTGCCGTCCTCGCGCACGTCGAACACGCGCAGGTGCTTCATCCTCGTGTCGGCGATGTAGAGCCGGCTCTCGTCGAGCGAGAACGCCAGGCCGTTGGGGCGGACGAAGTCGTCGGCCACGATCCGGACCTCGCCCGTCACCGGGTCGGCGCGGTAGACGTGGCAGCCGTCGATCTCCTGCTCGGCGGCCCAGCCCTCGTAGTTGCTGATGATCCCGTACGGCGGGTCGGTGAACCAGACGGACCCGTCGGAACGCACCACGACGTCGTTGGGGCTGTTGAACCGCTTGCCCTCCCAGCGGTCGGCGATCACCGTGATCGAGCCGTCGTGCTCGGTACGGGTGACGCGGCGATTGCCGTGCTCGCAGGAGATCAGCCGGCCCTCACGGTCGAGCGTGTTGCCGTTGGTGTAACCGGACGGCTGGCGGAACGGGCCGACCGCGCCGGTCATCTCGTCCCAGCGCAGCATCCGCTCGTTGGGGATGTCGCTCCACACCAGGAACCGGCCGGCGGGGAAGTAGACAGGGCCCTCCGCCCAGCGGGTGCCGGTGTGGAGCCGTTCGATCTGGTCGTCTCCGCCGATCGCGGCGAACCGCTCGTCGAGCACTTCGAACTCAGTAGGGATCGTGTCCGTCATGCCGCCTACCATACGCCGTTTAGCCTGAAGGGCATATCGCCGGATACCATCTAACAGTGGATGATATCGACAGGATGCTGATCGGCCTGCTGCTGGAAGATGCGACGCAGTCCTACGCGGTGCTCGGCAAGGCGGTGGGGCTGTCGAGCGGGGCCGCGCACGAACGGGTGCGCAAGCTGCGCGAGCGCGGTGTGATCAGGCGCACGACGATCGAGGTGGACCAGGCGGCGCTCGGGCGCTCGGTCACGGCGTACGTGCTGGTGGACGGCAGTACGTGGATGGGCGACAGCGCGGACCGGCTGGCGGCGATCCCGGAGGTCGAGGAGGCGCACGTGATCGCAGGTCCCGCGTCGGTGCTGCTCAAGGTCCGTACGTCCGGGACGGCGGAGCTGCAGGACGTGTTGCGCCGGGTGTTCGGCCTGGACGGTGTCACGGGGACGCAGACGGTCGTGGTGCTGGAGACGTTCTTCGAACGAACTCTCAAGTAATCTCTAGGTATGACGAAGGTCGCCTGGAACACAAAGGAGCTCTCGGTCGGCCAGCTCGCCGAGCGCAGCGGGGTCGCCGTGTCCGCCCTGCACTTCTACGAGGCCAAGGGGCTGATCAAGAGTCGTCGTACGGCGGGCAACCAGCGCCGCTACCACCGCGACACCCTGCGCAGGGTCGCGTTCATCAGGCTGGCCCAGCGCATCGGCATCCCGCTCAAGACCATCAAGGACGCCCTGTCCAAGCTGCCGGACGAGCGCACCCCCAACCGCGAGGACTGGGCCCGGCTGTCGGCGGGCTGGCGCGGCGAGCTGGACGACCGGATCGAGCAGCTCCAGCGGCTGCGTGACGACCTCACCGACTGCATCGGGTGCGGCTGCCTCTCGCTGGACCGGTGCCCGGTGGCCAACCCGCACGATCGGCTGGGTGACGAGGGGCCGGGCGCGCGCCGCATCGACGTCCAGCTGTGCCGGCCGCAAGCCTCCGGCGGCCCGTGCGCGCCCACGGCCACCGATGGAGCTCCAGAGGCCGCCTGCGCCACAATTCCCGCAGCCTCGTAGCGGCCGGACCTCATCCCCTCCGCACAGACCAGCCGAAGTACGGCGGCGCGTTGGCTGAGGGCCGAGGGGGCGGCTCAGCGAGGGGTCTTGGCGGGCGGGACGATGAGGGTCGGCCGGTGCGCGTGGTGCAGCACGTGGTTGGACACGCTGCCGAGCAGCACCGACCTGACCCCGGCCAGACCGCGCGAGCCCGTGACGATCAACGAGGCGTCGATCTCGTCCGCCACGTCCACAATCCTCTTCCAGATCGACTCGTTGTCGGCCACCGCCCGGTAGGTGACGTCGGTGAGCCCGGAGGCGATCGCCAGCTCGGCCCCCTCCCTGGCGTGCTGCTCGGCCAGGGCCTTCGCCTCGTCCTCGGTGCCCGGGTCAATGGCGGCCGCGGCCAGCGGATACTTCTTGAGCTGGACGAGCAGCGGCTCCCACACCGTGATGACGACGGTGGGCTCGGCGGCGAGGTGCTTGGCCGCGAACTCGATCGCGGCGCGCGAATCGGCGGAGCCGTCGTAGGCGACAAGAATGGTCATGACGTTTTCCCTTTCGCTATTCGCTCTTTCGCTAGAGCACTGAAGCGATCAGGTGCCATTCCTGGGGGAGTTGTCTGTTTTGTCACACCCGTTTAGGGGTGGCAGGCAGTCAGGACTCGGTGAGGGCGATGAGGATGTGCTCCATGCAGGCGTGGCCGGCCCGCTCGGCCGCCGCCGCGTCGCCCGCCGCGATGGCGCGCGCGATGGCGTCGTGCGGGATGTAGGTCTTGTTGAGCGAAGTGCCCGCCGCCGTGATGCTGGCCCGCAGAGCCGCCGAGAAGTCCTCGTACAGGTCGATCAGCACCAGGTTGTGCGTCGCGTGCGCCACGGCCATGTGGAAAGCCAGGTCGGCCTCCACGAAGAAGTCGGGGTCGTCCAGCTCCCAGGCCCGGTCCCGCTCGGCCAGCGCCGCCTCGATGTGCTTGATGTCGTCGTCGGTGCGCCGGGTCGCGGCCAGGCGCGCCGACTCGACCTCGAGCGCGCGCCGTACCTCGAGGATCTCCAGCTGCTCGGCCTGCTTGAGCCGGCGCAGCATCGCGCCGGACAGCTCGCTGGTCGCGCGGACGTAAGTGCCGTCCCCCTGACGGCACTCGAGCAGCCCGGCGTGCGTGAGCGCGCGTACGGCCTCCCGAACGGTGTTGCGACCCACCCCGAGTTGCTCGGCGAGCACCGTCTCGGTCGGGATCTTGCCGTTCATCGGCCACGACCCTGAGGTGATCTGCTCCTTGAGCTGATCGATCACCTGGTCGACGAGCGAAGCCCGCTGCGCCGTACGCAGACTCACAGTCCGCCTCCTCCGGGGAAACCAATCATCCTATGAGTCAATGACTGGTAGACCCTAATTATTCCACGCTCCAAACGCCAAATCGGAGCCCGGGGAGGTTCAGCGGGAAACTGCGGCGTCTACCGTCACCCCTGCCAGCGCGGAGCGGACTCCGGCGGCTTCGAGCGCTTTACGATATGCGGCCGTCTGCTGTGCTCTGGACTCGACCTGACCGTACAGATCGCCGAGCTCGCGCCAGCAACGGGCGGCCTGCCGATCCGAGCCGAACACCGGCCGGTCGAGCGCGTCGAGCGCCCGGTGCGCGTTGCCCAGATGCGTGGAAGCGTCGCCGCCGAGCTCGATCGCGATGGTGGCCAGGACGAGGTGGGCCTCGGCAGCCGTCGTGCCCATGCGGTCGACCACCGGCTCAAGAGCGGCGCCCGCCAGCTCACCCGCACGCGCCGGCTTGCCGGCACGCAGGCTGACCCGCGCGTGCACGATGAGGCTCTCGCCGTGCTCGCCGCTGGTGGCAGGGGAGGCGGCGAACGCCTTGGACGCGGCCGCGATGAGCCGCTCGGCCTCGTCGACCGGCACCGTGGCCAGCCTGGACCAGTGCATGGCGGTCCTGGCGAGCTGCAGCGACAGCCAGGCCTGGCGGCCCGCCATGATCGCGTCGTCGGCCAGGCGCACGGCCAGGGCGGAGTCCTCGCCCGCCGCGGCGGCGGTACTCGCGTGCCACAGCGCGCGAATCTCTCCGGAACGGTCCACAACTTCAGGAACGCCGGTCAGGTCCAGCACCCGCTTGACGTATTGGAGCTCGGGGGAGTCGCTCTCGCGCTCGCTGCGCGCCTCGACCAGCGCGGCGGCCAGGTCGATGGCGATCTCGCCCTGCGTGATGGACAGCCGCACGGCCTGCTGGAGCGCGGCGGAGGCCAGGTCACGGGCCCGCAGCCGGTCGCCCGCCTGCTGGTAGCAGCGGCTCAGCGCGATCGTGAGCGGCAGGTCGGCCAGCCGCTCGGGGTGGGCCGCGGCCTCCCTGCGCAGGCGCTCGAACGCCTCCACAGCCTGACCGAGGCGGCCCTGGGCTTCGAGGGCGCGCGCCCTGCCGAACCGGGCGTGCGCGGTCAGCATGGCGTTTTCCTCGTCGGCAGCCTTCACGATCTCCGTGAAGCGGTCCGCCGCGACGGCCGGGTCGCCGTGCCGCAGCTCCAGCTCGGCGTGGCGCAGCCCGAGCTCGGTGTCGATGCGCTGCCGAGGCTCGATCCCGTGAAGGAGGAACTCGGTCGTGCACCCCAGCCGCTCGGCGAGCAGCCGAGCCACGACAGGAGTCGGCGTGCGCTTGCCCGACTCAATGAGCGAGACATAACTGTCAGACAGGTCGGGTCCGGCCAGTTGGGCCTGGGACATCCGCCTGTTCAGCCGCAGTCCGCGGACGCGGTCACCGATGGTTCCCTGACTCGGCATCTCATCTCTCAAGGCGGGGAAGGGTCAACAACACGCAATGATTGCATGAAGTAGCCGAATCGGGTATCCCTGCTGAAGAATTCCCCGCCGGGAGATTAATCGTCGCTCTCGTCCTTGCTCGGAAAAAGCATGCCGCAGACCTCGAGGTACAGGGTCTCCGGATACGGAATGTACTCAACTGTGGACAGTGCTTGATCCTGACCGGCCGACTCAAGGATGAACTCACCGTAACCGAGCATGCGCCCAAGCAGCGATCTTTGGAAGCTCATGTCGGTGACCTTGCCCAAAGGCATCATCGCGACCTTCCGGGTGATGAGCCCGGTGGTCAGCAGCATGCGCTTGGAAGTCACCACAAAGTAATCGACCGACCACTCCGCGACTTTCCATACGAAACGGACAAGTAGCAGGAGCCACAGCCACCACACGACGACCAGCGCCGTGCCACCCTGATCGCTGCCGCCGAAGACCTTGCTGAGCAAGCCGGCGACGATCAGGCCGGCGAGCACCTCGGCGACCGGGCGCAGCAGGATGGCAGGATGCCGCCGGACCATGATGAACTGCTGTTCTTGGGGGAGGAGGTAGCGGTTGACCGACGACGGAGCGGAGTCCCCGTGGGTCACAAGTCTCATGAGAGGCTGTTCACAAATTGCGCCAGCGAGTCAGCCGCGTTGAACACTGTGTCGAACGCTCCCTTCACCGAGTCCGCGGCGTCAGATGGACGCGCGAACAGGTAGTACGCCACAAATGCGATGCCACCGTATGTGAGGACTTTTTTGACCTGCACCGTTGCCTCCGTGCCCTTACCCACTCCACCCGCCCTATACATTACCCACCCGGCTGCCCGGGTAAAGGTGACTTGACGGGATAGTTTTGATCTTGCTTAGCCTCGTTCGCTGGCCACCAGGGCCAGGACGTGAAGGTGCTTGCGCGCGATGCGCTCAACAAGGCTCGGATGGGCGTAACCGGTGACCTCCAGCGCGCCGTAGTGCGCCGCCTCGACGCACCGCGTTACGGTGGTCGCGGAGTGGATGCCGGCGAACTCGTCGCGCAGCACCGTCTCCACCTCCGCGTACGGAGTCGGATCCGCCTCGGTGTGATCGCTCATCGTGCTCCCCACGCGCATGCGGAAGTTGCCTTCCTACCTCTTCGTACCCACCTGACAACAGTATGTAACGAAGCGATGACTGCTTGTGACGGGAAGGGGGCTTTTCAGCCCACGTCGCAGGATCAGACGACGCCGTAGAGGCGGTCTCCCGCGTCGCCGAGGCCGGGCACGATGTAGCCGCTCTCGTTGAGCCGCTCGTCGAGCGCGGCGGTCACGACACGGATGGGCTTGCCCGAGTTGGCGAACACCTTGTCCATGTAGGCCAGCCCCTCGGGAGCGGCCAGCAGGCAGATGGCCGTGACGTCCACGGCGCCCCGGTCGAACAGGAACTGCACGGCCGCCGCCAGCGTGCCCCCGGTGGCCAGCATGGGGTCGACGACGAAACACTGCCGGCCCGAGAGGTCGTCGGGCAGCCGCGTGGCGTACGTCTCGGCCTTGAGCGTGGACTCGTTCCTGATCATGCCGAGGAACCCGACCTCGGCCGTGGGCAGCAGCCTGGTCATGCCGTCGAGCATGCCGAGCCCCGCGCGCAGGATGGGCACGACCAGCGGCTGGGGCTTGGCCAGCCGGACGCCGTGCGCCGGGGCGACCGGCGTCTCGACGGTGACGTCGGTGACCCGCACGTCGCGGGTGGCCTCGTACGCCAGCAGCGTCACCAGCTCGTCGGCGAGCCTGCGGAAGGTCGGCGAGTCGGTGCGGACATCACGCAGCGTGGTCAGCTTGTGCGCCACGAGCGGATGATCTACGACGAGGGTTTCCATAAGGGACAACGTATCTGGTGGTGGACAATGATGTGGACCCCTGCCGGCTGCGGATGATCACAGAGCGCGGCCGCCTCGGAGTCATTGGTTTTGATCACAATTTGGTCGGAGAGCCACACGCCGAGTGGCCGGTTCTGGAACGATTGGGTGCTGGTGATATCTGTCGGGTCAGAGGTCGGGTGGAGATGGCGATGACAGACGAAGACGCTCTCGACTTCGCCATTGTGGTCTACCGCGAGGACGATCGCTGGGATGCCGAGCTCCTGCCGGCCACGCTCACGTCCGACCTGAAGGGGCTCATCCACGCCCTGCGCCAGCAGCCGAGCGAGAGCGGCACGATTGGCCTGGTCGCCGTGGGGGATGAGTTCTTCGTGGCGCTGCGGGTCCTTGGCGAGCGGGTGGACGTCTTCCTGTCCGACATCGCCGCCTCCTGGGACTTCCCGCTGGCACGCCAGGTTCTCGACTACCTGGACGTGCCGGTGCCGGACGAGGAGGAGCTCGACGAGATCCTCCAGGACGAGGAGACCGTGCTCCCCGCCGGAGATCTGTCGATCTTCGCCGATCTCGGGTTGGACGAGATGGAGCTGGGCATCCTCTCCGGCGACATTGACCTGCTGCCCGAAGATGTGCTGTCCAGCATCGCCGCGCGGCTCGGCTTCTCCGAGCCGTTCGAGCGTGCCATCGAATCGGTCTTCGGCTGACCCCCTGGAGCGCGGACATGGCGTCCAACACCTTTTCTGCGGCCTTCGTCATGACCTCCGACGGCTGGAGCGGCGCCGAGGTCGATCTGAGCGATGCCGAGATCGTTGACGACCTCGGTGACACGGTCACGGAGACGCTGGGGCTCGGCGGCGACGAGCTGGCCCTGCTCTGCGTCGAGGTCGAGGACGAGTGGTTCGCCATCGCCCGATACCGGGGCGAGGACGAGCCGCGCGTCTTCCTGTCCGACGTGCACGCGGTGCTCTCCGACCGCCTGGGCGAGCTGTTCGCCGAGTTCGCCGGCGTGGTGCCCGACAAGGAGGGCAATGGCCTCGGCGTGCGCCCGGCCGGCGACTTCGAGCTGCTCAGCGACCTCGGGGTGAGCTCGGAGGAGCTGCTGGAGCTGAGCATGGAGGAGGGCGTGCTGCCGGCCGACATCCTGTCGGTGATCGCCGAGCGGCTGTCCTTCGCCGACGAGCTCGACCGGCTGCGGTGATCTGGCTCTCGCCGTGACGTACGAGGAGGCCATGCGCCTGGCGCTGGCGGAGGCCGTCACGGCGGGCGCCGGCGGTGAGATCCCCGTGGGCGCGGTCGTGCTCGGCCCGCTCGGCGAGGTCCTGTCCATGGCGGGCAACGACCGCGAGTCCTCGGCCGACCCGACGGCCCACGCCGAGGTGCTCGCGCTCAGGCAGGCGGCCATGGGGCGCGGCCAGTGGCGCCTGAACGGCTGCACACTCGTCGTGACGCTGGAGCCCTGCACGATGTGCGCGGGCGCCGCGGTGCAGGCCAGGGTGGACCGGATCGTGTACGGCGCCGTGGACGAGAAGGGCGGGGCCGTGGGCTCGCTCTGGGACGTCGTACGCGATCGCCGGCTCAACCATCGGCCCGAGGTCGTCATGGGGGTCCTGGCCGATGAGTGCTCGTCCGTACTAAAGCGGTTCTTCGCCACTCGGCGGATCCGGTAAGCTCATGCGCGGTGGTGTCGCCTAGTGGCCGAGGGCGCACGCCTCGAAAGCGTGTGATGGGGCAACTCATCCGTGGGTTCAAATCCCACCACCACCGCCGTTGAAGAGGGCCTCCGACCTGTGCGAACAGGTCGGAGGCCCTTCGTCTGTCAACCCGGCCCGTGATAGGTGAGCTGCCCGCCGCAGCCGGTCTCGACGACGGGGATGCCGCGTAACGGGTCCGGAGGGTGCGACATCGGCGTGCGGCGGCCGACGGTGTGGACGGACGGGCGGCTGAGCAGCAAGACGTGCCGGGGCCGTACACGCCGCTGTCAAGGTTCACAGGCCGAAGCCGGTGGTCAGCAACGCGGTGTGGCGCTTTAATGTTCTTGACTCTTCTGCGTCAGATGTGGCTTTTGGGGCTGGAGTGATGACATGCCTGCGGCATACCAGGATGACGAGCCCACCGGTGAAGCGGAGGCCGCCGGAGGATTAGTGCGTGCCGTCGTCGGTGAGGACGGCCTGCTGGCCGGACTGCGGCTGGACGCGCGGGCGATGCGGTTCGCGTCTCAGGACCTGGCGGAGCACATCGTCTCCGCCGTACGGGCGGCGCAGCAGGATCGGCTGAGCCGCGTCGGCGACCCTCCGGAGCCCTCTGAGGAGGGCGCCGACATGGAAGAGTTCTTGCGCCGACTGGACGCCATGGAAGAGCAGGCGGCCCACGATTTCGGTCGGTTGACGGCGAGCCTCGATGAGACGCTGCGTCGCCTGGACGAGAGGTGACATATTCGTGACAGATGATGGGGTCGTGTGGGATGTGGCTGGTCGGCAGGCGTCCGCTCAGCAATTCCGTACGCTCACAGATGAGCAGCAGCAATTCCTGCAGAGCTTTCGCGCGGAGCTGGGCACCGGAAGCCTGTTGCAAGATCCCGACTTCGATGGTCCTTACCAGACATTCTTGAGCGCGTTGTTCGGTGGCTTCGAAGAACGGGTCGCCGATCTGGGGCACATGGGAGAAGGTCAAGCCCTGATGGGCGCCCGGGACAGGGAGGCCGAGAAGGCGAACGAGGTGATCTTCGGCCATGGCGGCAGCTGGGCTTGAGGCGGCCGGTTTCAACATGCTAGGTGTGGCGCCGCCACCGGATACCGGCGAGCTCGCGCGTCATGCCGGCCTGCTGGAGTCGGTGGCGGGTGTGCACCGATCAGTCGGCGATGACGGCGCTCGCGCGTACCGGGCTGCCGGGAGCAACGCCGGCGCCGCGACCGACGCGCTGGCCGAGCACGTGGCGGGGAAGGACGGCGTGTTCCCGCGGAACACCGAGCATGGTCTGCATGTCTCGGTGGCGGCGAGCGTGATGAAGGTCACGTTCGCCGGGCACGAGTGGGCCAAGAACCTGCTCATCGGGCTGGCCGGGACCGCGGCCGCGGTGGCCGGGGTCGCCGCCATCAGGCCGGAGGTGCTGGTGACGATTCGGGCACGGTTGCGGCTGTTCGCTCAACGGGTGCAAAAGTGGATGAGAATCATCAGGCAGGCCGTCGGCCGGCACATCTCGCGCCTGGCCGAGCTCCTGCGCAGGACTCCCTCCAAGCAACAGATCGGCAACAACCTGGCGGCGGAGCAGCGGCTGATGGCGGACCGATGGCGGCACACCTTGGTAAGGCACGACGTGACCAGGGTCGCAAATGCCGCGCAGGCCAGGAGCTCCATGGGCCGGGCCGCTCAGAGCCTGGATCAGGCCGGGCACGAGGTGAGCCAGGCCGAAGTGAGCGTGCGCCGCGCCAGGAGCATCGTCAACGCCGACATCAATGCATATAACGATGCCTCCACTGCGGCATACCTCAAGGCCAACCCCAAGGGCTTGGCCTACGACGATCTGCTGGACTACGACACCAGGCTGAAGCTCTACCAGCAGGCGGCAAGGTTGGAGCAGGTCGAAGCGCAGCTCGGCGGGCCCACCGCCGCTCAGCTGGCCCACGCGGGACGCCACGTGGACGAGGGGCTCAACATCGCAAGGAAGCACGGGCTGGATGCCTCCGAGCTCCAGAGTCTGCAGCAGAGGCTGAACGAACTGAAGTTCCAGCGTCACGAGCTGGCTGACAGGGCGTGGACCGCCCGCCTGGACATCCAACGCCCCGACGACCTCTACAAGGTGTACCCCGTCTGACGGCGACCCATCGGGAAACGCCGGGCATCGGCACCAGGACGCCTCGAAGGCGGCGGCCACGACCGTGCGGACCTCGTCCATGGAGTGCGGAGCCCGACCCGCGGCGCGACATTCTTCATAAATGATGTTGGAAAGGCGCGGCGTCCGGGCTGCCGGGCGGGCGCGCATACGAAAAGGGAGCCGCGAATCGCGCGGCTCCCTTTTCCATTCTCAGCTGGGCAGCTCCAGGACTCTGGCGTGCAGGATCGATCGTTGGTGCAGGGCCGCGCGCAACGCGCGATGCAGGCCGTCCTCCAGATACAGCTCGCCCTGCCACTGCACCACGTGCGGGAAAAGATCCCCGTAGAAGGTGGAGTCGGCGGCGAGCAACGAGTGCAGGTCCAACATGGCCTTCGTGGTGATCAATGAGTCGAGCCGGACCTGCCGTGGAGGGATCTGCGCCCACTCTCGGTGCGTCAGACCGTGTTCGGGATAAGGGCGTCCGTCGCCGACAAGCTTGAAGATCACCCCCCCGATTTTAGGAGAGAATTCGAATCCTTGCGTTGTCAGGACGCGTCAGCGCAGTTCAGCCAGCCCGCAGTCGTCGGGTCTACCGTTTTCGTAGCCGCGCTGGAAGGCGTTGACGCGTTGCTTGGAGCTGCCGTGCGTGAACGATTCAGGGTCGATTCTGCCGGTGGTGCGCTGCTGGATTCTGTCGTCGCCGACCGCGGCGGCGGCGTCCAGGGCCTCGGAGATTTCCGTCGTGGTGAAGGGCTTGTCGTAGAAGCCGGTCTTGACCGCGTTGTGCGCCCAGACGCCCGCGTAGCAGTCGGCCTGGAGCTCGATGGGGACCGGCGAGGCGCCTGAGTCGAGCGCGCCGAGCAGGTCCTGTACGTGGTGGCCGTACTCGTGGGCGATCACGTACGCCTGCGCGAAGGGGCCGCCCTCGGCGCCGAAGTCGCGCTGGAGCGTGTTGAAGAACGTCAGGTCGAGGTAGACCTTGCGGTCGGCGGGACAGTAGAAGGGGCCCACGGCGGAGTCGGCCGTGCCACAGGCGGTGTTGACCGCCCGCGAGAACAGCACGGTCTTGGCGGGTGCGTACGTCTTGCGCCCGCGCTCCTCGAACGCCTGCCGCCAGTACGACTGGATGCTGTTGACCGTCCCCACGACGCGGCAGTCCTCGGACTGCTCTGCGTCGGCCCCGGTACGGCAGCGCGCGGCCAGGTCGCCGGTCGGGGCGCGTCCGGCCGGTGCGCTCGGCTGCTGCCCGCCACCCTGAAGGCCGCTCTCGTTACCGCTGAACGGCGACGGGAAGACCCCGAACAGGAACATCCCGGCCACCGCCAGGATCAGCAGGAGGCAGCCGCCGCCCCTGCCGCCGATGGGCAACATGCAGCCGCCCCCGCCCGGTTGCGGACCCGCGGCCCGCACGTCCTCGACCTGCGACGGGTCAAGCTGCGCGTCGTCGTCGAACTGCATGCCTCCCCTCCTCCCCCGCAGCGACCTGATTACGCGGCGCAATGGGGTTGTGGTGCGAAATCAGGTATATGTCCGCTAATCTGCCGACATGACGGGTGGATTGATTGGGATTGCGCTGGTGTCGCTGGGCATGGTTCTCACGCCCGGGCCGAACATGATCTATCTGGTCTCACGTTCGATCACCCAAGGCCGCCGAGCCGGCCTGATCTCCCTCACCGGCGTCGTCCTCGGCTTCAGCGTCTACCTGACCGCGACATGCCTGGGGCTGACGGCCGTCTTCGCGTACGTGCCGGCCGCGTACACGGCGCTCAAGCTGGCCGGCGCCGCGTACCTGCTCTGGCTGGCCTGGAACGCCGTCAAGCCGGGCGGCGCCTCGGCCTTCCAGCCGCGCGAGCTCGTGCCCGAGCCCCCGCGCAAGCTGTTCGGCATGGGCCTGTTCACCTGCCTGCTCAACCCCAAGATCGCCATTCTGTACCTGTCGCTGCTCCCGCAGTTCATCGACCCGGCCATGGGGCACGTGCTGCTGCAGAGCCTGGCGCTCGGCTCGGTTCAGATCGTCGTCGCGACCACGGTCAACGCCCTGATCGCGATCTCGGCAGGCGCCCTGGCCGCCTTCCTGGCCCGCCGCCCGCTCTGGCTCCGCGTCCAGCGCTACGTCACGGGCACGGTGCTCGGCGTCTTCGCCGTACACATGGCCACGGACCGCTCAAAGGCCATGGTCGCCGCCTAGCAACGTACGGCATCGTCCCTCCGCGGGGTGGCCTTGCTCGCGGCCGGTCACCCCCTCGTGACCTGCGGAGATCGAGAGTTAGGCCGGCTCGTCGTGTCCGGGTGGCGGTGGGGCGTTCCGGACGGCCGGGCTGACAGTGGCGATGATTGCGGTAACGAGCATCACCGAGGTGAGCACCCATATGGAACCGGTTGGGCCAAGGGCGGTCAGTAGGTAGCCGGCGCCGAGGGAGGCGAGGGGCATGACCCCCCAGGACAGGGTCATGGCTGCGCTCGTGACGCGCCCCAGCAACTCGTTCGGGACGAGGAGGGTCGCGTAGGTGATGATCACGACATTCCACAGCGGCCCGATGAACGCGCAGGCGCCACCGATGGCTCCGATCACCAGAGGGCTGGGCGCGAGTGCGAACAGGGGCAGTAGCGCAGCCCAGATCCAGTTGACTCCGATGATGACGGTTTGGGAGTGAAGCGGCGATGGAGCCTGCTCGCTGCCAGGGCGCCGATCAGACCGCCGCCGCTGTAGATGCCGAGCATCATGCCGATGGTGGCGGAGGACGCACCCTGGCGCTGGGCCAGGACGACGAGGATCAATGTGAGTGCCTGGAAGACCAGGTTGCTGACGGCGATCAGCAACATCGCGGCGCGGATGAGGGGGTGGCGCCAGATCCAGCGCAACCCTGCGGTGGTTGCCTGCCACAGCGGTTCCGCCGGCGTCTTCGTCGGGTTCTGCAGGTCGCTTCGGATGAACAGCAGTCCGATGGAGGCAATGACATAGGAGAGCGCGTCGGCCAGGAACGGTACCGCGCGGTCGATGCCGAAGAGCAGGCCGCCCAGGGGAGGCCCGGCCAGGGCCGCGCCGCGGCTCCTGGCCTCGTTCTGGGCCACCGCTGTGGGCAGCAGCGCCGCCGGGACGATCATGGGGAGGGCGGCACGCTCGGCCAGCCCGAAGAAGACGGAGCAGAGTCCTTGCACAAAAGCGACAATCGTGAGCTGCGTGACAGTGAGTACGCCCAGCCAGAGGGCGATCGGGACAGTGGAGAGCGCCAGGCCTGCGACGAGCTGGCTGATCAACAGGATTTTGCGGCGGTTCCACCTGTCCACCAGCGGTCCGGCCGGCAGGTGGGCGATCAGGAAGGGGAGCGTGCCGGCAGCGCCGACGATCCCGGCGGCGGAGGGCGATCCGGTGGTCACGAGCACGAGCAGCGGCATGGCCGTCCCGCTGATCTGGGCGCCCAGGGTCGAGACAACCTGACCGCTCCATAAGGCGACGAACTCACGGTTGCGCCACAACGACGGCCGTTCGGTGGCCCCCTGTGCAGCCGGGGCAGTCACGACCCATCCCCGCTGTCCGGGGTGGGGAACGCGTGGAACACCACGGTGATGTGCCGGCTGTCGGGGGATGCCTTGCCAGGTTCCCGGTGCCAGCGGTTGAGGAAGGCGATGTATTCCTCGCCGAACTCGGCCAACTCCTCAGCGCTGAGCATGGTGGCGCCGAAGGAGTGCATGGCGGCGGTGGCGAACTCGCCGAACGCCTCCCTGCCGGACAGGTAGGCGGCGAGATCACGATCAGCGCGGTCCATCCACTGCCGGCCGATCTCGTCAGCGGCAGCAGCAACCTCCGGATCCGCCGGGCTGCGCGGAAGCCGCACGTCCTGTGGGATGGCTCGCCAGTACTTGCGTCGCCCGGAGGAACGGTCCGTGTCCTCCTCGATGAACTCGAAGCGGGCCAATTGCCGCAGGTGATAGCTGGTCGCGCCGCGATCCGCGCCGAATTCGGCGGCCAGGTCCGCAGACGTGGCTGAGCCATGACGCTGGAGCCAGGTCAGCAGCTGTTGTCGCAGCGGGTGAGCAAGTGCCTTGAGCGCGTCAATGTCAGAGAGTTCGCGTCGTCGTGATGCGGGCATGATGAGAAGATATCTATGCAAAGATTTCTTCTCAACCCTGGATTGCCGAGCCGACAGAGGCTCGTCAACCGAGGACGAGGTCGACCATGCGCTGTCGTGTCAGCGGCCGCGTCAGGACGGCAACGGCCCGGTATCAGAGCGGTCGGCGATGGTGGATGCCATGAACGGTTCAGCGGTTGCGGCCCCAAGGCTCATCCGTCCGTTCAGTTGGACTTTCGTAACAGGTTCGAAGGAGCACACAATCATGTCCATCACCCTTTCCGACCAGGACAAGCTCACCCTGCGGATCGCCGCGTGGGGCGCCGTCTCGCTGATGTCCGCCGCTGGTGCCGCCGGCTCCGCCCACAAGGTCGCCACTCACGGCTCCATCGCCCTGACCTCCGCGACCGGCCTGGTCGGGCACGTGCTCACCAAGGCGCCCAAGGGCGTGAAGTACGGCAAGTCCGTCGCCGAGCTCGCCGACCAGGTGCTGCCGGCCCTGACGGAGGCCGTGAGCCTGCTCAGGCAGCAGGCTCCGGCCGAGGCCGACAACTTCCGCCGCACCGTCATCGTCGCCATCGAGGCAGCCGCCCGGCCCCAGCAGGGCGAGCCCAGCCCCACTCTGGCTGAGATGGCCCGCAAGATCACCGGAGCCCTCGACGCCGCTTGATGGGATGCCGGCCTGCGCAGCTACAGCTTGTCACCGGGGTCCTCTCCGGGCCCCGGCTCATCACCGCCGACAAGGATGTCGAGCTGCTCATCGTGCGGGCAGGCCGCGGACTGACGGGGCCGAGCCGACTCAGCCGACGGCTGAGCACCGTGGATCCGTACGCCTTGAGGGAGTTCCCGGGCGAACCGTGATGGCCATCACGGGTGGTCCAGTGGCGGCATGGCCCGCTGGTACCAGCACGTCACCGACGGCATCCGGGACACGGTGGCCAAGCAGGTTGAACCCTCCGAAGAGGCCAACTGCGACTGGGCATAGCAAAAGGGGCCGACTCGGATGGGGTCGGCCCCTTTGCGTTTACTGCCTCAACCAGGCGCGCGACGGTGGAGCCGAGTCTTGGTCGAATCAGGTGGTGCGGCGGGCTCGGGACAGGGCCAGCCCACCCAGGACCATGCCGATCAGCCCGAGCAGCAGGGCGAAGATGGCCCCGGCCAGCCCGTTGCCGGTACCGAAACCGCCGGCGGAGTTGGCCGCATGCAGTCCACCGATGATCAGGCTGGTCAGCCCGAGATAAGGGCTGGAGGCGTATCCGATCTTTGGCATCGGAAGTGGTGAAAGGGGGCCTGTGCGGGGGATGCCAAGGCACGCCCTGGCCCCCTGGGAGCGGTCTCTAGGCTGTACTGACGCGAGGTAGGACCCGGGCCGGTCCTGCTCGTTACCCGTGCTGGCCGGGCTGGTAGTCGCCGGCGGGCTGCCGGATGATGACATTCACGCGGTTGACGGCGTTGATGAGGGCGATGAGGGACACCAGTGCGGCGAGCTGGTCCTCGTCGTAGTGCTTGGCGGCATTTGCCCAGACCTCGTCGCTGACGCCACCGGCCGCGTCAGCGATGCGGGTACCCTGCTCGGCCAGCTCCAGGGCGGCGCGCTCGGCTTCAGTGAACACCGTGGCCTCCCGCCAGGCCGCGACCAGGTTGAGGCGGGTGGCGGTCTCCCCGGCGTGCGCGGCGTCCTTGCTGTGCATGTCCACGCAGACCGCGCACCCATTGATCTGACTGGCGCGCAGCAACACCAGCTCGCGCGTCACGGGCGGCAGCGTCGAATCCGCGGCCACCTTGCCCGCGGCCACGATGTGCTTCAGAGACTTGCCCGCGACCGGGTTGCCGAAGAGGTTCAACCGAGCATCCATCGTGCTCTCCTTGTCGTTGTCCCGTTGTCGCCCCTCTAGGACAGGGCAGTCCGCCAGCCTGTGACGGCGACGAATGTGACGTGCGTCTCCCCTCTCGTGCGGGCGCCACGCGGCTGATCCACGGCAACGCTCCTCGGCTACCCTGCGGTACGTCATGCGCAAGCGTCCTCGACGAGGGGCCGGCAGAAGGGCGCGGCCGGGCACGGTCGTACGCGAGTTGGGGAGGAATTCCGTGCTTGGACCAACGGCTCAGAGCGAGGCTGTCGGCTACCGGCCGCTGCTGTTCTCCATCGCCTATGGGATGACCGGCTCCGTGGGCGATGCCGAGGACATCGTGCAGGACGCGTTCCTCGGTCTGACCCGGGCGTACCAGGCGGGGACCGTGATCGACAATCTGAAGGCGTACCTGACCACGGCCGTGACGCGACTGGGCCTCAACTACCTGAGTTCGGCGCGGGTACGCCGGGAGACCTATGTCGGCCAGTGGCTGCCGGAGCCGGTCGTCGTGCTCGCCGACATGCCCGGACCGGCCGAGCACGCTGAGCTGTCCGACTCGCTGTCGATGGCCTTCCTGGTGCTGCTGGAGTCGCTCTCGCCGGTGGAGCGGGCCGTGTTCATGCTGCGTGAGGTGTTCGGGTACGGCTATCCGGAGGTGGCGGGGATCACCGGCAAGACCGAGGCGAACTGCCGGCAGATCTTCGCCCGGGCCAGGCAGCGCATCGCCGCCGGAGGGCAGGTCGAGGGCGGCACGCTGTCCCGCGAGCGGCGGGCAGAAGGTGCGGAACTTGCGCGCAGGTTCTTCGTGGCCGCCGAGAGCGGCGATATGGAGGCCCTGCTCGGCATGCTCGCACCTGACGTGGTGCTCCACGGGGACGGGGGCGGCAAGGTGCGGATCTTCGGAAGTCGGCTGGCCGGGCGGCTGGCTGTCATACGGCTGCTCCTCGGCGTGTTCCGCCGGGGTGGGACCCTGGGCGTCTCCCTCCGGCCGGCCTGGATCAACGGCCGTCCGGGCGCTGTCAAGTACGACTCCGAAGGTCGCGTGATCGGTGTGGTCGAGCTCGACATCGCCGACGGTGTGGTCTGCGCGATCCACGCGGTGGCCAACCCCGACAAGCTTGCCCATATCGGGCCGGTATCCGATCTAGGGCGGCTGCCGGAGTAATGGCGCACCTCACGATCATCAGCAGGCCGCCTCAAAGGCGACTCGCCACATCTCTGGCAAGAGGGCGGCTGGGTCTTCACCCACGGCGACAGGCCAGCCCGTGAGTCCGTACACCGACTATCACGAGTGGAAGGCCCTGCCCAAGGTTGCTGGCCTACGGGACGGTCGTCTTCATGACGCCCGGCACACCGCCGCCACGGTGTTGCTCATTCTCGGCGTGCCAGAGCGCACCGTCATGGCCATCATGGGGTGGTACGGCTCTGGGATGGCAGCGCGGTATCAGCACGTGACAGATGGCATCCGGCAGACCGTGGCCAGGCAAATCGGGGGTCTCATCTGGGAGGCAGAAGGGGGCCTTGGAGAAGCCGACTGAGACCCGGCATAGCAAAAGGGGCCGACTTGGATGGGGTCGGCCCCTTTGCGTTTACTGCCTCAACCAGGCGCGGAGGATAGGGGATTTGAACCCCTGATAGGTTGCCCTATACACGCTTTCCAAGCGTGCGCCCTCGGCCACTAGGCGAATCCTCCGCCGACGAGCTTACCGGACTTCTGGACGTGCGCAGACCACCTTTTCCGGGGTGGAGCGAGCACTGCGGCATCCGGCTAGACTGTGGAAGGACCCCTCGCGCGGCGTCATCCTGTGAACCTCCCCAGGGCCGGAAGGCAGCAAGGATAAGCGGGCTCTGGCGGGTGTGCGAGGGGTCTCTTCGTTGGGAGCCCCCTCGCAGGCGGGATGGTCGCATGAGCCTTGCGCTTTACCGCAAGTACCGGCCCGGGACGTTCGCCGAGGTCAAGGGTCAGGAGCACGTCACAGACCCGTTGCGGCAGGCGTTGCGTACGGGCCGGATCAACCACGCCTATCTCTTCAGCGGCCCCCGCGGGTGTGGCAAGACCTCCAGCGCCCGCATCCTGGCGCGCTCCCTCAACTGCGAGCAGGGCCCGACGCCCGATCCGTGCGGCGTCTGCGAGTCGTGCGTCGCGCTCGGCCCGACCGGGCCCGGCCACCTCGACGTCATCGAGATCGACGCCGCCTCGCACGGAGGTGTGGACGACGCGCGCGACCTGCGCGAACGGGCATTCTTTGCCCCCGTCTCCGCGCGTTACAAGATCTACATCATCGACGAGGCGCACATGGTGACCCGCGAGGGGTTCAACGCGCTGCTCAAGCTCGTCGAGGAGCCCCCGCCGCACCTGAAGTTCATCTTCGCGACGACCGAGCCGGAAAAGGTCATCGGGACGATCAAGTCGCGTACGCACCACTACCCGTTCAGGCTGATGCCGCCCGCGACGCTCCGCGGGTTGCTGGAGGAGATCCTCACCTCCGAGAACGTGCCCTTCGAGCCCACCGCGCTGCCCCTCGTCGTGCGGGCGGGCGCGGGCTCCGCGCGTGACTCGCTCTCCATCCTCGACCAGCTCCTCGCCGGGGCCGAGGACGACGGCATCACGTACGCCAAAGCCGTCTCCCTGCTCGGCTACACCGACGGCGACCTGCTCGACGAGGTCGTCAACGCGTTCGCGGCACGTGACGGCGGACAGGTGTTCCACGCGGTCAACCGGGTGATCGAAGGCGGCCACGACCCCCGCCGCTTCGCCTCCGACCTGCTCGAACGCTTCCGCGACCTGGTAATCCTGGCGAACGTCCCCGAGGCGGCCTCGAGCGGCCTGCTCGACCGCCCCGCCGACGAGCTCGAACGCCTCGTCCAGCAGGCCGCCTCGATGGGTCCGGCCGAGCTGACCCGCGCGGCCGAGGTCTTCAATGCCGGTCTCACCGAGATGCGCGGTGCCACGTCGCCGCGGCTGCTGCTCGAGCTGATGTGCGCCCGCGTGCTGCTTCCCGGCGCCGCGCAGGGCGAGGAGGCTCTGCTCGCCCGCCTCGAACGCCTCGAACGCGGCGGTGCCGTCGCCCAGATGGCCGTCCGGGCCGCTTCCGGCGCATCCGTTCCGGCCGCCGCACCCGCTCCTGCCTCGGTGCCCATCCCGCGACCGGGCACCTCGTCGTCCGGCCAGGTCAGCACCCGGGTCCCAGCGGGGGCCGCCAACGATCCGGCCGGTGAGGACTCCCACGGTCCGGCCACGCAATCTGCCGCCGCTCCGGCTGCGCAGCCACACGCCGGTTCCGCCGCCCAGTCGCACGCCGGTTCTGACTCGGCGAGTGCGGGTGCGGGTGTGAGTGCGGGTGCCGGTGTGAGCTCGGGGGCTGATGACTGGCCTGAGCCCGTCCGCCCCGGCTCTCCGTCGGCGGGCGCATCAGGCGCTACGCAGACGGCCCCGGCGATGGGCGGCGCGCCGCAGACGTCCCAGGCGGGGAGCGGGGCACAGCAGGCTCCTCCGGTCGCCGGTGCTCCCGTGGGGAGTGGAGCCGGCGCCGTACAGGCGCAGTGGGCTGCCGTGCTCGCCGCGCTCAAGCAGCGCAGCATCGTGGTCTGGGCGAACGTGAGCACCAACGCCCAGGTGGTGGGCGTGGAAGGCAATATCGTCACGCTGGGCTTCACCCAGGTCGGCGCGATGAAGAACTTCACGGGCGGCGGCAAGGACGCCGTGGTGGCCGGGGCGCTCGGCGACGTGCTCGGCGGCACGTGGCGGGTCGAAGCAGTCGTCGGCGGCTCCCCGCCCCCTCCCCGAGGCTCTTCTCGTCCCCCTTCGCACAGCGGCCCGGCCGCGAGTCACGGCGGCCCGGCGGGTGGTCACAGTGGCCCGGCTGGTGGTCACGGTACGGCGGCGGGCGCAGCCGGGCCTCAGGGGGCGGCAGGCACACCTGCCACGTCCCAACCCCAGGGCCGTACGGCGTCGCACGGCGGTTCCCACGAGGACCGCGGCGCCCAGGAGCCAAGCCCCGGCCAACCTCCGGCCGCATCCCCTGGACACCAGACCACGGACGAGTCCTGGCCCGACGCTCCCGACGACTTCGGCCCCGGCTCCCCACCGAGCCCTGACCCGACGCACACCATGCCCGCCACACAACACGCCGCCGCACCGGCCGGGGGCTCCCCGGGAGGCGGCACGGGCTTGGCCGCCGCGAGGTCGGCGGCGCGAGCCGCCGCGCAGGCGGGACCCCGCGTCCCGTCCGCCCGTGGCGGTGCCGCGGCCTGGCCGGAGACGGTTCCCAGCCGCAACAAGGTGCCGGATTCGGACGACGTCGACCCGTTGAACGACGCGGACGCCGACGTGGACGCGGTCTCGGGCATGGCCCTGCTGGAGCGCGAACTGGGCGCTCAGGTGATCGGCGAAATCGACCACACCTGACCTGGCCGGGCCCTCGACGAGGCGACCCGCCGCCTGCTCTACGACGCCACGATGGGCCTGGGGAAGAGCGCGACGTCACAGCCTGAACTCGTGGCGAAGTGAGGGCCGCAGTGACGACGTCCCCTGAGAAACGGCCGTAAAGGGCTCAGACGCGCAGGCGGGAGCGCGCGGTGGCGGAGCGGGGGTCGGTGGCGGGGAGGGCGGCGAGGCGCTCCAGGACCTCGTAGTCGTCGTGGCCGTTGCAGGTCTGCGCATACGCCCACAGCTCGTCCGGCGAGCCGTGCCGCAGCAGGCAGGCCCGCACCTGGGCCTCCAGCTCGTCACGTTCGCGGCGGATCTCCGGCGACTCCGAGCGCAGCAGCAGCGGACCCGGGTAGGCGCGAGCCAGGGCGCGCGGGTCGTTCACCGACAGGTGGCGCCGCACCTCCAGGAAGTCGGCCTCCAGCGGGCAGGTCAGCCGGTAGGGCTTGGCCGCGATGGCCTCCCCGAGCTGGGCCCGCAACCGGTGGATCTCCGCCCTGATCGTCACCGGGTTGCCCTCGTCCCCGTAGAGGTAGAACGAGAGCTGCTCGGCCCTCAGCCCGTGCGGATGCAGCGCCAGTAGGGCCAGGATCTCCGCGTGCCGGAGCGACAGGGGCCGTTCGAGGTCGCCGAACGTGGCTCTGGGCGGCCTCTCGCCGAGGAAGGTGAGAGTGAGGGCGGCAGGCGCGGCGGACGGCGTGGGCCGCAGGAGGAAACCGTCGGAGAACGGCTCGACCAGGGCGACGGACCCGTCGGCGAGTATCACCCGGCGGCCGGTGAGGCGCAGGCGTTCGCCCAGGTCGCCCGCCGGGTCACCCAGAAGGACGCGGCCGGTGGACGACAGCAGCACCCCGGGCTGTCCGCGCAGGGACTCGTAGCGGCGGCGCAGGCGTTCGTCGCGCTCGTGCATGCGCAGCGCGAGCTGGGTCTCCGCGAGCTTGGCCGTGGCGGCGACCAGGGCGACGGTGGCCGGGTGCAGGCTGCGTGAGGTGCCGCTGACGTCGACGCAGCCGATGACCAGGCCAGAGTCGGGATCTGTGATGGGGGCGGCGCTGCACGACCAGATGTGCAGCACCCGCATGAGGTGCTCCTCGGAGTAGACGTGCACGGGCCGGCCGGCGGCGAGCGCGGTGCCGATGCCGTTGGTGCCGACGCTGTCCTCGGTCCATTGGTGTCCGTCTGCCAGGCCGATCTGGTCGGCGCGGCGCATGATCGTGTGGTTGCCGTCGCGCCACAGGATCCGGCCTTCACCATCCGTGACGATCAACACCTCGTCGGCCAGGCCGGTGAGCGTCTGCGCGATCAGCGGCACCAACGGCCGCAGCGGGTGGGCCTGGCGAACGTCCTTTATACGCGATACGTCGTAAATCAGGGGTGCACCCTTGCTTTCCGGGTCGATGCCGGCCTCCAGGGAGCGTTCCCAGGATGCGGTGATCAGGCTGCGGGGCAGCTCCGGCCAGGTGCGTCCGGTCGCCGCCGCTTCGTGTGCTCCGCGCAGAAGACGGGAGTACGCGTTGAGATGGCCGTAACTCATCGGTCACTCCAAGTAGTCAACTAGAGCATCCGTCTTGCGGGCGTTCCGCGCAAGTCATTCGGGGGGATTGCGGAGGGTGATTGAACGAACGCAACCTGTGTGCAACGTTCGGCTCGTTAGTGTCCTGGCTCAACGCGTCGGCGTGGTGCGGCCGCTCCGCCGACGTGGTGGCCGGGTCTCGGACGCTGGAGGGGGGCCGAGATCCGGCCAAAAACATCCCATAGGCGGGGCACCCCAGTACATGACGCCGCCCAAACCCCGTAGGCTCGTGGAGTCAAGAATGCGGAGCCACGAGGAGCGCACCACGGTGAACCCAGGGGATGTCAACCTGCAGCAGCTGCTGGAGCAGGCCCAGCTCATGCAGCAGCAGCTTGTGAGCGCCCAGCAGGAGCTCAACGACGCGCAGATCGAGGGCTCGTCCGGCGGCGGGCTTGTCACGGCCGTCGTCAACGGTTCGGGCGAGCTGCTCGAGCTCAAGATCGACCCGAGCGTGATCGACGCCGGGGACCCGCAGGACACCGCCGACACGATCGCCGACCTGGTGATCGCGGCCGTCCGCGACGCCGTACGCGCCGCTGCCGACCTGCAACAGGAGAAGCTCGGCCCGCTGGCCCAAGGGCTGGGCGGCGGCGGCCTCGGACAGTTGCCAGGGTTCTAGGCATGTACGAAGGGGTCGTCCAGAACCTGATCGACGAGCTCGGCCTGCTGCCCGGCGTCGGTCCCAAGAGCGCGCAGCGGATCGCGTTCCACCTGCTGGCGGCCGATCCAGCCGACGTCAAGCGACTGGCGCACGCGTTGCTGGAGGTCAAGGAGAAGGTCCGCTTCTGCCGGGTCTGCGGAAACGTGGCCTCGGAGGAAGAGTGCCGTATCTGCCGCGACCAGCGCCGCGACACGCACGTGATCTGCGTGGTCGAGGAGTCGAAGGACGTCGTGGCGATCGAGAAGACGCGCGAGTTCCGCGGCACCTACCACGTGCTCGGCGGCGCGATCAGCCCGATCGACGGCATCGGCCCCGATGACCTGCGCATTCGCGAGCTCATGACGCGCCTGGCCGACGGCCGGGTCACCGAGCTCATCCTCGCCACCGATCCCAATCTCGAGGGTGAGGCGACTGCTACCTACCTCGCCCGTCTGGTCAAGCCAATGGGCATCAAAGTGACACGACTGGCCAGCGGTCTGCCTGTGGGCGGTGACCTCGAGTACGCCGACGAGGTCACCTTGGGCCGCGCGTTCGAAGGACGGAGGCTGCTGGATGTCTGACCAGTGGAGCGCCCTTGCCGAAGAGATCTCCGGGCACGCGCAGGACTACGTCGACGGCCTGACCAGGGTCGCGGGCGGCGAGGGCGGCGACGCCATCTGGTCGCTGCTGCTGGTGGAGGTCGCTCAGGTGAGCCTGGCGGGCGCCAAGCTCGGGGCCAACCGCGACGTGATCCTCGCGGGCAACAACGAGCCGCCGATGAGCGAGGACCCCGACATCGACGGCGTGCGCACCGCGCTGGCCGAGCGGCTGGAGGCGGTCGACGACTACGCCGAGGTGTTCGACCCGTACAAGGACACCGCCGTCACGCCGTACCGGCTCTCCGACGACCTGACCGCGGTCGCCGCCGACCTCATCCACGGGCTGCGCCACTACCACGCGGGGCGCCCTTACGAGGCGCTCTGGTGGTGGCAGTACTCCTACTTCAACACCTGGGGCAACCACGCGGGCGCCGCGATGCGCGCGCTGCAGGCGCTGGCCGCGCACTCGCGCCTCGACGTGGCCGAGGAGACCACCGCGGTCTGATCATCCATATTCTGGAACGCCCCATCGGGCGCATGAGAGGCCCCCAGTAGACTGACAGCTCACAGTCCAAACCGGGAGACTCTCGTGGCGCTCGTTGTGCAAAAGTACGGTGGTTCGTCCGTCGCCGACGCGTCCTGCATCAAGCGGGTCGCGCAGCGGATCGTCGCGACGAAAAAAGCCGGCAACGACGTGGTCGTGATCGTCTCCGCCATGGGCGACACGACGGACGAGCTGCTCGACCTGGCCGAGCAGGTGTCGCCGCTGCCTCCGGGCCGCGAGCTCGACATGCTGCTGACCTCGGGCGAGCGCATCTCGATGGCCCTGCTGGCGATGGCGATCGCCAACCTCGGCCACGAGGCCCGTTCGTTCACCGGCTCGCAGGCAGGTGTGATCACCGACTCCACCCACGGCAAGGCGCGCATCATCGACGTGACGCCCAGTCGCATCCGTGAGGCGATCGACCAGGGCCACATCGCGATCGTGGCCGGGTTCCAGGGCGTCTCGCAGGACACGAAGGACATCACCACGCTGGGCCGCGGCGGGTCCGACACCACGGCGGTGGCGCTGGCGGCGGCCCTGCAGGCCGACGTGTGCGAGATCTACACCGACGTCGACGGCGTGTTCACCGCCGACCCGCGCATCGTGCCGGCGGCGCGGCAGATCCCCAGGATCTCGTACGACGAGATGATGGAGATGGCCGCCTGCGGCGCGAAGATCCTGCATCTGCGCTGCGTGGAGTACGCCCGCCGGTTCGACCTGCCGATTCACGTCCGCAGCTCGTTCAGCACCAGGGAAGGCACGTGGGTCGTCTCCGACCCTTACACCGAAGGAACCGAGATGGAGCAGCCGATCATCTCCGGCGTCGCGCACGACCGGAGCGAGGCCAAGATCACTGTTGTCGGGGTCCCCGACAAGGTCGGAGAGGCTGCCTCGATCTTCAAAACGCTGGCCGACGCCGAGATCAACATTGACATGATCGTGCAGAACGTCTCGGCCGCGGCCACGGGCCGCACGGACATCTCCTTCACGCTGCCCACGGCGGACGCCCAGACGGCGCTGTCGGCGCTGAAGAAGATCCAGGGCCAGATCGGCTACGAGTCGCTGCTCTTCGACGACCAGATCGGGAAGGTGTCGCTGATCGGCGCGGGCATGCGCTCGCACCCCGGCGTCACGGCGACGTTCTTCGCGGCCCTCGCCGACGCGGGGGTCAACATCGAGATGATCTCCACCTCGGAGATCCGCATCTCAGTGATCGTCGAGCAGGACGGCGTCGACGCGGCCGTGGCGGCCGCCCACCGCGCGTTCTCGCTCGACGCCGACCAGGTCGAAGCCGTGGTGTACGGAGGTAGTGGACGATGAGCAGGCCCACTCTTGCCCTGATCGGGGCGACCGGTGCCGTCGGCACCGTCATGCGCGACATCGTGTCGTCACGTGCGGACATCTGGGGCGAGATCCGTCTCGTCGCCTCGCCCCGCTCGGCGGGCAAGGTGCTCCAGGTACGCGGCGAGGACGTCGTGGTCCAGGCCCTCGCGCCCGAGGTCTTCGACGGCATCGACGTGGCCATCTTCGACGTGCCCGACGAGGTGTCGGCGGTGTGGGTGCCGATCGCGGCCGAGCGCGGCGCGATCGCGATCGACAAGTCGGGCACGTTCCGCATGGAGCCGGACGTGCCGCTGGTCGTGCCCGAGGTCAACCCGCTCGACGCGCGCAACCGGCCGCGCAACATCATCTCGACCCCCAACTGCACGACGCTGTCGATGATGGCGGCCATGGGGGCGCTGCACGCCGAGTTCACGCTCACCGAGCTGGTCGTCGCCTCCTACCAGGCGGTGTCGGGCGCCGGTGTGGCGGGCTCCGCGCGGCTCTACGACGAGGTCGAGGCGCTGGCCGGCGACCGTACGATCGGCCAGGCGGCCGGTGACGTGCGCAAGGTGCTGGCCAACAAGCTGCCGGAGGAGTCGCCGTTCCCCGCGCCCATCGCGTTCAACGTGGTGCCGTGGGCGGGCTCGTACAAGGATGGCGGCTGGGCCTCCGAGGAGCTCAAGCTCCGCAACGAGTCCCGCAAGATCCTCGGCATCCCCGACCTGAAGGTCTCGGCGACCTGCGTGCGCGTGCCGGTGGTCACGACCCACTCGCTGGCCGTGCACGCGCGGTTCGAGCGCGAGATCACGGTCGCCGACGCGCACCGCGTCCTTGAGGCGGCGCCGACGGTGGTGCTCGTGGACGACCCGGCCAACGGCGTGTTCCCGACGCCGCTCGACGTCGTGGGCACCGACCCGACCTACGTGGGCCGCATCCGGCAGGCGATCGACTTCCCCAACACGCTCGACCTGTTCGTGTGCGGCGACAACCTGCGCAAGGGCGCGGCGCTCAACGCGGCGGAGATCGCCGAGCTGGTCGCGGCCGAGCTGTAGTCCGTCTGATGGTGTGACGCCGTGCTTCCCAGCGCGGCGTCCGCCGTCTTACGGCCGTGTCACCGGAACATAATGTCCCAGTGGTCGCTCTCGTCGGCGAAGATCGTGCCTGAGTCGGCGCGGTACAGTCGCGCACCGTCGCTGCGCGTTCCGGCCTTCTCGTGATTTTTCGTGATGTACGGGTCGATGCAGCTGTTGTGGGAAATGTCGAGCTTGTAGCCGTTCCCGTGGCTGTAGACCCCAGGAGCGTGGCCCGCTTCCGTGCCTCCGGTGACCATGATCGGGCAGCCGCTCTCGCGCTTCAGGTCCATGATGCCGGCGATGGTCCCGGTCCGCACCGAGTCGAGCGAGGTGCAGTTGTGGACGTGCTTGCTCGTGCAGTTGCCGCTCGACTTCGTCTTCACGCCCCCGCTCTTCAGCCACCCGGCGGCGGTGGTGTGGGACATCTGTATGGCCCCCTGCCGCGGTAGGACGCGCGTCAGATCGACGCGAGCGTGCTTGCCCGTCAGGTGTGGCCGCGCCCGGGGGATTCGCGCCACCCGGACGTGTGCGGGCCTCCTGGCGGGCTTGACGGCCGCAGGGCGCGGCTTCCGCGGCCCGATCGGGCGCTCCATGGGCCAGCCCCGCGTGTCGGCCGATTCGCTCATCGGCGCGTCCAGGAAGGCCGCCAGCTCCTCGCGGTCCGTCATGAGCTGTTCGAAAGCCCATGGCTCGCCCAGGTGCGGTCCGACCTCGTAGTCCCAGTCGGTAAGTCCGGCCGTGTTGCGGCTGCTCGGCGCCGGCGACCCTCCGGGGTGGGAAGCGGCTGAAGCGGCCGAGGCCAGCGCGATTATGGAGATCTCAACGCCGATGAGTGCGACTACTGTGAGGCGCACTGTTCCACGTATCCACATGTCAATGCCTTTTCGCGGAAATAGCCCTTCCGCCTGAAACGACAATCCCACCATTCACGGGAGATAACTCATGCCGCGGTCGCAACTTTGCCCTGTGGCGGCGATCACCGTGCGGCTCCATGACCTACGAGTGGAAAACCACGTAAAGTGACGAACGTGTCCGAAGCCCGAAACCGAGGATCGGAGAGCACCCGAGAGGTCATCGTCGAGACGGCACTGCGGTTGTTCAGGGAGCGCGGCTTCGACGCGACCACAATGCGTGCCATCGCCGCCGAGGCCGGGGTGTCCGTGGGCAATGCCTACTACTACTTCGACAGCAAGGAGGCGTTGATCCAGGCGTACTACGACCGCGCCCAGGCCGAGCACGAGGAGGCCTGCGGGGAGTTCCTGGCCACCGAGACATCGTTCGCGGCCAGGCTGAGCGGAGTGCTACGCGAATGGGTACGCGTGTCCGAGCCGTACCACGAGTTCGCCGTCAAGTTCTACAAACACGCGGCCGAGCCGACCAACCCGCTGAGCCCGTTCAGCGAGCAGTCCTCACCTGCCAGGGAGGCCTCCATCGCGATCTACCGGCAGGTCGTGGAGGGGTCGCGCGACCGCATGAACGCCGAGCTGCGGGAGGAGCTGCCCGAGCTGCTCTGGCTGCTGTCCATGGGCATGGTGCTGTTCTGGGTGCACGACACCTCGCCGGGTTGTGCGCGTACGTACCGGCTGATCGAGGTGACGGTGCCGCTGGTGGACCGGCTGGTCGGACTGTCACATCTGCCGGGTTTGAGGGGGATCACGAAGGACTTCATCGCGGCGGTCCACGAGCTGCGCGCCTAGAAGCACATACCGGTCGGTTGGTACGGTGCGTGAATGAGTCAGAACTGGGGCATGACCATCCCGTTCTCCGATCGCTCGCTGTCGAAGTCGCAGGAGCTGATCGCGGAGCTGTCCGGGCTCGGCTACACCGACGCGTGGTCCGCCGAGGTCAACGGGGCCGACGGGTTCGTGCCGCTGGCCATGGCCGCGCAGTGGGCCCCGGGGATCAGGCTGGGCAGCGCCATCGTGCCCGTCTCGACGCGCGGTCCCGGGCTGCTGGCCATGTCCGCGGCCACGCTGGCCGACCTGGCGCCCGAGCGGTTCGTGCTGGGCATCGGCGCGTCCTCGCCGGCGATCGTCGAGCGATGGAACGCTGGGCGGTTCGAGCGGCCGTACGCGCGCACGCGGGACACGCTGCGTTTCCTGAAGAAGGCCCTGGCGGGGGAGAAGGTCTCGGAGGCGTACGAGACGTTCGAGGTCAAGGGGTTCAAGCTGGAGCGGGTCCCGGAGATCCCGCCCAAGATCGTGCTGGCCGCGCTGCGGCCCAGGATGCTCCGGCTGGCCGCAGAGGAGGCCGACGGCGCGATCACGAACTGGCTCTCGCCCGACGACGTACGCAAGGTGCGCGCCGAGATAGGCGAGGGCACGGAGCTGATCGCCCGTTTGTTCGTCTGCGTGAGCGAGGACGTCGACCGGGTGCGCGAGATGGCCAGGTGGATGCTGGCCAGTTACCTGACCGTCCCGGTGTACGCCGCCTTCCACGACTGGCTGGGCCGGGGCGAGGTGCTGCGTCCCATGCATGAGGCGTGGCGGGCCGGCGACCGGCAGGCGGCGCTCAAGGCCATCCCCGACGAGGTGGTGGACGCCCTGATCGTGCACGGCGACGCGGCCACCTGCCGGGCCAGGATCCAGGAGTACGTGGACAACGGGCTCGACACCCCTGTCCTCGCGCCCGTCCCGGGCGGAGAGGTCTCCATCGAGCAGGCCGTGCGGGCGCTGGCCCCCGGGGCATAGGAGCGGGCATGGACGACGTACTCGGGCTGGACGCGGTCGGTCAGGCCCAGGCGGTCAGGGACGGGCAGGTGTCGGCGCGGGAGCTGGCCGCGGCCGCCATCGCGCGCATCGAGGCCCACGACGGCGAGCTGAACGCGGTCATCCACCGCCGGTTCGAGCGGGCGCTGGCCGAGATCGACTCCATCCCGGAAGACGCGCCGTTCCGCGGCGTGCCGATCCTGCTCAAGGACCTCGGCTGGCGGCAGGCGGACGAGCCGTACAGCGCGGGCTCGAACGTGCGTGACGGCGTCGAGCCGGGCATGGACGGGTACGGCGTCGTGCGCCTGCGCGAGGCCGGCTTCGTCATGCTCGGGCGGACGAACACCCCCGAGTTCGGCAGCACGATCACCACGGAGCCGGTGGCGTTCGGGCCGACGCGCAACCCGTACGATCCCGCGTACTCGCCGGGAGGCTCGAGCGGCGGGTCGGCGGCGGCGGTGGCGGCCGGGATGGTGGCGCTGGCCACCGCGAGCGACGGTGGCGGCTCGATCCGCATCCCGGCGTCCCTGTGCGGTCTGGTGGGGCTCAAGCCGTCGCGCGGGCGCGTGAGCGCGGGGCCGGCCATGGGCGAGGGGTGGAGCGGGTTCTCGTGCGCGGGATTCGTCAGCAGGAGCGTGCGTGACACGGCGGCGGCGCTCGACGTCGTGTCCGGCATGTACCCCGGCGACCCGTACGACGCCCCTGCCCTGCCCGGCCCGCTGGCCGCCGAGGTGGGCAGGGAGCCGGGGCGGCTGCGCGTCGGGTTCCTCACCAGTCATCCCAACAGGGCCGTGCCCGACTCGCCCGAGCTCACCGAGGCCGTCACCAGGGCCGCCGCGCTGCTGGAGTCGCTCGGTCACGACGTGGCGCCCGGCGGTCCCGAGGCGCTCGCCGAGCCGAACTTCGCCCAGCAGTTCGGCGCCATCGTGGCGAACAACCTGGCCGCGCACGTGGCGAGCCTCGGCGAGCTGCGCGGCAAGCCCGTGCAGCCGGAGGAGCTGGAGCCGCGCAACGCCGCCATGCTCGCCGCGGCGGTCAAGCACAGCGCGGCCGACCACATCCTGGCCACCCAGTGGGTGGACGGCTTCCGCCGCCGCATGGCCGCGTGGTGGAGCGCGGGCCACGACCTGCTGCTGATGCCCTCGCTGGGCGTCGCGCCGTTCCCGCTGGGCTGGATCCCGCCGGACGACCTCAGCACCGCGTTCGGCAGGACCGGGCACGCCGTGTCGTACACCTCGCCGATCAACGCGACCGGACAGCCGGCCATCTCGCTGCCGCTGCACACGACCGATGCGGGTCTGCCGGTGGGCGTGCAGTTCGTGGCGGCGGCAGGGCGGGAGGATCTGCTGATCAGGGTGGCCGCGCAGATCGAGCTGGCCAGGCCGTTCGTGCACGCGGCCATGCGCTGATCGCCAGGAACTCGTGGCCCTGCTGACGCGTTATGTCGTGAGAGGTCGGGGGTAGGGGGTTTCTCATGATGGCGAAGCCAGCACGGGCAGCGGCGGCGTGGCGGACGTACCGCGAGGTGACCAAGCCAGGCTCGCCCAGCCTGATGACCAGGGTCAGGGCGATTCCGCGGATGATCGGCGCGGTCATGCGCGGGCAGTACGAGGGCATGGGAAAGGGCAGGCTCGCCCTGCTCGGGCTCGGGGTGGTCTACATCCTGTCGCCCGTCGACGTGGTGCCCGACTTCCTGATGCTGATCGGCGTGGCCGACGACTTCGGCGTGTTCCTGTGGCTCGTCGCCTCGCTGCTCGGCGAGAGCGGGCGCTACGTCGAGCACGAGCGGCACGTCATCCAGGGGCGGCTCCTGGAGGAGGAGGCCTAGATCTCCTCCATCCGCAACCAGGCGCGTGAGGGCAGCGGGTGGCCGAAGAGGCGGGCCGCGTTGCCGTAGGCGACCCTGGCGATGTCGGCAGGCGGGAGCGTCCCGAGGTTGCGCGCCACGGACTTCTGCGTGTCCGGCCAGGTCGAGTCGGAGTGCGGGTAGCCGCTCTCCTGCAGCACGTGGTCGAGCCCGACCGCGAGGCGCACGCCCGACAGCGCGTGGTCGTCGAGGGTGCCGAAGAAGAAGTTGCGGCGCAGCACCTCGCTGGGCTTGAGCCCGCCCTCCCAGGACGCCTCGCCGGCGACCGGGTGGTCGAGGGCGTAGTCGGCACGCTCGGCGAGCATCGGCAGCCAGCCCACGCCGCCCTCGACGATGAGGATGCGCAGCGCGGGGAAGCGCAGCGGCACCCCCGACCAGAGCCAGTCGGCGCAGGCGAACATGGCGGTGGTCGGCATCAGCGTGGTGATGGCCTCGATGGGCGTGTCGGGAGAGGGCACGGGAGACCACGAGGAGTCGCCCGCGTGCAGGGCGATGACCGTGCCGGTCTCCTCGCAGGCGGCGAAGAACGGGTCCCAGTGGCCGGAGTGGATCGACGGCAGCCGGAGCCGGGTCGGGAACTCGGGGAAGACGACGGCCTTGAAGCCGCGGGCGGCGTTGGCGCGGATCTCCTTGGCGGCCACGTCGGGGTCGGGCAGCCACGGCAGCTGCAGGCCGATGATGCGCTCGGGGTAGGTGCCCGCCCAGACGTCGATGTGCCAGTCGTTCCACGCCTTGACCAGCGCCAGACCGAGCTCCTGGTCGCGCGTCCTGGCGAACGGCATGCCCGACTGCCCGGCCAGCATGCCGGGGAAGCACATCGCGGCCCAGATGCCCGCGATGTCCATGTCCTGGATGCGGGCCTCGATGTCGTGGCAGCCGGGGCGCATGTGCTCGAACCTGACCGGCTCGAGCGTGCGCTGCTCGCGGGGCAGCCCGGCGCCCACGTCGATGCCGGCGCACGGGTAGGTCGCCCCGCCGTAGCGCCAGACCTGATGACCCGCCTCCGTCTCCACGACCTTGGGCGCGACCTCGGCATATTTCTCCGGCAACCGGCCTTCGAACAAGTCGGGAGGCTCGATCAGGTGATCGTCGGCGGAGATGATCACGTAGTCGCGCCGCCTCGGGTCAGGGTCGGGGAGCAGCGGCGTAGTCACGCAGGTAACCGTACGACGGCGGGATAACGTCGAACAAGCTGCGACGTATCCGTTGGGTCTCCAAGATTTTTGACCCGGGACCGCCGGGAGGGGGATGGCGGGCGGTCCCAGGCCCGGGATGGGCCGCTCGTCTGGACGCAGCAGACGGGACCCGGCCTGCCACTACCCGCTTGTCCTCGGTTCAGTCAGCAGGTGGTCGCGCAGTTCGGCGATGGTGGCGGGGGAGACGTTCAGGACCTGTGTGACGTACCTCTCGATCGAGCCGTGCCGCGCCGACAGATCGGTGAGGAAGAACCGCATCGCCTCCGCGGGCGCCGCGCCGAACCCCGGCCAAAGGGACGCGTCGGGATGCCTCCTGCGCCAGTCGGCGATGAAGGCCTCGGTGGCCAGGCCGGTGAGCGCATAGTCCGCCACGATGTCGTCCTCGCCGACGCCCGCCAGCGACAGGACCAGCGCGGTGAGCACGCCGGTGCGGTCCTTGCCCGCGGCGCAGTGGATCACCACGGGGGCGTTCTCGGCCCGCGCGATCGTCTCCAGCGCGGTCCTGAGGTTCGCGACGCCGTCCTCGCTCACCTCGAGGTAGCGGTCGGCGAGGTATCTCCCGACCCCGATCTCCTCGCGGTACGGCGTGCGCTCCCAGCGGCGTCCCTCGATGGGCAGGTTGTGGTAGTGCTGTCCCTCGGTCTCGGGAACCCGTCCCGCCTTCTCGATCTCGAACGAGTGCCGCAGGTCGATGACCGTGCGCACGCGTAAGGCGCGGAA
The DNA here is from genome assembly GCF_040137845.1 of Nonomuraea sp. B19D2. Classification (NCBI taxonomy): domain Bacteria; kingdom Bacillati; phylum Actinomycetota; class Actinomycetes; order Streptosporangiales; family Streptosporangiaceae; genus Nonomuraea; species Nonomuraea sp. B19D2. Next base: position 490,405 of record NZ_JBEFAK010000002.1, on the reverse strand, counting down.
GGCCGCGAGATCGTCCCCGGCCAGCCAGCCCAGCGAGTCGGCCCGGTAGAGCCGCTGCCATTGGACGGTGCGCCCGTCCTGGGTGGCATATCCACCTACGTCGCGAAAATTACGGATACTGGCGAACTCAATGTGGCGGATCACCCTCAATACCTTAATTGGCGGCGGCTACGGAGTCCTTGGAGTGCTCCCCGGCCTTCCGCTCGGCCACCTCGCGCCGGATCAGCAGGATCCACCCGGCCACGGCGATGCCGATGAACAGCCACCACTGGATCCCGTATGCCAGGTTGAGTCCGCCTCCGGCGCCCACGTCCGGCTCGGGCACCGGCGCCGGCGCCGCGGCGGGCCTGGGCGACTGCTCGGTCAGCTCCACGTAGCCACCCACGAGCCGGTACGGCAGCCCCTGCCCGATCTTGTCGGCGTTGATCAGCAGTACTTGGCCCGGCGGCAGCCCGGAGCGCTCTCTGATGCCGCTGGACTCCTCGGTCTCGCTGAGCCGTAGCCGTCCGGTGACAGTTACCTGCCCGGTGGGCGGAGCGGGCACCTCAGGGGCGGCGTCGGCGGTGGCGCCTGCCTTCACCCAGCCCCGGTTCACGATCACCGCCGTGCCGTTGCCGGTGACGAGGGGCGTCAGGACGTAGAAGCCGTTCTGCCCCTCCTGGGGGCGGCGGCGTACGAGCAGCGCGTGGGCCGGGTCGTACGCGCCGGTGACCTCGACCTGCCTGAACCGGTCCGCCTCACGGACGGGCTGCCCAGGGGTCGCCAGCTTCTCCAGCGGCACGGGCCCGGCCTCGATGTTGGCGGTGACCCGTTCGCTGTTGGCCGATCGCTCCTCGAAGCGCCCGAACTGCCACCGCCCGAGGAACACGAAGGCGGGGATGACCAGCAGCACCACCACGTGGAGCGCGAGCCATCTGGGCGTCAGCAGGAACCGGTACACGCTCTCAAGACTAGGCACCAGCAGGGGTGCCCCCGCACCCGACTACGCGCTCCTGAGCTCGGCGCCTGACCCCGGAACCGGGGTCACCTCGCGTGGCCCGCCCACCTCGTGGCCGTCGGCGCACCGGAAGTGCTGCTCGATGGGGGCCCCGCAGTCGCGGTGGGTGAGCACCACGGCCGGGCCCTCCTCGTCGGCCAGGTATTTGTCGCCCCAGTGCATGAGCGCGACCAGCAGCGGATAGAGGTCCCGGCCCTTTTCGGTGAGCCGGTATTCGTCGCGCTGCCGCTGCCCCGGCTCGCGGTAGGGCTCCTTGCGCAGCAGGCCCTCGTCGACCAGCCGGGCCAGCCGGGCGCTGAGCACCTGACGGGGGGCGCCGGTGACCGCCTGCATGTCGGCGAACCTCCGCACGCCGCTGAACGCCTCGCGCAGCACCAGGAAGGTCCACTTCTCCCCGACGATGTCCAGGGTGCGCTCGATCGAGCAGTTGTTCACCCGGAAGTCCACCCGGAAGGGAACGTTCATCTTTGTATTATACCTGAGTTCAATTGACAGACTCAGCCTCTGCTGGGAGTCTGAGTCTATGTGTGGAACTCAGATCCGCCCCGCACGCGTGGGCGACGAGGAGCGGATCAGGCGCTTCCTGGCGGGGCTGTCGCTGCACACGCAGACGCTCCGGTTCTTCACCGGCGTCAGCACCCCCGCAGCCGGGCTGGTGCGCACATTGCTCGCGACGGACGAGCGCCGCGACGCGCTCGTCGCCACCACCGTGGAGTGCGGCGAGATCGTCGGGCACGCCATGAGCTTCAAGGGCGACTGCGCCGACGTGGAGATCGCCGTGGTCGTGGCCGACCGGTGGCAGGGGCGAGGGATCGGGCCCCGGCTGATCGACACGCTGCTGCTGCGGGCCTCCGTGCGGGGCGCGATGACCGTGGGCATGGACGTGCTGGGCGAGAACCGGCGCGTGCTCAGGCTCATCCGCAGGTTCTGGCCGGACGCCCGGATGGCGGTCTCCTCCGGATCGGTGGAGGTGACCGCCAGGATCGATCCGGCCGGTCTATTTGCGGAACAAGGTTCTGGTAGCACACCATTGACAGCGTGAAGAGTGCCAAGAACGGACGCGACGGCCGGACCCGCATCATCGAGGGTGCCCTCCGCCGCTTCAGCCAGGACGGGGTGTCGGCCACCACGCTGGCCAGCCTCCGCGAGGAGAGCGGCGTCAGCGTCGGCAGCTTCTACCACCACTTCGCCAGCAAAGAGCACGTCTTCGGCGTGTTGTACGCCGAGATCCTCACCACGTACCAGGACGCCTTCCTCGCCGAGCTGGTCAGCCACCAGGAGGCCCGCGACGGCATCGAGGCCGTCGTGGCCTTCCACATGCGCTGGGCCGGCGAGCACCCGGAGAAGGCCAGGCTGCTGGTCAGCGAGCGGCCGCCGCGCAAGCACGAGCCGGGCGGCGCGGAGGTGGCCGAGGCCAGGCGCGCGTTCTTCCGCCAGGTGTCCGACTGGTGGCGGCCGCACATGAAGAACGGCCTGCTCCAGCCCGTTCACCCGACCATGTGCTACGTGCTGTGGCTGGGGCCGGCGCAGGAGATGTGCCGCCTGTGGTTCGCCGGTGCGCACACGCCCACGGAGGAGGAGATCAAGGGACTGGGCGCGGCGGCCTGGCAGAGCCTCCGCCAGCAGTGACGCCTGCCCCGTCGGTGCCGCGTGCTCCCTAGAGCGGCTGCCGTGAGGCCGGACGGCGGACGGTCAGGGCGGTCGGCCGGAGCCGGGTGGGGACGCGCCAGCTCGCACGGTCGAGCGAGATGTCCAGCCGCAGGTCACCGCGCTGCCTGCGCAGACCGGGCACACGCACCCGGGCGTGCACGTTGAACCTGCCCCGATGCGGATAGCCGAAGCCCAGCTCGCCGGGGAGCACCCGCAGCTCGTCGTGGTTGCCGCAGTGTGGGCACGTCCAGGACACGAGGTCCAAGCCGCGGTTGTAGTCGGAGCAGGCGCTGAAGTACTCGTCGGGTCCGAATCGGGCCCCACAAGCCAAGCAGGGGATCAGCATCGGTCCGCTCCTCGGGACGGTGTGGTGACTTCCCTAGAGATACCGCTCACCGCTTGTCCGCCGCTTGCAGAACGCTTGGCACCTTAGTAACAGTATGAACACGCAGCGGAGCGACGAGCCTGGGGCGGAGAGCGGCAGCTTGCGTGACCAGCGGAGCCCCGTGCGAGTGCGACCATCAGCACTGCGTTGGATCATGCGTAAGGGTTCGCAGTGAAAGGATGGGGCTGTGGAACGACTGCGCCATCACCTCCTGGAGTCCGGTTACACCATCGACGGCGTACGCGATCGGCTCGGCAGCGTGGCCGCCTCGGCGCTGGCCCGCGAGGAGCTGGTCCCGGCCCTGCGGGCGACCGCTGACGGCGATCCCCTGGCCACGTTGATCAGGTTGTGGTGGCTCGGCGTTCCCGTCCCGGCCAAGTCCGTCGCGCCGGAAGTGCTCGACTCCGGGCTGGTCAGCGCCGACGGCGACCAGGTGAGCGCGACCGTGCACCTGCAGCCCTGGGAGACCGGCGGCTACCTGGTCTCCGACCGCAAGGTGCGCCCGGGCGACCCGGCGCTGCGGCCCGACCACGTCGTCGGCGCGGGCGGCGCCTCGGCCAACCTGGCCCAGCTCGTCACCCGCCGCCCGGTGGGCCGCGCGCTCGACCTGGGCACCGGGTGCGGGGTGCAGGTGCTGCACCTGGCGGGGCGGGCGGAGCGGATCGTGGCCACCGACGTCAACCCGCGGGCCGTGGAGCTGGCCAGGCTGAGCTGGGAGCTGTCCGGCATTTCCGACGTGGAGGCGCGTACGGGGTCGATGTTCGAGCCGGTCGAGGACGAGCTGTTCGACCTGATCGTGAGCAACCCGCCGTTCGTCATCGGCCCCAAGGGCGAGCTGACCTATCGCGAGACAGGCGGCGACGGCTTCTGCCGCGATCTCGTACGCCGCACGCCCCGCCACCTCAACCCCGGCGGCCAGGCCCACTTCCTGGCCAACTGGCTGCACGTCGAGGGCGAGGACTGGCACGACCGCGTGGGCGGCTGGCTGCGCGAGACCGGCTGCGACGCGTGGGTGGTCCAGCGCGACGTGCAGGACCCGGCCGAGTACGTCGAGCTCTGGCTCAGGGACGCCGCCGAGCAGGGCACCAAGGGCTACGCCGAGCACTACGACCGCTGGCTCGCCTGGTTCGACGAGCGCAAGGTCGAGGGCGTCGGGTTCGGCTGGATCACCATGCGCAACTCCGGCACGCTCGACCCGGTCGTACGCGTCGAGCACCTGGACCACCAGGTCGCGCTCCCGGTCGGCGACTACGTGGACTCCGTGGTCGACGCCATCGCCGCCGCCCACCGGGCCAAGGGCCTGGAGGCCGCGCGCCTGCGTACCGCGGACGGACTGCTGGACGAGCGCATCGGCCTGCCGGGCGCGGAGGACCCCATCCGCATCGTGCTGCGCCAGACGCAGGGGCTGCGCCGCAGCCGGGAGGTCGGCACGGTGGAGGCCGCGCTGGCCGGCGTGTGCGACGGCGAGCTGGCGCTCGGCCCGCTGCTCAACGTGATCGCCGAGCTCGTCGGCGACGGCGAGATCGCCGACGCCGACGCGATCAGGCCCCTGATAGCCGAAGGTTATTTCCTGCTTTAATCGGCCGTTGATTCTACGTTGACGCCTCGGGTGGAGGCTCAGGCCAGGACACGGACCTGGGGGGTTCGAGGGCCGTGTCAGGTCCGGCCGGTCGTCTGGAGTGAGGCGGCTGGCCGTTACGCGGAGCATCCGGACAACCGGGCCCCCTAGCGACGCGTGGCGGTCAAAGATGACCGGCCGGGCTGCTTTCGAAAGGACAGCCTTGATCAACCATGTGTGGATGACACGTCTGGACGACGAGCTGTACTCAGGACTCGACGACGGCGGGCTCGGTGACGATCTCGGCTACGGGGATGCCGTCGAGCAGGACTTTGAGATCTCCGGCCTCGGGGGCGCCGAGCCGGGAGAAGATGTCGAACGCCTGCCGTAGGCAGTCCAGGCTCTTCATGGTGTTGCCGAGACCGTGTAGCGCCTTGCCGAGCACGGTGAGCGACAGCGCCTCGCCGTAGGGGTGGCCGATCTCGCGGGAGACCACCAGGGCCTGCTCGGCGTGGCGGACGGCTTCGGGGTGGCGCTCGGCGGCGATGAACGTCTCGGCCAGCCGGGAGCAGACCCGCTGCTCCCAGACCCGCTGCTTGCTGGCCCGGAAGAAGGCCAGGCACTCGGCGTGGTGGTGGACGGCCTCGGTGAGCCGGCCGACCCGGGACAGCACGATGCCGAGGTGGTAGCGGGCGCGGGCGGTCCCGGCGCCGCTGCCGATCTCGGTGAAGATGGCCAGGCCCTTCTCCGCCGCCGCGATCGCGTCCTCGGGGCGGCCCAGGCCCAGGTGGTCGCGGGCGGAGTAGCTGAGCACGAGAGCCTCGCCGGCCGGCACGCCGTTCTCCCGGTAGAACCGCATCGCGGAGTCGAACAGCTCGAGCGCCTCGACGTGGCGGCGCTGCCTGCCGACGACGACGGCCAGGGCATTGAGCACCTCGCCGGTGACGATCTTCTCGCCGCGGGCCGTGGACAGCTCGTACACGATCCTGAAGTGCTCCTCGGCCTCCTTCAGTCGGTTGCCGGCGAACAGGACCCGGCCCAGCACGTACCGGACACGCAGCTCGGCGGCCGGGTCGCCGAGCCCCTGCGCGGCGGCCAGCACGGCGCGGGTGGCGTGGCCGAACTCGCGCGTGTGCGTGCCCGACTCCAGCAGCGGCTCCATCGCCAGCAGCAGGTCGGCGGCGGGCAGCAGCTGCTCGGCGGTGCGGGCCGCGGCGGCGGCCTGGTTGATGGTCGCGAACAACGAGTCGCCCTCGGCTGTCAGCCAGGCCACGGCCTCGTCGGCGGAGCCGAAGGCGCGCCCGCCGCCGATCATCACGAGATTGCCGGGGATCATGCTGCCCTCGTACGCCAGCCGGTGCGCGGACTGGGCCGAGGCGAGGTAGAAGCCGAGCAGCCGGCGCAGTGCCAGTGTCCTGGCCTGCGGCCGCTCGGTCTTGTCCAGCTCGCGCCTGGCGAACAGCTTGAGCAGGTCGTGGAAGCGGTAGCGGCCGGGCGCGGGGGCCTCCAGCAGGCTCGCGTCCACGAGGAACTCCAGCACGGACTCCGCCTCGGACTCGCTCACCGCCAGCACGGCGGCGGCCGCGCCGGTCGAGACGTCGGGTCCGTTGGGCAGCGAGAGCAGGCGGAACGCACGCGCCGCGGTGGGGCCCACCTGTCCGTACCCGAGCGCGAACGTGGCCTCGACGGCCAGGTTGCCCACCCGCAGCTCGTCGAGGCGGCGCTGCTCGTCGGCCAGCCTGGGCACCAGCGAGGCGATCGTCCAGGAGGGCCGCGCGGCCAGCCTGGAGGCCACGATCCGCACCGCCAGCGGCAGGAACCCGCAGGCCGCCACCACGTCCATGGCCGCCCCGTGCTCGGCCGACACGCGCTCGGCCCCGGCCACCGACGCGAACAGCGACAGCGCCTCGCCCGGCTCCATCACGTCGAGATCGATCAGCCTGGCAGAGGGCAGATCGGCCAGTTTGCCGCGGCTCGTCACGATCGCCGCGCACCCGGGCGAGCCCGGCAGCAGCGGGCTGACCTGCTCGGCGTCGCGGGCGTTGTCCAGCAGTACGAGGATGCGGCGCTCGGCCAGGATCGACCGGTAGAGGGCGGATCGTTCCTGCAGCCCCGCGGGAATGACGTCAGGCGGGATGCCGAGCGCGCGCAGGAACCCGCCGAGCGCCGACTCGGGCGCGGTGGGCTCGTCGGCGTAGCCGCGCAGGTCGGCGTAGAGCTGGCCATCCGGATACAGGTCATCGGCCAGGTGGGCGACGTGTACGGCCAGCGCGGTCTTGCCGACGCCGCCGATGCCGGAGATCGCCACCAGAGGCACGCCCTCAGGCGTCGACAGCAGGGTACGCAGGCGTGCGGCGAGCTCCTGGCGGCCGGTGAAGTCGCTGACGGCGGCGGGGAGCTGCGCGGGGCGCGGAAGCTGGGGCGCCGGCCGTGGCTCTTGTGCTTCGGCGGGCTCCTCCTCCTCGGTCCCCCCGGAGTCGGCCGGCACAGGGGCGGCCAGCGTGGGGTCGGCGGCCAGGATGCGCTGGTGCAGCGTGGCCAGCTCCGGGCCGGGCTCGATGCCCAGCTCGTCGATCAGGGCCTCGCGCGTCTCCGTGAAGACGTTGAGTGCGTCGCCCTGCCGCCCGCACCGGTAGAAGGCCAGCATGAGCTGGGCACGCAGCTTCTCGCGCAGGGGGTGGTCGGCGGTCAGCGCGATCAGCTCCGAGACGATCTTCGCGTGGTTGCCCAGCTCGAGGTCCACGTCCATGAGCGTCTCGACGACGTTGATGCGGCGCTCGACCAGCCGGTCGCGCTGGTGCTCGGCGTACGGGCCGACGGTCCCGGCCAGCGGCTCGCCCTCGAACAGCGACAACGCGGCCCGCAGCGCCCGGGCGGCCTCGGACAGCCGGCCGGCCTTGCGCGCGCTCTCGGCCTCCTGGACGCCGCGTTCGAAGCGGACCAGGTCGAGCGAGCCGTCGGGCAGTCGCAGCGCGTAGCCCCTGCCGATGGACGTGAGCAGCTCCGGGCGGGAACGGGCGGGCCTGTCCGGCTCGAGCACCGTGCGGAGCCTGGAGACGTAGGTGCGCAGCGCGCCGAGGGCCCGCGGTGGCGCTTCCTCGCCCCACACCGCGTCGATCATCTCGTTGGGGGTGACCGCATGGCCCTCGCGCAGGAGCAGCATGCCGAGAATGGAACGCTGCAGCGGGGTGCCCAGATCGAGCTCCTGGCCGTCACGCCACGCGCGGACAGGACCGAGCACGGCGAACCTCAGTCCGCCCTCAACGCTCTGACCAGCCATGCCGTATGTCTCCAAGCCAATGGATCGTTTTGTGGCCAAATGATAGATCCAATGTCGTTTGTCACCTAGATTCGGACTGATCGTTAAATGTGCCGTTAATCCGTCTTTGATCTGGTGTTGAGCGCGCCCCTGGATGGTGAAGGTCGGCTACGCATGACTCACACCGCGGGGGCGTGTCATGTAGAGCACCTGCAGGCAGGAAAAAATACGGCCCCGCCCGAACTTTCTGGGGCGGGGCCGTGGTGGACGTGTTCTCAGGCTGCCTCGACCAGTCCGAGCCGCATGGCCAGCCGCTCGCGCACTGCCGGCCATTCGGAGTTCAGGATCGAGTAGAAGGCGGTATCTCGGACCGTGTTGTCGGCGCCTCGGCTATCCGCTCGCCGCACCCCGTCGAAGTGTGCGCCGAGGGCCTCGATGGCGGCCCGGGATCTGGTGTTGCGTACGTCTGCCTTGAGAGTGATGCGGTGGACGTTCCATTCCTCGAAGGCGAGCGAGAGCATCAGGAACTTGCTCTCACGGTTGACACCCGTGCCCTGGGCGCCGGCGCCCAGCCAGGTGTAGCCGATGTCCGCCACGGACGGGATCTCGCCCACCGCACCGCGTGTACCCGGTGGCCAGGGCATGGGGCCCTGCCAGTACTCCAGGTGCATGAGACGGGTGGCACCGACCACGCGGTCGGTGTTCAGCCACCGGATGGCGAAGGGCATACAGCGGCCCTCCGCCTGCTCAGCCATGGCGGCCTCCACGTAGGAGACCATCTCGTCCCGGCCTTCCGGGACACGAGTGAAGGCGTAAGTGGAGCGGTCTTCACTCGCCGCGGCGACGAGGTCGTCGATCACCGCGAGGCTGAGAGGTTCCAGGCGCACGGAGCGCCCGGACAAGGTGACAAGAGCGGGCATGTGCACATGATGGGGGGAAGGAGGGGTGCACGTAACCATGCCATCAGGAAGATCTTTTGCAGGTTTCTGCAGAGAGGGTGTTTCCGCAGGTCAGAGGCCCCTTTTGGGGGACGGTAAACCAGTCCTTGGGGAAAGATTCGCCTAACTGTGACATGGCGTCGGCACGAACGCGAGATGCCGTTCACGCACCGCGCCGTGCCGCACGAGGGCCAGCTCTTTCAGGCCCGTCGACAGGAAGTCCAGATTGGCGGAGATCCAGGGGAGTTGGAGCGGATTTGGGCTGTTCAGGGCGGTCAGTCGCTCTTCGGCTGTGTCGCCGTAGAGCAGGCTCACCGCGACCCGCACCCTGGCCGCCGCGGGGTCGTCGCCGAAGGCGTGTCCCGGCAGGACGCCGATGCCGTGCTCCTCCAACAGGATCTTGGTGATCTCGGCGGAGCCGCCGAGTCGCAGGTGGCTCAGGTCGGGGTAGATGTAGAAGCCGCCTTGAGGCAGGGGCGCGACGGCCCCGATCTCGGCGAACCTCTCGTGTACGGCCCTCGCGACCGTGCCGTGCAGCCTGCGGCTGCGCTCGATGCGGTCGGTCAGCTCGGGCGGCTCGCTGAAGGCGTACGCCGCGGCCTCCTGTACGGGCGCGGCGGGCGCCGACCAGATCTCGCTGGCCACCGCGAGCAGGCTCCTGTGCAGCGTGTGGGCGCCCGCAGGCAGCCTGGCCACGCCGATCCGCCAGCCGCCCAGCGCCAGGCTCTTGCTCAGCCCGGTGGTGATGATCGTGCGCTCCGGCGCGAGATCGGCAGGCGAGGTGTACGGCACGTCCGGGTCGTGAATGATGTCGCGGTAGATCTCGTCCGAGATGATCATCAGATCGAGCTCGCGGGCGATCTCCGCCAGGCGGCCGATGGTCTCGGGCCTGGCCAGGCGACCCGTCGGGTTGTCCGGCAGCGTCACCAGCAGCGAGTTCACGGTCCTGCCCTGTGCTCTGGCGCGCCTGACCTCGTCGGCCACCAGATCGGGATCGGGCGCTCCGCCCTCTCCTGGCGGTGCGGGCACCAGGATGGGGCGCGAGCCCACCAGATCGGCCTGCGCTGCGTAGCTGACCCAGCTGGGCATGGGCAAGACGATGTCTCCCCCGATCGCCAGGAGCAGGCCGTACAGCAGCGACTTGCTGCCGGGCCCGCAGACGACCAGTTCGGGGTCGGTGATGAGCCCCCGTCGTGTCCAGTAGCCCGCCGCCGCCGTCCTGAGCTCGGACGCCCCCGCGACCGGCCCGTAGCCGTTGCGTTCTGATGCGGCGGCCAGCCTGTCGCGCAGCGCCGGGTGGACGGGCAGTCCTGCCTCACCGAAGGCGAGGTGCAGCACGCGTTCCCCGGCGCGCCGTCTTCGGTCGATGTCTTCGTTTGCCGCCAATGTGGCGGAGAGGGTAACGGCCATGTTTGTCACGTTCCCAGGGTGGTTGGATGAAGGCATCAGCACAAGCGAGGCTTTTTGTGGGTAGGCGTAAGGAAGACTGATGCTTGAATTGCGGCGTTTGGTCCTGATCTGCGAGTTTGCTCGTCGCGGCAGCATCGCCGCGGCCGCCGCCTCGCTGGGGTACAGTCCGTCGGCGGTCTCGCAGCAACTCGTCGCGCTCGAACGCGAGACAGGCACGGCCCTCATCGACAGGACCGCGCGCAGCGCCGAGCTCACCGACGCCGGGCGACGGCTGGTGGCGCACGCGGAGCGCATCCTGTCCATGGTCGAGGAGGCCGAGTCGGACCTGTCCGCCCACGCGGGCACCCCCGCGGGGCGGGTCGTGGTCACCGCTTTCCCGACAGCCGCGGTGGCGTTCGCGCCGGCGCTGGCGCGCTCGCTGCGCCGCCACACGGAGCTGACGCTCCGGCTGGGGCAGAGCAGGTCGGGGCGGGGCATGCGGGAGGTGCAGTCGGGGGAGGTGGACATCGCGCTCGTGGACGACTGGTACGGGCGGGCGCGCGACAGCGAGAGCCTGCGGGTGTTCCCGCTGCTGCGCGACCCGCTGGTGCTGGTGGTGCCGCGCAAGCACCGCCTCGCCGACCCCGACGTGCCGCTGGACCTGCGGGAGCTGCGGGACGAGCCGTGGATGGCGACGCCCGACGGTGAGCCGTCGCGGCTGGCGGTGGACCGGATCTTCGCGGACGTGGGCGGCGCCCGGCCCACGCCGTGGGAGTTCGAGGGTCTGGGAACGATCCTTTCGCTCGTGGCCAAGGGGATCGGCATCGCGGCCGTGCCCGCCCTCGCGCTGGCGGCCGGGGTGCGGGGCCTGGCCGTGCGCCACTTCCCAGGTAACCCGGTGGGACGCGACGTGCACGCGGTCGCCCGCCGCTCCAGCGTGCACCGGCCCTCGGTGTCGGTGACGCTCCGGGCCATCCACGTGGCCGCCCGCTACATCGCCGCCGACCTGGATCCGGTACGCGCCGCGGAACGCCGCCCACCGGAGGACCCTCTGGACGGGTAGCGTTTGCCGTTATGGCGCCGACGTACGACATCGAGCACCTCCTGCTCTCCCAGCCCAGCATCCGGACGGTCGCGGGCGTCGACGAGGTGGGCCGCGGCGCCTGGGCGGGGCCCGTCACGGTGTGCGCGGTCGTCACCGACCTGTCAGAGCCGCCGGCCGGCCTGACGGACTCCAAGCAGCTCTCGGCCGCCAGGCGCGTCCCGCTCGCCGAGGAACTGGCCGCCTGGGCGATCGGCATCGGCTACGGCGAGGCCACCCACACGGAGATCGACACGGTGGGCATGACGGAGGCCCTGCGCAGGGCGGCCCGCAGGGCGCTGGAGGCACTGCCGGTCCGCCCGGACGCGGTGATCCTCGACGGCAAGCACGACTACATCGGCCCGCCCTGGCCGGTGCGCCTCGAGGTCAAGGGAGATGGCGCGAGCATCTCGGTCGCGTCCGCGTCCGTCCTGGCGAAGGTCCGCCGCGACACGTACATGGGCACGATCGGCTGCGACGAGTACGGCTTCGCCGAGAACGCCGGCTACCCGTCACCCCTGCACCAGGAGGCCCTCGCCCGGCTCGGCCCGACCGCACACCATCGGCTGTCGTGGTCGTACCTGGACGATCTGCCCCAATGGCGGCACCTCAAGCACCATCGGGACCCGCTGGTGGGCGAGGGCCAGGAAGCGCTTTTCGGCTGATATGCGGATCGGCGTCTTTGTCGTCGCGGCGCAGTTCCCGGGCCAGGAGTCCGGGCACGTGCTGGCGAATGCCGTCGAATTGATCGTGGCGGCGGAAGAGGCGGGGTTCGACGATGCGTGGATCGCCGAGCACCATTTCATGTCCTACGGCGTGTGCCCCTCTGCCACCACCCTGGCGGCGGTCGCGCTCGGCAGGACCTCGCGGATCGGGCTCGGCACGGCTGTGAGCGTGTTGTCCACACACCATCCCGTGGCGCTGGCCGAGCAGGCGGCCATGCTGCACCACCTGTCCGGCGGGCGGTTCACGCTAGGGGTCGGCAGGGGCGGGCCGTGGGTGGATCTGGAGGTGTTCGGGACCGGGCTGGAGCGGTTCGAGCGGGGGTTCGGGGAGTCGCTCGATCTGCTGCTCGGCGCCCTCTCGGGAGATCCCGTGGCCGCCGACGGGGAGTTCTTCCGCTTCAGGGAGGTCCAGGTGGTGCCCGGCGCGCGGATGCGGCCCGTGGTGGCGTGCACCTCGGAGGCGACCGTGGGGATCGCGGCCGAGCGCGGGCTGCCGATGCTGCTGGGGATGCACATCGGGGACGCGGAGAAGGCCGCCCTGGTCAAGGATTACGCGGCCCACGGCGGTACGGCTCGCGATCATCTCGCCGCCGGGGTCGCCTACGTGGCCGACTCCACGGCGCAGGCGGTACGTGAGCTCAAGGGATCCTTGCCTCGGTGGCTGGAGCCGGGGCTGGCCGGGTATGTGCCGGTGGACGGCCGGCGCAGACCTTCACGAAATATCTCGGCATATGCGGATTTGTTGACCAGCATTCATCCCGTCGGCTCGGCCGAGCATTGCGCTGAGACGATTCTGCGCACCGCGGAGAACACCGGGATAGAGCGGTTCATTTTGCTGGTCGAGGGCCTGGGGGAGCATCGGCGGACATTGGAGAACGTACGGCGGTTCGGGGCCGAGGTGCTGCCGATGCTGCGCCGGTGACCCAGGAGCGGGCCACCGGCGCGCGGGTTCAGCAGTCCACCAGCTCCGGCTTCTGGTTCAGGAGCTGAGCCCTCGGCGTGACGAAGTCGCTCAGGGCCTTCGTGGCCGTCGGGTCGAAGACGGCGACCCGGTGGCAGTTCTGGAAGGCCAGGCGTACCCCGTAGTGGCGCTCGAGCGCGCCGCGCATCGCGTCGCTGGCCAGGCAGCGCAGGAGCTGGCCGCGGGCCTCCTCTGACGGCGGCGGCACCTGGTTGTCGGCGAACTCTGCTCCGGTCTTCTCGCGCTGCTCGACCAGCTCGCTGATCAGCGACCACGCGTACGGGAGCGAGTCGCGGACGCACGCGAGGAACGCCGCGTCGTCCACGTCACCGGCTCTGGCCTGGTCGAGCAGATCGTTCGGAACGGTCAGCGACATGCTGTCTCCTCTCGAAACGGATCAAATTTGACGCTATGCGGGGATACGTTCTTGCTCCAGATGGCTTGAGGGGGGCACTCAGGGGCCGTACACGAAATCCGGGTCTATCTGCGAGGCCAGGTCGGAGCCGGTCCGCTCGTTGCCCCACGCGCGGGCGTTGCGCAGGTGGAACTCCACGGTCTGCCGGCCGAAACGCTCCCAGTCCTTGTCCTGCTCGTCGAGGGCCTTGTGCAGCACGGCCAGCGCGTCGGCGTTGGCCGGCTCCAGGTCGTCGAGGGTGAAGTGGCGGCCCTGCTCCATGGCGCGCACTGCGGCCGAGTGCTCCATCCAGGTGAGCAGGTCGTCGCCCACGTGCTCGCGCAGGAAGTCGACGTCGGACTGGTTGTGGACCTTGTTGCCGACCACGGCGAGCGCGACGTCGTAGGAGGCGGCGTGGTCGCGGTACTGCTGGTAGACGCTCACGCCCTGCCTGGTCGGCTCGGCGACGAGGAACGTCAGGTCGAACCGGGTGAAGAGCCCGGAGGCGAAGGAGTCGGCCCCCGCGGTCATGTCGACCACGACGTACTCGCCGGGACCGTCGACCAGGTGGTTGAGCAGCAGCTCCACCGCGCCCACCTTCGAGTGGTAGCAGGCCACGCCCAGGTCGTCCTCGCTGAACGGGCCCGTCGCCAGCAGGCGCAGGCCCTCGGGGGTGGTCAGCGCGTACGGGTCGGCGGCCAGGTCGTCGAAGCTCAGCAGCCGGGAGCCGCGGCCGGGCGGGGTCGTCTTGATCATGGCGTCGGCGGAGGGGATGCGCGGGTTGTCGCCGCGCAGCCGCTCCTTGATCTCGGTGAGACGGGCGCCGAGCGGCTCCGGCTGCCGGTCGAGGCCGAGCACCATGGCCAGGTGCTGGTTGATGTCGGCGTCGATGGCCACCACCGGCCCGCCCTGCCTCGCCACGTGCCGGGCGAACAGCGCGGACATCGTCGTCTTGCCGCTGCCGCCCTTCCCGACGAACGCCACTCTCACAGCCCCTCCATATGAGCATGAAAACCGTTACCGTTCCTGGTCGGCACCATCATGCCACACTGCGTGCATGAGAGATGACGAATTGGCCAGGGGAATGCGACTACGGGAGGAGGGCAAGCCGGAGGAGGCCAGGGAGGTGCTGGTCGAGCTGGCGCGCCGGCATCCGGACGACGCCGAGGTGGCCTACCAGACGGCCTGGGTGCACGACGTGCTCGGCCTGGAGGCCGAGGCGGTGCCGTACTACGAGAGAGCCCTGGCGGGCAAGGAGCTGAGCAACCGGCTCGGGGCCTACACCGGGTTCGGGAGCACGTTGCGCGTGCTCGGGCGGTACGACCAGGCGTTGGAGACGTTCGTCAGAGCGCTGGCGGAGTTCCCTGGTGACCCGGGGCTGCGGACGTTCATGGCGATGACCCTGTACAACCTCGGCCGCTCGCAGGAGGCGGTCTCGACGTTGCTCAAGGTGGTCGCCGAGTCGGGGCAGGTCGGCGGTTACCGGCGGGCCGTCGAGTACTACGCGGACAACCTGGACGAGACGATCTAGGTGCAGGTCGCGTCGAGGTTGACCGGGCTGTCCAGGCCCGGCGTCCGTGCCGGGCGGCCGGCCGAGTGGCGCTCCTCCAGGGCGTCGGCGACCTTGTGGCGGATCTGGAACCAGTCGGGGTACACCGTGTCGATCAGCGGCGGCACGAAGTTGAGGCTGCGGATCTTCGCGTCCTTGACCTTCTGCGCCAGCTCCACGACGGCCGGCAGCAGCTCCTGCGGGAGGTCGGTCGAGATGGCCCGCTTGGTGGCCGCGGCCAGCCGCTCGAAGCTGTTGAGCACGGTCATCGGGTCGGCCTGCTTGGCGACCGCGTTGAGCAGGCACTTCTGGCGTCCCATGCGGACGTAGTCGTCGCTGTCGGTACGCGAGCGGCCGTACCAGAGGGCCTCCTCGCCGGACAGCCTGCGGGTGCCGGCGGGCAGCAGGCCCTCGCGGTACTTGCCGTAGACGATGGGCTCCTTGATGGTGACCTTCACGCCTCCCATGGCGTCGACGATCTCCGCGAACCCCTTCATGTCCACCAGGGCGTAGTAGTCCACGTCGATGCCGAGGATGTCGCCGATCGTCTGCTTGAGCAGGGTCGAGCCGCGCTTGCCCTTCGCCACGCCCGGCACCATGTCCGGATTGTCCTCGGCGAACTGGTAGACCTCGTTGAGCAGGCCGGGAGTGTCGGTGCCGCTGCCGGTGAAGCCGAAGGGGAAGCGCGCCCTGGCCGGGCCGTCGGGGAACTCGATGTGCTGGAGGTTGCGCGGCAGGCCGAACAGGGTGGCGGCGCCGGTCTCGATGTCCACGCTGGCCACGGTCATGCTGTCGGTACGCACGCCGGGCCGGCTCGGCGCCGAGTCCCCGCCCAGGAGCAGGAAGTTGACCCGGCGGGCGCCGTTCCACGGGTCCTGGGCCATGACGGGCGCGCTGCTGGCGGGGGCGAACAGGGTGTTCACGACGTCCCGCGACAGGTACGTGAGCCTGGCGGCGTACACGGTCGGGGCCAGGACCAGCGCGCACAGGGCCATGGTCAGCGCGGTGGTCAGGAAGCGGCCCACGATGTCCGCGCGCGGCGGGCGTACCAGGAGGAAAGACCAGACGATCACACCGGTCCAGGCGAGCGCGAGAACCACCAGCGCCACCGTGAGCCCGATGAGCCAGCGGGGCTGCACCGCCAGCGACAGCAGGTTGGCGCTGTACGCGGTGAACATGGTGAGGGTGCCGGCGAGCATCGCGATGTAGCCGAACATGAGCGCCAGGCCCGTCTTGCTGCGTTCGGTGGCGAGATGCGCGATCCCCCACAGCAGTGCCGAGGCGAACGTGATCGCCAGGCTCGCCCCCAGGCCGAATCCCCGCCGGTTCTCTGTCATGCCTGGTCAAACCCCCATTGCGCGCCTATCCAGGTCACCGTAGTAATGCGCTGAGCGGGAAAGACGGTAGGAAGGAGAGAAGTTCGGTCAATTCCATGTCAAGACCACCTTGAGATATAACGTGAATGTGCGCAAGCGACACGGAAGCTATGGATTCGACGCACCCGGGGCGCTGGCCGGTTTGCTCTTGGGCGCGATCGCGCTGCTGGGTCTCGCGGTGATCTCCTTCCTGCTCGACATCCCCGTGGCGGGGATCGCGTTCCTGTTCGGCGGGCTCTACACGCTGGCCAGCGCGGCCAGCTACCTCTACACGACGCGGCGCGGCAAGTTCGCGGTGTGGGCAGAGGAGCTCCAGCAGCTGAAGGGTGACGAGCGGCTGCTCGACCTCGGCTGCGGCCGTGGCGCGGTGCTGCTGATGGCGGCCGGACGGCTCGAGCACGGCAGGGCGACCGGCCTCGACCTGTGGCGCTCCAAGGACCAGTCAGGCAACCACGACTCCACGACCAGGGCGAACGCCGAGGCCGAGGGCGTCTCCGACCGGGTCGAGCTGGTGACCGGCGACATGCGCGACCTGCCGTTCGGCGACGGCGCGTTCGACGTGATCGTGTCGAGCCTGGCCATCCACAACATCCCCGACGCCGAGGGGCGCGCGCAGGCCGTGCGCGAGGCGCACCGGGTGCTGCGGCCCGGCGGGCTGATGGTGCTCGCCGACTTCCAGCACACGCCCGCGTACGAGGACACCTTGCGCTCGCTCGGCGTGGTCGACGTGCGGCGACGCGACGCGGGCTGGCGGTTCTGGTACGGCGGGCCGTGGTTCAGCACGGGCATCCTGGAAGCCAGGAAGTCTACCTAGCAAGAACGCGGGTAGCCACAAGTGCTTATGAGCGACGTGGAAACCGGCACCACAACCACCAAAGTGCCCGCGCGCCTTGATCGGCTCCCCTGGTCCCGCTGGCACTGGATGATCGTCATTGGACTCGGCACCGTCTGGATACTCGACGGGCTCGAGGTCACCATCGTCGGCAACCTCTCCGCGCAGCTCGCCAAGCCGGGCAGCGGCCTGGAGATCACCCAGGCACAGGTCGCCGGCGTGGCCGCCGCGCTCTATGTCGCGGGAGCCTGCTCGGGGGCGCTGTTCTTCGGCTGGCTGACCGATCGGTTCGGCAGGAAGAAGCTCTTCCTCATCACGCTGGTCGTCTACCTGGCGGCGACCCTGCTGACCGCGTTCTCCTTTCACGCGTGGTGGTTCTTCCTGTTCAGGTTCATGACGGGGTTCGGGATCGGCGGCGAGTACGCGGCCATCAACTCCGCCATCGACGAGCTCATCCCGAGCCGGCACCGGGGGCGCATCGACATCATCATCAACGGCAGCTACTGGCTCGGCGCAGCCGGCGGCGCGCTGCTGACCGTGCCGCTGCTGAGCGACCTGCCGGTGAACATCGGCTGGCGCGTCGCGTTCGGCCTGGGCGTGGTCCTGGGCCTGGCGATCCTGCTGGTACGGCGGAACGTGCCGGAGAGCCCGCGCTGGCTGTTCATCCACGGCAGGGACAAGGAGGCCGAGGGGATCGTCGACGGCATCGAGCGGGAGATCGGCGTGGACCTGCCGGAGCCGTCGGAGTCGATGACCGTGCACCAGCGCAAGTCCATCGGTTTCATCCGGATCGCGCACACAATGGTGGCGCTCTACCCCAAACGCACGGTCCTCGGCCTGTCGCTCTTCGTCGGGCAGGCGTTCCTCTACAACGCGATCACCTTCGGGTACGCGCAGATCCTGAGCACCTTCTACAAGATCGACACGCACGCCGGCTACTACTTCGCCGTGATCGCGGTCGGGAACTTCCTCGGCCCGCTGCTGCTCGGCCGCCTCTTCGACACCGTGGGCAGGATCCCGATGATCTCGGCCACGTACATCGGGTCCGGGCTGCTCCTGCTGGGCACGGCCTGGCTGTTCAACGAGGGCATGCTGACCGCCGTGACGCTGACCGCGTGCTGGTCCGTGGTGCTCTTCGTGGCCTCGGCGGGGGCCAGTTCGGCGTACCTGACCGTCAGCGAGATCTTCCCCATGGAGACCAGGGCCCTCGCCATCGCGTTCTTCTTCGCGATCGGCACGGCCGCCGGCGGCATCGCCGGGCCGCTCGTCTTCGCCTCCCTCGTCGAGAGCGGGGTGCCCGGGGACACGGCGCTCGCGTTCTTCATCGGCGGCGTCGTGATGATCGTGGCGGGGCTGATCGAGCTGCTGTTCGGGGTCAAGGCCGAGCGCAAAGGCCTGGAGGCCATCGCGACCCCGCTCACCGCGGTGACATGAGCGTCGGCCGGGCCTGGCCCCCTCCACCCACGACGCGCTGTCAGCCCCATCGGGCGCACGTGTAGCTTTGGGCCGCGTGACGGAATCGCCGAGCAAGGAGCTCTACATCATCGTGTGCGCCGCCGGACCGGCCGCGGACGCCGGCCGGCTCGTCGCCATGGCTCAGGAACGAGGGTGGATCGTCCAGGTCGTCGCCACCCCGCCGGCCCTGGACTTCATCGACGTGCCCGCGCTGGAACGCCAGACCGGCCGCCCGGTCCGCAGCCGCTACCGCAAGCCGGACGAGCCGAAACCGCCCCGAGCCGGCGCGATCGTCGTCGCGCCCGCCACCTACAACACGGTCAACAAGTTCGCCCAGGGCATCGCCGACACCTACGCCCTGGGCCTGCTGGCCGAGGCGCCCGGGCTCGGCATCCCCGTCGTCGTGCTGCCCTTCGTCAACAACGCCCTGGCCGCCCGCCGGCCCTTCCTGCGCAGCATCGACTTGCTGCGCGGCGAGGGCGTCCGGGTCGTGCTCGGGCCGGGGCAGTTCGCCGACGAGCCCGGCTCCGCACCCTTTCCATGGGGGCGTGCGCTGGCGGAGCTCGGTGGTTGAGTCTGACACCGTGTGAGGCTGTATCCCAGGATGTGCCGACTTTAGGAGAAACATCGTGGCATTGGCTGAACAGGTGGACGAGATCCTGCGTGCGGGCAAATCGCCGCACTTCCATGGGCTCGTGGTGATGCGGAGCGGGGAGGTCGTCCTCGAGCGGTACGGCTCCGGGCCTGACTACCGGCTGGGCGACTCGCTGGGGCACGTCGAGTTCGACCGGGACACCTTGCATGACCTCAGGTCCGTGTCCAAGAGCGTGGTGGCGCTGCTGTACGGCATCGCGCTGGGCGAGGGGCTGGTGCCGGAGCCGGGGGCGGGACTGGTGGCGCAGTTCCCGGAATATGAGGACCTGGTGGCGGATCCCGCGCGGGCCCATCTCACCATCGAGCACGCCCTGACCATGACGCTCGGCCTCGAATGGAACGAGGACGCCCCCTACACCAGCCCCGCCAACAGCGAGATCGCGATGGAGCTGGCGCCCGACAGATACCGGTACGTGCTGGAACGGCCGGTCATCGAGGAGGCGGGGAAGCGGTGGCTCTACTGCGGCGGCGCGACCGCGCTGATCGGCGGGCTCATCGCGCGCGGTGCGGGGAAACCGCTGGAGGAGTACGCCGCGACCGCCCTCTTCGAGCCCCTCGGGATAGGCGCCTTCGAGTGGTCCAAGGGCGAGCACGGGACGGTGAGCGCGGCGGCCGGGCTCCGGCTGCGGCCGGTCGACCTGGCCGCCATCGGGCAGCTGGTGCTCGACGGCGGCCGGGACATCGTGCCCGGTGAGTGGCTCCAGGAGCTGCTACGGCCGCGAGTCGTGCTCGGCGAGGGGTTCGAGTACGGCTACCAGTGGTACGTGAGCACCGGGGAGAGCCGCTGGGCCGGTGGCATGGGGAACGGCGGGCAGCGCCTGCTCATCCGGTCGGAGGACGAGCTGGTCGTGGCGGTGACCGCCGGTGAGTACGACCAGGGCGCGGCGAGCACGGCAGCCGTGCTCGACGCGGTGCTCGACGCCTGACGCTCAAGGGAGGAGCAGGACCCGGCCCGTGACCGCCCGGCTCTCCAGGAGGCGGTGGGCCTGCGCCGCCTCCTCCAGTCGCAGCGTACGGTCGACATAGGCCCTGCTCGTCCCGGCGGCGAGCCGGTCGAGGATCGCCGGGAGGTGCGTCGCGAACACCTCCCCGGCCCACCCGGGACCGCTGCAGCCGATCACCGTCACCCCGCGTTCCATCAGGTCGGCGGCCGTGACGGCGGCGGGTTCCCCGCTCAGCATGCCGTAGTAGAACATCCGGCCGGTGCCCGGAGTGAGGTGGTCGAGCACCCGCCTGGCCACCGTGCCGCCGACGGACTCGAAGACGACGTCCACGTCCGGCAGCTCGCCGGGCCAGTCGGGCGAGCTGTGGTCGATCACGAGGTCCGCGCCCATGAGAGCGGCCCGGTCCCGCTTGGCGGCCGTGCCGGCGGTGGCGATCACCCGCCCGGCCCCGAACTCCTTCGCGTGCTCGACCAGATAGGTCCCCACCGAGCTGCTGCCCGCCTCCACCAGCACGGTCTCTCCGCCGTCGAGGCGCGCTTTGCGCAGCAGGGCGAGGGCTATCGCGCCGGGCGCCGCCGCGGCCAGCGCGTCCACCGGGCTCACGCCGTCCGGCACAGGGGCCGTCATGGCGGCCGGGAGCAGGGCGTACTCGGCGTACGACCCGAGCCCGCCGGTCACCCCCACGAGCGTGCTCCCGAGCAGCTTCGTGTCCACCCCCTCTCCCACCTCGACCACCTCGCCGGCGGCCTCCGCGCCGATCACGGCGGGCAGCGGCAGCGGGAAGGGCAGCGTGCCCGCCCGGATCTGCGTCTCGGCGTAGCTGACGCCGATGGCCTGCGTACGGATGAGGACCTGGCCCGCGCCGGGACTCGGCTGCGGCAGGTCGGCCACTTCGAGCCGCTCCGGGCCGCCCTTCTCGGACAGGACGATCGCGCGCATGCTTGCACTCCCTAAACTGAACCATTGGTCCAGTTAATATATGGACCACTGGTCAAGTTTGTCCATGGGAAAGAATGTCCGGATGGAACGTCGAGAGCGGGCCGACGCCGCGCGCAACAGGCAGGCCATCCTGCGGGCGGCCGAGGAGCTGCTGCGGCGGCACCCGCCCGAGCAGGTCTCCGTCGAGCGCGTCGCGGCCGCCGCCGGCGTGGGCAAGGGGACGGTGTTCCACCGGTTCGGGAGCCGTACGGGGCTCATGCTGGAGCTGATGAGCGAGCGGGCGCGCGAGCTCGAGCAGGCCTTCACCGAAGGGCCGCCGCCGCTGGGCCCGGGCGCGGATCCGGCCGGGCGGCTGCTCGCGTTCTTCGCGGCGCTGGCCGAGCTGGCCGCACGCAACGGAAACCTGATGAGCGCCATCGAGCACGCCATGGTCACCAGCAAGAGCCACGGCGAGCAGTCCAGGGAGAGCAACCCGATCTACCTGTCCTGGCACCGGCACGTGTCCGGGCTGATCGCCGAGGGGCGGCCCGACGTGGACGCCGAGCAGATCGCTCACATGCTGCTCGGCACGCTCCACATGGAGCCGATCGCGAGCCGGTTGCGGGCCGGTGAGCACGAACGGCTGGCCGCCGCCTTCGCCGACCTGGTCAACGGGCTGCTCAGAGGGGGAGATGGGTGATCGCCCCGTGGAAGGCGGCGACGGCCGCCCTGATCGCGGGGTGCTCGCCGTTCCCCCGCCGGAACGCCGCCAGCGTGCGGCGGCTCAATGGCAGGCGGGTGAGCGTCACCCCCTCGGGCGGGTCGATCGCCGCCAGCCGGGGTACGAGCGCAACCCCCTGACCGGCCGCGACGAAGGCGAGCACGGTGTCGAAGTCGTCGATGTGGTGGCGTACGAGCGGCTCGAACCCGGCCGCCTGGCACGCCCTGATCGCCATGGTGTGGCAGAGGGTGCCCGGCCTGTCGGTGATCCACGAGTCGGCGCGGGCGTCGGCGATCGAGGGCCGGTCGGTGAGGTACATCGGCTCGGTGAACAGCGGCTCCGTCTCGATGGACGCGTCGGTCACCGGCGGCACGAAGTCGTACTCGTGCACGAGCGCCACGTCCAGCCCCCCGGCCCGCAGCGCGGCCGAGACGTCGGCGGGGTCGATCTCGGAGACCATCGGCACCAGCCCGGGATGCGCCTCGGCCAGGTCGACAAGGGCTGGGGGGAGGAGCACGCGGGCCGCCGTCGGGAACGCCCCGATCCGCAGCGGCCCCGAGGGTCCGCCACGGGCGGCGGCGAGCGCCGCCGACGCGCGTTCGAGCTGCTCCAGCACAGCGTGCGCGTGCTCGACCAGGAGGCGGCCCGCGGAGGTCAGCGTCACGGTCCGGCCCGTGCGCTCGAGCAGCGGCACGCCCGCCTCCCGCTCCAGAGCGCTGAGCTGCTGTGAGACGGCCGAAGGCGTGAACGTGACCGCCTCCGCGACGGCGGCGATCGTGCCGCGCCTGGCGAGTTCGCGGAGAAGGTGGAGCTTGCGCGGGTCGAGCATAAGTCAAGCTTAAGCTCAAGCGAAGAAATCCGCGCTGGACCTAACGTATCGGGGCAGGGCACGCTCGAAGCATGCTGAGAGGAATCCACATACCGCTGGTCACCCCGTTCACCTCGTCCGGAGAGGTGGCCGTGGACACGATCGAGAAGCTCGCCTTCCACATGCTGGACCAGGGCGCCGCCGGGCTGGTCGCGCTGGGCACGACGGGCGAGGTGGCCGCGCTCGACCCCGACGAGCGGGCGCAAGTGATCGAGACGTGCGCGCGGGTCTGCGCGGAGCGGCAGGCGCTGCTCACGGTTGGGGTGACGGGCAACGACACGCGTTCGACGGCCCGGGCCCTGCGCGACCTGCCCGAGGGGGTCGGTGCCGCGCTGGTGACGGTGCCGTACTTCCTGCGGCCCGGGGAGCGCGGCGTGATCGCGCACTTCGAGGCACTGGCGGAGGAGACGCCGGTGCCGCTGGCGATCTACCACATCCCGTACCGGACGGGGCAGGCGGTCGGGGCCGCGGCATTCCGGCGCCTCGGCGCCCACCCGATGATCGCGGGCATGAAGTACGCGGCGGGCGGGATCGACCAGGACGCGGTGGACCTGCTGGGCGACCTGCCCGAGGGGTTCGAGGTGGTGGGCGGTGACGACGCGTTCGTCTCGCCGCTGCTCGCGCTGGGGGCCGCCGGCGGGATCCTCGCCTCCGCGCACCTGGAGACGGGGAGCTACGTCGAGCTGGTAGACGCCTGGCACGCGGGCGACGTGACCAGGGCGAGGACGCTCGGGCACCGGCTGGCCCGGCTCTCGGCCGCGCTCTTCGCCGAGCCCAACCCCACCGTGATCAAGGGAGTGCTGCACGCCCGGGGCCTGATCCCGACCCCGGACGTGCGGTTGCCGCTGCTGCCCGCCAGTGAGGCGGCCGTGTCACACGCTCTCCTGGGCGATTGACGTATCAGCGGTCGGACTCCCGGATGGCGGTGCCCACCTCGCTCACGCGGTCGGCCAGCAGGCCGAGCGCGCCCACGGCCCTGGCCATCGGGTCGTCGTCCGCGCCACCCAGCGCCTTGGCCCTGAGGTACGCGGCCTTGATCTCCGCCCACCGTCCGGCCTGGGCCGGGGTGAGGCGGCCGCGGAGCTCGGCCAGCTTGAGCAGGTTGGCCTCGGCGTCCGTGGCCAGGGTCTGGGCCTCACCCAGGTAGTGGTCGTCGATCACCGCCTCCAGCTCGGCGTCGTTCATGGCGGGGACGATGCGCTCCGCCAGCTTGTTCATGTTCCGGTACGACCCCTGCAGCCGGTACGGGGGCTCCGTGCGGGCGGCGTCGGACTGGGCGGCGGAGGCGATGTAGGCCTGGTTGTTGGCCAGCACGACCTCCTGGACGCGCACCAGCTTGGCCAGCACGCTGAGGATCTGGTCCAGCTCCGGCTTGCTGTACGGGTGCGCGAGCTGGTCCGGCCTGACGGTGGTGTCGCCCTTGGCGAGCCGTACGAGGAGCTCGACGTCCGCGCGGTCGCGGCCGGAGAGCGGCGCGAGCACGGGGTTCGAGGTGAGGGCGTTGCCGATGTAGCTCAGCGCGAACAGGTCGTCCTTGCCCGACAGCACGTCGCCCAGGTTCCACACGTCGGCGCGGTTGGCCAGCATGTCGGGGATGCGGAAGCGCCGGCCGGACTCGGTGTACGGGTTGCCCGCCATGCACACCGCGAACCGCTTCCCGCGCAGGTCGTAGGTGCGGGTGCGGCCGTTCCAGACACCTTCGATGCGGCGCTGGGCGTCGCAGAGGGAGATGAACTTCTGCAGCAGCTCCGGCGAGGTGTGCTGGATGTCGTCGAGGTAGAGCAGCGTGTTGTTGCCCGTCTCCAGCGCGAACGAGATCTTCTCCACCTCCTGCCTGGCCGTCGCGTCGGGCGCGTCCGCCGGGTCCAGCGAGGTCACCCCGTGGCCCAGTGCCGGGCCGTTCACCTTGACGAACATCAGGCCGAGGCGGCTGGCGACGTACTCCATGAGGGTCGTCTTGCCGTAGCCGGGCGGTGAGATGAGCAGGAGCAGGCCCATCTGGTCGGTACGCTTGCCCGCGCCCGCCGCGCCGAGCTGCTTGGCCAGGTTGTCGCCGATCAGCGGCAGGTACACCTCGTCGAGGAGGCGGTTGCGGACGAAGGCGCTCATGACCTTGGGCTTGTACTCGTCCAGGCGCAGGCGGCGCCGCTCCGCCTCGACCAGCTCGCCCCTGCGCCGCTGGTAGGCCCGGTATGCGGGGACCCGCTCCTGCCTGAACTGGCGCGCCCTGGGGAGGATCTCGTCCAGCCTGATGTCGAGCTTGCGGTCTTTGACGCGGGGGTGGCTGCCCAGGAGGTCGCCCACGGTCTCCTGAGTGGCGGCGCTGGAGTCGTGCCGGGGGACGTCGCACAGCTGTACGGCGATGGCCTCCGCCACCTCGGGGCCCTGGTGGTAGGCGGCCATCCAGGCGTGGGCCAGCTGCAGCCGCTCGGCGAGCGGCACGCTCCTGAGCTCCTCCTCGAACTCCCGCACCTTGGCCGGCCCCAGGGTCTTTCTGAACCCGTCGAGGACGTCGCGGGCCGCTTTGCTCGTCACGAACCCGAACGGGCTGCTGCCCAGCTCCTCGACGAGGTACTCGCCCGCGAGCCCCGCCGCCACCGGCGCGCCCGGCCGGAGCCCGTCCAAGAAGCCCGCGATCAGCGTCCCCAGCTCGGCGGCCAGCGAGTCCACGGCCGGAGTGGCGCCGAAGACGGCGCGGACACGGAGCAGCGACACGGCCCGCGTGGTGAATGTTTTACGTGAAACGTCGTCCACGCCGAAGGCCCAGAACAGCTGAGCCGCCGCCCGCACGTCGGCCGGATACCGCAGCAGCCCCGCCCCCGACCGCAGCCGCACCAGCACGTCCAGGATGGCCACGGCGTCATGGTCGTGGACCCCGCGCTCGTACCCCTCGTCATAGCGCGACTCCGCCGCCTGCCTGACCACGTCCTCGAGAGAGGCCCCGGGAGCCAGGGAGTCGAGGAGCGAGGCCGCCAGGTGCTCGGCCCGGTAGACCTCGGGCGTCTCCGACACCAGCAGCTGGTCCCAGAAGGGCCGGGTGTCGGCGAAGGAGGCGGGCACCGGCGACCGGTAGTCGGTGCCCGTGATCGCGAAGTGCATGGAACTGTCGTGCGGCACCAGCGTCAGGTCGATGGGCTGGGTGTTGACGGCGAAGCGGTGGTGGCCGAGCCGCAGCGTCTCGCCGCCGTCCGAGAAGAGGTCGAGCCGGTCGCGGAGGGCCCGCGAAGCCTCCTGCTGGGTGGACTTGATGCGCCCGTCCAGCTCCTCGGCCCGTACGGCGTCCCCGAGCGAACGCAGCTCCGCGGCGGCCGAGCGGACCTTGGCCACCATCGGGTCCGTCGCGAAGTACGTGTTGACCTCGTCCATGGAGCCGAGGGAGCCGAGGCGGCGCGTGATGCCGCCCAGGATGCGCTCGGCCGAGGTGAAGACGCGGTCGGCGCGCCGGGCCAGGGCGTCGAGCTGGGACTGCTTGCGGGCCGAGAACGCCTCGTAGACGTCGTCCCGCTTGGCCGACAGCTGCGCCGCGAAGTCGTCGAACTCGCCGAAGCGCGACTCCAGGGTCTCCAGCTGCAGCATCAGCCGCCCGAGCTGCTCATCGCATTCGGCGGGGGTGCCCGCCATGGCCAGCGCACCCGTGATGGCCTGGCCGAGCAGCGCGAACTCGGCGGCGAACGCGGCCCGCCCCTCCGCCCCGAGCAGCTCACGCCGCCGCCCGTCCAGGATGGCGCGCGCCCGGTTGACCCCGCCGAGCACCTCGGCGATCCGGCCCAGGATGGACGTGCGTACGGTGGCGTCGGCGATGTCCAGCGAGCCGACGACCTCCGTCACCACCTCCAGCCCCTCCGCCTGCTCGGCCAGCCGGTCCGACACGGGGGCGGCCGCCGCGACCGTCGCGATCGCGGCGGCGGAGGCGGCGAGCTCCTCGACGGCCGCGTGATAGGCGGTGAACGCCTCCGCGCCCTGCAGGAACGCGACCGCCCGCGTTCCGACCGACGCGAGCTCCTCCGTCACGGAAGAGGACAGCGCGTCCAGGGCGGCCAGATCGATGTAGCGGGTCTCGCGCAACGTCACCAGGCGGCCCTGGGCCCGCCGCAGCGTGGCCAGCATCCTGACCCAGGCGTCCGCGGTGACCGGATTGTCGGCCCGCGCCTGCCGTACCAGCTGGGTGGTCTCCTCGGCGGCGCCGGCGAGCGCCTCGGCGGCCTGGCGGGTGAGCTGCTCGACGTTCTCGTACTCGTCCAGCACCTGCTCGGCCGTGGCCCGAACGTCGGCGAGCGGCTCGCGCAGGCCCTGCTCCCCGAGCCAGTGGTAGGAGTCGAACGCCCGCGTGCAGGCGGCGATCAGCCCCTCGAACGTCCCCGTCGAGGGCGCCATCTCCTCGATCATCCGGGACACGGACAGGCAGTCGGAGATGCCGCGGACCAGCTCCGCGTTGCCGATGCGCTCAAGCGGCCCCGTCCCGGCGGGCTGGGCGGCGGCGTACGTGTCGGAGACGTACGGTGTCTGCCAGACCTGCATCGGGTGGACCCGGGTCGGCTCGTCGGAGGTCGCGCGGAAGACCACCATCGTGCCGTCGTCGAACAGCGAGTAGCCGTGGCAGACGATGGGGTTGGCGACCTCCTTCCTGATCACGTTGTACGGCAGCAGCAGCGAGCGCCCGTCGCCCCTGGCGTGGAAGACGTACAGGACGTCCTCGCCGTTGGGCGAGCGGACCACCCGCTCGAACTCCAGGTCCGTCACGTCCGTGTCGAACGTCTTGCTGACGCCGGTCGCCAGGTAGTAGCCGCCGGGGAAGATCAGCCCCTGGTCCTCCGGCAGGCGCTGGCACGCCTGGCCGATGCCGTCGAGCCTGATGACGGCCTTGGTGCGGATGTTGAAGACCAGGTGGCGCGAGTCGCTCTCCTTGTACGGCCTGATCCGCATGAGGATCAGCGGCCCCACTCTGGCGTACTCGACGTCGGCGTCCGCCAGGCTCTGCAGCGGCTCGGCGACCGGCTCGGCGTAGATGCCGGCGCCGGTCTCCGTGTTGTTCTCGATCTTGATGGTGAGGTCGCCGCCGACGGTCTCGACGAACACCTCGTCCTCGATCGAGATGTGCGGGTGCCGGCCGAGGACGTGGTCGTCGCGTGTGGTCGGCGTCCACTCGAAGTCGTGGGACGGGGGGAAGACGTGGTCCCGCTCCCCCCTGTTGTCCAGATATTTCGGGACCCCGCCGTTGTTGACCGCCCACCGCAGCACCCGCAGGTCCGCCGGACCCGTCTGGAACACCGCCAGCAGCTTGCCCTCGACCCGCCGGAGCTGCTGCAGCCTGGTCTCCTTGTAGTACCGGTACAGCTCGGCGAAGTCCTTCTTGAACGCCGGATCGTCCAGCGTCTCCAGCTTGTCGGCGTCGAACCTGAACGCGTCGCCGTCCCTGGAGAACCGGTGCACCGCGAACACGTCCGCCACCGCCGTCTCCGGCTTGAGCCCGATGAAGACGTTGTAGCCGAAGAGCATCACGTCGCCCAGGGAGACGATGTCCCTGGGGACGCAGTTGTTCTCGGTACGGATCCGCTCGGTGCCCAGCAGGCGCAGCTCCGCGCCGCCGAAGACCTTCAGCCGCTCGCCGTTGAGCCGCTCGGCCGCCGCCGTCAGCGCCTTGGCCTGGGACTGGAGGCGGTTCCTGAGGACCTCGTACGTCCCCGCTTCCAGATCGGTCACCGATCAGCTCCGGCCAGGGCCGCCACAGGGGAGTCGGCCACGCCCAGCCGGCGGGCGGTCTCCAGCAGCTCACCGAGCGCCGTCGCCTGCGGGCCGCCGTCCTGGATGAGCCGCATGAGCAGGGCGGAGACGGTCAGGTTCTTGATGTCCTCGGTGCGTACGCCGCTGACCAAGCTCGCCAGGTCGGCCGCCAGGCTCGCCGTCCCGTTGACGTACGGCGAGACCAGCGCCCCGGCCACCTCGGAGTGGTCCACGAAGCCGTCGACCACCTTCCCGGCGGTGATGGAGCCGACCACCTTGTCGAAGAACATCGTGTCGCCGCCGACGATGTCGATGTTGGCCTTGGCCAGCCCGGCGGCAAGCACGCTCGCCTGCGACTCCGCCACCTGCCGCGACACGTCGATGTGCTTGAGCCTGATCTCCTTGTCGGCCTCCAGGCGCAGGCGGTACTCCTCGTGCTCCCTGCTGGCCTCGTCGAGCGCCGCCATCGCGGCCGCCTTCGCCGTGAGACCCTCGGCCTCGGCCTTCAGCTTCTCGCCCACCGCCGCCGCGCCGGCCAGCGCCATCGCCTGCTCGCCCTCAGCCTGCGCCTTGATCCGGTCGCCCTCGACCAGGGCCATGGCCTTGGCGCCCTCGGCCTCGGCGGCCAGCCTCTCCTTCAGCACCAGGGCCTCCGCGCGGCCGACCTTCTCGATGGCCTCGGCGTCGCGCTCCTTGACCTGCACCTGCGCCAGACCTGCCGCGGCCGACTCCGCCTGGACGCCCTCGGCCAGCCGGATCTTGGCCCGCGCCTCCAGCTCGGCGGCCTGCTGCCTGGCCTCGGCGAGCACCAGTTCCTCACGCGCCTTGAACTTGGACGCGGCCTCCGCGGCCTCGGCCGCCTTGATGTCCTTGACCAGGTTCTCCTGGGCCTCGGCCTCGGCGGCGATGATCACGGTCTGGCGGGTGCGCTCGGCCTCCTCGACCACGCGCAGCCGCTTGATGCTCTCCTCCTGCTCGGCCACGGTCTTGTCGACCGCGATGCGCTCGCGGATGACCTCGGCGATGGCCCGCTTCTCGGTCTCGACCTCTTTGTCCTTGGCGATGCGCGACAGCTCGGTCTCCCGCTCGCGGGCGATGACTTCCAGCACGCGGTCCTTCTCGATCCGCTCGGACTCGATGGCGATCACGCGCTCGCGGTTCTTCTCGGCGACGGCGATCTCGCGGGCCCGGTTCTCGTTCTGGACGCCGAGCTGCTCGTCGGTCTTGATGTGCGCGGCCTGGGCGCGCAGCCGCTCCTCGGCCTGCACGCGGGCGATCTCCGCCTCCTCGCGGGCCTTGACGGTCTCGATCTCGCGCTTCTGCTTCAGCTCGGCGTCGGCCTGGCGGCGCTGCAGCTCAAGGATGGCCTCGCGGGCGTCGACGTTCTGGCGGGTGATCTCCTTCTCCTCGTTGCGCTGGAACTCGTTCGTGCGCACGTGCTCGATCGCCGTCAGTTCGGTGATCTTGCGGATGCCCTGCGCGTCGAGGATGTTGCTCTTGTCGAGCTGCATCAGCGAGGTCTGCTCGAGGTAGTCGATGGCGGCGTCCTCGAGGCTGTAGCCGTTCAGGTCGGTGCCGATGAGCCGGACGATCTCGTCCCTGAACTCGTCGCGCTTGGTGTAGAGGTCCACGAAGTCGAGCTGCTTGCCGGCGGTCTTGAGCGCCTCGGAGAACTTCGCGTTGAACAGCGCCTGCAGCGTCGTCTCGTCGCTGGCTCTGGCGGTGCCGATGGCCTGGGCGACCTTGATGACGTCCTCGGCGGTCTTGTTCACGCGGACGAAGAACGTGATCTTGATGTCGGCCCTGATGTTGTCCCGGCAGATCAGGCCCTCGCGGCCGGTCCGCTCGATCTCGATGGTCTTGACCGAGATGTCCATGATCTCGGACTTGTGGATGACGGGCAGGACCACGGCGCCGGTGA
This sequence comes from Nonomuraea sp. B19D2, assembly GCF_040137845.1. NCBI lineage: Bacteria > Bacillati > Actinomycetota > Actinomycetes > Streptosporangiales > Streptosporangiaceae > Nonomuraea > Nonomuraea sp. B19D2. Next base: position 460,109 of record NZ_JBEFAK010000002.1, on the reverse strand, counting down.
ACGTCACGTCCACCTTGTTGACTTTGGAGACGATCAGCGCCTTGCCTTGCTCCACCTTGCGGAAAAGGCGGCCGATGACGGCGAGCAAGCCAATCACGATGACCAGGATGACGGCGAGAAATATGCCGAAGCCGGTGGAGACGATGTCCATCAGTGCTCACTTTCGTAGGGCATGACCCAGAAGAATTCGCCGTCTTTGTCGTATTCGAAGATGAGGGCGTTGTCGCCGCGGGCCAGCCGGTCCTGGCCGGTCGTACGTACCTGCACGACCGCGGACGAGCCGTCGGCGGCGGTGACCTCGGCCTGGCCGAAGTCGGGGGTGGCCGCGCCGGTGCGGATCACGCACATCTGGCCGACGAAGTCGCCACGCGAGTGGCGATCCCCTTCGGGGAACAGCCGGCGCAGCGGAACCAGCAGGCCACGGGTGGCGAGCCAGGCCCCGCCCAGGGCGGCGAAAGGGACGGCGAACAGCAGGCCGCCACTCGCCGCCACCACACTGCCGATGAGGCAGAGCAGCCAGGCCAGCGCGATCAACAGCGAGAGCGCGACTCCGGCGGGGACTCCCCCGAGGCCCAGCCAGACGGCGTCATCTTCCAGCTCGAACAGCCCAATGATCACGGTCAGCCAATAACCGACGACCACGACGAGAAGGAAAGTAAAAATGATGGTCGGAAAGCTCAGTACGGTGTCTAAGAACTCGGTCATCCCGCCTCGGTTTGCGATCCCCCGTTGACGTCCTGACGGACTATATACAGATAAAGCACGGGTAAAGCGGAAAGTTCCCACCGAGTCTGGCGATTTTTCCCGGCTTGACCTCAACCTCGCTTGAGGTTGCAGGCTTGTGCCCATGACTGAAGTGATGAGAGCGGCCGCCTTCGCCGAGCCGGGCGGTCCCGAGGTGCTGAAGGTGATGGAGCTGCCCGCGCCCCAGGCGGGTCCGGGAGAAGTACGGGTGCGGGTGCGGGCGGCCGGCGTGCAGCCCTTCGACACGGCCGTACGGCAGGGATGGCTGCCGGCGTACATGTCCGCGGCCCCCTTCCCGCGCATTCCCGGCAACGAGTTCGCGGGCGTGGTGGACCAGGTGGGCGACGGAGTCACCGGGGTGTCGGTGGGCGACGAGGTGCTCGGGTTCTCGCTGCTGCACGCGTACGCCGAGTACATCGTGGTGCCGGGGACAGACGTGGCGCCCAAGCCCCCGGAGGTGCCGTGGGAGGTGGCGGGCGGGCTGACCTCTGGCGTGCAGACCGCCGAGCTGGCGATCGACAGGTTCGGCCTGGCCGAGGGCGAGACGCTGCTCGTGCACGGCGCGGCCGGGTCCGTGGGCACCGCGGCGGTGCAGATCGCCCGGCGGCGCGGGGCCACCGTGATCGGCACCGCCCGCGAGGCCAACCACGACTACCTGCGCGACCTCGGCGCCGTACCGGTGGCCTACGGCGAAGGGCTCGCTGACCGGGTGCGCGCGCTCGCCCCGGGCGGCGTGGACGCGGCGCTGGACGGCGCCGGGGGGCACGCGCTGGAGGTCTCGCTCGAGCTGGTCAAGGACCCCGGGCGGATCGTCACCCTGGTCGAGCACGGGAAGGCGGCCGAGCTGGGCGTCCGGGTCGTCCAGGGGACCCGCACCGCCGAGCGCCTCGGGCGCTACGCCGCCCTGATCGCCGAGGGGGCCTTCAAGTTCGCGGTACGCAGGACGTACCGGCTGGAGGACGCCGCGGAGGCGCACCGGGAGATCGAGGCCGGACACGGCCAGGGCAAGGTCGTCCTTCAGGTCCGCTGACGTATGGCCTCGGCGACGGCGAGGCCGATCTCGTTGAGCTCGCTCTCACCGTCCTCGACGTCCCACAGGGCGTTCTGCAGCACCCGGCCGAGCGTCCACCCGGCCGCCCGCTGCGGGTCGAGGCCGAGCCGGTCCACCATGAAGTCGAAGCGGCGCAGCACCGCACGCGTCACGTCGCCGGTCGCGAGCACGTCGTCCCACCGGTTGTGCAGGGCGGGCAAGAGGTCGAAGCACGGGTCGCCGGCCAGCGGCTTGGGGTCGATGCTGAGCCACGGCTCCCGGTCGGCGGCCAGCACGTTGTCGTAGTGCAGGTCCCAGTGCAGCAGCCGGTCGCCGGGCTCGGAGACGAGCTCGGCGACGGCCGACGCGCACCACTGCATCCAGTGGCGGTCCCGCTCCCGCGGCAGGCTCTTCACCGCCTGGTCCACGTCGTCCAGCATGGCCTGTGCGATGTCGCCCAACCGGCGCAGCCCCTCCGGCGCCGGATGGGACACCAGGCGGGCCAGCAGCTCGGCGAGGATGCCCAGCGCCTCCATGTCGTCCGGCAGGCTCGACAGCGACCGGTCCGCCTCCAGCCGCTCGAGCAGCAGGGTGCCGGTGCCGGGGTCCGAGTCGAGCAGGAGCACGGAGCCGTCGCCCGCCCAGGCGCGCAGTCCGTGGGCCTCGGTGGCGTTCTCGTCGGTGACGGGCTGGAGCTTGAGCGCGGCTTTCGTCCCGTCCTCGCGTACGACGGGCAGCACCAGGGACACCACCCCGTGCCTGGGCTCCCCGTCGAGCCGCAGCCCCCACTCCTCCAGGTAACGCTCGCCCAGCGCGGGCAGCCCGGCCGACCACGCGCGGCCGGCCTCCCCGTCGTACTTCACATGCGACTCGGTCAACGCCGTCGGCACCTGGATCCTCATGGCCCCAGTCTGCCCGCGGGTGCCGGCCCGCGGCGCCTCCTTATTCGCCCCGCCCCGGCCACCGCACGGCCGGGGAAGTCAGTAGTGCCAGGGGAACGGCGACCAGTCGGGCTCGCGCTTCTCCAGGAACGAGTCGCGCCCCTCGGCCGCCTCCTCCGTCATGTATGCCAGCCGCGTCGCCTCTCCCGCGAACACCTGCTGCCCGACCAGCCCGTCGTCGATCGCGTTGAAGGCGAACTTGAGCATCCGCTGCGCCGTCGGCGACTTGCCGTTGACCTTGCGCGCCCACTCCAGGGCGGTCCGCTCCAGCTCCTCGTGCGGGATCACGGCGTTGACCATGCCCATGCGGTGGGCGTCGGCCGCCGTGTAGGTCTCGCCGAGGAAGAAGATCTCGCGGGCGAACTTCTGCCCGACCTGCCGCGCGAGGTAGGCCGAGCCGAAGCCGCCGTCGAAGCTGGCCACGTCGGCGTCGGTCTGCTTGAAGCGGGCGTGCTCGGCGCTGGCCAGTGTGAGATCCGCCACGACGTGCAGGCTGTGGCCGCCGCCCGCGGCCCAGCCGGGCACCACGCAGATCACGATCTTGGGCATGAACCGGATGAGCCGCTGCACCTCCAGGATGTGCAGGCGGCCCGTCGAGGGCGTGCCGTCGGCGTACTGGTAGCCGTCCTTGCCCCTGATGCGCTGGTCGCCGCCCGAGCAGAAGGCCCAGCCGCCGTCCTTGGGCGAGGGGCCGTTGCCGGTGAGCAGCACGCACCCGACGTCGGTGCTCTGCCGGGCGTGGTCGAGCGCGCGGTAGAGCTCGTCGACGGTCTGCGGGCGGAACGCGTTGCGCACCTCGGGACGGTTGAACGCGATCCGCACCGTGCCCTGGTCGACCGCCCGGTGGTAGGTGATGTCGGTGAAGTCGAATCCCTCGACCGCCTGCCACGCCTTGGGATCGAACAGCTCGGAGACCATGGGCCAGAGCCTAACGGATCTGACCTTCGGCCCATTCGGCCCACTCCGCTTGCGCTTTGCCCAGGCGAAGGCCGTATTCGAGGCTCATGCGCCCGTACACCGACCCCCGTCACCGAACGACGTCGCCCCGGGCGACGACGCTGGTCATCGCCATCAAGGTGCTCACGTTCGTGCTGCCCGCCGTCTTCACCGCCTGGTACCCCAGGCGTGTGCGGCGGGCGCTCGCTAGGTGACCTCGGCTCGCAGCTCCGCGAGCAGCTCCCCCTGGTCGGCGAGCATGTCGGTGAGAATCCGGCGGGCAGCCCCGAGTAGATCGGCCAGCTCGGGGGTGGCCAGCGTGTAGACGACGGTGCTGCCCTCGCGAATCGCGCTCACGATCCCGGCCCTGCGCAGGACGGCGAGCTGCTGGGAGAGGCTCGAGGCCTCGATGTCGATCTGGGCCAGCAGATCCCTGACGGGGAGCGGCCCTTCCTGGAGTAGCTCCAACACCCGGATGCGAGCGGGGTGGCCGAGCGTTCGGAAGAAGTCGGCCTTGGCCTGGTGGACCTCCACGTGCATATAGCCCAGACTAGTCCAGCGGAGTTGCATAATTCTTCAAGTCGTAACGTTGTTGGATAGCATTACAGCGGGGACTAGGGAGTAGCCATGGGCCGAGGAAGAGCCAAGGCGAAGCAGACGAAGGTCGCTCGCCAGCTGAAGTACACCAACCACAACATCGACTACGACCGGCTTCGCGAGGAGCTGGGCGCGGACACGCGGGGGGCGGAGGAGATCTACCCGCCTACCGCGTCCGAGCAGGAGTCCGAGCGCGCGCAATGACGCGGGTCAGGTTCGCGGGTGCGAGGGTGACGTTCTTCAGCCGCCTGGCCTCCGGCGCCTGATCGGGCGCCGCGAGCTCCAGGCGGTGCAGTACCTCGCGGATGATGACGCGCATCTCCAGCAGGGCCAGTTGCGCGCCGACGCAGAAGCGCCGGCCGCCGCCGAACGGCATCCAGGCCCGGTTCTGGGGCCCGTCAAGAAAGCGCTCCGGGCGAAACTCCTCCGGCTCGGGGAAGGCGGCGGGGTCGCGGTGCACGAGCGGGATGTACGGTCCGGCGTACCATCCGGCCGGGATCTCGTACCCACCCAGTTCGAGCGGGGCGTCGAGCAGCCTCGGCGCCTCATAGACGACGGGCCGGACCCGCAGCACCTCCTTGACCACCGCGTCGAGGTAGGCCTCGTCGTCGGGCAGCCGTTCGAGGATCTCGGGCATGCGCAAGATGCGCTCGAATGCCCAGGCCAGGCCGGTGGCGGTGGTTTCGTGCCCGGCGATGAGCATGGTGATCAGCTCGTCGCGGATCTCCTGGTCGGCCAGCTCGGTGTCCAGCAGGCGGCCGAGCACGTCGGTCCCGCCCGGCGCGGCCCGGCGACGGCGGATCTCGTCGAACAGGATCGCGTCCACCTGGGCGCGCAGCCGTACGAACCGGGCGTAGGGCCCGTACGGCACCCTGCGGAGCTTCTCCGGAAGCATGGTGGCCAGCATGGAGCCACCGGTCTCGATCAGCTCGGGAAGCAGCGCGCGTAGCCGGTCGACGCGCCCGGCGTCCCGAATGCCGAAGATCAGCCGGATGATGATCTCCAGCGTGATGTCCTGCATGCGATCGCGCAGCGCGAACGGCCTGCCCAGCGGCCACGTCGCGATCTTCTCGGCGGCGATGGCCGCGATGTCGTCGTGGTAGCCGGCGACCTGCTTGGCGCGGAGCGGCGGGTTGAGCAGCTTGCGGTGCCGCCACCACGGGTCGCCGTCCAGCGTGAGCACGGAGTGCGAGCCCACGATGTGCTCCAGGAAGTCGCGCCGCGCCTCGCCCGCGCGCCCGCCGCCCTGGTCGGTCCGGTAGACCTGCTCGGCGAGCTCCGCGGTGGTCACGTAGACCTCCGGCGGGAAGCCGGTGTAGCGCACCGCGAAGATCGGGCCGTACCTGCGCTGAAAGCGGGCGAGCATGCCGGGCGCGTCCCGCATGAACCACGCGGTCTGCACCACCGACGGAAGCCTTGGCCCGGGAGGGAACATCTTCGTGCCTCCTTGTAGATGTACGTACGTCATATACATTTGTATATATCTGTAGCATGGATCCCGTGGCACGAACAGAGGCCGGTGGATACCGGGAGAGATTGCTGGCAGGAGCGATGGCCTGCCTGCAGGAGAAGGGCTATGCCCGCACGACGGCCCGTGACCTGGTCGCCGCCTCGGGCACCAACCTGGCCTCCATCGGCTACCACTTCGGCAGCAAGGACGCGCTGCTCCATGAGGCCATCGCCGGGTTCTTCGACCGGTGGATCGCCCGGGTCGAGCGGTCGATGTTCGACACGGAGGCGCGCAGCCCCAGGGAGATGCTGGAGCGCGCCATGATGGAGCTGGTCGACGTGTTCGAGGAGCTGCGGCCACAGCTCACGGTCTTCGTCGAGGCCTATCCGGCGGCGCTGCGCGAGGCCGCGCTGCGGGAGAAGCTGGCCGACTCGTACGCGCGCTGCCGCCAGGTGGGGGCCGACATGGTGCGCCGGGCGGTCGCACAACTGGGCGTCGAGCTGCCGACGGCGCCGGAGGTCATCGTGTCGGTGCTGGTGGCCATCACTGACGGGCTGCTGCTGCAGTGGCTGCTCGACCCCGCCGCCACGCCGGACGCCCGCCAGGTCGTGGACGCCCTCGCCGCGCTCTCGGTGCTTTTCGCGTAGCGAGCATCCGACAAGGGGAGGAATGTCACCAGCCCCTCTGGGCAGTTCCCGGTTTCGAGGTGATCAAGGCATGCGTGTGGGAATCGTGGGTGCTGGGAGGCTCGGCGTGCCGCTCGGACGCCTGCTCTCGATGGCCGGACACGACGTGTTCTTCAGCGACGCCGACCCCGCCCGGGTGGAGGCGGCCACCCTGGCGGCGGACGGCCAGGCCCGGGGCGGCTCGCCCCTCGAGGCCACGCGGTTCGGCGACGTCGTGATCATGGCGGTGGGCTGGGAGGCGTTCCCGGCCGTGGTCGCGGAGCTCGGGGGCACGCTCCCCGGCAAGATCGTCATCGATCCCAGCAACCCGATTGCCGAGCGCGACGGGCTCTCCGTCGTGGTGGCGGTCCCCGGCGGGCTGACGAGCCCGCAGTACCAGCAGCGCGTGCTGGGCGCCGATGTGCGGCTGGTGCGCACGTTCAACACGAAGTACCCGCGGGAGCTGCTGGAGCTCGGCACGGCGGGGCAGCGCGGCGGGTCTCGTGCCGACATGCCTTACTGGGGCGACGACGACGAGGCCAAGAAGGCGGTGCTGCCGCTGATCGAGGACGCCGGCTTCACCGCCATCGACGGCGGCGGCCTGTCCGACGCCCGCTGACCCGAGGTCAGGCGGCGCAGGTGTCGTGGGTGGCGTCGAAGCCCTTGATGGACTCCGTGTCGTCGGCGCGCAGGGGCTTCAGGCCCTTCCAGTCGTCGCCGATCACCAGCACCAGCCGGTTGGTACGCGCCGCGGCGACATTACGGGTGACGGCCGAGAGCAGGTCGTTGGTGAGCGTGGGCACGCGGGTCTCGCCGTTGGGCCCGTACAGGATGGTGGTCCTGGGTTGCGGCTTGCGGGCCGAGTCGCCGATCTTGGTGATGTGGTAGCCGCGCTGCTCCAGAAAGGCGGCCACCTGGGTGCCGAGGCCGCTGCGCCAGGTGCCGTTGCGCAGCTCGATCTGGATCTTGGTCCGGCCCACCTTGGCCTGCCCGCCCTTGACGCCCTCGACGCTCTCGTCCTTGGCCACGATCTGGAACAGCCGCCCGGCCTGCGGCTCCACCCACTCCACCCGCCCTGGCTGGGTGAGTGAGTAGTGCCACGGCGTGGTGATGAAGCGGATCTGCCCGGCGTTCAGGCCCTGGAGGCTGGTCGCGAGGTCCTTCATGACGCCGAAGGTCAGGCCGCGGTCGGTGGTGACCGCCTTGGTGCCGGCGTCCAAAATGCCGAGCAGCTTGGCCGGGTCGGTGAGCGTCTCGCCGCTCATCACCTTCTTGACCATCGACGCGATGAACATCTGCTGCCGCTGGATGCGCCCGATGTCCGAGCCGTCGCCCATGCTGTAGCGGGCGCGGACGTAGCCGAGCGCCTGCTCGCCGTTGAGCGTCTGCCGCCCGGCGGACAGGTGCAGCAGGGCCTTCTTGTCGTTCACCGGCTCGGGCAGGCAGATCTCGACGCCGCCGACGGCGTTCACCATGCTCTTGAACCCGGTGAAGTCGACCTTCACGAAGTGGTCGATGCGGATGTGGGTGAGCGACTCGATCGTCTTCCAGGTGCAGGCGATGCCGCCGGAGTTGAACGACTCGTTGATCATGCCGAGGTGCGGCCGCTGGCCCGGCAGGGTGCCGGTGGCGCGGCAGGCGGGCAGTTGTACGAGCGAGTCGCGCGGGAAGCTGACGACCATCGCGCCGTCGCGCTTGGACGACACGTGGACCAGCATGATCGTGTCGGTGCGCTCGCCCGCGATGTGGTGGCCGTACTTGGCGTTCTTGCCGTCGCGCTGGTCGGAGCCGACCACCAGGACGTTCATGGCGGTGCCCGCGACCTTGGGCGGGCGGGTGGCGCCGAGGTCGTCATCGGTGACGTCGATGTGCTTGACGTTGCCGTTCAGCTTCGCCAGCACGCCCACGGCGACGCCCGCGATCAGGAGCACGACGGTCACGGCGACCGCGATCACCCAGCGCAGCCAGTGGCGGCGACGCCGGGATGGCACGCTCGGCTCGGAAGGCGGCGCGTCGACAAGCCCGCTGCTCACGTGACTCCAGATGGACGGGGCCGAGGGCAGCCGCCCATGGCCAAGAGCCTCGCCGTACAGATCTCGGCCGGTTGAACGTGCCCGAGTGTACTCAGTCGGGCACCCTCGTACGGAGAAACCCGGTCAGTCAGGCAGGTCGACGCGGAGTGACCAGACCCGACTCGTACGCGAAGACCACCAGCTGCGCCCGGTCGCGCGCGCCCAACTTGGTCATGGCCCTGCTGACGTGCGTCTTCGCCGTGGTCGGGCTGATCACCATGTGCGCGGCGATCTCGTCGTTGGACATGCCGCGGGCGACCAGGGCGGTCACCTCGCGTTCGCGGTTGGTGAGCACGTCCAGGCCCTCCGGCTCCGGCGACGGGCGGCGGGAGACGTACTCGCCGATCAGGCGGCGGGTGATGGCGGGCGCGAGCAGCGCGTCGCCGCGGGCCGCGACCCTGACTCCCTGGAGGAGGTCGGCGGGCTCGGTGTCCTTGACCAGGAACCCGCCCGCGCCGGCCCTGAGCGCGTTGAAGACGTACTCGTCGAGGCCGTAGTTGGTGAGGATCACGACGTGGACCTCGCTCAGCCGCTCATCGGCCGCGATGCGCCTGGTCGCCTCGATGCCGTCCATCACCGGCATCTGCACGTCGATGAGCGCCACGTCCGGCAGGTGCTCGAGGGCGAGGGCGACGGCCTGCTCGCCGTTCGCGGCCTCGGCGACGACCTCGATGTCGTCCTCGGCCTCCAGCAGCGCGCGGAAGCCGCCGCGGATGAGTGCCTGGTCGTCCACGAGCAGCACGCGGATCACGTCAGTTCCCCTTGCGGAAGCTCTGCGCCGAGCGGGGGCTCCGCGCGTACGGTGAAAGGTCCTGTGAGCGGGAGCTCCGCGCGTACGGTGAAGCCGCCCTCCGGGCGAGGCTCGGCCAGCAACCGGCCGCCGAGCGCCGTGACGCGCTCGCGCATGCCGAGCAGGCCGACGCCGGGCACGGGCGGCGCGTCCCTGCTCGCCCGGCCGTCGTCGTCCACCTGCACGACCAGCTCGTCGCCGCCGTAGTCGATACGCACCGACGCCGCCGCCCCGCCCGCGTGCCTGGAGACGTTGGTGAGCGCCTCCTGCACGATCCGGTACGCGGCCCGGTCCACCTCGGGCGGCAGCTCCCGGCGTGCCCCCGAGATCGTCACCATGGCGGGCAGCCCGGTCGAGCGGGCCCGCTCCACCAGGTCGTCGAGCCGGTCGAGGCCGCTGGCCTGCGGCTCGCCGTCGTCGGAGTCGCGCAGCACCTCCAGCGTGGCGCGCAGTTCGCGTATGGCGTCGCCGCTGGCCTCCTGGATGGCCAGCAGCGCGGCGGGCACCTCCTCGCCGCGCTTGCGGGCCAGGTGGACGGCCACCCCTGCCTGCACCTTGATGATCGAGATGCTGTGGGTGAGCGAGTCGTGCAGCTCCCTGGCGATCCTGAGCCGCTCCTCGCCCGCGCGGCGGCGCGCGACCTCCTCCCGGGTGCGCTCGGCCTCGGCGGCCCGCTGCTCGGCCTGCTCCACGTACGCCTGCCGGTGCCGGGCGACCGTCGCCGTCACGCCCGAGGCCAGGAACCAGCCGAGCAGCAACGTCGTCGCCTCGACGATGTCCTGGAGGTTGCGCCCGTCGGGGGCGGCCAGGTTCCCGGCCAGGCCGGTGCCCAGGAACACCGCGCTCGCCAGTGCCGGCAGGAGCAGGTGGCCGGCCCGTACCGACCCGAAGACCGACACCAGAACGGGGAACATGGCGGGCGGGCCCGGCTGGGCGTGCACCGAGTAGACGAGCATGCAGGCGGTGCTGACCAGCAGCGACACCAGAGGCGCCCGCCGCCAGGCGACCAGCGCGAGCGAGCCGACGAGCACGGCGGCGAGGTCGAGGGCGCCCGCCTTCGGGGTGACCAGCACGGTGGCCGACAGCATGACGGCCACGACGGCGGCGAGTATGCCGTCAAGGGCGAGCGGCGGCCATCCGCGCAGAGAGGTCATTCCTGCACATTAGAGCCTTCACCCGGACACGGTCCTCCGCAGCCGGTGGTAATTCGGCGCTACTCCCGGCGAAGTACTTCGCACGGTCCTGCGACCGGGGCGGTAGGTGCAGGAGTCTCCTCGGGCACGACGCCCCAGCGCGGCGAAAAGACCACGATTTCCGGCTATGGAGACGATCCGAAAGAGGGGCCGGTAATGGCCGGCCAGGTCCGCTATGTCACTCCCGTTGAGGCGCAGGCCGCGACCGGACGGGTCGCCCGGGTCTACGGGCAGCTCGCGGACGAGTTCGGCATGGCGCGCATGCCCGTCTTCCGCACCCTGTCGCCTGCCGCGGAGGTGCTCGCCGCGTCCTGGGCCATGCTGCGTGAGTCGCTGCTGGGCGCGGAGACCCTCATCACCACCACCACAGCACGAGCGTTCTCGGGAGATCGGACATGACCGCACAGCACACGCTCGCCGCCCGGCCCGTGACCTGGCCCATGTGGGTGCTCAAGGTCGTGGCGCCCCTGCACGTCGTCGCGCTGCTGTTCCAGGCGGTGGCGGCGGGCCTGCTGCTCTCCACGCCCGGCGGCCGGGCGCTGCACATGGCCACGGCCGTCGCCCTGCTCGTCATAGGGGTCGTCCATCTCGTCGCGGCGATCCTCGTCCGCCGGCCCGGCGGTGGGCAGGCCAAGTTCATCCTTCCGGCAGCGATCCTCCTGGTGGCCACGGTGGTGCAGGCGATTCTCGGAGTCGCCGGGCTGAAGGTCCTGCACGTGCCCTTGGGGGTGCTGATGTTCCACGGAGGCGTCGAGCAGCTCAACCGGGTCATGGCGCGGCCATGACCCCCACACGACGTGATGCGCTGCGGCTGCTGGGACTGGGCGCGGTGGCGGTGGCCGGGGCGCCCGGCTGCTCGCTGCTCGCCGGGACCCCGCAGCCGCAGCTCCTGGCCAGCAAGGCGCCGCTGCCCAAGCCGTTCACGGTGCCGCTGCCGGTCCCTGAGGTGGCCAAGCCCGTGCGCAGCGTGGGCGGGGCCGACTTCTACGAGCTGACCGAGCGGGCGGCCGAGGTGGAGCTGCTGCCCGGCCTGCGTACCGGCGTCTGGGGGTACGGGGGCACGTTCCCCGGCCCGACCATCGAGGCACGCAGCGGGCGGCGAACCGTCGTGAAGCTGGTCAACCAGCTCGGCGAGCCGACCGTCCTGCACCTGCACGGCGGGCACAACCCGCCGGAGTCCGACGGGTTCCCCACCGACCTGGTGGCGCCGGGGGCGTCCCGCGAGTACGTGTTCCCGCTGGAGCAACGGGCCGCCACGCTCTGGTACCACGACCATCGCATGGACTACACGGGGCCGCAGGTCTGGCGCGGCCTGGCCGGGATGTTCCTGGTGCGGGACGCGGAGGAGGAGACGCTGCCGCTGCCCGCCGGGGAGCGCGACCTGCCGCTGCTGATCTGCGACCGGTCGTTCGCCGCCGACGGGACGATGCTGTATCCGGGGCTGGCGGGCCGGCCGGGGGTGCTGGAGGCGTACATGGGGGGTGTGCTCGGGGACGTGATCCTGGTGAACGGGGCGCCGTGGCCGGAGCTGCGGGTCTCCAGGGCCCGGTACCGGCTGCGGCTGTGCAACGCCTCCAACGCCCGGGCGTACGAGCTGTCCACCGGTGGGGCGATGATCCAGATCGGCAGTGACGGCGGGCTGCTGGCTCGGCCGCGAACGGTGCGGCAGCTCCGGCTGGCCCCCGGCGAGCGGGCCGACGTGGTGATCGACTTCTCCGCGTACAAGCTGGGCCAGCACGTCGAGCTGCGGAACCTGGCGGGGGAAGGGGCACAGGGCAAGGTCCTGCGGTTCGCCGTGGACCGGGACGAGACCGACGAATCATCCGTGCCCGCGCGGCTGTCCACGGTCGAGGCGCTCGATCCGGCGAAGGCGACCGTGACGCGGGACTTCGAGCTCAGCAGCGGCAGCATGCACGGGGGGACCGGCTGGCTGATCAACGGCAAGCCGTTCGACCCGAAGCGGATGGAGGCCAGGCCCAAGCTCGGCGACATCGAGGTCTGGCGGCTGACCAGCGACGTCGCCCACCCCGTTCACCTGCACCTCGACGCCTTCCAGGTGCTGACGGTCAACGGCGAGCGCCCGCAGGGGCCGCCCGAGTGGAAGGACACCGTCGAGCTGCGCGACGCGCAGACCGTCGAGATCGTCACCCGCTTCACCGACTATCGCGGGCGGTACGTCCTGCACTGCCACAACCTGGAGCACGAGGACATGGCCATGATGGCCGCCTTCGAAGTCGTTTGAAGGGTGGTCCTCGACAGGTCGGCGGGGTGCGCTCAGTATCGGGACCATGGGTGAGCCTTATGTCGGCGCCAGGACGCCGCGACGGGAAGACGCCAGGCTGTTGACCGGGAAAGGCAGGTACGTCGGTGCGGTGCGGCTGCCCGGCATGGTCCACGCGTACGTGGTGCGCAGCCCCATCGCCCACGGGCGGCTGATCGGCTGCGACGCCAAGGCGGCCTGGGCGGTCGAGGGCGTGCTCGACGTCATCACCCCCGCCGACGCCGCCGGCCTGAGCCTGCCCTGCGTGAGCCTGGCCCCCGGCCAGCGCATGACGTCGTACCCGGTGCTGGACGACGCCATCAAATACGCGGGCCAGCCCCTCGCGGTCGTCGTCGCCCGCACCCCCGAGGCCGCCAGGGACGCCGCCGAACTCGTCGATCTCTCGCTGGCGGAGCAGCCCGCGGCGGTCGGGGCGGAGCGGGCCATGGAGGACGGGGCGCCGCTGCTGTACCCGGAGTGGGGCACGAACGTGGTCACCGACTTCACGCTGGGCGACGCGGACTGCGCCGCCGCCATCGAGCAGGCCGCGCACGTCGTCGAGATGACGTTCACGATGGGGCGGGTCTCTCCGTACCCGATCGAGCCGCGCGGGGTGGTGGCGTCGTACGCCGACGACGAGCTGACCGTGCACATCTCCTCGCAGGCCCCCCACCACGTGCGCGAGCACCTGGCGGACACGTTGGGGCTCTCCCACGACCGGGTACGCGTCATCAGCGGCGACACGGGCGGCGGTTTCGGCGGCAAGGAGCACGTCTACCCCGACGAGGCCCTCGTCTGCCTGGCCGCGATGCGCCTGGGCCGGCCGGTGAGCTGGTCGGAGTCGCCGGGCGACCGGCTGTTCGCCACGCTGCCGGCGCGGGCCGCCGTGCACCGGGCGCGGCTGGCGCTCTCCGCCGACGGGCGCTTCCTGGCGCTGCACGCCGACGTGCTCGGTGACATGGGCGCACATCCCTCCAACGTGGGCGTGTCGACCTTCGCGGTGACGGCCACGCTGCTGCCCGGGCCCTACCGGTTCGACCGGGTGGCGGTACGCGTGCGCGGCGTCGTCACGAACACCACGCCGACCGGCTCCTACCGCGGCTTCGGCCAGCCGGAGGGCAGCCTGACCAGGGAGCGGCTGATCGACGAGGCGGCACGCAGGCTGGGGATCGACCGGCTCGAGCTGCGGCTGCGGAACATGCTGGAGCCGGCGGAGCTGCCGTACACGACGCGCGTCTACCAGCGGTACGACTCCGGCGACTACCCGCTCGCCCTGCGCACCCTGCGCGACCTGGTCACGCCCGTCGAGAAGCCCGACGGGCGCAGGCGCGGCATCGGCTACTCCTGCCACGTGGAGAGCACCGGCATGGGCCCCTCGATGGACCTCAAGACCACCGCCATCCAGGCGGGCGGCTACGAGACGGTGGTCCTGCGGATGGAGCAGGACGGGTCCGTGATCGTGTCATCCGGCGTGGTGTCTATCGGGCAGGGCATCGAGACGGCGCTGGCCCAGCTGGCGGCCGACCGGGTGGGGGTGCCCATCGAGCGGGTCCGGGTGGTGCTGGGGGACACGGCGACCACGCCGTACTCGTCGATCGGGTCGATCGCGAGCCGCTCGCTGGCGGTCGGGGGCGGTGCGCTCACCCGGGCCGCCGACCAGCTGCGCGGCAAGCTCGTAGCCCTCGCCGCGCACCGGCTGGAGGCGTCACCCGACGACCTGGAGATCGCCGATGGCTCGGTACGGGTGAAGGGCGACCCCGCCGCGTCGGTCACCCTGCGGGAGCTGGCCACATCGGCGTGGCGCGGCTGGGACCTGCCGGACGGCGTCTCACCTGGCCTGGAGGAACGCGTCAGCTACGACCCGGCCGGCTACACGTTCGCCTACGGGGCCCACGCGGCCGCCGTGGCCGTGGATCCGGAGACCGGGGCCGTGGAGGTCGAGCGCTACTGGGTGGTCAACGACGCGGGAGTGCTGGTCAACCCGGCCGTGGTGGAGGGTCAGCTCCGCGGTGGCGTCGCACAGAGCATCGGCATGGCGCTGACCGAGGAGATCGTCTACACCCCCGAAGGCCAGCCCATCACCGACTACCTGCTGCCGACGACGCGCGAGGTGCCGGACATCGAGGTCGTGATGCTGGAGACGCCCTCGCCGCTGACGCCGGGCGGCATGAAGGGCGTCGGGGAGGCAGGCACGATCGGCCCACCGGCCGCCATCGCCAACGCGGTGGCCGCCGCCCTCCCGGAGATCGCGGACCAGATCACCGAGGTCCCCCTGACCCCGTCCCGTCTCTGGTCCCTGCTCGCAGCCGCACCGCCCCGCTGACGGGCTCAGGGACGGCGGCGGCCGGGCTCAGGTGAGGTCCTTCAGTTCCTTGCCCGCCTTCGACAGCGCCTGCTCCAGCGCCTTCATCCCGGCGGGCTTGGGCTCCGGGGGCGGCTCCCCACGCCTGCCCCGCCGGCGGGCGGCGCCGGGGCGCGGCTGGGTGTCCTTCTTGGGTGCGTTCTCGTCAGCACTGCTCATGGCACTGCCCATACCCGTCGTTTCGGGCGCCGGATAAAAAGAATTGCGATTTCTCGCCGAAGATTCGACCCGAAAGCCTTCCTCGTGCGTACACGTTTCGACAGCCGTGTACGTCAACCCGTAGGCAGGTCCTCTTGTTGAGCGAAACGCGTATTCGCTGCCCCTCGGTGCGGGAAGCACAGGAAAGAGATGCCATGACCATGCTGCGGTCAGCTCGTCGGAGCCGGATGCAGTACGTGTGGCCGCTGCGCGACGACGCCCAGACGGTCCGTCACGCCAGAGCGATCATCCGCGATGAACTGTCGGCACTCTCCCTTTGTTCGGATCTCGTTGACGACGCCGTCCTCATGGCGAGCGAACTGATCACCAACGCCCTCATGTACGGCGACGGCCCGTACGAACTGGCCCTGCACATCGACGCCAAGGAGATCATGTGCGTGGTCGTGGACAGCAGTCCGCTGTTGCCGCAGCCGTCGCCGCCGGACCTGGGCGCCGAGCACGGGCGCGGGCTGCGGATCATCGCCAGGCTCTCCGACGGCTTCTACGGCCACCATCCTCAGCGCTACGTCACGCATCCTGACCTGGTCGGAAAGGCGACCTGGTTCGCGTTGCCGCGGAGCGGGGCGACGGGGAACGTGGTGCCGCTCCGGGCGGGGACTTAATGGGCGGGCTTTAAGTCAGGAAAAATCGGGACTTTTCATAACAAGGCCGGTTAGATCAGGTTAAGGTGTCAGCCGCAAGCCGGGGATGATCTTCGTTGCGTGACGAAGCCCTGGCCAGTTCTGGAGGCTGAATGTCAGGCTGGAACCTGCGGACCGGCGCCACGGCAGCGGCGCTCGCACTCGCCGCCACCACCCTCGCCACGACCGTGGCCACGGGCACCGCATCGGCGGCCGCCGACGTCTACTACGTGGACTCCGTCAACGGCAACGACTCCGCCGAGGGCACCACTGAGGCAACCGCGTGGAAGACCCTCACCAGGGCGTCGACGGCCGAATTGGCCCCCGGCTCCAAACTGCTGCTGAAGCGCGGCAGCACATGGAACGGGCAGCAGCTCAGCATCACCGAATCGGGCGACGACAACGCCCCGATCGTCGTCGACACCTACGGCACGAGCACCGCCAAACCGATCGTCGCCGGGGACTCCGAGGCATGCGTGAGCCTAGAGGGCTCCCGGATCCACGTCTACAACCTGCAGGTCGGCCTGCCCCAGGACAACGGCCGCTGCGAGTGGGCCGGAGTCAAGGTGACGGGCAACGACAACGTCATCGAGCGCAACTACATCACCGGCGCCGCGGCCGGCGTCTACATCGCGCCCAAGGCGCAGAACACCGCGGTGACGGCCAACGAGTTCGTGGACAACAACCACATGAGCAAGCTCACCGAGGAGCCGGGCAACGACGACTCGGGCGCGTTCGCGATCCTCGTCCAGGGCGACAGCTCCGACATCGGCTGGAACGAGATCCGCGGCTCGATCGCGTTCAGCTATGACTACGAATTGGACGGCGCGGCCGTGGAGATCTTCCTCGGCTCCGACAACCGCGTACACCACAACATCGCGGTGGACAACGACACCTTCACCGAGCTGGGGACCAGCAAGGAAGTCAACGAGGACGGCAGCCCCGCCGACCCCGACGGCACCTCGGGCAACGTCTTCGAGTACAACGTGATCACCGGCCCCAAGACCCGCGCGGGCCTGGTGACCCGCGGCCCGCAGGAGCCCGGCAACGAGCCCGACCCGAACGGTCCCGTGCTGTCCACGATCTTCCGCAACAACTCGGTGCGACTGACCCACGCCGACTCCGAGGGGGTCGTCTGCGACGCGGGTTGCACCAACGCCCACCTGTCGATGTCGCAGAACGTCATCCAGGTCGTGAAGAAGACCGCGTACGGCCCGGACGTCACCGACAGCCACCACAACGTGTTCTTCGGCGCACAGCAGCACCAGATGGGCGGCTCGAACAACGTCACGGCCGACCCGCGGTTTGACCTCACGAACACGGAGCACCCGCTGAGCCTGAGCGCCGGCAGCCCGGCCATCGACCTCGGCGTCACGAAGTTCAGTGACGAGGACGTGACCGGGCGGGCGATCGACGGCAGCGACGGCGCGGTCGACGCGGGAGCCTACGAGTACGACAAGTAAGACCCCGCGATTTGTCGCCGCCGTCCTCTACTCTCCCGACCAGTTGATCAAGACGGGAGAAGTACGGACATGACCTACCTGGAGCTGTCAGAGGACGGCGGCGGATCGCACAAGTTCTACGACGTGAGCGTGGCCGGCACCCGCGTCACCATCACCTACGGACGCATCGGCGAGGCCGGCCAGACCAAGGTCACCGACTTCCCCACCGAGGCCAAGGCCCAGGCCGCGGCGGCCAAGAAGATCAGCGAGAAGACCCGCAAGGGGTACGCCCCGGCGGTACGCGGGGCGCGCAGGCGGCGCGCCGTCACCCGCAGGACCATCCACGCCACGGCCGTCCATTCCAGTGCCATCCCCAGCACCCGCCCGACCGTCCAGCGCGCCCCGGTCCTGTGGCGCTTCGACAGCGGGGCGTCCGCGTTCGGCATCTTCGTGGACGGCGAGCGCTGCTGGGTCGGCAACCAGCGCGGCGACGTCTACACCGTCACCCACTCCGGCACCGTGACCGGCCGCTTCAGGCTGCCGGACGGCGTCAAGTGCATCGTGGCCGACGACTTCTGGATCTACGCGGGCTGCGACGACGGTCGTGTGTACGACCTGAGCGGCAAGGCTCCGAGGGCCGCGTACGAGATCGCCGAGGACGTGGACATCTACTGGCTCGACATCCATGACGGCATGCTCGGCGTCTCCGACCGCGCCGGCGGGATCACCACGATCGACTACGAGGACGAGTTCCAGTGGTCGCGCAAGGGCGCCGGCGACTCCGCCTGGATGGTCAGGTGCGACGAGGACTCCGTCTTCCACGGGCACTCGAAGGGCGTCGCCCGCTACGACACGCAGGACGGCACGCCCGTCTGGCAGACCGACCTCCGCGAGCAGGTGCTGTTCGGCTGGCAGGAGGCGCACTCCGTCTACGCCGGCACCGCCCGCGGCTCCGTGGGCAGCGTGATCCGCCTGGCCAAGGGCGACGGCCGGGTCGAGGCGGTCTACCAGTGCGACGGCGCCGTCTACTCCTGCGCCACCTCGCCGGGCGGCCGTCACGTCTTCGCCGGCGACAACCACTCGTCGGTCTACTGCTTCGACGCCTCGGGCGAGCGGCTGTGGAAGCTCGGCACCGGTTGCGGCTCCGCGTTCTCCATGCAGTTCCTGGACGACCGGCTCTACATCGTCACCACCGACGGCTCGCTGGCCTGCATCGACGCCAGTGAGGCGGCCATCGCCGCGGCCCGCTCGGGCAGCGTGCCGCAGCCGGTGGACGTCAAGGCGGCGGCGTCGTTGCTGGTGGTCGAGCCGTCGGTCACGGTGGAGACCACCACGGACGCGGGCGACGGCGTCGTGGTGGAGTGCGTCAAGGACGGCGAGCGGCTGCGGATCCGCGTGGTCAGCCCCGGCTACGAGTCCTGGAACGTGCAGTTCCCCAAGGACATCCGAGAGCCGGGCGCCCGCTACCTGGTCGAGGGCGTGCGCTCGGCCGGGCGCGGCGGCTTCTACCGCGCGTACGGGGAGATCCGCCGGCTGCTCTGAAGCTTCACGCGCGCCTGCCCGAACGGACCGATGCCAGCACCAGCAGGCCCGCGACCAGCCCCATGACGGCACTTGCCAGGTAGACGTCGTTCAGCGCCGCGTACGGGGCCAGGTCGTCCTGGTACAGGATGCCGAGCACGGCGATGCCGAGCGCGTAGCCGAGTTGCCTGACCGTGTTGACCGTGCCCGCGGCCATGCCCGCGCGCTGCGGCGGCACGTACAGCATGGCAGCGGAGTTGAGCGGCGGGAGGGCCAGCCCCACGCCGAGGCCCGTCACGACCAGTCCTGGCGCCAGCGCGGTCCAGGTCGAGTGCTGGTCGAGAGTGCCCTGGAGGAACGCGCCCGCGCCGATCAGCAGCAGCCCGCAGCCGATCGAGGCACGGGCGGGCAGCCGGGGGAACAGGCGGGAGACGGCCACCGAGACCACGAGGGAGGTGGCGGCCATCGGCGTCAGCGCCAGCCCCGCGTCCACCGGGCCGAGCCGGAGGACCTCCTGCAGCCAGATCGAGGTGAAGGCCAAGCAGGCGAATGCGGCCGGTGTCACCAGCGTGGCCCCCGCCATGATGCCGCTGAACGACCGGTCGGCGAACAACCGCAGGTCCAGCATGGGATGATCGCTACGCGTCTCGATGACGACGAAGGCCACGAGCGCGACCGCGGCCGCGGCCAGCGGCACGAGCGCCTGCGCCGCCGTCCAGCCGTGCTGCCCGGTCTCGATGAGCCCGTACGTGAGCGTGCCCGCGGCGATCGTGAACGTGACCATGCCCGGCCAGTCGAGCCGGCCCTTGCCCGGCAGGCGCGACTCCTCGACCGTGCGCAGGGTGAGCCAGCCGGCGGCCAGGCTGATGGGCAGGTTCACCAGGAAGATGGCCCGCCAGTGCAGGTGCTCGGTGAGCAGGCCGCCGAGCACGGGGGCGACGGCCGCGGCGGCGCCGTTGACGCCGCCCCACACGCCGAACGCGATGCCGCGCTGCCTGCCGTGGTAGGTGGCGCCGACGACGGCCAGCGTCGTGGCCATCATGGCGGCCCCGCCCACGCCCTGGACCACGCGGGCCGCCAGCAGCACGCCGCCGCTGGGCGCCAGGCCGCACGCCAGCGAGGCCAGCGCGAACACGGCCAGGGCGCCCAGGTACACCCTGCGCCGCCCGGCGTGGTCGGCGAAGGAGCCGGCGGCGAGCAGCAGCGCCGCCAGGGCCAGCGCATAGCCGTCCAGCAGCCACTGAATGCCGGTGAAGGTCATGCCGAGATCGCTGGTGATGTCGGGGAGCGCGACCATGACGATGGTCACGTCGACGAGTTCCATGAATGCGCCGAGGCAGGCGGCCACCAGGGGCCACCAACCGGTCGACGTCGCCTCGGAGGTCTGGGTCATGGCGACCAAGGTCGGCCACACCTGCGGATATTCGCCAGCAGATACCGGGATTCTGGCGTTTTTCCGTGCGAGATAGCCTGTGATGGTGGAAAACATCGAGCTGGACGAGGTGGACCGGGGGCTGCTGCACGCGTTGCAGGTGGACGGGCGCGCCTCGTTCAGCCGCATCGGCGAGGTGCTCGGCGTGTCCGACCAGCGGGTGGCGCGCCGCTACCGGCGGCTGCGCTCCAGCGGCATGGCACGGGTGGTCGGCGCCGTGGACGGGCAGCGGCTCGGCTACGAGTCATGGGTGATCAGGCTGCAGTGCACGCCTGACGCGGCGGTCCCGATCGCCGAGGCGCTCGGACGGCGCCCCGACACGTTCTGGGTGCACCTGCTGTCCGGCGGCACCGAGATCTCCTGCAGCACGATCCAGCGCACGGTGAAGGAGCGCCAGTCGCTGCTGCTCGGCAGGCTGGCGCGGACGGACCGCGTGCTGTCGGTCACGGCGCACAGGAGCCTGCACATGTTCGTCGGCGGCCTGGTCGGCTGGGCGGGGCTGGCCGCGCTGTCGCCCGAGCAGGAGGCGGCCATGGCGGCCGGGCGCATGTCCGCCCGCCATGGCGGGGACGAGCCGATCACCCTGGGGCCCGGCGACGACGCACTGCTGGAGGCGCTGTCGCGGGACGGCCGCACGGGCTACGCGGACCTGGCGGCGGTGACGGGCTGGTCGGAGTCGACGGTCAGACGCCGCATGGAGCAGCTCTGCGCCGCGGGCGCGATCTTCTTCCACCTCGACGTACTGCCCGCGCTGGTGGGCAAGCGGGTGGAGGCGCAGCTGTGGATGTCGGTGCCGCCGGCCGAACTGGACAGGACCGGGCAGGCGATGGCCAGGCATCCGGAGGTCGCGTTCGTGGGCGCGACGACGGGCCCCGCCAACCTGATCGCCAACATCGTGTGCGACGACGACGCGGCGTTCTACCGCTACCTGACCGAGAGCCTGGGTGCGCTGCCCGCGATCGGGCACACCGAGAGCGCGCCGATCATCAGGACCGTCAAGCGGTTCGGGGCCGTGCTCCCTCTCTGAGGGCAGGGCGGGGCCTACCGCGAGGTGGGCGGTGCGACACCGTGATAATCGAGTCGTGCACCGGCCAACCAGGCGCTCGTTCCTCCAGATCGGCGGCGTGGCCGCGGCGGGGGTGCTCGGCGCGCTGCTGCCCGCCGAGGCGGCCCACACCCCCGACGACTCCTTCCTGCGATTACGCCGCCGCTGGCGGGAGGTGACCGCCGGGTCCGGGAAATACGACCCGGCGGTGGAGCCGTACCGGTCCTGGCTGGCCGAGCTGGGCAGGAAGGCCGCTCGCCACCGCGACACCATGACGCCCGCGCGCACCTCGCTCTGGCCGGACCAGGCGTTCCCGTCCTTCGTGGCGACGCCGCGGCGGTTGCGCGACATGGCGCACGCGTACGTGCTGGAGGGCACCGGCCTGGCCGGCGATCCGGGTCTGGCGGCGGCCGTCGTGGCCGGGGTGGACCACTACCGGCGGCACGTGTACGCGGCGGGCGCCGAACCGGCGGGCAACTGGTGGCACTGGCAGATCGGCGTGCCGAAGGCGCTGCTCGACACGGCCGCGCTGGTCGAACTGCCCGAGCCGCAGAGCGCGGCGTTGCGGGAGGCGGTCGACCACTTCGTCCCGGAGCGCCGGCTCGGCCGCTACAGCGGCAACAGCACCGGGGCCAACCGCGTGGACCTGTGCGTGGTGATGCTGCTGCGGGCCATGCTCGGGTCCGACTACGGCAAGGCCGCGCTGGCGGCCTCCGCGCTCGCGCCGGTGTTCCGGATCGTCGGCGAAGGCGACGGGCTCTACCGGGACGGGTCGTTCATCCAGCACACGCACGTGCCCTACCAGGGGGGCTACGGGGTGACGCTGCTGTCGGGGCTGGCGACGCTGTTCGCGGTGCTCAGGGGCTCGCCGTGGGAGGTCGCCGCGCAGAACGTGCTCGACATGGTGGAGAGGTCGTTCGCCCCATTCGTCCTGGACGGAGCCTGCATGGACCTGGTCCGCGGCAGGGGAGTCGGCAGGAGACCGTTCGGCGACCACGAGAAGGGGCGGGAGATCGCCGCGGCGGTCCTGCTGCTGGGGGAGAGCGCCTCGGCCGCCCAGCGGGCCCGCTGGCACGCCATGGTCAAGGGCTGGGCCGCACGCGACACGTACCGGCCGATGCTGGAACATCCCGAGCCCGCGTTCCACGCCCGGCTGGCCGCGATCATGGACGACGACGCCGTGCCCGCGGCGGCGGAGCCGGTCGGGCACCGGCTGCTGCCGATGAGCGCCAGGGCCGTGCACCGCAGGCCGGGCTGGTGCGCGGCGCTCAGCATGGCCTCGCACCGGATCGGGCACTACGAGCACGGCAACGGCGAGAACCTGCGCGGCTGGCACACCGGCTCCGGGATGCTCTACTGGTGGGCCGAGGGGCACGGCGACCACTATTCGGACTCCTTCTGGCACACCGTGGACCCCTACCGGCTGCCAGGAACGACCGTCTCCACCCGGAGGCTGCCCGACGGCGCGGGGGAGGCGTGGGGCGACACCTGTCCGCCGGGGCGCTGGGTCGGCGGGGCCACGGACGGCACGTACGCGACCGTCGGCCAGCACCTGAACGGGCTGGAGAGCACGATGGAGGCGGTCAAGTCGTGGTTCTTCCTCGACGACGCGATCGTGTGCCTGGGCGCGGGCATCACCGCGGAGGACGGCGTGCCCGTCGAGACGATCGTGGACAACCGCAGGACCACGGCCGCCCTGGCCCAGGGCGAGGGCTGGGCCCATCTGGAGGGCCACGGCGGCTACGTCGTGCGCTGGCCCCTCCGCACGCTGCGCGAACGCCGCACCGGCGGCGGCGTGACCCGCGACTACGTGACGCTCTGGCTCGACCACGGCGTCGATCCCCGTTCGGCCGGATACGTCTACCTGCTCCTGCCCGGCGCGAGCCAGGAGGAGACCCGCCGCAGGGCCGCCGACCCCGGCTGGGTACGGGTGCTCGCCAACACCGCCCGCGTCCAGGCAATCCACGTGCCCTCGCTGGGGCTCACCGCGGCCAACTTCTGGACCGCCGGGACCGTGGGCGAGCTGACCGCCTCGGCCCCGTGCGCGGTGCTGGTGCGTGCGGGCACGCTGACCGTGTCCGATCCCCGCTGCGAACTCGACGAGCTGACCGTGACCTGGGCCACGGCCGACGCCCGCCTGACCGGTTCCACGTTCACGTTCCGGGGGCTGGCCGATCAGGAGGGCGTCTCGAAAACGATCAGGCTGCGTTGATGCCCGCAACGCCCGGGGCCGGGGGCTCTCTTCCCGGAGGTCTCAGCGCCTCATGGGGTGACGACCTCCAGATTGCCGGAGTCGGTGGTCAGCTCGATCTGCCGAGCGGCCGAGGAGTCGGTGGGCACCGCGATGTCCTTGTCACCCGAGTCGGTCTTGGCAACGATGTTGTACGGCCCCTGTGGCACGTGGATCGTGATGTTGCCCGAGTCCGAGGAGGTCACGACCTTGTCCGGCGGCCCGCCGAAGGTCAGGTCGACGTCGCCCGAGTCGGTCTCCGCCATGACCCGCTTGGCCGCCAGCCCGTCGGCCTCGATCACCCCGGAGTCGGTGCGGGCATTGAGCTCGCCGGACAGCCCCTCCAGCGTCAGGTCGCCGGAGTCGGAGCTGACATTGACGCGGAGCCCCTTGGGCACCTCCACCTTGTAACTGACCTCGCAGGCAGCGCCGCCGCTGCCCAGCCCCCAGGTGTTGGCGCACTTGAACGACAGCGTCAGCGTGTCGCCCTGCACCTTGTGGCTGGTCTCCGGCTTGGTCTTGCGCCAGCTGAGTTCCTCGGTCACGTGGATGCCCTGGCGGTCCGACTCCACCACCGCGACGGTGCCGGAGTCGGCCTCCACCCGCACTCCCGCCACCTTGTCGCTCACGTCGTAGGACGCGGTGTCCTCATCGAGTGGGCCGGCGAGGCCACACCCGGCTAACAGCGCCGCGAGCCCCGCAAGCCCCGCGATCATGCCCGCTCTTCTCATCCCCATGACTCTGAAGTCTGAGCCAACCGGGCATGCCCGGGCGTCGGGGAATTCCCTGAACGGTCCCTGAGGTTCCCGGCGGCCTATCTCAAACGTGGGCAAAGTGATTGATCACTCGTCGCGGGCGTCGAGCAGGTCCAGGTAGCCCTGGACCGCCTCCCACAGGTGATGCTCCGGATACCGGCTCAGGCTGCGATGCTTCCTGCGCCACTGGCGGTCCCAGTACGAGTCGCGTACGGCACGCAGATGGTCCAGCGCCGCCTGCAGCTCCCCGGCGACCTGGGCGCGCTCCTCCCGAAGCTGGGGCGCCGCCCCGCGCAGCAGGTCGAAGCGGCGCTCGGCGAGCGCCTCGAGCACGCCCTTGTCCGGGCCGTCGAGAGACCAGAACCGGACCGGGTCATGGATGCGGTGGTTCGACACCGGGTCCTGGTGGGAGCGCCACCAGTAGGCGATCCCGCCCTGGTCCAGCCGCAGGAAGTCGACCAGCCACGCGGTGCCGGGCGGATGGGTGCCCCAGCTCACCTCGTCCGGCGGGAGGTTCAGCACCAGGACGATCTCGAGGTGATCGATCGGGTCGGCGCCCGCGAGCACGTCGCCGAACACATGGGCCTCGCGCAGGAACGGCTCGTCCGCCGGCACGCGCCGGGTCTGCTCGCACGCCTGGGCGAGCTGCCGCAGCCTCTCCACCGCCCGCCGGTAACGCATCACTCTGCCGTCCTTCCTCGCGACCAGCGTACGGGCTCGGCCGTCATGCGCGGGCTCAGGACTGACGGGCCGGCGACGACGCCTGATAGGCCCACTGCCAGGCCTGTTCCAGCGGCCCGCGGCTGAACCTGCGCAGCCACAGCGAGGACAGCACCATGAACAGCAGGCAGATCCCGCCCCACGCCACCGGCACCCACCACGGACGGAACCCGTCGAACCGGTCGGCCAGCCCCAGGCCCCAGCCGTAGCAGAGGACGCTGGCCGCCAGGTTCTGGAAGACGTAGCAGGACAGCGCCGTGCGGCCGACGCCCGTGATCCCCCGGCGGAGCACGCCCGGCGCGCCGCGCATGCCTAGCACGATCGAGGTGATCAGCCCGAGCAGGCCCAGGGCGACCATCGGCGCCAGGAGGTAGCGGTCGACGGCGAACCACTCCGGGCCGGCGAAGGAGGTGGCCAGGTTGAGGGGCACGCCGAGACCGAGGCCGACGGCGATCAGCTTCCTGCGCAGGCCCGCGCCGTGCTCCTCGAAGACCCCCGCGCGCAGCAGGCGCGCGCCGAGGAGGAACAGGACGACCCCCATGGGGACGATGAAGACCAGCTCGATGCGGAAGACGACGACGTTCTGGAGGCGGAACGCCACCTGGTCGAGCCAGCCGAGCCGGGCGTAGGGGAGGGTGTCGCCGCCGCCCGGCCCGATCATCAGGGCCGCGGTGGTCAGGGCCACCATGGCGACGTGCAGCGTCCCGGCCGCGACCAGCCACGCGGTGACCGCCCGCCGGCTCCTGCCGATGAGGTACGCGACGATCACCGACGTGATCGCGTAGCCCATCAGCACGTCGAACTCGAAGACCAGGACGAAGTGCAGGGCACCCTCGACGAAGAGCAGCGTCGCGCGCCAGAGATACCTGCCGGGCCAGGCCAGGCCCTTGCGGAGCGCGCTGCGGTGCTGCAGTTCGAGGCCGACGCCGAAGAGCAGGGTCAGCAGGCCGAGGAACTTGCCGTTGGACAGGAAGCGCAGGAACGTCTCCACCACACCGGTGTCGCCGCCGGGCCGCAGGAACTCCGCCGGCCCGCCGGGCGCGGTGAAGATCCAGATGTTCGTGCCGAGCGTGCCCATGATGGCCACGCCACGCAGCACGTCGAGGGCGTCAATGCGTCTGGTCACGCCTTCAAGCGTGCTGGCGCGAACGCCGTACCTGATCGTCCCGTCAGGGGAAATAGCCCGTACATCGATCGATGTACGGGCTTACATCTTTAGTCAGCGAGAGCCAGGACGGCAGCCGCTGATCTATGCGGTCGGCCGGTATTCCACGGAGAGGATGCCGGCCAGCTCGTGCAGGCATTCCTCGAAGACGGGCTCCAGGTCGGTGTCGGCGAAGTCCAGCTGGTGCAGGACTTCCATGCACAGCAGGCCGTACAGGTCAGGCACCGGGAACGGCTGCGTCTGCCACAGCTCGACGGTCAGGTCCAGCAGGACCTGCTCGAACCGCACGGCGGCCTGGTGTCGTGCCGAGTCAGGGCGCTGGTTCGGCGGGCGCGGGCCGGTGCTCCGACCTACCGGCGTGGGCCTTCACCGCCCCCTGCGCGTGTAGGCACGGAGCGACAGCGGGACGAAGATCACCAGCAGCGCGGCCGACCAGAGCAGGACGGCGGTCACCGGATGCGCGAGCGGCCAGGCTACGTCTCCGGACGTCACACCCGGGTTGCCGAACAGCTGCCGTGAGACGGCGGTGAGCGCGCTTACCGGGTTCCAGTCGGCCAGGAAGCGCAGCCAGCCCGGCATGCCGTCGGTCGGGACGAACGCGTTCGACAGCATCGTGAACGGCAGGCCCAGCGGCACCATCGCGTCGGCGACCTGGTCGTTCTTCACCGCCAGGCCCACATAGACGCCCACCCAGCTCAGCGCGTACCGCAGCACGATCATCAGCAGGAACGCCTGGGCCGTGGGGATCAGGCCGCGGTGCGGCTGCCAGCCCACCAGCAGGCCCGTTCCCACCATGATGACCAGCATCAGCAGGCCGGTTAGCAGGTCGGCGCCGGTCTGTCCGAACGGCACCGCCAACCGCGCCATCGGCATGGAGCGGAACCGGTCCATCACACCACGGGAGGCGTCGGCGGCCACCCGCGTCATGACCCCCAACCACGCGGAGAAGGTCACCATCGCGAACAGGCCGGGCATGAGGTACTCGCGGTAGTCGCCGCCGCCCGGCACCTGGATCGCGCTGCCGAAGACGTACCCGAACAGCACCACCATGACGGCCGGGAAGATCAGCGCGGCGACGATCTGCCCAGGTTCTTGCCGCAGCCGTCCCAGCTCGCGGCCGACCAGGGTCAGTCCGTCGGCGAACGTCCAGCGCAGGCGGCCCAGTGGTGAGGTGAGGACGGTCATCGGACGGACTCCTTGCGGTCGGTGAGGCGCAGGAACACCTCGTCGAGGGTGGGGCGGCGCAGGCTCACGTCGGCGGCGGCGACCCCGGCGCGGTCGAGCTCGCGCACGATGTCGGCGAGCCGGAGGCGGCCGCCGGGCAGGGCGACGCTGAGCCGGTCGGCGCCGGTCGTCGTGGGTTCGGTGCCGGCCAGGGTGTTCAGTACGGCTGCCGCTGTCGCAAGTGCGGCGGGGGCTTCGAGGACGACGTCGAGGCGGTCCCCGATCGTGGCCTTCAGCTCGTCCGGAGTGCCGGTGGCGATCACCTGCCCGTGGTCGATGACGGCGATGTCGTCGGCCAGCCGGTCGGCCTCGTCCAGGTACTGCGTGGTGAGCAGCACCGTGGTGCCGTCCGCCACCAGCTCGCGGACGCTGTCCCAGATCTCGCCGCGGCTGCGCGGGTCCAGGCCGGTGGTCGGCTCGTCCAGGAAGAGCACCTCGGGGCGCAGGATGAGACAGGTGATCAGGTCGAGGCGGCGCCGCATGCCGCCGGAGTAGCCGGCGACCTGGCGATCGGCGGCGTCCACCAGGCCGAAGCGGTCGAGCAGCTCGTCGGCCCGCTGGTGCGCCGCGCGCCGGGACAGGTGGGAGAGGCGCCCGAACATGCGCAGGTTGCCGCGGCCGGTGAGCTTCTCGTCCACGGCGGCGGACTGACCCGCGAGCCCGATCCTGGCCCGTACCTCGCCGGCCTCGCGGACGACGTCGTATCCGGCGATGCGGGCGTGCCCGGCATCGGGATCGGACAGGGTCGCCAGGATGCGCACCGCGGTCGTCTTCCCCGCGCCGTTCGGCCCCAGCACCCCGCAGACCGTTCCTTTCGGGACGCCCAGGTCCAGGCCCCGTAGTGCATGGGTGTCGCCGAAGGACTTGTGCAGCCCCTCGGCGACCACGATCGGATCAGGCATGACCCCTCCACTGGGTACGTTGTACGCGGTTGCGGGTCAGGTTAGATTACTGGGTACCATGTACGCAACTGGGAGGAGGAAGCGGTGGCTGACGCCGAGTACGTGAGCATCTGGATGCGGCCCGAGCGCCCGGCCCGCGGGCCGAAGCCGGTCTACAGCCGCGCGCAGATCACCGAGGCGGCGATCCGGATCGCCGACGCCGAGGGGCTGGAGGCCGCCACCATGCGGCGGATCGCCGCCGAGATCGGCGCGGGCGCGATGTCCCTCTACCGGTACGTCCCGAGCCGCGACGACCTCGTCGAGCTCATCGCCGACCGGCTGCAGGGCGAGGTCGACGTCGAGGGCATGCCCTCCGGCGACTGGCGCGCGGATCTGACGCGCTACGCCGACGGGCTGCGGGCGATGTGGCTTCGGCACCCGTGGATCGCCACCGTGCAGCGGTCACTCCCCAGCTTCGGCCCCAACCAGCTGCGCCTGATCGAACGGGTGATGGGCGCCCTCGACCCGCACGTCTCCATCGACGAGAACCTCGGCCTCATGGCCATGCTGAACGGCTATGTCGAGGGCGCCGTCCGCGAGGAGATCAGCTGGGCCGAGGAGGTCCGCCGCAGCGGGCTCAGCGAGTCGGAGTGGATGACGCGGAGCTCCCCGCGCGTCCACCAACTGCTGGAGAGCGGGGACTACCCGATCTTCAGCAAGATCGTGATGGAGGCGCGCCGGCCGCACCTGAGCCGCGACGACCAGTTCCGGTACGGGCTCCAGCGCGTCCTCGACTGCATCGCCGCGGCCCTCCCGCCAACGGCCGAGCCTCCGGCATAGGTCATCTGACGCGACCAGTCCCCGGCCATGCAGCCCGACCTGTCCAGCGCCCTGTGTGACGAAACCCCAGCCGCGGCGGCCATGGTCTTCTTGCCGTCGGGCGTGCGGTAGATCAGCGCCCCGTAGCCGTCGTTGCCGCCGCCGTGGTTGAAGACGGCGCCGACGCAGCCCAGGCCCGGGTCCTGCGCGTACGGCCCTGTGCCGCGGTCACGCGTCCCAGGTGACCGGGAGGCTCTTGACCCCGTAGATGTCGGCGGTCTCCGGGCGCAGGGCGACCTCTTCGGCCGGTACGGCCAGGCGCAGCGTGGGGAAGCGGTTGAGCAGCGCGGGGAGCGCGACGCGCAGCTCGACGCGGGCCAGCTGCTGGCCCAGGCACTGGTGGATGCCGTGGCTGAAGGCCAGGTGTCCGCCCTCCTGCCTGCGCAGGTCGAGCACGTGGGGGTCGGTGAAGCGCTCGGGGTCGCGGTTGGCGGTGGCGTACGACAGGATGAGCGTCGAGCCGGCCTTGATGGTCTGGCCGCCCAGCTCGACGTCCTCCAGCGCGACCCTCGCGAACTGCTTGGCGACGGTCAGATACCGCAGCAGCTCCTCCACGGCCCCGTCGGTGAGCGCGGGTTCGGCGCGCAGCGCCGCGAGCTGCTCCGGGTTCTGCAGCAGCGCGAAGGTGCCCAGCGCCAGCATGTTCGCGGTGGTGTCGAACCCGGCCGACAGCAGGATCAGGGCGATCCCCTTCAGCTCCTCATCGGTCAGGTCGCTGTCGAGCAGGTCGCTGAGCACGTCGTCGGTGGGGTTGGCGCGCTTGGCGGCCACCAGCTCCGCGAGATAGGTCTGGGTCGCGGTGTAGGCCGCGATCAGCTCCTCGTCGCTGACCTCCCCGCCGAGGAACTTGTCGATGTTCTCCTGGAAGGAGCCCCGGTCCTCGTACGGCACGCCCAGCAGCTCGCAGATGATGACGGCGGGAATGGGCTTGGCGAACGCGGTCACCAGGTCCACCGACGGCCCGGCCTGCTCCATGGCGTCCAGGTGCTCGGCGGTGACCTGCTCGACGCGCTCGGTCAGCAGTCGCATCCGCCGTACGGTGAACTTGCCCACCAGCGGCTTGCGGTAGCGGCTGTGCTGCGGATCGTCCATCAGCAGGAACTCGCCGGGCGGCGCCGGGGGTACCTCGATGTCGCCGTAGTCGACCAGCGGGTGATGGCGCATGAGCTCCTTGCGTGAGCTGAACCGAGGGTCGGCCAGGACAGACCGGACCAGGTCGTAGCCGGTGACCAGCCAGCCCTGGTGTCCGTCGGGAAAGGGGAAGCGGCTGATCGGGCCGTGCTCGCGGGCGTCGATCAGCTCCTTGGGCGGGTCGAAGGGACAGCCGGGCTGACGCGCGGTCGGCAGCGTGGTGACGACGTGTTCCATGGTCATTCCTCTCATCGGCCTGGGGTTCAAATCGCGATGTGGCTGAGCCGTTCGTGGCATCCACCATCGCCGACCGCCCTGATATGGGGCCGTCGCCGTGCTGACACGGCCGCTGACACGACACCGCCTCGCTGCGGAAGGCCAAGATCTACGCGGACATCGGACTGTGGCTGATCCACCACCCGTCAAAACAGAAAGTCCTGGTCACGTCTGCTCGTGACCAGGTCCTGGGGTTCATCGGGGGCTCTGTGCGGCGGCTAGCGCTCGTCGGCGGGGTAGTCGGCAGAGCGGCTCACGTCGGCCCATTTCGCGGTTTCCGCGGCGCGGATCTCGGCGGCTTTCTGGGCGGAGGCAACGGCGTCGCTGCCGAGGAGGAGCCGTCGGGGCGGGTCGTCGTCGAGCTTCATGTCCATGGTCGTGATCTCTCTTTCGCCTGGTGGGCTATCGGGTGGCGCGCGCGGCCTTCTCGATGACGCCGGCCACGGTCTTGGGCTGGGAGACGGCGACGGAGTGGGAGGCGCGTACTTCGACGGAGTGCGCGTGGGCGCGCTTGGCCATGAAGCGCTGGACTCTGGCGGGGATGTTGAGGTCCTGCGTCGTGATGATGGCCCAGCTGGGCTTGTCCTTCCAGGCGGCGGCCGCGGTCTTCTCCTCCAGGGCGGACTGGGCGATGGGCCGCTGGGTGGCGGCCATGAGGGCCGCGGTGCCGGCCGGTACGTCGGCGGCGAACTGATGGTGGAACTTGCCGGGCTTGATGTACAGGTCGGTCCCGCTGGTGCCGTCGGGGAGGGTGAAGGGGGTCGGGTCGAGGGTGCCGGGGAGGGTGAAGGGGGTCGGGTCGAGGGTGCCGGGGAGGGCGGAGCCGGGGTACTTGTTCGTCAGCTCCAGGGCGGTCTCGCCGGGGGCGGGCAGGAAGGCGGCGACGTACACGAGGGCCTTGACCTGGGGGTCGTTCGCGCCGGCGACGCTGATGACCGACGCCATCGCCGCCGCGGCAGGGGTGGACCGCCGCACCGTCTACCGCCGCTTCGCCTCCCGGGAAGACCTCATGGCCGCCGTCTACGGAGCACGCTACGACGCGGTCGAGGCGGCCATCGAGGCCGCCAGGCTGCGCGAGGCCCCGGTCGCGGTCGCACTGCACCGCTACGTCGAAGGCATCATCGCCGTCAACCGCAAATTGCCCGTGGAAACGAGCCGCATGCTCCGCGAGGTGACGCTCCGCGAGCGCCGCCGCCTGATCGACGAGGTCGACGCCTTCCTGCAGCGCGCCACCGACGAGGGCCTGTTGCGCTCCGACCTGCCGCCCGGCTGGGTGGCCACGGTCCTGCCACCGCTGATGGAACACGCCGCCGAGGACCTGTCCGAGCTGAGCGCCGCACAGGCCGCCGACGTCGTGGTCGACACACTGCTGCGGGGCGTCGGCACCCCGCAGGCGCGCTGACCCTGCCTGCAAACGGTTGACGACGCGTATACACGCCATGGCAGGGCCTAGTCCGTGGCTGCCACGAAGGCCGTCACGGCACGGGCGAAGGCGTCCGGCTCTTCGACGTGACCGAGATGGCCGCTCTTCTCCAACAGGACCAGCTCGGCGCCCGCCGGCATCCGCAGGTACTCCCACGACAGCCCCGGGCCGCCCGGGTGGGCCAGGCAGACGGGCCCGGCCCCGGCGACGTGGTGGCGCTGGGCGACGCCCCCGACGCTGACAGTGTGCGTGCCCGGCGACAGCGGGGTCGTGACGGCGGTGTTCATGTGTCTCCCTTGCGTATGGTGCGATGACCGGAAGTGCCGGTGTCTCCGGCGGTTCGCGAGATATCGGGGTGACTCGACATGGCGCACGACCATAGGCGCCGCCTGCATGCGAAACGTTGACGACGCGTACACGCCGCGGCCGGGGCAGGCCGTCGCGCGCACAGCTCGCGGAGTCCGTCAAGCGCTGCTTTGGGGTGTCCAGTTCCGTACGGCGGGGGCGTACCCGGCAGGCTTGTCCCCGACCTTGACGCCCGGGCTGACCAGCCAGCTCTGATAGTCCGGGGTGAACATCTGGTAGACCGACGGGGGCGGCACGGAACTGGCCTGGTCAAGTTCGGCGCGCAGTTCGGCCGGCAGTTCGAAGTCGAGGGCCGCCATGTTGGCGTCGAGCTGGTCCGCGCTGCTCGCTCCGGCGATCGCCGAGGCGACACCGGGCTGGGTGGCGACCCAGTTGAGTGCTACCTGGGCCATCGTCACGCCGAGCTTGCCGGCGACGCTCTCCACCGCGGCCAGCAGCCGCCAGTCCCTTTCCGTCCACGAGCGGCCGTGGGAGCCGGCGCCGCTGAGCCGGCCGTCTCCGGCCAGCCCCTGGTCAGCGCTTCGGTACTTGCCGGTCAGGAAGCCGCCGCCGAGCGGGCTCCATGCGGTGATGCCGAGTCCCAGGCTCTGCCCCATGGCGACGTGTTCCAGTTCGACGGTCCGGTCGATGAGGGAGTAGGGCAGTTGCAGGCTGACCGCCGGTACGAGGGAGTGGGCCTCGGCGTAGGTCTGGGCGCGTGCCGCGTACCAGCTGGGCACGTCGGACAGGCCCGCGTAGCGGATCTTTCCGGCTCTGGTGAGGTCGTCGAAGGTCCGCATGACCTCCTCGACGGGAGTGATCCGGTCCCAGGTGTGCAGCAGGAACAGGTCGATGTAGTCGGTGCGCAGGCGGCGCAGTGACGCCTCGACCGCTCTGACCATGTGCTTGCGGCCGTTGCCTCCCGCGTTCGGATCGCCGGGGTCGACGCTGTTGGTGAACTTGGTGGTGAGCACCACTTTGTCGCGCACCTTGGCTTCCGCGATGAGGTTGCCGAGGATGGTCTCGCTCTGGCCGGCGGTGTAGAAGTCCGCGGTGTCGATGAGGTTGCCGCCTGCTTCGAGGTAGCGGCGGAAGATCGGGCGGGCCTGCTCCTCGGTCTTGCCGTAGGCGGCGTGGAAGCCGCCGGTGCCGAAGTTCATCGTGCCCAGTGCCAGTCGGCTGACGCGTAGTCCGGAACGTCCGAGCAGGTAGTAGTGGTCCAGGGGCATGAGGGTGTCGCTCCGTTCGCAAGCGGATTCGAGGAGGTCGGGACGGACACTCGTCAGCTTGCGTAGCCAAAAATGGACTGTCAAGTCCAAAAATGGCCACCCACGGCCCGGAAGCTCCCGGCGGCTGCTATGGTGAAAAACGCTTGAGATCGGAAGCTGGGAGACCAGACATGGCAGGTGACGACGACATCTCCGGGTGATACCGGAGGTTGATCGGCCCCGGCAGGCGCACATGACCGCCGCCGATGTGGCCTCGGTCGTCGTTCCCCGAACCCCTGTCCCCTTTGCCGGGCGGCTTCGGCGCGCCCGCGTTCTCGTACGAGGTCTTCTCCCATGTCCGATGCGTTCATCGTCTGTTCCGACCTGTCCTTCTCCTGGCCTGACGACACGCCCGTCTTCAGCGACCTGTCCTTCACCGTGGGTGGCGGCCGCACCGGCCTCGTCGCTCCGAACGGCGCGGGCAAGAGCACGCTGCTCAAGCTGATCGCCGGCGAGCACCGGCCCCGTGGCGGCAGCGTGTCCGTTCACGGCGTGCTCGGCTACCTGCCGCAGAGCCTGCCCCTCACCGGCGACCTGACCGTGGCGGAGGTTCTCGGCATCGCCCCGGTGATCGCCGCGCTGGACGCCATCGAAGCGGGGGACGCCGACGAGGAGCACTTCACCACCATCGGCAACGACTGGGACATCGAGGAGCGCACCCGTGCCCAGCTCGACCGGCTCGGACTCGGCGAGCTCGCGTTCGACCGCACGCTGGGCACGCTGAGCGGCGGCCAGGTCGTCTCGCTCGGCCTGGCCGCGCAGCTCCTCAAGCGGCCCGACGTCCTGCTGCTCGACGAGCCGACGAACAACCTCGACCTCGGCGCCCGCCGCAGGCTCTACGACGTTCTCGGCGACTGGAACGGCTGCCTGCTCGTGGTCAGCCATGACCGGACCCTGCTCGACCGCATGGATCGCATCGCCGAGCTCAACCGCGGCGAGATCCGCTTCTACGGCGGCGACTTCACCGCGTACGAGGAAGCCGTCCGCACCGAGCAGGAGGCCGCCGAACGCAACGTGCGCAGCGCCGAGCAGGAGCTCAAGCGCGAGAAGCGGGAGATGCAGCAGGCCCGCGAGCGCGCCGAGCGCCGGGCCGGCAACGCCGCCCGCAACCTCAAGAGCGCCGGGCTGCCGCGGATCTTCGCCGGGAACATGAAGCGCGGCGCGCAGGAGTCGGCCGGGCGGGCGGGCCAGATGCACGCCGCCCGCGTCGGCGACGCCAAGGCCAGGCTCGACGAGGCCGGGCGGGCGCTGCGCGACGACCAGAGGATCGCGCTGGAGCTGCCGGGGACCAACGTGCCGGCCGGGCGCACTGTCTTCCAGGGCGAACACCTGCAGGCCCGCGGCCTGTTCGCCGAGCCGGGCATCGACCTGACCGTCCGCGGGCCCGAGCGGATCGCGCTGACCGGCCCCAACGGCGCGGGCAAGTCAACCCTGCTGCGCCTGATCAGCGGCGACCTGGAGCCCGACGGCGGCACGACCAGGCGGGCCGACGGCCGGGTCGCCTACCTGTCGCAGCGGCTCGACCTGCTCGACGTCGAGCGCACCGTGGCCGAGAACCTGGCCGCGTTCGCCCCGAGCATGCTGGAAGCGGAGCGGATGAACCTGCTCGCCCGCTTCCTGTTCCGCGGCGCCCGTGCCCACCTGCCGGTGGGCGTGTTGTCGGGCGGCGAACGGCTGCGCGCCACCCTGGCCTGCGTGTTGTGCGCCGAGCCGGCGCCCCAGCTCCTCCTGCTCGACGAGCCCACCAACAACCTCGATCTGGTCAGCGTGGGGCAGCTGGAGAGCGCGCTCGGCGCGTACGAGGGGGCGTTCGTGGTGGTCAGCCACGACGAGCGGTTCCTCGCGGAGATCAAGGTGGAGCGCTGGCTGGAGCTGTCCGGCGGGCGGCTGCTGGAGGCGGGAGGGCCCGCCGGTGACTGACGCGGGTGCGGTCGGCTTTGCTCGCGGGGTTCATCGCTGGAGGGTCTGGCTGCGGTCGATGATGTCCAGAACGGCGTCCCTGGTCTGGCGGAAGACGGCGACGGTCTCGTCGGCGGCCGCGGTGACGGCCTGCTCGGCGGGTGCGACCGCGGGTTCGAGCAGCAGGGCCACGGCGTCGGAGAGGACGTCGCCGGGGTCGCCGGCGCTGGGCGGGGCGGAGTCCGGGTGGGACATGGCGGTGCCGAAGCCGATGAGCGCGGCGTGCATGGCGTAGGACTGGTCGGCCAGCGGGCGGTCCTGGCGGATCAGGCCGTGCCGGCGCAGGATCGGCATGACCGCCTCGCACATGGCGCTGGGCTGAGTGCGCTCGAACAGGTCGCGGTCGCCGGCCTGCTCGGTGAGCAGCCGCAGCACTTCGGCGTCCTTGGCGGTGAGGCGGCGTGCCAGGGGGGATCGCAGCCCGGTGCGGATCAGCAGCGGGGCCAGGTGGCGCGGCAGCACGGCGGCGGGGTCGGCGGTGATGCGGGCGATGACCTCGTCCAGGAAGGCCAGCAGTTCGCGGGCGAACAGGCCGAGGATGAGGTCCTCCTTGGTGGGCCAGTACAGGTAGACGGTGCCCTTGCCGACCCCGGCCGCGCCGGCGATCTCGCTGACGGTGACCTTGCGCACGCCATGATCGGCCACCAGCTCGCGCGCGCTGTCCAGGATGCGGGCGGCTTTGTGCGAGTGGTGTTCGACCAGCTGACTCACCGTGCTGTTCTCCATTTCGTGCTGTCAGGATGTTCGTTACCGGTCAGGGGGCGGCGACGTCGATGTTCTTGGCCCGCATGTCCTTGTTGTCGAACATTCTCCTGCCCATGGCCCTGCCGACGCCCGGCATCCGCATCAGACGCATCATCCCTGCACGCAGGAGATGCTCCTTACGGTCATGCGGGGTGAAGACGCGGCGGCCGGGCAGGGCGCTGTCTTGCTGCAGGTGGATGAACGGCCTCATGCGCGCCTCCCAGGCCCGAAGCGCACCGGGCAGGTCACCGGGGTGGCGCTGCAGCATGGTGCCCAGCAGTTCGCCACCGGCCAGGCCGCTGGAGGCGCCCATACCCGCATACAGGGTGACGCACCAGGCGGAGTCGCCGATCAGGACGACCCGGCCGCGGTGCCAGCGCGGCATCTTGACCTGCTGCACCGAGTCGAACAGCGCGTCGGGTGCCTGCTCGTAGCGCGTCAGCAGCTCTTCCAGCAGGGGACCGGTGGGCTCGGGGCCGTAGGCGGCGCGGATGGACTCGATCGGCGGGCGGCGGAACTCCGCGTCGATGTCGTGCGTGCGGTAGGAGAACAGCAGGCTCGGGGCGTGATCGGCGAACGGGAAGGCCCACACCGAGCGGCCGGGTTCGGCCAGGACCAGGCCCTCTTCCTGGCGGAAGCCCTCGATCGGCTCGTCCAGGACGGTGGCGCCGATCATGTAGTTCAACGGGTGCAGGTACTCCTCGGGGCCGAAGACGAGCCTGCGCACCGTGGAGCGCATCCCGTCGGTGCCGATCACCAGGTCGAAGCGCTCGGTGACGGTGGTGCCGGAGGCGGTGTCGTGCAGCGTCACCTCCGCTGCGGCGTCGTCCTGGTCGATGCGGATGGGCACGGTGGAGTAGCGGATCTCCACATCGTCCGGCAGCGCCGCGAACAAACCTCGCTCCACATCGCCGCGCAGCAGCGGGCGGGGTCCTGCGGCCATGGCGAAGGGGTTCATGCCGGGACGGCGGCGCCCCGCGCGGTCCACCTCGTAGCTGGTGACATGGGGACCGCTGCGGTTGCCGATGGCCTCCAGCACGCCCAGCCGCCTGGCCGAGGCGATGCCGGCGCCGAACAGGACGATGAAGTATCCGCCGGAGCGGCGCGCCGGCGCCCGCTCCACCACCACCGGCTCCCACCCGACCTGGCGCAGCCGCAACGCGGTGGCGATGCCGGCGATCCCCAGCCCGACCACCAGCGCCCGGCCGGCCTTGCCGACGTCAGTCATGTCGACTCCTCTCATAGGCTTCCAGACCAGGCTATCCGACGGATTGACCAATTTGGTTCTTCTGGTCAGTTGCGGCCGCACGTACTGCCGGGGCGGTGCGTGTCAGGAGAGCCTGACACGCACGCGCCTGTCAACCCAGCTTTTTCAGCCTGACGGCCTGTTTGAGGAAGACGATGCCGTCGATCATGTCGAGCTGGGCCGGGTCCAGTGGGAAATACGCGAAATCGTGGGAGATGCGTGCGGCGGGCTTCGTGATGGCCTCGGCCAGGCGGCGGGCGTCGATGAGAGAGTGGTCCCACGGGAGCGTGGACAGGATGCCCTCGACGGTGTCCGGGGGCGGGGTGTCGTCGCCGGCCGTGCCGAGGGCCGAGGCCAGGAAGGCGTACCGGTCGCCCAGGTGCGTCCCCGTGATCGCCCCCGCGCCCCACCACTCCAGCAGCTGGTCGCCGAACGGCATGAAGCTCTTGTTCCGCTGCAGGTGGAGGTTGCTGGAGAAGACCAGGGCCGGGCCGTGCTCGGCGACGGCACGCAGGTTGGCGGCCATCATCGCGTCCCGCAGGGCCGACAGCCGGGCCCACCGTGCCGGGGACGTGTCGGCCATCCAGTAGTGGTAGCGGAGCAGGCCGGTGGCGGTGCGCCCGTACAGTGCCGCCCGCTCCCTGTCCTCCGCGCTCAGCCGCGGCGCCTGCGTGTCCAGCAGCGCCACCAGGTCGTCGGCGATCAGTCGCAGCCGCTGGGCGTCGGCGGACTGACCGATCGACTGGGACGGATCCATGGCCGTGGCCTCGTTCGACCACCGGTCGTCGGGGCCCAGCAGCGTGTCGAGGCTTTCCATGGTGCAGGGGAGCGGGCCGTCGAGGAGGGCGTGGAGGGCGGTGAGCGCCTGGCGCGGGCTCGCCGCCCAATACTCCAGAGGGCCGTCGAAGCCGAAGAACCGGAGCTTTTCATCATGCTCCTGGTTGTACGCCCGCATCCAGCGCACGAGCTCGCGGTTGGCCGGTGACGCGCCGAAGCCGTGGCTGAAGCCGCGTTCCATGACGTCATCGAGCGTGCCCGCGCCCGTCGTGATGTAGTCGTCCACCACGAGGCCCATGAGACAGTCGCTCTCGATGGCGAACGACCGGTAGCCCTCGTGCTCGACCAGATGCCGGAAGATCTCGTTGCGCAGCTCGCCCAGCTCCTCCACGAAGTGCCTGGCCTCACCCAGGCCGAGCAGCAGGGGCTTGGCGGGCAGCGACCGGAGGAACGCCGAGACGCCCGCGCCGTCGCACGGACGGGCTGTGTCCTTGATGTCCATGCCTTCAACGGTATCGTTGAACCTTCCGTGTAAACTTTGCCGCGGAAATCCCTGTTACCTTCGCGATAAACCTTCAATCGGCGATGCACCCATGAGGCCAGTGGGCCTGGCGCGCGAGCACGGCCTGGACCGCGTCGTCCCGCGGCCCTGGTGGGAACCAGGCGTCCGGCATCACCCGCCGGGGGTGCCGGCTCGTGGTCCGGGAGTCCGCCCGGCCCCCGCCGCACGCCCCCCAGCTCCGCGCACCAGGAGGAGGGACAGCGCGGCGAGGCCGAAGGCGGCCAGCATGATGACGGCCATGGAGACCGTGCCGTCGCCGAGGAGACCCGAAAGGGGTGAGGCGGCCGCGCCGAGGATGAACTGGCTGCCGCCGAGCAGGCCGGAGGCTGCTCCGGGAGCGTCGTGGCCGAGTGACTGGACGATGGTCGTGGTGGCGGGCAGCGCCGTGCCGAGGCCGGCGACGGTGACGAACAGGCAGGCCCAGGTGGCGGCGACGGAACCGCCGGTCGTGACCAGCGACGCGACCAGGGCCGCCGTACCGGCGCCGGCCACGGTCAGCCCCGCGACGAACAGCGTGTCCACCCGGACGCGGGCGGACAGGCGGCCGAAGAGGACGCTGGAGGCCAGCATGCCGAGGGCGTTGACGGCGAAGACGAGGCTGTACCGCGTGGCCGAGAGGCCGTAGACGTCCTGGAAGACGAACGTCGAGCCGGCGATGTAGGTGAAGAGCGCGGCCCCGGTGAAGGACGAGGCGAGCACGTACCCGACGAGGGCGTGCCGCCGGGCGAGCATCGCGATGGCCTTGACCACGCCGGTCACCCCGCCCGATTGCCTGCGGTCGGCGGGCAGGCTCTCCGGCACCCAGGCGAGGAGCCCCGCGATCAGCAGGACGCCGAAGCCCGCCAGCGCGATGAAGACGAGGCGCCAGGAGCCGACGCCGAGGATGGCCCCGCCGAGCAGCGGCGCGGCCACCGGGGCCATGAACACGATCGCGGACAGGGCCGCGAAGTGGCGACCCGCCTCCGGGGTGCCGTGGAAGCGGTCGGTGAGCACGGCACGGGCGACCACCATGCCCGCCGCCCCGGCGACCCCCTGTAACAGCCGCGCCGCGTCGAAGATCTCGATGCTGGGGGAGACGGCGCAGGCCAGCGACAGCACCGTGAACAGCGCGGCGCCGGCCAGCAGGACGCGGCGGCGGCCCACCGCGTCGCTGACCGGGCCCAGGAGGAGCTGTCCCGCGGCGAGCCCGACGAGAAAGGCCGTAAGCGACAGCTGGACCGAGGAGGCCGCGGTGCCGAAGGATCTGGCCAGGCCGGGGAAGCCGGGCACGTACATGTCGATGGCCAGCGGAGCGACCGCGGTGAGGGCCGCGAGCACGAGGATGAGCCGGCCGGTGTGCTGCCGGCCGGCGGCCCGAGCCCGGTTATGGGACATGGATGACGCCTGCGCCTCCGTCGGACGAGACCTCGGTGCCGGGGAGCGGCGCCGCCATGTCGGCACGCCGCCCGAGAACCTGGCCTGCGATCGCTGACTCCGTTCCGGTACGCCGGTGATCATCGGCGGTGAAGATTATGCATGGTCCGTCCGAAGAATGACACCACTAGTCATGGATGATCCATTCGATTAGCATCGGCGCTGATCGCCCCCGGACACATCTGTCAACGTTCAGGGTTGCGAGGCCCGTCGTATGTATCGCCGGCCTGTGATCGGCAACCCGACAGCTCTTCCAGCAGGCTCGTTTTTTCCCAGCAGGGGGTTATTCGTTCCACCCCGCCCCGCGCCGCGGCATGCCGCACTGAAGGAGGATGGATGCGTACACCCGACATCTACCTGCGCAGTATCGGCGTCCATCTGCCGCCGGTGGTCAGCATCGAGACGGCCGTCGCCGAGGGCAGCTATCCGGCCGACGAGAGGGAGTACTTCCGCCTCGGTGGTGCGGCGGTGGCCGGCGACGTACCGGCTCCAGAGCTCGCGCTCCGTGCGGCCCGGCACGCGTTCGAGCGCTCCGGCGGAATGTCACCGCGCGACCTGGATCTCATGCTGTACGCCGACGTCTGGCACCAGGGGCCGGAGGGCTGGCAGCCGCAGTTCTACCTGCAGCAGTACCTGGTCGGCGGCGACGTCCTGGCGGTCGAGCTGCGGCACGGATGCTGCGGGCTGTTCAGCGCGCTCCAGCTCGCCGCCGGCTATCTGCGGCCCGGCGGCACCGCGCTGCTGGTCGGCGCCGACAACCACGGCAGCCCGCTGGTCGACCGGTGGCGCATGATGGAGGGCTACGTGGTAGGCGACGCCGGGTGCGCGCTGCTGCTCACCACGGACACGGGCTTCGCGCAGTTGCGGTCGGTCAACGTGACCGTGCTGCCGGAGGCCGAGGCGGTGAACGACGGCGGCGTGCCGATGTTCCCACCGGACGCGACCGTGGGCCGACCGCTCGACTTCGCCTCCCGCCACAGTGAGTTCCGCAAGCGACTGCTGGCCCGCGACGGCGCCGGCGTCATGCTGGCGATCCAGTC
This sequence comes from Nonomuraea sp. B19D2, assembly GCF_040137845.1. Lineage (NCBI taxonomy): Bacteria > Bacillati > Actinomycetota > Actinomycetes > Streptosporangiales > Streptosporangiaceae > Nonomuraea > Nonomuraea sp. B19D2. Next base: position 418,752 of record NZ_JBEFAK010000002.1, on the reverse strand, counting down.
GACGCTGATGGGGCTGGTCGACCGCACACTGAAGGAGGCGGGGATCACGCTCGACGAGGTGGCGCGCGTAGCGTTCCCGCACGGGCGCTGGGACAACGTGGAGGAGCGGGTGAGCTGGTTCGGGCTGACCTTGGCCGACACCACTTGGGAATACGGCGCCGGCATCGGACACCTTGGGGTCAGTGACCAGTTCGTCGCCCTCGACCACCTGCTGGCCGGCGGGGCGCTGGTCCCCGGAGACTACGTGCTGCTCATCGGGGTGGGTGCCGGCAAGACCTTGGCCTGCGCCGTCCTGCGGATCCTCGACATCCCCGGGCACTACGCCTCGGACGGACCCGGCTGAGCGGCCGTCCGCATCGACGATCGGGTTCGGCCCGCCCGGGAGGCGGCGGACATGTTCGGCTTCGGGCCAGGCGTGACCATCTCGGGCGCCGTCGTGGAGATTCTCGAGTCGCCCGCGTGGGCGCGGATATGAGGAGGCGTTTTGTCATGGATCGACCGGCCGAGATGATCGCGCTGATCGGGATCGGCTGCCGCCTGCCCGGCGGCGTCGGATCGGCGGACGAGTACTGGAATCTGCTGTGCGAGGGCCGGGACGCCAGCGGACCGGCGCCCGCCGACCGCTGGCGCGACTACGCCGATCGCGGCCCTTCGTACGCGGCGGCGCTACGCCGCACCCTCCCCTACGGCAGCTTCCTGGACGGGGTGGCCGACTTCGACGCGGAGTTCTTCGGGCTCTCGCCGCGCGAGGCGGAGCTGATGGACCCCCAGCAGCGCCTGGTGATGGAGACCGCGTGGGAGGCGCTGGAACACGCCGGAGTGTCGCCGGACGCGCTGGCCGGCACGGACGCGGGCGTGTACGTGGGCGTCTGCACCGGCGACTACGGGCATCGCCTGCTGGAGGATCTGCCCGACATCGAGGCGTGGACCGGGATCGGCGCCGCCACCTGCGCGGTCGCCAACCGGGTGTCGTACGCGCTCGACCTGCGCGGCCCGAGCCTGGCGGTGGACACGGCGTGCTCGGCGTCGCTGGTCGCCGTCCACCTGGCCGTCCAGGCCCTGCGCGCCGGCGAGACGGATGTGGCGCTGGCCGGCGGGGTCAACCTCATCCTGTCCCCCGGCGAGACGCTGACCCTGGACGCCGCGGGCACGCTGGCCCCGGACGGGCGGAGCAAGTCGTTCGACGCCGCTGCCGACGGCTACGGGCGGGGCGAGGGCGCGGTCGTCGTGGTGCTCAAGCGGCTCGCCGACGCCGTACGGGACGGGGACCGGGTCCTGGCGACCATCCGCGGCAGCGCGGTCAACCAGGACGGCCGCACCGCGGGCATCATGGCGCCGTGCGGCCAGGCGCAGGAGCACGTCATGCGCCGCGCGCTGCGGCAGGCGGGCGTCGAGCCGGGCACGGTCGGGTACGTCGAGGCGCACGGCACCGGCACGGCGGTCGGCGACCCCCTCGAAGCCGGCGCGCTGGGCGCCGTGTACGGGAAGGGCAGGCCGCCAGAGCGGCCGTGCCTGATCGGCTCGGCCAAGTCCAACATCGGTCACCTCGAGGGTGCCGCCGGCATCGCCGGCCTGGTCAAGGCCGTCCTGGCGCTCGAACGCGGCGAGCTCCCGCCGAGCCGGCTCGACGCACCCACTCCGGCCATCGACTGGGAGGGCGCCGGGCTGCGGGTGGTGGACGCGCCGACGCCGTGGCCCGCCTCCGCGCATCCGCGCCGGGCCGCGGTCTCCGCCTTCGGCTACGGCGGCACCGTCGCCCACGTCGTCCTCGAACAGGCGCCGCCCGCCGGACCACCCGCCGGGGGGACCGCGGGCCGGCTGTATCCGGTGTCCGCCGCGTCGCCGGCAGCGTTGCGGCAGGCCGCAGGCAACCTCGCCGGCGTCGCCGGACGCCTGCCCTCGGCCGACGTCGGGCACACGCTCGCGCTGCGCCGCGCCCACCTGCCGCACCGGGCGGTGGTGGCGGCGCAGAGCCCGGCCGCGCTGGCCGACCGGTTGCGCGCCCTGTCCACCGGCGCCCCGCACGACGCGGTGACCACCGGGCGGGTGCTCTCCGATCCCGGTCCTGGCCCGGTGTTCGTGTTCTCCGGGCACGGCTCGCAGTGGGCCGGCATGGGCCGGGAGCTGCTGGCGACCGAGCCGGTGTTCGCCGCGGTGATCGACGAGCTGGAGCCGGTGTTCGCCGCCGAGATCGGCTTCTCGCCACGGGAGGTGCTTGCCGAGGACGAGCTGACCGAGGTGGACCGGATCCAGACCATGATCTTCGCGATGCAGCTCGGCCTCGTCGAGCTGTGGCACGCGCACGGGGTGCGCCCGCACGCGGTCATCGGCCATTCGGTCGGCGAGATCGCCGCCGCCGTGACGGCTGGGGCGCTGAGCCGCGTGGACGGCGCCCGGCTGATCTGCCGCAGGTCCCGGCTGCTGCGGCGGGTCGCCGGCCGCGGCGCGATGGCCATGGTGCATCTGCCGTTCGCCGAGACCGCGCGGCTGCTGGGGGACCGCACCGACGTGGTCGCCGCGATCGCGGCGTCACCCGGCTCGACGGTCGTCTCCGGCGATCCGGACGCCGTGGCCGACGTGCTGGCCGGCTGGATCAAGGAGGGCATCCCGGGCCGCCGCGTCGCCTCCGACGTGGCCTTCCACGGGCCGCAGATGGATCCGCTCCTGGCCGACCTGGCCGCCGCCGCGGCCGACCTCACGGCCGGCGTCCCCGACATCCGCGTCTACTCGACGGCGCTGGACGATCCGCGCGCGAACCCGGGCTTCGACGGTGCTTACTGGGCGGTCAACCTGCGCCGGCCGGTGCGCCTGGCCGACGCGGTCACGGCGGCCGCGGCCGACGGATACCGCGCGTTCGTCGAGATCTCCCCGCACCCGGTGGTCACCCACTCGGTGCTGGAGACGCTCGGTACGGCCGGTCACGAGGAGGTCTTCGTCGGCATGTCGTTGCGCCGGAACCGGCCCAGCCTGCTGGCCGGCCTGGCCGCGGCGCACTGCGCCGGCCTCGACGTGGACTGGCGCCGGCTGCAGCCGGTCGGCGGGCCGGTCGTGCTCCCCTCATACCCGTGGCAGCACCGCAGGCACTGGCGTGCGCCGTCGGCCCCGGACGCCGCCGGTCGCGGCCACGATCCCGGCACGCACACGCTGCTCGGCGACGGCATCGATCTCGCCGGCACCGACGTACGGCTCTGGCGGACCAGCGTGGACGACCAGACCCGGCCCTATCCCGGCAGCCATGCCATCGAAGGCGTGGAGATCGTGCCGGCCGCGGTGCTCGCGGCGACCTTCTTCGCCGCAGCCGGAGGTCAGGTGCTCGGCGAGGTGCGGATGTCGGCGCCGCTGCTGACCGCCGACCGCCGCGAGGTCCAGGTCGTACGGCAGGGAACCGAGCTGCGGCTGGCCGCCCGTGCCGCCCGTGAACCGGACGCCGCCTGGCAGGTGATCGCCACCGCCACGGTGCCCGCCGAACCGGGACAGGCGCCGGCTCCCCCGGCGCAGCCGCTCGTCCAGGCGGAGCCGGGCCTGGTTACCGAGCGGCTCGCCGCCATCGGCGTACCCGGCACCGGGTTCGACTGGACGGTCGAGGAACTGCTGCGCGGCCACGGCGCGCTGCGCGCCCGGGTCCGGTGCGGGCCGGCCGCCACGTGGGCGCCCGTTCTGGACGCGGCGATGTCGGTGGCGCCGAGCGCGTTCCCCGGTGACCCGCTGCTCCGCATGGTGACGAACGTCGATCGGCTGGTCACCGTCGGAGAGCCACCGGACACGGTCGACATCGAGATCTGGCTCGGCCCCGAACGCGCCGACACGGTGCAGGTACGGGTGACCGACCGCGCCGGCGCCGTCGTCGGCTGGCTGTCGGGACTGCGGTACCCGGTGATCGACGTGCCGGCCGCCGCGGAGAACGGCGCCGAAGGCGTGCGGCCCGTCGAATCCATCGCCGACCTGGGGCCGGAGGAACTGCGCGCGTTCCTGCTCGAGGAGGTCGGCGCGCAGATCGCCCAGGAGATGCGGCTGGCCCCCGCCGACCTGCAGCCGCACCGGCCGCTGATTGAGCAGGGGCTGGACTCGGTGCTGACGGTGGTCGTCCTGCGGCGGCTGGAGAAACGGTTCCGGTGCTCGCTGCCGACGACCTTGCTGTGGCGGCAGCCGACCGTCGCCGCGGTCTCCGACTACATCGCCGGGCTGGTGTCCGCCTCGAACGGTAACGGGCACGCCCACGCGCCGGTGGGCGGGCGTCGCTCATGAGCAGCAGCCCTCGCAGATTCCCACGCGTCCCAAAGCCGTCCCCACCTTTGTCCGTGTCGCCGTGACCGTTGATATTCCGAGTAAGTTCCGTTTCCTCGGCAACTTGATGGGCTGACGGCGCGTCAAAGCCCTTTGTACGGTGCGGGCCGACATCGCATAGGGGGCAGACGAATGGTTGACGCGCCGAAAGCAATTGCGACCGTTCTCTCGCTGGTCCTGGCAGCAGGCCTCGTTGCCTGTTCATCAGACGGAGACCAGCGCGAGGCGGAAGCGGACGCCGGTCAGAGGTCCTCGGGGACTGGCGCCAGTGGAGACTTCGCACAGCAGAACATGATCGTTACGGCCGTCTGCTCGCCGGGGAACGGCAGCGGCGGAGTCATCAACGTCGATGGCTGGAACCCGCAAAGCTGGAAGCACGTGGCGCGTGCGGAGTTCCAACTGCCGGACACGGCGATTGTCGCGTCCGACCAGGCCCGGCCTAACAGCGCCGTGCGGAAACTGTGCGAGCCAGATGAGCTGCCCGCTGATGCCGGGGATGTGGCCGCCATCCGATCACTCTTTGACCAGGACTTCACGAAGATGGCCGTGGTCACCGAGGACCCGCAGACCGAGGCGACTCATGTCGGGTACGTCGACCGTGCGGGCAAGTTCACCGATCTGACCGGGAACGAGGACTTCGGCAACACTCCGCACGAGGACAATGCGGCCTTCTCGCGGGACGGGAGCGCGGTCTGGTTCACGTACGAGGTGGTCGACCAGGCTGGGACCTCCACCAAGAACCGCATCGCGAGCCGAGCGCTTGCCGGGGACCACAAGGCGGTCGACCAGTTGGAGATCGCGACGGTCGGCGAACAGAACCTCATCATGGTGGGGAGAACGCCGAGCCGGGCGGTGCTGACCAGCAGTGCCCAACTCTCGCCGGACGGAAAACGCCTCCTGGCTGAAGGTCGCGTCCTGGAAGTCCCGGCGGAGGGGCAAGCGGTGGGCCCGGACCTCGTGGAGAAGGGCAGATACCTCACTTGTGACGGCGGCTGGCTCGACAACGACACCGTGCTGTGCGAAGCCGACGACAGGTTCGCCGCGCTCGACATCGCCTCGGGGGCGAAGCCCGGAGCGCCCATACTCCCCAGCAACGACCATCAGAACTACGGCATGGTGATCTCCCCCGACAGTCAGAGATTCGCGTTTCTCTCCGCGAAGGGGGCCGCGAAGGATTACTACCTCTGCGACACCAAGCCGGGATCCACGCCCAAGAAGATCGAGCGGACCGGGGAGTTCTCCACGCTCGGTGACACTGCTGCGTTCATCGAGTGGCGCTGAGGCACATGCCTCCGACGGGGACTCCGGATCAACTGTAGGGCCCTGATCCCGTTCTGAACGGGCTCCAGGGCTCGGCCAGTGGGATGCTGCTGGCGACGGCGATGGCGGCGAGACCAGGCGGTAGGTCAGTAGCCGGTTGCGGCGGCCGCTTCGATCCGGACCGTGGCGTGCTTGTCCGCGTTGGCGAGCTTGTCCAGGCCGGCCTCGACGACGCCGAGGCGGACCAGGCCCGGGTCGGGCACCGCCTGGCCGAGGTCGTCGTAGTAGATGGCGATCACGCCGCTCGGGGGCCAGAAGTAGATGTCGCCTGGGGTGGGATCGTGGATCGGTGTGCCGGCCCCGACCGTGAGCGGCTGCGGCAGTCGCCCCGCCTTCGCCTGCCCCCACACGTCCCTCAGTTGCACGGTCAACGGCAGCATCGCCGCCAACTGCCGCGACGGCGGCGTGTCGGTCAACGTCGCGGCGACGGCATGGTCATCCAACCGCAGCACCACCGGCATCCCCGATGCGGCGCTCGCCGTGCCCGACAGTGGCCGCGGCGATGAAAGCGGCCCGGTGTGTGGGTCTGCCGCAAGCGAGCACCCGGCCGAGGCAGCGACCACTGAGGTGGTCAGCAGGGCAGCCGCCAGGCGGCGCGTCCACACGGCGACGGTCACGGTCACGACATCGGTCATGACATCCAGCACATCCGGGCCACCCCAGGGTGAGGAAGTCACTGATGATGGATGTACTCCCAGTACATCCCAACCTGCCGGGGCTTGTCGTAGCCTCGCGTCATGGACAACCGGTCCGAAGTGCGCGAATTCCTCACCTCGCGGCGCGCCAAGATCACCCCTGAGCAGGTGGGCCTGCCGGTCGCCGGTCAGCGCCGCGTCCCCGGACTACGGCGCAGCGAGGTCGCCGCTTTGGCCGGGATGAGCGTGGAGTACTACGCCAAGCTCGAACGCGGCTCCCTGGCTGGAGTCTCAGCCGGCGTTCTCGACGCGGTCGCCCGCGCCCTGCAGCTGGACGACGCCGAACGCGCCCATCTGCTCCGCCTCGCGCACGAGGCCGACGGAAGCAACGCGATCCTGCGCCCTCGCCGCCCCATGCAGTGGACGGCACGGCCCAGCCTGCAATGGATGCTCGACACCATCACCACCGCCCCGGCGATCGTCGGCAACAACCGGATGGACCTGCTCGCCGCCAACCACCTGGGCCGGGCCATGTACTGCGACGTCTACGCCGATCCGACCAGGCCGCCGAACTTCGCCCGCTTCGGCTTCCTCGACAACGCAGCACGCCGTTTCTACCCCGACTGGGACCTGGCTGCCGACATGTGTGTGGCGAACCTACGCACTGCGGCCGGCAAGAACCCGCATGACAAGGGCCTGCACGACCTGATCGGAGAACTGTCCACCCGCAGCGATGACTTCCGCCGCCGGTGGGCAGCTCACAACGTCCGCACCCACGGCACCGGCATCAAGCACTTCCGTCACCACATCGTCGGCGACCTCACCCTGTCCTACGAAAGCATGGACCTGCGCGCCGAGCCTGACCTCACCATGACGATCTACGCCGCCGAACCCGGCTCCCCGTCCGAAGACGCGCTACGCCTGCTCGCCTCCTGGGCCGCCACCCACGAGCACACCGACCAGCCCCAAGACGCAGATCGCCCGCACCGGCACCCCCTCTAGAACGGCCCCCCTCACCGGCGGCCGATTCGGTGCCTCTGGCTAGTCGGCGGTCGGGGGCACGTTCGGGAGAAGACCCATGGCGGGCGGACCCACAATTATCAGAGGAGTATCACGGCTCGTTCTGGAGGCGGAGCGGGGGGAATACCGCCGCCAGGTCACCGAGTTCGAGCCCGGCCGCTACCTGCCGGTGCGGTAACCGCAGGTCAGCGGCGTTTTGTAGAGCGCGACGGCAAGGGGCGCAACGACGGCGAACCGTTGCGCCCCATGCTTTTGATCATTCCTGCGCCGTCTACCTGCTGATGTCGAGATAGCCGATCGGGTCGGCCGCCTGGCTCAGCGCCTTCACCGGGACCGTGTGGTTGCCGTTGGAGCGGTTGTTGGCCGGATCCCACACGGTGACCGTGCGCTTGACCTTGTCGTACCCGCGCACGGTGACCATGTGGGTGTTCGGCGCGCCCGCCACCTTCCCGTACGGCATGCGGTCGGCGTCCACGATGATGGCGGTCGCCCGCTTCAGCACGCCCACGTCATAGGCGATGTTGTTCAGCAGGGCCGCGGGGTCCTTGGTCTTGCCCCAGACCATGGTGAAGCCCTTCTTGTTGACGTAGGAGTTGAAGACCAGCCGGATGTTCTTGCTCGGCGTGCCCTTCTTGTTGTCGGTCTTCATCTCCCTGGCCAGCTGCTCCTGGGTGCGGCTGTAGCCGTAGGTCCGCAGGATGACGCTCATCGTGGCGGGGGCGCACCACATGCCGTACTTCTGCCGTACCGCGGGGTGCGAGACAGAGGCCTTGGCCGGGGCGAGCAGCCCGAGGTCCTGCTTCGTCGAGACGCTGGGCGAGGTACTGGGCGTGGGGGTCGGTACGGCGTGTGCGGGAGAGGCGGTCAGCAGCGCCCCGGAAGCGGAGGCGGCGACGGCGGCGATGGCCAGGGCACGTGCGGTGGTGCGCAAAGGGGAAACTCCAGAGGAACTCGACTGACTTGGCCGGGCCGGTTGGCCCGGCAGGGGGACTGGAAGTAGGCGGAGAACCGGTCGGTGGCCGGCCATGTCGTGACCGCGCTCGCGGCCTGGTTGAGCAGCGGGTCGATGCCGGAGCAGCTGGGCGTGCTGCCCTCCTGCCTCCGGTTGAAGAGCGCGGCGAAGGTGAAGGCGTTCACGCCGGTCTCGGGAACGGCGAACATCCGGTCGATGGAGGTGGCGTTCAGGATGCGCTCGGTCTGTCAAAGATCAGCTCGAACCTGGCCAGGTCGGCGGCCGAGGCGATCCAGCCGCCGTGCGCGGCCATGTTCTCCAGGTTGAACGCGCCGTTGGGATAACTCACCGTGCCGCCTGAGGCGTTCATCACATTCGTACCCGTGGCGCTGGAGTCGTAGGTGACCTCGCCGGCGGCGCGGGTGAGCGTGCGGCCCGGCCGCATCCTGCCGATGCCGAGCGGCGAGAAAGGCTTTGCTGCGCACGCAGGTCGCGTACGGCAGGCCGCTGATCTTCTCGATGACCTGCTCGAGCAGCAGGTAGTCGAAGTTGCCGTAGGCCACCGAGCTTCCGGGGGCGAAGTCCAGCTTGCGGCCGGTGACGTGCTTGCTCGCGGTCCAGGTGATCTTCATGCCCGCCAGGCCGGTGGCCTGTGCGGGCTCGGCAGCCGGCGCGGTCGGGACGAGGGCGGCGTCACCCGCCACGAGGAGCTGCCGACGGCTCAGCTCGGTCACGTTTTGCCCTTCCGAATTGCATGGAATGGGAGCAAAGTTACCAGTGATGCTTTATGACAATCCACGTGAACCAGGTCTCTCGAGTGAACCCCGGGGTGACACTGTGTGATCTGGCAACAGTGATCCGCCTGGCCGGACGGGAGCGGCCACCGCTTGCGCGGTCCACCTGTCGGTACGCAAGTTCCGCACCCATGCCGCGGAACTGCTGGATGGTCTTGCCGCCGCGACCCGTTCCAGGTCGCTATCCGAGCCGAGGAACGCGGATGATGGTGAGAGCCTGGCGCGCGCCTGAGCGGTGGCTCACCGGGTGAGGGCGAGAACCTCGTGTCCCGCCGCACGCAATGCTTTCAGCAGCGGGCGACGGCGAATCCGGCCAGCGAGACGACGAGCGCGTCCGACCAGATCAGGGAGAAGATCAAGGTGGCGCCGATGCCGATCTGGAGCTGCTGGAAGTTCTCGGCCCGGGTATGCCAGCCCCTCCTTGAAGCCCTGCCGCCAGGAGGGGGAGCGCAGCCGCCAGCCCAGTTCCCGCTTGGCCTTGGCGTTGGAGAAGCCGCGCCCGTCGCCTTGAGCTTCACGACCAGGACGGTGGCGCTCGCCGCGTCGTCGAGATGCACCCACGAGCTGTGGCCGGCGCCGTCCCCGACGACCGGGTACTGCCGTCTGCGCAGGAGTTCGACTTGATCGTCGGTGGCGCCCGGCCCGTAGAACGCGCCGTACCGCAGGACCGCCATGTCGCCGGACGTCAGGCGGAATCGACCGCTATTCCCGTTGTGTTCCTCGTGCACATCAACGGCTGCGGGGAGACCACCCGGCCCGCCTCCAGCACCCTGGATAAGGGGCGTCGGGCAGGGCGGCCGGCGGCTCGGAGGCGGCCAGGCCCGCGACACTGGTTCTGATCACGGCATCAGGGGAACGCCAGGCCGTTGTCGGGGGTGAGGCCGCCGAGCTTGTCGGGGTTGACCTGGAAGCGCAGATTCTGGATGTGGCCGTCGACGAGGTCGAACGACAGGGCGCCGACGGTGTAGCCGTCGAGGGTGGCCAGGATGCCGAGCTCGCCGTTGATGACGGCGGGCTCCATGGTCAGGGCGGCCAGCTCGGGCTTGGCCAGGAAGCCCACGATCCAGCGCGCGACGTGGTCGGTGCCGTGGAGGGGGCGGCGGGCGGCGGTGACCTTGCCGCCGCCGTCGGACCAGGCGGTGACATCGGGGGCGAGCAGTTCCATCACGGCGTTCAGGTCGCCGCCCGCGCAGGCCTTCATGAATTGTGCGGTGATCTGCCGGCGTTGTGCCTCGTCGGTGTCGAAGCGGGGGCGGCGGGCCTGGACGTGCTCGCGGGCGCGGTGGGCGATCTGGCGGACCGTCGGCTCGGGGCGTTCGAGGGTCTCGGCGATCTCGGCGTGCGAGTAGCCGAAGACCTCGCGGAGTAGGAAGACGGCGCGTTCGACGGGGCTGAGGGTTTCCAGGACGACCATCATCGCGATGGAGACGGTGTCGGCCAATTCGGTATCCGTGGCGATGTCGGGGGAGGTCAGGAGCGGTTCGGGGAGCCACGGGCCGACGTAGGTCTCGCGCGTGGCCCGAGCTGAGGTGAGGCGGTTCAGCGACAGGTTGGTGACCGTTCGCACCAGGTAGGCCTTGGGGTGGTGGATCGCGTCGCGGTCGGCGGTGCTCCAGGTGAGCCATGCGTCCTGGAGGACGTCCTCCGCGTCGGTGACGCTGCCCAGCATGCGGTAGGCGGTGGCGAACAGCAGGCGCCGGTGTTCGATGTAGGGGTCCTGCTCGGCCTTGTCGTCGATCACGATCACCGGCTCATGTTTCCAGCGCCGTCACCTGGGCGGCAAGACCGAGATCACGGCGCTGGGAGTCGGTGCCCGTCATGCCGCGAGCTTGCGGGTGGCGCGGCCGCCCTTGGAGACGATGGTGGTGACGTTGATGTGCTTGCTGAGCCGGTAGGTCGTGAGGGGGCTGCCGCTGACCATCTCCTTGTAGGCGACGGCGGCCCGTCCGGTGAGGTACCAGCGGCCGGGGGTGTCGTCGGCCTTGGTGAACTGGACGACCGCGTCGCGGCGGCCCAGGCTGACCGGCTGGTGGAAGTAGCCGAAGCGGAACGGCTGGACGGCCTTGCCGCACAGCAGCCGCGCGATGGTGTCGGCGGTGTACTGGGCGGTGGGCAGGCCGCTCTGGCAGGTCCCGTGGATCTGCCCCCAGGCCAGGCGGACCGCTGCGGCGTCGCCGACGGCGTGGATCTCCGGGTGGGACACTGATCGCAGCGTGGCGTCGACCAGGATGAGGCCGCGGTCGTCGGTGGCGATCCCGGCGTCGGCGGCGAGCGGCGACACCTTGACGCCAGTGGTCCACAGGCAGGCGTCGGAGTGGAGGAGCCGGCCGTCGGCCAGTTCGACGGCGTCGGGCAGCACCTTCGTGACGCGGGCGCCGGTCTCCAGGGTGACGCCGAGGCGTTCCAGCGCGCGGTAGAGGTAGGCGCGGGCCTTGGCACCCATCATGCCGCCGGGCTCGTCCAAGCTGATCAGCGTGACGTTCAGGCTCGGGTGGCTCTCGGCGATCTCGGTGGCCGCCTCGATGCCGGTCAGGCCGCCGCCGCAGACGGTGACGGTGCCGCCGGCCTTGGCGATCTCGGTGAGCCGCTCGGCGAACCGGCCGGCGATCTGCGGGTTGTTGAGGGTGAACGTGTGGATGTCGGCGCCGGGGACCTTGCTGGTGTCGGTCGAGCTGCCCAGCGCGTAGACGAGCGTGTCGTACTCGAGGGTCTGGGCACCGTCGACGGTGATCTGCCGAGCCTCGGGGTCGATGGCGGTGGCGGCGCCCTGGACGAACGTGACGCCGGTCCCGGCGAGCAGGTCGGGGATCTGGTGGTCGGCCAGTTCCTGCCCGGCTGCGATCTGGTGCATCCGCAGCCGTTCGACGAACCGGCTCGAAGGGTTGACCAGCGTGATCTTCACGCCGGTCCGGCGGGTGCGGTGGGCCAGCCGGATGGCGCTGAACATGCCCGTGTAGCCGGCGCCGAGGACGACAATGCGGTGGCCGTTGTTCATTTCGTTCTCCCAAGGTCGGGCACCGGTTTCGGTGCCGGTGACGTCCATGGGACAAACAGCCCGTACCAGGCGTGACAGGTCGCAGATGTGAACCACATCACATCGCGCCACGCTCGGTGCCACGTCGTATCGGTCGACCGGCGATCCAAGCAAGGGCTTCACCGCGGAGGCGGAACGGCTCCGCTCAGCGATCACTCGGACGATCAAACGGACCGGCAGGATCTCGAGGCCTCGCGCGCTTGGCAGCTGAATCGCGCCAAGGCGTCAGCACCATCCCGAAACGGCTCGCCGAGGAGGAGATCGCCGCCATGGCAGCCACATCAGGAGACCTGCGCCGGGCGTTGTGCGGGACAGATCCGTTGGACAAGGCGGAGGTGTACGGCGAGCTTGAACTGCGCCTGACCTGCGAACCGGCCCAGAATGCAGTAATCGCCCGGGCTGAGCCCGGGCGATCATGTAACAAAGTGTGTCCGAGGGGGGACTTGAACTCTCGGCACCCGGGGGACATCCGGGGGCATCCGGATACCTAGAAACATGCCGTGAGCTGCTCCAAAGCGGTTTCCGATCTCCGGCAGGTGCATCCAAGAACGCCCGGATACATAGGCGGCAGTATCACGCGAAGTATCACGTGAGGAATCAGACGGAACCGTGCTGTCGCCTCCGCTGATGTCGGTGAGAAGGCTAGGAGGGCGGTTGCTGATCGGTCGCTGTGAGGTCCTCTCCGGGGGCTAGGAAACGGTCGGCACCGTCAGCGGCGTCAACGTACCCGGTGGCATCGACGGTGATCGCCGTGGCTCCCCCCTTCTCTGTGATCAGCCAAGCAAGGACCTGTTCAGTTAAGGGCGTCCCACCAGGTCCTTCGTCTTTCCAGTAAACGCGCCATCCGCCGCCGGGGAGCACGGCCGCGACTTGGTCGGCTCTTTCGAGATGGGAGAAGTCCGGGTAGTCGATGACCGGGCGCATGGCACCACGCTGGGAATCGACGACCAGCGCGGCCCCTGTGACCGGGTCCCAGGCTTCCACGTCCACTGTGCGACCGGTCTCGGTCTCAGTGCCAGTGAAGATGGCAACCCAGCCCGTCCGGTTGAAGTAGTGGATGCTCGACACGAAGCCATTGTTCTGGATCATGGTTTCCTCAGTTAACCAGCGGACATCGAAGACGTGGATCAGGCGTCCCCGTCCAGCGCTTGAATCGCAGCAGTGATCAGGGCGCGGGCGGCTTTGCCGTAGACCGCCAGAGCGGCGAGTTCCTTGAAGGCACCGGCGTACAGGGCGACCTCGTGGGGTTGTGTGATCGTCAGATGGCCGGAGACAAGCTCGACGGTGACCTCAGCGTCGTCGAACATGAAGAACCCCTCAGCCGGCCACATGGCGGACCGGTCGGCGTCGAGAGGGATGATGCCGAGCGACATCGAGGGCAAGGCACTCACGGTGAGTAGGTGGCCCAGTTGGCCAGCCATGACCTCGGCACCTCCGATGGGGGCGCGTAGCACGCTCTCCTCCAAGATGACCGCGAACCGATGATCGCCATCATGGAGAACGTGCTGCTTGTCCACGCGCACCTGAATTGCTTCCTCTACGTCGTTCGGCAGGCCGCGACGGCGCATGAGGGCGGAGAGGATCGCGGAGATGTAGGCACGGGTTTGTAGAGGCCCGGGGATGAGCTTGGAGGAGTAAATGCGGAAGTGGCGTGTCCTCTCCCATCGAGGCACGACCGCCTCCTGAGCCTTCTTCAGCCCAGTACGTTCCATGTGCCGCCACTCGACGAACATCCCCTCGATTGCCTCAAGGGAGGCCACCAGGTCAGGTGCTTGTTCCGGCACCCCGCAGTGGCGGCACCAGGTGCGGATATCGGCGGGGGAAGGGGTGCGCTGGGCATGCTCGATACGGCTTACCTTCGACGAGTGCCAGCCTGCCAGCCGCGCGAGATCGCGACCGGACAGGCTGGCCTCGCGTCGGATGCTCCGGAGACGAGCGCCCATCACTTCGAGCGCCTGTTGGGCGCTGGACGAGGGAAGCGTGCTCATGGACAGTCAGACGGGCCGGTAGTCCTCGTGGGGAACGGCGCGTTGCCAGACGGCCTCGAACGCCTCAGCACACAGCTTGGTCACCGGCTGGTCGGTGATGATTTCGCTGTCCACCTTGTCGCCTTCGCCGCTGAAATGGTGAATGAGCAGGGTAGTGCCGTCGAACAACCAGAAGTCGTTGCCGGGCAAGGCCAGGTCGGTCGCCCTACGGCGGGGAAGCCAACGAACCTGCTCGCCGGCCCGGAGATTAGGCACGGTGATGTCGTACTCGTACCTGATGTAGCTGCTGACCGGCTCGGAGACGATCCGCGCCCGTCGTACTTCCACACCGCGAGCAACCGCGTTCACGACGTTCTGGAGCCACGGGCGCCACCATGAAGAACGGTCGTCGAGATCGATGCGGTGGCCCGCCTTCCACGCATCGAACTTGGGATCGTTCAGGGTGTACGCGTCGCGCATCTCAAGGTGCACGGCGGAGTGCTGGCAGTCGGCGAGGAGCTGTTCAAGCGTCCGTCCGGCTGGCACCGGCTACCTCCGGGAAGAACTGCATCATGCGCTTGGGGAAGCGGATTACCGTTTCCCCCTTTGGCAGGTCGCCGACCTGATCGAGGACGGCTGGCTCGTTGATGACGAAGCCTTGGAGGATGTAGTCGTCGCCGTCCTCCCAGACAGTGGGTGAGTCGCCGTCGGGGCTGTCGGGGTCCTTACCGAGGAATCGCAGTGCCATGAGGTCCTCCTACGGGGTTGGACGTGCTGTGCTTGAGTTTGCGTGCAGGGATGACCAAGCTCAAGATGTTTGCCAGAGATTGCCGTGCGTCTTCTAGAGCGGCCTCCTTATTTCGCCCTCTGTCAAAGACGAGCAACCTCGTTGAGGTGCGGTATCACGCGTTCTTACCGTCGCGGTCATGCCCTCCGAACACGGCTCTCATCTGGAACGCGAGCGCAACGCCACGTCGGCCCCGATGCTCCTGGAGTTCGACACGTGGCGAGTCGGCGACATGTTGCACGGCAGGCACCGCGCGTCCGGTGACCTCATCGAGGCGGATACCCCTCGGCGGCTTGCGCTGTTGGCGATGGCCAAGAGCGTGGTTCATACCTGGCGGGAGGCGGAGACTTCCCAATGACCGCCCCGCAACGATCGGTGGACATCGCTGCCGAGAGCCTCGCACCGCTGCGAGTCCCATACGTCATCGCATGGTCCGGCGAAGCCATCGAACACCGCCTGTTGTTCGCTAAGCGGCACCCTTTCGGGGACGTCCGGCTCACATATGCCGATCCGCGCCCGTCCGATTGGACGTGCGGGATACTTCGCGCCCGTATCCGCCAGAACCGGCGCGGTCAACCACTGTGGCGGATGCTGAATGTCAGACGTCAGTGGCTGGCCATGCTTCGCGGCCTGTGCCAGGTCTGCGGGAAGACCGGTAGGGACCCACGAACCGGGCGCATGTGGTGGGTGATCACCGAGACCGCGTTCCGCGCGATGAGCCAAGACAGCGGCCTCACCAACGCCCCGCCCACCTGCCCCGCATGCATACCCGAGTCGCTGGCCTACTGTCCCCAGCTCCGCAAGAACTCAGCCGTCTACACCGCCGTCAGCGCCGAACCGGCCGGAGTCCTGGCCGATACCTTCACTCCCGGTCCGGGCGGCACCGCAATCCACACCGGGCACAATATCTACGTCGGATTCGATGAATTCGCCCGGCAGGCATCCTGCCTCGCCCTGCAAATGGTCGTCCGGTTGGACGGCATGCGCCTGGAGTCGATCCCTTGATCGAGGAACTGGCTGCCGGTCCTGTGGGTCAACTGGTCGTGCGCAGGTCGGTGGCTGTCAACAGTGACGAAAGGCTGATGCCTTCTGCGGCCAGCGCTGCCGCACCTCCCTGTTCCCTGTCGATGACGCACAATGCCTCGCTGATCTGGGCTCCTAGGCTGCGCAGATCGGCGGTGGACAGGACGATCTGGCCGCCACTGGTGACGACGTCCTCAACCACCAGAACCCGCCGTCCCGCCACATCGGCACCTTCGGCGAGGCGGCAGGTCCCGTACGTCTTGGCCTGCTTACGGACGAACGCGCATGGCAGGCCGGTGTGCCGACCGAGGGCGGTGACCACCGGGATCCCTCCCATCTCAAGCCCAGCCAACACCTCGATGTCCCCCGGGACCAGAGGAGCCATTGCCCGAGCGATGTCATCTAGCAGAACAGGGTCGCCCTCGAACTTGTACTTGTCGAAGTACTCGGTGGCGGTACGTCCTGAGCGGAGCACGAAGTGGCCAGTGAGGTGGGCTGAGGAATGAATCCTGCGGGCTAGGTCGGAGCGCGTCACAGGCACCAAGTCTCCCAGATAGCCGCGATATCCCCGCAGAACAGACGATTTGGCCATGAGAACTCACCTACAGAACCATGGCCCCGAGCACGGCGCATGGAGTGCGGACGCGCTCGGGACCACCCACCATCACCGCGCAGTGTGACCGCCGGGGAACTCGCTGCCTGACCGGCCACCGGTCTTCACGAGCTGGCCATTGACGATTGCCATCCCGGTGGAATTGGCCTCCACGTCGGCCAGCCGCTCGTTCCTGCGCAGTTCTCCTGCGGGGTTGTCGGTGAGCCGCTGGACGTGGTTCCGCGCCTCCGACAGGGCACGCTTAACGATCTCTCGCGACTCGCCGGTCTTGATCCTCAGCCGAGCCGCCGCGCCCTGGTCACCAGACAGGGCATCGGCAAGGCCGCGCTCGATGCCGTCGAGGATCTCCGCCGCGACGCGGGGGTGGACCTCTCGGTCGGTTCCGGTGCGGACGTAGACGGGCCATTCGGTGCGGAGCGCGATCAAGGTCGCAACGTCCTTGTTCGCTGCCGCGTCCTTGATCAGGGCGCGCACGTCCATGCCCTTGTCGAGCAGCGCCTTGGCGCGCGACCACGCGCTCTGGCGCTTGACCTCGTCGAGCAGCTCCCGCTGCGGGTCGCCCGGCGCGGATGCCTGCTTGTCGAGCCAGGTCGTGATGTCCTGCACCGCGCGGTCGGCCTCGCGCTCGATCTGGTCGAGCTGGGCTGTGGCCTCCTCGCGGAGCTTCTCGGCCAGCTTCTCCCGGTGCTCGATGGAGTAGCGGGCGTCACGAGACGTCGCACCGAGGGCCGTCACGAGGCCGTTGCGGACGGCGGTGACCTTCACCGGCAGGGCGTCGAGGTCGGTCTTGCGGAACTGGATGTCCATGGGGATGGCCATGGTCTTCTCCTTCTTCGTAGGTTTCCTGATCGGCTGGCCGCCGTGTTTCGGGCGGCTCACCATGCGGTGTTGTCGGCCTGCGACCCGGCAGGCCAGGTGTAGGAGGCGGTGTGCCAGGCCAGCGGCCAAGCGTCCACCGGTACCCGCACTCCCAGCCGCGTCACGGTGTGGTCCACGTCGGCGACCCGTCGCCACGCCTCTCCGGGCATGGGTCTGACGCAGGAGATCGCCTGCATGAGAGCGAGCACGAGATCGTCATGTCCGGCGCGCGCCGGTACCTCGATCCGCAGGGACCCGCCCGGCATCTGCTCGAACTCCAGGCTGCGGAGCTGCTTGAGCAACTCCGGAATACGCGGCAACACGAGCTGACCGCGCTGCAACATCACCTTGAGCTTGCCGAAACCGGCCTGCTTACGGCGGTTGTCGGTCCAGACGCCCGCTACGCCGTAGACGGCTCCTACGACGGCCAGGCGCTCGCGAAGCTGCTCGGTCGGATACGCCCCCACGCCGTTGATCTCCGACGCGACCACGTGCAGGCCGTAGGCCCGCCCGGCCGTGCAGATCCGCTCGATCCACTCCCCGTAGGGGCAGCGGTAGGCGTACTCCAGCCACGGCACGAAGTAGCGCAGCCCGTCCTTCGGGTCGTTCAACCCCTTGTCGTCGAGCGGGGCCACCAAGCACAGGGCGTTGGCGTCGCGGCTCACGCCCCAGTCCACGCCGGCCGCCACGATGTAGGGCCGTGCGTTCCGGGTCACCTGCCCCACCTCGTCGGGCGGCAGCAGGCGGTAGTCCGCCGTAGCGCTCTCGATCTCCTCGACGGTGAAGTACGCCCCCGCCTCGTCGGTCCACTTCGCCAGGTACTCGCGCTCGAAGTAGTCGTCTCCCTCCCGCGCGCGGATCTCCTCGAGGAGCCTCTGATCCACCAGCGGGCTTGTGCTGGAGGGCCAGTGCCAGGAGGCGTACATCTCGTCAGGGGCGTCCATCCCGCGCGACCACAGCACCCGGAAGAAATGATCGGCCGTTCCCCACGGCGAGGAGCACAGGATCACTCGTGACCCGGGTCGGGCGATGATCACGGGCTCCGCCGCCCGCCAGATGTCCGGGTCGATGAACCCCGCCTCGTCGAGCACAAGGAGGTCAACGGCCCATCCCCGGATCTGCCGCTGCGAGGCGGGCACGCTCATGATGGTGGAGCCGTTCGACAAGGTGACCTGCGACTTGGTCTCGTCGAGCACCGAGCCGGCCAGCAGCGGCGAGGAGGTCGCCAGGGTGGCCACCTCGTCGAGGAGCCGCTGAGCGGCCACCTCCCCCGCACTCACGACCAGCACCCGGCTACCCGGCGTCGAGAACGCCTGATGCAGGCAGAGCACGGCCAAGAGCCTCGACTTGCCCACCTGACGCCCCGCGCAGATCACCCGGTACCGCGCCGTCGAGCGCGCCACCTCACACTGGTGAGGCCACAACTCCGCCCCGACCAGCACCCGCGCGAACACCTGCGGATCACGCCGAGCGGCCCTGAGCGTCTCCCGATCAACCCGCGTCATGTCGTACCTCCTCGTCGGCTTGGCCGTCGTCGAGCCCCGCCATCAACCTGGCCACGTCCACCGACGCGGCGGCCACATCACGCCCCAACCGCGCACGGGACAGCGGATCAAGCCCCAACCGCGCCCGCTGACTGGCCGCCGCGCTCTCCCACTTGCGAAGTTGCTCGTCCCAGCGCACGCAATCCGGACACGAGCGGCACCCGCCCGCCTCGTGATCGCTCAGGTGCTCCGCGAGGAGTTGCACGCGCGCCTCCGCTCGCCCCCACGCCCACAGCGCGGAGCGATAGGCGGGCTGACGCAGGAACGACACGGCGTCGTCGGCAAGCACACCCTCGACCAGCTCGACCGCCAACGGGTCAACCCGGCGCGGAGAGTACGCACCGTGCCGCATGCTCAGCTCGTGACCCGGCTGAAACGGCGGACGCTGCCCAGGAAACGCCGGAACCCACACCCGCCCGTGCTCTGACATCTCGCTCATGCCGCCCCCGATCCCTCGTCGAGCGGAGACTCGGCGTCCGCACGCCTCAGCGGCACGAGCACGGCTCGACGATGGTGGCGCGGATCATAGGCGGCCAAGAACCACATCAACGCCTTAAGAAGGGCCTCAGCCTCAGCCGGGAGGCCGCTCTCGTTGAGGACTGTGAAGTACCTCCGGGACAGGGTGGGGGACAAGGAGTCCCCGACAGGCTTGGCGCTGACCTGGAGAAACGCTGACAATTCCAGCGCAGCGAACCAACCGTGATACTTCATGGCGGTATCAAGGGCCTCGGAGCGCCTCGCGCGCGCGGCATTTCTACCGATCACGGAGACGGCAGGCAGGGGCCTGTGACGCCTCTCGTGTGCTCGTCCGCTCTCGTCCCCCTCTATAAGGGGGGGACGAGAGACGAGACTCGGGCTCGGACGAGACGGGACGAGACTGGGGACGAGAGCCCTGTGCTTTTGACCTGCTGATACGGGGTCCGATATGGGACCTGGGGACGAGACGGGACGAGCAAAAGTCTCGTCCTTGATCTTGATGCGTGGGGACGAGAGTTCGCGGTGCGTGTGGATCACCTCTCCTCCTCGGTGAATGGCTTGATGATGCGGTGCATCTGCGCGTTGCCCTTCCTCTGGACCTCGATGAACCCCTCGTCCAGGAGGCAGGCGACGGCGGCTCGTACGTGTTCGGCTTTGCCTTGTACGCGGTCCTCGATGTCCCGCTTGCTGAGTGGTGCGCCTGCGCGGGCGAGCGCGTCGGACACCTTGCGCATGAGGCCGGTTGGCCGGAACTTGTCGCTGCGGTCGTTTGCCGGAGGCTCGATGGAGACCTCGACGAACAGCTCGTCGTGCGAGGTGACCACGAGATCCCCGAACCATCGGCGACCGTCGGAGGACGGCAGGGAATGCCTCCGGAGCTGCCCCGGACGGTCCTTGCTGATGTAGATGCCGCTTCGGCCAGTCACGCCCACGCCGAAGGGCTTGCGGTTCTCCAGCGTGTACATGGCCCCGTTGAGGCCGTTCAGCTTGTGGACGCCGCCGAGCGCGTAGCGGCCTCGCCCCTCCCGGTCCTTGACGACGTGGTCAAGGCTGACGACCGCTGGTCCTGCTTCTGTCAGAGGTCGGACCAGCATGCGCCCGAATCTGGCGATGTCCTTGTTGTCGAGCGGGTTGAGGCCGTGCATGGTCATGGCTTCGGTCACGCCGTCGAGCGTGACAAGCGTGGGGCGGAGGTCGCCGAGCGCTTGGACGAGCGTCGAACGCGCGTGAAGGGTGATGGGCTCTTCGGGCCGGATGTAGATGAAGCGAGCTCTGATCTCCTCCGCCGTCAGACCTATGGTGAGCAGCCTGCCGACCACACCGCCCTCGTCGTCTTCGAAGTCGATGAAGACCGTCGCGTGGCCGGCGCGGATCTCGTCGGCGTGCGCCGAGAGCTGAAGCCAGGTCTTGCCCGCTTCGGACTCGGAGGCGATCACGTGGCCACGTCCCGGGTAGAACAGACCGACCTCGTCATCACGCTTCCCGACTGTGGGGCGCAGCGGCTCGTAAGACCCGCTCAGAACAGCAGCGAGGTCAACGGGACGCCACGTGGACGAGATGGGCGGGTTCTCGTCCGGAGTGTCCTGCTGGGCGGCCTCCTCTGCATCCGTGTGCCCGTCACACTGGCAGTAGGCGGCCACCTCCTGACACCGCGTGCAGAACGGCGGAGCGCTGAACACGCCGTCCAACGGGTTCACGCCACCCTCTCCGCTGCCGCGCTGACGAACCGCTCGACCAGCTCCCACGTCTGCCACCCGGCCGACCGGCAACGCTGGATCTCGGCGACCAACTCGGCGCGGCTGAGGCCGAATGAGCTGGGGGCGGCAGAAATCGCGAGACAGTCGAGGGGGTCATGGTGACCGCAGATCAGAGGGGCTACGCGGTGTGACGCCATGCGGCGCGCTACCGTGGAGTAGTCGTTGGACTTGGTAGGTGCATCGACATGCTGACGGCCCTGGGAGGTGGTGCTCCCGGGGCCGCACACTTTGGTGGGGCGCATCATCAGGCGGCGCTCCCGTCAAGGTCCATGAGCGCCTGCGCACGGAGCCAGGCCACGGGCACGCGGTAAGTAGCGCCGACCTGGACGGCAGGGATCTGGCCGTCCCTGATCGCGCGGCGAACGGTTCGCTCGTCGGCCCCGAACAGGCCAGCCGTTTCGGGGACCGTCGCGAACAGACGACCGTCGAACGGGTCGGAACCGGTAGCGGTCTTCAACACTTCACCTCCTTGTCGATTTGCACAGATGGGTGCGCATATCAACGAACAACATTGCGGCGATCTTAGGGACATCTAGTGACATTCGGCAAGTAGACAAATAGACTTGTCGATATGCACAGTAAGATTGACGATGGAGACCGAACCCCCAGCGACGTTGTGGGACGGCAGATCCAGGTCCACAGAGACAGGCTCGGCATCACCCGAGAGCAGCTCGCGGAGGAGTGCGCGAAGTTGGGTGCTCCCCAACTGACCTTCGCCGCGCTGACCAACATCGAGACCGGCCGGAAGAACCCGAAGACTGGGGTCAGGCGACGTGAGATCAGCGTGGACGAACTGCTCGTCATCGCCTACGCCCTCGCGGTCCCGCCCCTTCTCCTGCTCTTCCCCCTGGAGGGCCCGAAGCCTGCACTGACGCCGCCTCACTGGAAGGGAGGGCTGAACCCCTACGCGGCGTGGAGGTGGGCCATGGGGGAGGAGCCCCCCGGTCACATGCAAGAGGACGGGCAGGCGCGCGCTGACTTCTCCACGATCGCCAAGACAGGCAAGGATCGTTTCGAGGCGTGGCGGGAGGTCGTTTATCCCGTCGAGCTGTACCGCTCGCTGCGTGACGCGGAGGAAGTCGTCAGAGCGCGGAAGGATGCCGAGTCCCGGGCCGCAGCCTTCGTCGAGCTTGCAAAGGTCCTCGACCAGATGATCAAGGCGGGCATTTCTGTGCCTGCCTACACCTCCGATTGGGCGGAGGAGATCCGCGCAACAGGTGTCATTCGGCACCCGCAGGCGCTTCAGGCGCTCGACCCCGAGGAGAACGAGTGAGCAGCAAAGATGAGAAGAAGCCCCGGCGGAGGTCCCCCGGCGAGGGCGGCGTCTTCGAGTACAAGCTTGCCAACGGCAAGACGCAGTTCGGAATCAAGTTCATGGTTCCTCAGCCGGACGGGACCAAGAAGCCCGTTCTCCGTCGTCGAGACGAGGGAGGCAGGCCGTGGACGACGAGGGCGGCGGCTCAGAAGGCTGTGCGTGAGGCCCTGTCCAAGGTGGACAAGGGCGAGTTCATCGAGCCGTCCAAGCAAACCACGGGCGGCTACCTCGACGACTGGGTGAACGGCCTGCGCAAAGCTGACAGCACTGTCGCCTCGTACAAGAAGAACATCCGGCTGCACCTCAAGCCGTACATCGGCAGCATCCCCCTGGCCTCCCTCACCTCCGCGAAGATCACGGCGCTGTACGTGATGTTGGAGAAAGAGGGCATGCGCAACGGCAAGGGAGAGCTGATCGGCGAGGGTCTGTCCGCGCGTACGGTCCGTTACATCCACACCATCCTGCGGTCGGCGCTACAGGCCGCCGTGGGTGCCGAGCCTGCCCTTCTCGCCAAGAACCCCGCGGACAAGGCCAAGCCGCCGACCGCGAAGGAGGCCAAGGCCCCCGAGATGCACCCGTGGAACGACGAGCAGCTCCGGACCTTCCTCGACTGGTCGCGGCATAACAGCGCCCTCCACAGTGCGTGGCTCGTGCTGGCCTATACAGGCATCCGGCGCGGTGAACTCCTCGCGCTCCGCTGGCGGGACCTCGACCTCGACAAGGGCAAGATGAGCGTTCGGCGGTCGGTCGGGCTGATCAGGGTGAAGGGGGAGGGGAAGAAGATCCAGGAGGGCACCACGAAGAGTTGCAAAGCCCGCGTGATCGACCTCGACCCCGCGACGGTGGCGCTCCTTCGTCAGCACAAGAAGGAGCGCGGCGGCTTGGCCCTCAAGCTCGCCCAGGGCGACGCTCTCGTGTTCGGTGACCATGAGGGCGTGTGGCGGCACCCTGAGCGGTTCAGCCGCACGTTCAAGGAGCATCTCGCCCGCTGTCGTAGGGAACTGGCCAAGCAGGGGATCGAGCCGCCGACCGACATCCGGCTCCACGACCTCCGCCACACGCACGCCACGATCATGCTGATTGCCGGCGTGAACCCGAAGATCGTGAGCGAGCGCCTCGGGCACTCCACGGTGAGCATCACGCTCGACATCTACTCGCACTGCCTCCCGACGATTCAGCGTGAAGCCGTCGAGAGGTTCGCCGCCATCATGGGCGGCAACGGCTGATCAAGGCCGGGAAGTATCAGAGCAGTATCACGGCTCGTTCTGGTGGCGAAAAAGCAAAAGCCCCGAGCCTGTGACCTGCACAAGCTCGGGGTCTCCTGGGTGTCCGAGGGGGGACTTGAACCCCCATGCCCATCACTGGGCACTAGCACCTCAAGCTAGCGCGTCTGCCTATTCCGCCACCCGGACTTGGTGCCTGCACGCGAGACCGTCATCTCGCGTCGGCTCAGTAAGGTTAGCAAACTCTGGGGACTGCGTCATACCGAGAATCTCCGGGGCTGAGCAGTGGCTCAGTGACATGCGCGGCTCGAGGTTCTGATGGGGCTTCTGTGGCCTGCGGCTGGTGTACGGGGGAGGGTATTGGGGCAGTTGGGAGCGGTTTGGGCTAAGGGGAGTTGGTGAATTTCTGGCTCTCAGGTGAAAAGCCCTTGCGACAACCTTGAGTGCTGCTACGGTTACGGACCGTTGAGGGGTGAGTCCACGGACCGGCCTCACGGCATGAGGCCGGTTCTGGAATTGCGGGAGGTCACGTGGCACGCGCGGTGGTGTTGCAGCTGGGGGCGAAGGCCCTCGGTGCGCATCGCCTGCCCGTGACCGTCCCGGCGCAGGGCGCGACCACCGATCGGGTTGACCGGATGGCGCGGTTCGCGGCCGGTGCCCGTCGGCTCGTCGTGCGGGCAGTCACGATTGGTGCCCTGGTGGCCGCCGGGTGGTTGCTTGCTGTCGTGTTCGGCATGCTCATCGCCGACCCGGCGGCCGCCGAAACAGCGGTGACCGCAGATGTGACTGCGGTGAGTGACGCCGTGGCGCCTCAATCCCTCATCCACCCGGACCGTGTCTCGGAGTCGGACAACGCCGAGGCCATGGCCGGGCGTACGGTTGACGGGCTCAACAGCCAGCAGGATCCTGGCCTGCCAGCACCATCCACCGCCGGAAAGATCCTGGACACCAACGGCTTGGTGCCCAACGGCGGTGCCGGCGGCCTTTTCGGGGCCGCTCCGGGGGACGTCGCGAGGTCCGTGTTCGACCCGCGGCTCCAGGCGCGGCGCGCCCTCCTGGCGCGTGTGCTGCCCCCCGTTGTCCGCACAGCGGCGGACGACCCCTCCTTCTCGCCTGACTGACCCCCGCCCCCAGGTGCCGGTCTTCTTCCAGAACCGGTCACGAATCACGAAGTAGTGCGGCGGAGCGTGGTCTGACACCCCTTCGCCGGCGGGTGAAACACGTCAGTTCAGCTGGTTCGCGAAGTTGATCCGAGGTCTCCGCTGTGCGCGAAATCTCGTACGACCTCGGCTGCCCGCGAACCGTTCAGCTATCTCCCAAGTTCAGGTATCCCCCCAAGAAGAACCACTAGGAGCATTCATCATGCGTACGTGGGCAAAGGCATCTACTCCTGCGGCCCTGCTCGCAGTGGCCGCCATGTCGTTCGGCGGCGGCGGCACCGCGCTGGCCGACACCTCGGGCGACGGGTCCGTCGGCGGCGGCAACCAGGTCAACCTGCCGATCTCCCTTCCCATCGACATCAGCGGCAACTCCCTCGCCGCGGTCGGCTCGTCCGAGGCCTCCTCGCAGGGCGGCGCGACGGTCGTCAACAGGGGCGGCAACTCCAACAGGACCTCGGGCGACGGGAGCGTGCTCGGCGGCAACCAGGTGAACGCGCCCATCAGCGCCCCGATCAACGCCTGCGGCAACGCCGTCTCGCTGATCGGCAAGTCCGACGCGGGCTGCAAGGGCGGCGCCACCGTCCGTAACCAGGGCAAGGGCGGCGCGGGCGGCAACCGCACCTCGGGCGACGGCAGCGTGCTCGGCGGCAACCAGGTCACCGCGCCGATCAGCGCGCCGCTGAACGTCTGCGGCAACGCGGTGGCGATCTTCGGCGGCGCGACGGCGGGCTGCAGGGGCGGCTCCAGCGTCCACAACACCGGGACGGGCGCGGGCGGCAACCGCACCTCAGGCAACGGGAGCGTGCTCGGCGGCAACCAGGTCATCGCGCCGATCAGCGCGCCGATCAACATCTGCGGCAACTCCGCGGCGGTGGTCGGACGGGCGTTCGCGGGCTGCAAGGGCGGCTCCAGCGTGACCAACAACGGCGGCTCGCACGGCTACCACAAGGCCGTGGGCTCGACCGGCAACGACACTGACGGGCGCTTCGGGGTCGGCAGCGGCAACCAGGTCATCGCCCCGGTCAGCCTGCCCGTGGAGGTCTGCGGCAACGCCGCCGGCAACGCGGCCGCCGGGTGCAAGGGCGGCGCCAAGGTCGAGAACAGCGGCGGCGGCTCTGGGGCGGGCGGCAACGTCACCTCGGGCCGTGGCGGTGTGCTGAGCGGCAACCAGGTGATCGCGCCGGTCAGCGCCCCGGTCAACGTCTGCGGCAACGCGGCGGCCGTGCTCGGCCACGCGTTCGCCGGCTGCAAGGGCGGCGCCCGCGTGAAGAACGGCGGCAGGGGCGCGGGCGGCAACTACACGTCCGGCCGTGGCGGTGTGCTGAGCGGCAACCAGGTCATCGCGCCGATCAGCGCCCCGATCAACATCTGCGGCAACGCGGCCGCGGTGCTCGGCAAGTCCGAGGCCCACTGCAAGGGCGGGGCCAAGGTCAACAACACCGGGGGCGGCGGAAACTACACCTCCGGTCGCGGCGGGGTGCTCGCCGGCAACCAGGTGATCGCGCCGATCGCCGCTCCGGTCAACGTCTGCGGCAACGCGGCGGCCGTGCTGGGCGACGCCGCCGCCGGGTGCCTCGGCGGGGCGAACGTCGGCAAGCCGGGGCACGGGTACAACCACCTCGCCGGCGCCACCGCGACCAAGGAGGCCAAGCGCGGGCTGCTGCCCATGCTCCCCGCCGTCCCGGCGCTGGGCGGCATGCAGGACGTCGCCGGCGTCACGCAGAAGGTGCACGGCGTCGGCGGAGTCCCCCAGGAACTGGGCGTGACCTCGCTCCCGCTGGTCGAGGACGTCTCCAGGACGTTCGGCCTGCCGCAGCTGCCCGAGCTGCCCGGCCTGCCCGCCCAGGCGCAGGCCCCGGCCCAGCCGAAGAAGACCCGCGTCGCCGCCACCGCTGACGGCGCCCGGCGTCCCGCCACCTCGGCCGGCGCCGTGGCCGTGCTCGACCCGGCGACCCAGCTGGTGGCCTCCACCCCGGTCGGCGGTGCGGTCACCTCGGCCACCCGCGGCCTGCCGGTCAGCGGCCTGGGCCTGATGAGCGCCGAGCAGCCCGCCGGCCTCACCGGGATGAACTCGAGCTCCCTGCTGGCCCTGGTGCTCGGCTCGATGTTCGCCGCCTCGGCCGCGCTGTTCGGGACCGCCCGCCGGTTCCGGTTCGGCCGCAAGTAAGGGAATCAGACAGTACACATACAAAGTTCGGCTACTGCTCACAGCCTGTGAGTAGTCAGCGATAGACGCTTTGCCCGTTCCGGGGGCGCGGCCCGGGACGGGCAAAGCCATACCCATGTTCAGAGCGTGCTGCGTACCCGCATGACCTTGCGGCGTAGCCGTACGTGACGGCTCCCGTCAGGGTGCACGCGTACGCGGGCGAGCTCCCACTGGCCGTACTCTGCGTGTTCGGTCAGCAGTTGACGTGCTGCTTCGCGAGTGAGGTCGCGTGGAATGAAGATATCCATGTAGGAGTAGTCGAGCACAACGATTAGTCTCCAGGGTGAGTCAGGGCGCCATGCCGCTCGATGGGCCTTATTCTGCGTGCTTGTGGGTGGACCCGGAAGCTAGTGGGTAGCCCGCGGGGGAAGGAAATTTCCGCGAGTCGGGTTACCTTTCAGTCTGTGCCGACTCCCGGCAGGGGGATTTTGCAAGCGAACAGCGAGGTAGGAAGCAGCGTGCCAGCCAAGAACGGCAGCGCCGGCGGAACACGCCTGGTGATCGTCGAGTCGCCGGCCAAGGCGAAGACGATCGCCGGGTACCTCGGGCGCGGCTACATCGTCGAATCGAGCATCGGCCACATCCGCGACCTGCCGGAGAAGGCCGACGACATTCCCGAGAAGTACAAGGGCGCGCCATGGGCGCGGCTCGGGGTCAACGTCGAGCACGAGTTCGAGCCGCTGTACGTCGTCAACCCCGACAAGCGGTCGCAGGTCAACAAGCTGCGGCAGTTGCTGAAGGACGCTGACGAGCTCTATCTGGCCACTGACGAGGACCGCGAGGGCGAGGCCATCGCCTGGCACCTGCGCGAGGTGCTCAAGCCCAAGGTCCCCGTGCACCGCATGGTGTTCCACGAAATCACCCCCCAGGCCATCCAGGATGCCGTGGCCAACCCGCGCGACCTCAACCTCCGCCTCGTGGACGCCCAGGAGACGCGGCGTATCCTCGACCGTCTCTACGGTTACGAGGTCAGCCCGGTCCTGTGGAAGAAGGTCAAGCCCCGCCTGTCGGCCGGTCGGGTCCAGTCGGTGGCGACGAGGCTGGTGGTGGAGCGGGAACGGGAGCGCATGGCGTTCACGCCTGCGCATTACTGGGACCTGCAGGCGCTCTTCGACACCAACAAGCCCGAGGAGCGGCCGCGCGACTTCACGGCGACGCTGACCGGGGTGAACGGCAAGCGGGTGGCGCAGGGACGCGACTTCGCCAGCACGGGGCAGCTCAAGAACGCCGACGTGCTCCACCTGACCGAGGCCGCCGCGGGTGAGCTGGCCGGCAGGCTCAGGGATTCGTCGTTCGCGGTCAAGTCCGTCGAGCGCAAGCCGTACACGCGTAAGCCCTACGCGCCGTTCCGGACGACCACATTGCAGCAGGAGGCCAGCCGGAAGCTGGGGTTCTCCGCGAAATACACGATGCAGGTGGCGCAGCGGCTCTACGAGAACGGCTTCATCACCTACATGCGTACCGACAGCATCACGCTGTCGGAGACCGCGGTGGCGGCCGCGCGGTCGCAGGCGATCAAGCTGTACGGCGCCGCGTACGTGCCCGACAAGCCGCGCGTCTACAGCAGCAAGGTGAAGAGCGCGCAGGAGGCGCACGAGGCGATCCGGCCGTCGGGTGAGGAGTTCCGCACACCGGGCGAGACCGGGCTGTCCGGCGACATGTTCCGGCTGTACGAGCTGATCTGGCAGCGGACCGTGTCCTCGCAGATGAAGGACGCGGTCGGCGAGTCGGTCACGGTCAAGGTGAGCGGCAGGTCGTCCGGGGGCGAGGACGTCGAGTTCAGCGCGTCCGGACGGACGATCACGTTCTACGGGTTCCTCAAGGCGTACGTCGAGGGGGCCGACGATCCCTCGACCGACCGCGACGACTCCGAGAAGCGGCTGCCGAACCTGGCGGAAGGCGACGCGCTCAGCGTGTCCAGGCTCGACGTGGCGGGCCACTCGACCAAGCCGCCCGCGCGTTACACCGAGGCGTCGCTGGTCAAGGAGCTGGAGGACCGGGAGATCGGGCGGCCTTCGACGTACGCCTCGATCATCGGGACCATCCTCGACCGCGGCTACGTGTTCAAGAAGGGCACGGCGCTGGTGCCGTCGTTCCTGGCGTTCGCCGTGGTCAACCTGCTCGAGCAACATTTCGGCAACCTCGTCGACTACGACTTCACGGCCGAGATGGAGAAGGTGCTCGACGACATCGCCAACGACCGGGCGGAGCGGGTGCCGGAGCTGCACCGCTTCTACTACGGTTCCGACGGCGACGAGGGGCTGAAGGAGATGGTCACCGATCTCGGTGACATCGACGCCAAGGAGATCAGCTCGTTCCCGGTCAAGGGCACGGACATCGTCCTGCGGGTCGGACGGTACGGCCCGTACCTGGACAGGGACGGCGCACGGGTCAACGTGCCCGAGGACATGACGCCCGACGAGCTGACGGCCGAGAAGGCCGAGGAGCTGTTCTCGCGGCCGACGGGCGACCGGCAGCTGGGGCACGACCCGGTGACCGGCAACATGATCGTCGCCAAGGACGGCCGGTACGGGCCTTACGTGACGGAGATCCTGCCCGAGGCGCCGGAGGAGGAGGCGCCCAAGAGGCGGACGAAGAAGGCCGACGCGCCCAAGCCGCGCACCAGCTCGCTGTTCAAGACGATGTCGCTGGACACCATCACGCTGGAGGACGCGCTCAAGCTGCTGACGATCCCCAGGGCCGTGGGCGAGCTGGAGGGCGAGGAGGTCGTGGCGTACAACGGGAAGTTCGGCCCGTACCTGAAGAAGGGGACGGACTCCCGGTCGCTGGCCTCGGAAGAAGACCTGCTGACCGTCACGATCGACCAGGCCAAGGAGCTGTTCGCGCAGCCCAAGCAGCGCGGGCGGCGGGCCGCTGCCGCGGCGCCGCTGCGCGAGCTGGGCGACGACCCCAACTCCAAGAAGCCCGTCGTGGTGAAGGAGGGGCGGTTCGGGCCCTACGTGACCGACGGCGAGACGAACGCGTCGCTGCGCAAGGGCGACACGGTCGAGGACATCACGATCGAGCGGGCGGCCGAGCTGCTGGCCGAGCGTCGTGAGCGGGCGCCGGCGCCCAAGAAGACCACTCGGAAGGCGCCCGCGAAGAAGCCCGCGGCGAAGAAGCCGGCGGCCAAGTCGTAGTGCACACTCCGCTACTGCAGCGGCCGCTGTAGCGCACACCCTGCTACTGCGGCGACCGCTGGAGCGCGCGGCTTTCGGATTTCGGAGCCGCGGGCCCCGGTCGCAGGGAGAACGCGACTTCCCGAGGCGCCAGAAGCGGCTGCCGGAAAGTAGCATCGATGACGTGATCGTCTTGGTGTTTGCGGGCTTGATCCTGCTTGCGCACTTTTATCTGTGGCATCGGATGGTGCGCTCCACGACCGGCCCTGGGCGGCTGCGTACGGCGCTGACCTGGTGCGTGGTGGGTCTGGCCGTCCTCGTGGTGGCGACGTTCGCGGGCACCCGGATGGAGCTCGGCCACTGGCTGGCCTGGCCCGGATACGTCTGGCTGGCCCTGATGTTCTACCTGCTGGTCTTCCTCGCGGTGCTGGAGGTGCCGCGGGCGGTGGCCGCGTTCTTCGTCCGCAGGGCGGAGCGGCGGGCGGCGCCCGAGCCGGAGCCCGTGCCGGCCGTGGCGGGCGGCCCGGCGCTCCCCGAGCCGGCGCTTCCCGAGCCCGCGCCTGAGACGCCCCCGCTGAGCAGGAGGCTCTTCCTCGGGCGGGCCACCGCCGCCGTCGCGGGCGTGGGGGCGTTGAGCACGGTCGGGTACGGCATGACGAGCGCACTCGGCGACCCCGTGATCGAACGGGTGAAGGTGGCGCTGCCGAAGCTGGATGCACGGCTCAGCGGCCTGCGGTTCGCCGTGGTGAGCGACATCCACCTGGGGCCGCTGACGGGCAGGGGGCACACCGAGCGGATCGTCCGCATGATCAACGGGCTCGAGGCCGACGTGGTGGCGATCGTGGGCGACCTGGTGGACGGGTCGGTCGCCCAGCTGGGGGCGCTGGCGCAGCCGCTGAAGAGTCTTGAGTCCCGCTACGGGGCATATTTCGTGACCGGCAACCATGAATACTTCGCCCCAAGCGGGCCCATGGAGTGGATCGAGGAGCTCGACCAGCTCGGCGTACGGTCGCTGCGAAACGAGCGGGTGGAGATCAAGCACCAGGGGGCCGTGCTCGACCTGGCCGGCGTGAACGACCTCAACGGCGAGTCCGCGGGCGACGGCCCCGACTTCGACAAGGCGCTGGGCGGCCGGGACACCGGCCGGTCCACCGTGCTGCTCGCGCACCAGCCGCTCCAGGTGGAACAGGCCGCACGGCACGGCGTCGACCTGCAGCTGTCCGGCCACACTCACGGCGGGCAGATCGTGCCGTTCAACTTCGTGGTGGGGCTGCAGCAGCCCGTGGTCTCCGGCCTGGCCACGGTCGACGGGGTGCAGGTCTACGTCACCAGGGGCGCGGGGTTCTGGGGCCCGCCCGTACGCGTCGGCGCGCCGCCGGAGATCACGATGCTTGAGTTGAGCACCTGACTTTGCGCGATCCGCTAGCCACATGCTGTCATCGTGGCGTAGAGTATCCGACCGGATACCAAGCGGAGGTGGGCATGGTCTCTTCGCCGATGGAGGCGGCACACGCCGCCTTCTGGGCCAAGCGCGGCGGGCTGCTGTTCAGGCAGGCCAGGCATGCGGCGAGCATGAACCAGCGGCTCCTGGCGAGCGTGAGCGGCACGTCGAGGACCACGCTGTCGGCCTACGAGCACGGCAGGAAGTCGCCGACGCTCGAGACCGCGGGGCGCATTCTCGACGCGGCGGGGTTCCGGCTGGCACTGGAGGCGAAGATCGAGTTCGCGGCTCGCGTGAGCGAGCGGCGGACGTTCTACGTGCCGAGCCGGTTGCGGCGGCTGCCGGTCGGGGCCGCGCTGGGCGTCGTGCGGCTCCGGGAGCGGGTGTACGACCTGGCCGACCGGGGCGCGCGCCGGGCCGCCTACACCCTGTTGCTGTGCGAGGGCGGGCCCCAGGAGCTGCTCGACCACGTGGACGGGGTGCTGCTCGTCGAGCTGTGGGACGAGCTGGCGCTGCCCGCGGTCATCCGTGCCGAGTGGGAGCCATTGGTGGAAGAGGCCAGACATGAGGCCGGAGTTATCAATTGATGACCTTTTTGAGGACCCATTCGAGGCGGGTAACCTGCGCGCGAGCCCGCGGACGTAATACCCTCGGCCCGGAATATCCGGCTCGTCTGTTGTCCGCTCTCTCCCTGGATACGCTGAACTCATGACTGCCCTTGGCCGACGCCGCCCGACCCATGTGCTGGCCAATGCGCCGTTTCGACGGCTGTGGATGGCCATGTCGGTGTGCAGTCTGGGCGACTGGCTCAACCTCCTGGCCCTGACCGCCCTGGCCGCCAACATCACGCAGGGCGACTACCGGGTGCAGTCGCTCGCCGTCGGCGGCGTGTTCATCGCCAAGATGCTGCCGGCCGTGCTGCTCGGGCCGCTCGCGGGCGTGTTCGCCGACCGGTTCGACCGGCGGCTGACGATGTTCGTGGCCGATCTGGCCAGGTTCGCCGTGGTGCTGTCGATCCCGTTGATCTACAGCTTCGAGTGGGTGATCGGCTACCAATGGGTGATCATCGCGACCATCCTGGTCGAGTGCGTCAACCTGTTCTGGGTCCCGGCCAAGGAAGCCACCGTTCCCAACCTGGTGCCCAAGGATCAGCTCGAGTCCGCCAACCGGCTCAACCTGCTGGTCACGTACGGCACCGCGCCGGTCGCGGCCATGCTGTTCGCCGCGCTGTCCGTGCTGGGCGACACGTTCGGGAGCCTGATGCCCTTCGCGTCCGGCACGGACGCCACGGGGCTGGCTCTGATCGTCAACGCCTGCGCCTACCTCGTCTCGGCCTTCCTGATCTTCACGCTGCGTGACATCCCCAAGCGCGACGGCGCGATCTCCGCGCCTTCCGTGCTCAAGCAGATCGTCGAGGGCTGGCGGTACGTCGGCGGCAACCGGCTGGTGCGCGGGCTGATCATCGGCATGCTGGGGGCGTTCGCGGCGGGCGGTGCCGTGGTCGGGGTCGCGAAGATCTACGTGGGCGCGCTCGGCGGCGGCGACGCGGCCTACGGCGTGGTGTTCGGCGCGGTGTTCTCCGGCATGGCGCTGGGCATGTTCTTCGGGCTCAGGCTGCTCCGCGAGCTGTCGAGGAGGCGGCTGTTCGGCCTGGCCATCACGGTCGCCGGCCTGGTGCTCGTGGCCACCGCGCTGGTGCACAACCTGGTGATCGTGGTCATGCTGACCGTGCTGCTGGGGGCGTGCGCGGGCATCGCCTGGATCATCGGCTACACGTTGATCGGGCTCGAGGTCGAAGACGGGCTGCGCGGCCGTACGTTCTCGTTCCTGCAGTCCACGGCGCGGGTGACGTTGCTGCTGGTGGTCGCCGTGGCCAACCCGCTGGCGGCGATCTTCGGCGTGCACGTGCTGCGGGTGGGCGAGGTCGCCTACCGGTTCGACGGCTCCAACCTGGTGCTGGTGATCGGCGGGGCGCTCGCGATGGTCGTGGGCATCCTGGCGCTGCGGCACATGGACGACAGGAAGGGCGTTCCCCTGTCGGCCGACCTGATCGCGACGGTGCGGGGCGAACGGTTCCCGGCGGAGGCGGCCGAGCACGTGCCCGGGCTGTTCGTGGCGTTCGAGGGCGGCGAGGGGTCGGGCAAGACGACCCAGTCGCGGCTGATCGCCATCTGGCTGCGCGACCAGGGTTACGACGTGGTGCAGACGCGCGAGCCGGGCTCGACCAAGGTCGGCATGCGACTGCGGGCGATCCTGCTCGACGCGGCCGAGCGCGGGCTGTCGGCGCGGTCCGAGGCGCTGCTCTACGCCGCCGACCGGGCCGAGCACGTGGAGAAGGTGATCCGGCCCGCCCTGTACCGGGGCGCGCTGGTGATCACCGACCGCTACGTCGACTCTTCGCTGGCCTACCAGGGGGCGGGGCGGGCGCTCGACCCCAAGGACGTGTCCAAGATCAACGCTTGGGCCACGGGCGGGCTGGTGCCGCATCTGACCGTGCTCATCGACACGCCTCCCCAGGTGGGGCTGACCCGGCTGGGCGGGGCCGCCGACCGGATCGAGGCGGAGCCGCTGGATTTCCACGAGCGGGTGCGCAAGGAGTTCCGCGCGCTGGCCGCGGCGGCGCCCGAGCGTTACCTCGTGGTGGACGGCACGCTGGCAGCCGAGCTGATCACCCGCCAGATCCAGGACCGGATCCGCGAGATCCTGCCGGACCCGGTGCCGCAGGAGTCGGAGGACGCCACGGGCACGATGCCCGCCATCACCGACACCATGTTCTCCACACGCCGCCGCGACTGACCTGCCCCCGGCCGCGCTTCGGCGAAGGGCCTTGGGGAGGAGGGGTGCGGGGCGCCACTCGCGGCCGGCGGGGCGTTGTCGGCGGTCGGTACGGGCGTAAGGCGATGTGCAGCTAGCCTTACGTCGTGGCAGTTTTCGATGACCTCATCGGGCAGGACCAGGCGGTGGCCGTGCTGTCGCGGGCCGCGGCGGCGGCCGGAGAGGTCGTCGAGGGCGGGCGCGGCGCGGGCATGACCCACGCGTGGCTGTTCACCGGGCCGCCGGGCTCGGGCAGGGAGCACGCCGCCCGCGCCTTCGCCGCGGCGCTGTTGTGCCCCGATGGGGGCTGCGGCCACTGCGACCAGTGCCACCAGGTGTTCATCGGCTCGCATCCCGACCTGGAGTCCGTACGCCCCGAGGGGCTGTCCTACAGCGTCAAGCAGACCCGCGAGCTCATCCTGCGGGCGGCCGGGGCGCCGACGCAGGGGCGGTGGCGGGTCATCCTGTTCGAGGACGCCGACCGGGCCACGGAGTCCGCCGCGAACGCCCTGCTCAAGGCCATCGAGGAGCCGCCGCCCCGTACGGTGTGGCTGCTGTGCGCGCCGGCGCCGGACGACTTGATGATCACTATCAGATCGCGCTGCCGGGTGGTCAACCTGACCACCCCAGCCGCGGAGGCCGTCGCCCACGTGCTGGCCACGCGCGACAGCGTGCCGCCGGAGGTGGCCAGGTTCGCCGCCAGGGCCGCCCAGGGGCACGTCAGCAGGGCGCGGGCGCTGGCGCTCGACGAGGGCGTCAGGCGGCGTCGTGAGGCGGTGCTGAGCATTCCACGCTCGCTGACCGGCGTGGGGGAGTGCGTTTCGGCGGCCGAGCGGCTGGTGAAGACGGCGGAGGAGGAGGCCGCCGCGGCCACGGCCATGCTCAACGAGAGCGAGACCGCCGAGCTGCGCAAGCTCTACGGTGAGGGGTCCACAGGGAAGGGGCTCAACCGGGGGCTGGTACGCGGCGGGGCGGGGGCCTTGAAGGAGCTGGAGGACCGGCAGAAGTCGCGGGCCACCCGGATCAAGCGCGATTCGCTGGACTCGGCGCTGCTGGAGCTGGTGTCGTTCTATCGGGACGTGCTGGCCATGCAGTTCGGGGCCGGCGTCGAGCTGGCCAATGACGACCTCCGCTTCGATCTCGACCAGCTGGCCAAGGCATCCACGCCGGAGGAGACCTTGCGGCGGATCGACGCGATCATGCAGTGCCGTGAACGGCTGGCGGCGAACGTCAATCCGCAGATGGCCGTCGAGGCGATGATGCTGGCGCTGCGTTCCTGATCCACGCTCCTCCGAAACGGACCCGTGACGCGAGCAGCAGATGAGGCTGTGAGGCGTCTCTGATACGTGGAAGTCGAACTACTCACCCAACAAGAGGTCCTGGCGCGGCAGCGGGTCGACGTGGCGTCGATCTTCGCCGAGCACCACGTGGGCCTCGTCCGGCTGGCTCTGATCATGGTCGGCGATCAGGCGAGCGCGGAGGACGTCGTGCAGGAGGCGTTCGCGCGCACTCACGCGGGCCGCGGCCGGTTACGCGATGCCGACAAGGCGCTGGCCTACGTGCGTTCCGCGGTGCTCAACGGGTGCCGGTCCGTGCTGCGCAGGCGGGCTACGGTGTTCCGGCGCGCGGTGCCGTACGAGCCGCCCGTCTGGTCGGCGGAGAGCGCCGCGCTCATGGGCGAGGAGCACCGCGAGGTGCTGCTGGCCCTGCGTGAACTGCCGCGCAGGCAGCGCGAGGCGCTGACGCTGCGCTACTACTTCGACCTGTCCGACCAGGAGATCGCCGACACCATGGGGATCGGCGCCAGCACGGTCAGGTCCACGGTCGCACGAGGGCTGGCGGCCCTCGCCCGGGTGCTTGGGGAGGATTCATGACCAGCCGTGTGGAAGACAGACTGCGCGAGGCTCTCGTGGAGGCAGGGGCGACGGTCGACGCCAGCGCGCTCAGGCCGTTGCGGGAGCCGCAGCGGACGCGGTTCCGGGTGGACTTCCGGCTCGTGACGGTGGCGGCGGCGGTCGTGGTGCTCGCGGGGGCGGCGACCGCCGTGTGGCTGAGCGGCCCGGGTGACGAGGATCGTGCGGTGGCGGCCGACCCCGGGTCCGCCGAGAGCACGGAGGTAGCCGTCTTCCTGTGTACGAAGTCGGCGCCGAAGAAGACGTCGTGCCAGGGGCGCGACGCCAGCCGTGCGGAGAGGGCGGCGATCGAGCGGGCGCTGAAGGAGTTGCCGCAGCTCAAAGAGGTGCTCTACACAGACCAGACCACCGCCTACACGAATTTCCGAGCCACTTTCGCGCACAACAAGACGGTGCTGGACGAAGTCAAGCTCACCGACCTGCCGGCGTCGTTCAGGTTGAGGTTCAAGAAGGGGGCCGACCCGAAGGAGGTGGAGAAGGCGCTTCGGGGAATGTCCGGCGTGCGGAGCGTCATGCCGCAGGCTCTTCCCTCGGCCGAGCAACTGAAGCCGGTGATCAGCGTGTTCCTCTGCAGTAAGGGATCCGCCGTGCCAGCGTGTGGTGCCGAGCTTGAGTCCCGGGGGAAGAACGACTTCAAGGTCACCAAGGAAGGAAAGGCAGCGACGGCCGCCCAGATACGGGCCATAGAGAAGGCGATCAAGGCCATGCCTGGAGTACAGGAGGTCGTCTTCGAGGACCAGGCGGCGGCGTACGAGAACTTGAGGCGCACGTATCGGGACAACAAGAGGCTGGTCGAAGCCGTCAAGGTGACGGACATGCCGGAATCGTTCAAAGTGATGATGATGCCCGAGGCGGAGTGGGCCCCGGTGGTCCGCAAAATGAGGCGGCAGCCGGGGGTGAGTCAGGTCACCTACGCCCCGTGTTACGTCGATAAAGCCGTGTTGGACACCGCCTTTGGGCTGCTCCTGCCGGACGACAAGGTGTGCCCGGTAGGCATGTGATCCGGCTCCGCCCGCACTCTCCGCCCGCGGCGCACGTAATGTGGCAGGGAAGGCCGTACAACCCCCTAGGCCGTCAGGAGGCGAGCTCGAGCCCATGGGAATGATCATGGCTGTGAGCTTCACCCGCTACGGGAGGCTCTACTACCTCGACCCCGGCGAGCACAGCCCGAAGGTGGGGGACAAGGTGCTCGTCCCGACCGACTCGGGTCCCGAGGTGGCGGAGTGCGTGTGGGCGCCGCAGTACTCGAGCGAGGACATCGACGGGCTACCGGTGTGCGCGGGCCTCGCGGGCGAGGAGCATCTCGCCCGCGACGAGGCCAACAAGCGGCGCAGGGCCGAGGCGCGCAGCGTGTCCAAGCGGCTGATCAAACGGCACACGCTGCCGATGAAGGTCGTCGGGATCGACTACCTCGACGAGGACAACGTCTACACGGTCTACTTCTCGGCCCCGCACCGGGTCGACTTCCGTGCCCTGGTACGCGATCTCGCCCGCAACCTCCGGGCCAGGGTCGAGCTGCGGCAGATCGGGCCGAGGGACGAGGCGCGGCTGCAGGGCGGCATCGGCCCCTGCGGCCGCGACCTGTGCTGCGCCACGTTCCTGAAGGACTTCGAGCCGGTTTCGGTGCGGATGGCCAAGGACCAGGACCTTCCCGTCAATCCGCTGCGGATCGCGGGGGCGTGCGGGCGGCTCATGTGCTGCCTCAAGTACGAGCACCCGTTGTACGTCGAGACGCGATACCGGATGCCCCGCAACGGAAGCCGCGTGAGCACGCCGCAGGGCGACGGGACCGTGGTCGGGCACAACGTGCCCTCCGACACGGTGACGGTGCGCCTGGACGACGGCGGAAGGCGCTGCGCGTGCCCCTCGGCGTCGGTGTGCTCGCCTCGTATCCAGCACGAGACGATGTACGGCAAAGGGCAGGAATCGGCCGATCAGCCCCCTTCCGCATAGCGAACAAATCAGGATTTAGCAGCACGACCAGGTATAAGTCAGGAAGATTCCTTCGGCCTGTTGCGGGAGCTAGATGACAGCGTGGCCAAAAAGTTTTCGCGGTCCAGATCCCGTACGTCGTGTCGTGTGGGAGTATCTTCGAGCGGGCATGACACTTATCCCGTCGGCACCCGAAGCGCGTACAGGATCGGATGAAAATGATCACGGTTGAGGACGGGGAGCTGGTCTCCGAGGTCAAGGATCTGCGCGATGTTCCCTTCGGCGATATCGGGGCCCCGGGGGAGCGGATGCTCGAAAGCAATCTGCGCCGCGTGCTGCCAGACCGTTCCGCAACGCCTCCGGTGCCGGTCGCGGCCTTCTCGAACTTCGTCTAGCTTCTAGACAGGGATGGCTGAGTGGAGTGGTTACTCCTTTCCGGCAATTCGTACTGAAAGTACACAGTAGATGCGATCTTGCCTGTAACCACTGTTACGTATATGAGCATGCCGATCAGAGCTGGCGTAGCCGTCCCAAAGTCATATCCGCACACACCGTTGGCCGCGTCGCCGCGCGGATAGCCGAGCATGTGCGGCGGCACGATGTAGACAAGATCGATGTCGTGCTGCACGGCGGCGAGCCGTTGCTCGCCGGACACGAGCGCCTGGACGAGATCGCTCGGGAGCTGCGTGGTGCGCTCGACGGAGCCTGTCAGGTCGACCTCCACATCCAGACCAACGGGATCCTGCTCGATGAGCGCCACTGCGATCTGTTCGCCGAGCACGGCATCCAGGTCGGTGTCTCGCTGGATGGCGACAAGGCCGCCAATGACCGCCATCGCCTGTACGCGTCGGGCAGGAGCAGTTATGACCAGGTCCTCCGGGCCGTGGAGCTGCTCAGGAAGCGGCCTGAGGTCTATGCGGGCCTCCTGTGCACGATCGACGTGGCCAACGAGCCGATCACGGTGTACGAGGCGCTGCGGGAGCTCCAGCCGCCCAAAATCGACTTCCTACTGCCCTACGCCACCTGGGACAACCTCCCTGAGCGGCCGTCCCCGACCGCGTACGCCGACTGGCTGATCGCCGTCTTCGAGCGCTGGAACGCGGACGGCCGGCCGATGTCCGTGCGCCTGTTCGAGTCGATCATCCGGACGACCAGAGGCGAGGCGAGTCTGTCCGAGGCGGTCGGGCTCGAGCCGAGCACGATGATCGTCATCGACACCGACGGCTCGTACGAACTCGTCGACTCGCTGAAGGTCGCATATGACGGCGCCCCGGCGACCGGCCACGACGTCTTCCAGCACGCGCTGGACGAGGTCGCCACGCATCCCGGCGTCCTCGCCAGGCAGGGCGGGCTGGAGAAGCTGTCGGCCACCTGCCGGGAATGCCCCATCGTCACGAGTTGCGGGGGCGGGCTCTACACGCACAGGTTCCGCGCGGGGTCGTTCGACAATCCCAGCGTCTACTGCGCGGACCTCGTCAAGCTGATCTCTCACATCCGGGACGAGACCGAGATGCCCGCACACAAGATCCCCTACGCCGGCCTGGACTCGCTCGCGACCGGCTTCGGCAGCGCGGCCGACATAGAGCGGTTGGCGGACGCGCAGCTCAGCCTGCGCCGAGCGCTGATCGCCGCGCTGCGCCCGCGTGCCGCCGATGAGGTGTGGGATCTGTTCAGCAGGCTCGACCGGCACCACCGCGAAGCGCTGGAAGCGGTGCTGGCGCATCCGTATGTCCGGGTGTGGGCGGTCGAGTGCCTGCAGGGTGCGGGCGAGGCCACGTACCTGGCGAACATCGCGGCGGCGGCGATGATCCGTGCGGGCCAGGATGTGACACTGCGGGTGGCCGCCGTCCACGGCGCCGTCCACCTGCCGACCGTGGGCACGCTGCACGGCGTCGGCGGGGACACGGTGACGCTCGTCGCGCAGGCCGGCGAAATCGGGATCGCCGGAACCCCGAGGCACGGGGCCGGCCCGGAGTGGCGTCCGATTCGTACGGTGAGCTGTGGCGACTTCTCGCTCGTGCTGGAGGACGCCGATCCCCATCGTGACTGCCACCAGTGGCCGGCCGCCGACCGGCTGGACGCGAGCGCCTTGAGCGCCTGGCGGCACTCGTTCGAGGCGGCGTGGTTCCTCATCGAGAAGGAATACCCGCAGTACGCCCAGGGGCTGCGAGGCGGGCTCACCACGCTGACGCCGCTGGCCCCCGCGCCCACCGGGCGCGACGTGAGCTCCACCGCCCGCCACGCCTTCGGCGCCGTCGCGGCGGCGCTGCCCGCCGATCCCGCGACGCTCGCCCTGCTGCTCATTCACGAGTTCCAGCACGTCAAGCTGGGCGCCGTGCTCGACCTGTTCGACCTGTTCGACAAGAGCGACACCCGGCTCTACCACGCACCCTGGCGGGAGGATCCGAGGCCGCTGGAGGGGTTGTTGCAGGGGACGTACGCACACATCGGGGTGACCGATTTCTGGCGGACGCGGCGAACCGTCGTACGAGGTGCGGCGCAGGTCAAGGCGGAGGAAGAGTTCGCCCGCTGGTGTGGGCACACCCTCGCGGCCGCCGGCACGCTGGCCGGCAGCCAGGCGCTGACTCCGCTGGGTGAGAGGTTCGTCGCCCGGATGCGAGAGACGGTGGCGGCATGGCAGGCGGGCGAGGAAACCCCGTGGTCGTAACCGGCTAAAGGCTCCCGGTCTATTCTCCACACGGTGATATGTGCCGTGACTGCGAACGATTTTGAAAAGCCCGAATGTGTGACAGGTGGGCGTGCCTGGTAAGGGCACGTGCTTGATGTCCCATTCGGTAGACAGCCCGGATTACGTCCCCCACGCGGGGTAGGCCAGTCAGATGAATCGCGCGAGATAGGAGCTTTCTCCGAAGCTGCCCGAGTGTATAGTGAATCGTTCCGCAGTGAGGGAGGTTGATGTCAAGAATGTCGCCTTCCGGGGGGATCGGGCAAGTACCATATTTTTTCCTTAGTTATGCGCATGCGCCCGACGACGGCAACATGGGTGGCGGTGACCCGGACAGATGGGTGCACCGGCTGTTTCTCGAGTTATGCACTGACCTTCTCCAGATCACCGGGTTGGAGAAGGCCGCGCACGCGGGCTTCATGGACCGCAGGCTGCGCCTGGGCGAGCAGTGGTCCCCCGAGGTCTCCCGGGCCCTGGCCACGTGCCGGGTGTTCGTTCCCCTGTACTCGCCTCGCTACTTCTCCAGCGAGCACTGCGGCAAGGAATGGGCGGCCATCCAGATGCGAATGGCCGCCCACACAGCCGAACCCCCACCGGTGATCATCCCCATCGTGTGGACGGCCATCGAATCGTCGAGCATGCCCGAGTGCGCGACTAAGATCCAATTTCACGAAAACGGCATGCGCTCGCACGATCTCCAAGGCGGCCTGTACGGCATCATCAAGGTGTCATCGAGGCGCGCGGCACGCGAGCGGGTCATACTCCAGCTCGCCAGGCGCATCAAAGAAGTCGCCGAGTCGTCCCCGTTGCTGGAGGCGAGGGACGTTCCCGACTACACGGCACTTCCCAATGCCTTCGTCGGCTACAAGCTTCCGCGCACCATCAAGGTGACGGTGGTGGCGCCCGATATAGATCACCTCCCCGAGGGCCGTACCCCGTACTACTACGGTCAAATGCCGCACGAATGGAGCCCGTACCGTCACGAGGGCAACCACCGGCCGCTCGTATCCGAGCTGGCCGATTTCGCGCGAATGCGCGGGAGCGACACCGAGGTGGCCCCGCTCGACATGTCCGACGGCGAGCAACAGGAGCCTGACGCTCCTGGAATGGTGCTGGTGGATCCGTGGGCCACGCAGGTCCCTGACATGCGGGACACGCTCAGCAAGTTCGGCAGCTCGGGCAGGCGCTGGTACCCCGTCATGGTGCCGTGGAACGACGCGGACGTGCAGACCAGCAGGGCCGAGCCCCAGCTGCGCCGTTCGCTGGGCATGGTCATCCCGGGCGACTGCGGCGGGCCCGCCGCCCACGATGTGCAGTCCCTCGACGACCTGCGGCAGAAGATGCCCAAGATGCTGGCGCGCGCGTCCGAGCGCTTCCTGCAGACGGCCCAGGTGAACTCGCCGCCTTCGGGCAAGAGACCGAGACTGATAGAGCCAGGAGATGGCGATGCCCAAGGACGAAAGTGAAGGCCGGATCGTCACGTTCTACTCCTACAAGGGCGGGACCGGGCGGACGATGGCGGTGGCCAACGTCGCCTGGCTGCTGGCCAGCAACGGCCTGCGCGTGCTGGCCATGGACTGGGATCTGGAGTCGCCCGGGCTGCATCGCTTCTTCCGTCCGTTCCTCGACGACAGCGTGATGAGCGCGACCACCGGCGTGATCGACATCGTCAACGAATACCGGTGGGAGGCCGCGAGCTCGCGCGAGCACGACGCCGACTGGCATCTCGAGTACGCCAAGGTGGTGCCGCACGCGGTGTCGCTGGAGTGGCGGTTCCCGCAGCAGGGCACCCTGGACTTCCTCTCCGCCGGACAGCAGAACCGCGACTACTCCTCGCTGGTGTCCGCCTTCGACTGGGACACCTTCTACGAGAGGCTGGCCGGCGGCAGCTTCCTGGAGGCCCTGCGAGCCGACATCAAGCGCAACTACGACTACTGCCTGATCGACAGCAGAACGGGCCTGAGCGACATCGCTGACATCTGCACGATCGACATGCCGGACATCGTCGTCGACTGCTTCACCATGAGCGATCAGGGCATCGACGGGGCGGCAAGGGTCGCGGGGGCCATCAGCGGGCGTCATGACCGTCACCGCAGGATCCTGCCTGTTCCGATGCGGGTGGACGACGGCGAGAAGAAGAAGGCGGATGCCGGCCGGGCGTACGCGCGTTCCCGGTTCGAAAGCTTCCTCACGGACATGTCCGCCGAGGACCGAGAGCGCTACTGGGGCGCGGTGGAGGTGCCGTACAAGCGCTTCTACGCCTTCGAGGAGACCCTGGCCGTCTTCGGCGACGCCCCGCAGTCACCCGGATCGCTGCTCGCGTCCTTCGAGCGGCTGACGGAGATGATCACGCGAGGCCAGGTCACCGGGCTCGTGCCGATGGAGGAGCCGGTACGGCTGCGCTGGCTGGAGTCGTTCACGCGAAGAGAGCCCGCTCTGCACGAGGAGATCCTGCTCAGCTACGCGCCGGAAGACCGCATGTGGGCCGACTGGATCGCGATCGTGCTCCGCCAGGCCAACTTCCGGGTCATCCCGCAGGCGTTGTCGGCGGTCGGGGACGGCAACGGCGCCACGTCCGCGGACGGCGTCGTGGCCGTGGTGTCCGCGGCCTACCTGCAGGATTTCCAGGCCGCGGCCTGGGCGACGGCCACCGAGGACGGGCTGAACCTGGCGCCCCGGCTGACGATGCTGCGGGTCTCGGGTGACCTGCGGCTCGACCCGCCCTTCTCGGAGCAGCCGACCGTCGATCTCTTCAGGCTCTCCTCCTCGCAGGCCGCCGAGGCGATCCTGCGCGCGGTCGGCAAGCCCACCGCCGTCGTCAACGACCCGGCCGTGCTGAGCGCCCGTTTCCCCGGCACGGTGCCGGCCATCTGGAACGTCCC
The DNA here is from genome assembly GCF_040137845.1 of Nonomuraea sp. B19D2. NCBI lineage: Bacteria > Bacillati > Actinomycetota > Actinomycetes > Streptosporangiales > Streptosporangiaceae > Nonomuraea > Nonomuraea sp. B19D2. Next base: position 374,996 of record NZ_JBEFAK010000002.1, on the reverse strand, counting down.
ACCGCGGAACGCCGCCTTCACGGGGCGGGACAAGGCGCTGGAAACCCTGCGCGACCAACTCGTCGGCGGCAACCAGGCGGTGGTGCTCCCGCAGGCGCTGTACGGGCTCGGCGGCGTCGGCAAGACACAGGTGGCGCTGGAGTACGCCTACCGCTTCCAGGCCGACTACGACGTGGTGTGGTGGATCGCGGCGGAACAACCGGATCTGATCAATCCTGCCCTGGCCGAACTCGCCCGGCGGCTCCACCTGCCCGTCAGCGACAGCATCGTGGAGGCGGCCGAAGCGGTTCGCGAGACGCTGCGCCGAGGTGAGCCCTACAAGCGCTGGCTGCTGATCTTCGACAATGCCGGTGAGCCGGAGGACCTGCGGAGGTACATGCCCGGGGGCTCCGGGCACATCATCGTCACCTCACGCAATCCGACCTGGGTCAGCATCGCCAAGCCGCTCGAAGTCGACGTGTTCAGCCGGGAGGAGGGCCTGGAGCACCTGATGCGGACGGTGCCCGGCCTCAACCCCGAAGACGCCCTGCGGGTGGCGGAGGCGCTGGGCTACCTGCCGCTCGCCATCGCGCAGGCCGCGGCGTGGCTGAGAGAGACCGGCCAGCCGGCCTCCGACTACGTCGAGCTGCTGCAGAGCCAGGCGGCCGTCGTGCTGTCGGCGAACCAGGCCGCCGACTACCCCAGCCCGGTGGCGGCCACGTGGAACGTCTCGTTGAGCCAGCTCAAGGAGCGTTCACCCGCCGCCGAGCGGCTGCTGCAGCTGTGCGCCTTCTTCTCGCCCGACCCCATCTCGCTGTCGCTGCTCTACAGCAAAGAGACGATGAAAGTGCTCGTGCCGTTCGACAAGTCGCTCCAGGGGGAGAAGCTTGTGCTCGGCCGGGTCATCAGGGAGATCAGCAGGTTCGCCCTGGCCAAAACCGATCAGGGCAGCAACACGCTGCAGGTCCACCGTCTCGTCCAGGCCGTGATCCGCGACCAGATGACGCAGGAGGAGAGAGACAAGGTCTCCCACGTGGTGCACCGCATCCTGGTGGAAGCCCGGCCCCGCCAGGGAGAGGTGGACGACCCGGAGAACTGGGAGAAGTACGACCTCATCTGGCCACACCTGCTCCCGTCCAACGCGGAGACGTGTGTGGAAGAGGAAACCAAGCAGCTCCTGACCGAGCGCGTGCGGTACTGGTGGAAGCGTGGCGACTACGACAACGCCCTGCAACTCGGCGAGCGCCTGTCCGGCTACTGGGAGCAGAAGTTCGGCCAGCTGGAACAGCAACGGCTGCACCTGCTGACCAACATCGCCAACGTGCAACGCTCGCTTGGCATGTTGCAGGAGGCGTACGAGCTGGAGCAGTGGGTCTGGGGCCACCAGCGCGAGCTGTTCGGCGAGGACCACCCGCACACGCTGCTGACCGCCAGCGGGATCGCCGCGGACCTGCGGGCGCTCGGGCAGTTCCGCGAGGCGCTGGCACAGGACAGGGACGTCTATGAACGTTGGAAGGAGGTGTACGGCGAGGACCACCCGAGGGCGTTGCGGTCGGCGAACAACCTGGCCGTCTCCTACCGTCTCGTCGGCGACTGGCGCAACGCTAAGGAACTCGACGGCGACATCTACCAGCGCATGCTCCAGGCACTGGGGCCGATGAACCCCAACACGCTCAACTCGGCCCAGAACTTCGCCAGGGACATGCGGGAGGCGGGAGATTTCGAGGCCTCGATCGCTCTGCTGCGGCAGACGCTGCAGCATTACGCGGACCTGAATTTCGACGACTACCCCATCGCGCTGCGAGCCACGAAGAGCCTCGCCGTGTCGCTGCGCAGGGCCGGGCAGCGCAAGGAGGCGGCGGAGCACGCCCGGGACGTTTACAGCCGTTACATCCGGCTCTATCCGTCCGATCCCGAGGCCAAGGCCGCCGCGCTGGAGCTCGCCTGCTGCATGTCCTCCGCGGGAGACAAGGCGGGGGCCAGGGACATGGCGCGCAACGTGATGAAGGACTACAGCGAGCTGCTCGGTCCTGAGCACCCGTTCACGTCCGCCGCGGCCAACAACCTCTGCTCGTACCTGCGCGGACTCGGAGCCCTCGACGAGGCCCGTGGCATGGGGGAGCGCAGTCTCGCCGCGCTGCGCCGCCACCTCGGTGACACGCACCCGTTCACGCTGACGTGCTCGATCAACGTGGCGAACTGCGCCGCGGACCAGGCAGAGCTGGAGACGGCCGAGCGCATGGAGCAGCGCACGCTGGTCGGTCTCATCGCCACGCTGGGCAATGATCATCCCGATGTGCTGGCCTGCCAGGCCAACCTGTCGATCACCCTGCGTTCGCTCGGCAGGGACAAGGAGGCGGACGAACTACGCAGAAGGACCCTCACCGCGGTGACCGTCAAGCTGGGCGAAACGCATCCGTGCACCGAGGCCCTGCAGAAATGGCGGCGCGTCAACAGGGACCTCGAACCGCAGCCGACCTGACGCTCAGCCTGCCGGTTCGACGAGTTCGCGGGTGAGCCAGGGCAGCACCCTGGGCAGGACGCTCAGGGCGTCGAGATGCGCCAGCCCGCGCTGGATGCAGACCGTCGCGTTCGGGATGCGCCGCCCCAGCCAGCGGGCGTGCCCCACCGGGGCGAACACGTCGTTCTCGCCGTGCCACACCAGGGTGGGCACCCGGATGACGGCCGGATCGAACCCCCAATCCGAGCTGAACGCCAGCACGTCGTCCACCCACCCGTCCGCCGAGTGGCGCAGGGCCTCGGTGAAGTTGCGGACCATCATCCGGCGCAGGCCGTGGTCGGAGACGATCCGGCGGTCGGCGCGACCGCCCTCCTGGCCGATGGACAGCACCTTGCTCTCGGGATCCGCCCGGATCTGGTTCGCGAGCGAGGTCAGGCGGGTGGCCGCGAGATGCGGACCCGTCCGTGCGACCAGGTATTCGAGCACGTTCGACTCCGCCATGCCCGCGAACCAGTCGAGCCCCTCGGCGCTGTGCGGGGCGAGGCTGACCAGCGCGGCCGCTCGCCTCGTGCGCTCGGGAAGCAGCGCGGCGCAGGCGAGCGCGTGCGGCGCGCCGCCCGAACGCCCCACGACGGCGAACCTGTCGATCTCGAGCGCGTCCGCGATCGCCGCCACATCCGCGGCGATGCTGGCCACCGTCCTGCTCGGCATCCTGTCCGACAGCCCGTATCCCGGCCGGTCAAAGGTGATCAGCCGGACACCCAGCCGGTAGAGCACCTGCGCGCGGGGAGACGGGCCGAGCCTGCTGCCGGGAGTGCCGTGCAGGAGGAAGATCGGGGTGCCGCCGGGCTTTCCCCGCTCCTCGACCGCCAGCCTTCTGCCGTCCGGAGCGACCACGATACGGGGCAAGACATCCTCCGTCTGATCTTGGGAGAAACCCGTCACAGAGTCTTTCGGCGATCTGTCTTCTCTTGGAGAAACCCCGAGCAACCGGACGTACGCGTGCCCGGACAGTACGGTCACGGTACTACGGCGCAGCGGACCGGTGAATACCCGTACGAGACCGCCGCCCGGGGACGGTAGATCGATGGGAGCGAGAACCCCTTGGGCTCCTGTAGACTCTTCGAAGCTGCAGAGCCCGCCGCCTTAGCTCAGTCGGCCAGAGCACTTCACTCGTAATGAAGGGGTCTCGGGTTCGAATCCCGAAGGCGGCTCCAGTTCAGAAGCCCCCTGAGATCACTCAGGGGGCTTCTGTGTGACTGTCGCTCCCGTATCGACCTGTTGCGGGAGATCTTTCGTGGTCCATCATGGCGCGATGAATGTTCGCTACAACGACGTGCTCGGCTCGCTGCGAGCGGCCTACGACGGCAGTGCTGAGCGGCGTGATGGGAGCGGCAAGACGGCGTGGAAGCTGGCAGAGCGGGAAGGATTCCTGAGCCGTCTACAGCGCCATGAGTACAAGCGCCTGCTGGAGATCGGTGCCGGCACCGGCCAGGACAGCGCGTACTTCCAGGAGAACGGCATGGAAGTGGTGGCCGTCGACCTGTCTCCCGCCATGGTCGCACTGTGCCGGGAGAAGGGCCTTGACGCCCGTGTCATGGACTTCCTGAGTCTTGACTTCGCGCCCGCCTCGTTTGACGCGGTCTATGCCCTCAACTGCCTCCTGCACGTGCCCAACAGTGATCTCCCTGCGGTGCTAGCTGAGATCCACCGGCTGTTGCGCCCCGGCGGCCTGTTCTTCCTCGGCGTGTATGGCGGCGGCAACCTGACTGGTGAAGGCCTGTTCGAGGGAGACGACCACCAGCCTCCCCGGTTCTTCTCCTTCCGGAGCGATGAGGAACTCCAGGAGTACGCACGCAGAAGCTTCCAGATTGTCGACTTCCACGCTGTGGGTTCAGACGAGCTCCGGTTCCAGTCGCTCACCTTGCGCCGCTCCAAATGACTAAGCACTGAAGATCAGAGCCGGCGACAGGTGCGCAGGCAGCTGAGAAAGGTCGGTCTTTCGCCCCGCGGCCCCTGGAAGGTCCTCCGCGACAGGATCCTGGACGCAACCAGGAAGCAATGGAACGGATCTACCAAGCAGGCGGGCCTCAACATCGTGAAGCGTCTGAACCGGCCATGTTCCTGATCGGACCGATCACCACCTGACAGTCCTGGTCACGAGCAGACGTGACCAGGACTTTCTGTTTCGAGGGGGATGAGCCGTGTGTCGGCCGGGTCAGGACGGATGATCGCGGTGGGCGGCGAACCCGCCGCCGAGGAGGACGGGACCGGCTGGATCTGGATGTGATCGAGCTAGCTTGATCTTTGAGTGCACCACGAGCGTGGATGTCGGGTGGTTTGCTCGCCTCCTCGGTAATGATCTACTTGGCCTATGGGGTTACGTCGTTCGTTTCGGCCATCTGGGACGCTGTGCAAGGTGAGCGCCTTGGCAGTGTTGGCTTGCAGTCTGATCGGCTGCACACCTGGCTACGAGGGCATGTACGGGGGCGGCCAGATATGCCTGGACCGGGCGAAACGGGAGAACGACCTGTATTTGAAAGCGGTCAGCGCTGTTTTGCCATCTGACAAGCGTGCGAGTGTTGCCGCATGGAACGGATGCGACTCGGCCAACAACGGCGCTTCGCTGGCAGTTCTGGTGAGCCCGGAACTACGACGTGATGAACTGTGGAAAGCGTTCGTCGAGGCAGGATGGTCGCCTGCCGTACAGGCATGTACTCCAGGCTGCACCGAATTCCAGCTTGTCAACCGGGTGAACCAGCGGCTCGTCGGGATCGCGTTCGAAGTGATCGCGGACACATCTTCGGAAAGCCAACGAGGTGGCTTGTGGGTCAACGTGACGGCGGCCGACTCCTGCTGGGATGACCGCGGGTACAGGTGCGGCTAGGCGACATCATGACAAGCCCCGCCCGCTACGAGCCTCGGCATTTCGCCGCGTACTGGGAGTCGGAAGCTCTGGAGGGCATCGCCAGGAACGCTGCCCGCCCAGTCCCGGCGAAGGTCCCGGACACCACCCGGGCAGAACTGGCAGAAATCGTGCGTCGGATCGTGGCGGCCGACCCGGAGAGCGATTATTACTTGGCGCTGCTCGAAGCCAACGTGCCGCACCCGGAGGTCAGCGACCTGATCTTCTGGCCACCGGAAAAGTTGCGAGACGCCACCCCAGAGGAGATCGTCGACACTGCTCTCCGTCACCGCCCTATCCCCTTGTGAAACCGACTCCACTGGCGGCGCCGGCCCGCGATCCTTACCAGGTGAGAGTTCATTGGCTCAGAGAAGACCCGGACCCGTAATGATCGAAGCTGCCTCCCCACACAGCCGAAGACCTGCCTCCCTCTGGCTGATCTTGGTTCTCATCGTGCTCGGCACTGTCTTTCCCTCGGGCTGCGGGCTCTTGGACATGGCCGCCGGTGGGCACCTGTGTAAGAAACGGGCGGATTATGAGAACGCCCTTGTCCGAGAGGTCCTGAGCCCCGTTCTTTCCCGGGCGGGACTGGTCGGGTCCATGGAGGACCGGAACGACTGCGATTCCTCTACGTATGGTTCGTTCGTATATATCCACATTGAGAATGTGAAGCCGAAGGACGTCGTGGCCGCCTTCGTGAAGGCGGGGTGGAGCAGTGGCCCAGCCTCCGAGCGCAGCCGGGACTGCGCCGAGTGGTGCGAGGCGTACGACCTGAGCAAGAAGCTCGGGGAGCGAGTCGTCGACGTGGACATCGAGGGAGCCAGTGACGTGGTCATCTTGGCCTCGGTGGCCGACGACTGCTGGGATGCCGACGGCTACAGGTGTAGCAGTGGGTAAGGGACAACGCTGCCCTGATCGATCTCTGGCCTGATCTCCGACTGACGTTTACCTCCGTCAGTAAATCGAGTAGAACTCTTAGGAAGGTTTCTTATAAATAAGGGGATGAGCCGGTGCGCGCATCGCCCGCCTTGGTGGCGGCCCTCCTGCTGATCGCCGCCTGCGCCCCGGCCAGGTCCCAGGATGTCCCGGTCAACGCCGAAGACGTGATGTTCGTGCAGATGATGGTCCCGCATCACCGGCAGGGCATCGAGATCGCCAAGCTGGGCGCCGCCCGTGCCGCCACGCCGGAGCTCAAGACGCTGACCGCGGCCATCGCGAGCACGCAGCAGGACGAGGTCGAGATGATGCTGCGCTGGCTGCACTCCTGGGAGCAGCCGCGCACGCCCCCTTCCGGCGCGCACGAGCACCACGGCGGTATGCCGGAGACCGACGTCAAGCGCGTCCAGGCGCTGAAGAAGTCGAAGAACTTCGAGTACGACCTGCTCAGCCTGCTCGTCGCACACCAGGGCGACGCGGTGCGGATGGCCGCCGCCGAGGTGGCGGGCGGGGCGAACCCGGCCGTTCAGAAGTGGGCCGGCCAGGTGCGGGACTCGCGCGAGGGGCAGATCGCGATCATGACGAACCTGCTGAAGCGGTGACGAAGGCCCGCAGCGCCTGCTCGTAGCGTGCCTGGTCGACGTTCCACGAGCCCACGTGGCCGCCGCCGCGGGTGCGTACGAGCGTCACCAGGTCCGGCCTGAGCCGCGCGAACCGCAGCGAGGGCTCGATGGGCACGCTGGCGTCGTCGTCGTCCACGAACAGCAGGATCGGCTGCTTGAACTCCTGCGCGTGCCGCACGTGGTCGAGGTCGTCGAGCGAGATCCCGGTACGCCGCTCCACCGTGAACTTGCCCACCGTGGCAAGCCAGAGCGGCACACCCTGCTGTCGTGCCCCGAGGTCGATGGGCGCGTTCCAGTCCATGACCGGGCTGTCCAGGATCAGGCCCTTGATCGGCTCGCCGGGTAACTCGCGGGCCGCCATCGGCACGATGCCCCCGCCCATCGAGAACCCGTACAGCACCACCCCGGTCGCCCCCTGGCCACGGGCGTGGGAGATGGCCGCGGCCACCTCCCGCCACTCGGTGGCGCCGAGGTGGAACTTGCCGTCGTCGCTGGCCGGCACCCCCTCGTCGTTGCGGTAGCTGATCGCGAGCACCGGCATCCCCAGCGAGTGGAAGACCGGGAGGAAGCGCAGGGCCTCGGAGGGGTTCGCGTTGCGGCCGTGCACGGCGATCACCCAGGTCTTCGCGGTGCCCGGCAGGCGCCACGCGGGGAAGTCGCCTAACTCGCCGCGGATCGACACCGTCTCGTACGGCAGGCCGAGCGCCGAGCGCGGGTCCTCGTGGCCCCAGATCCACCGGTCGAAGTACGCGTGGACCCCGGGTGCGAGCGTGCCCCGCCGCACGCGGGTCACCTGTCTGACGACCGTGGAGCCGGAGGCGGAGACCACCGGCCCCAGCGTCGCGTTGCCGCCGGGCCAGGTCAGCCCGTACGTGCCGGGCGCCGCGGTGTCGGAGCCGCCCTTCAGGGTGACCTTCGAGCCGTCGAAGGCCAGCACCTCCAGGGGGTACGATCCCCCGTGCGAGGGGTCGATGACGAGGCCGGAGTAGTACCAACCCGCGCCGCCCACCCCGACCGCCGCCAAGACCGCCAAGACGGTCGCGATCCGCGCCACCGCACGCTTCATGACGAAATCATAGACGCCAACGCCGGAAAGTGATTAGATCACTTGATATGTCCGAGGTAACGCGGCCGACGCTGTCCGACGCTCTGACCGAGCGCATGCTGGAGCTCATCCGTACGGGCGGGCACCGGCCAGGCGACAGGCTGCCCTCGACCAGGGAGCTCTCCCAGCGCTTCGCCGTCACCACCCCGACGCTACGCGAGGCGCTACGCAGACTCGAGGCCACCGGGGCCATCGAGATGCGGCACGGCTCAGGCATCTACGTCGGGGCCGACATCGAGCGGGTGGTCCTGCCCAACCCCAACGTGCGCGAGCTGCACGCCAACCAGCTCCTGGAGCTGCTCGGCGCGCGCATCGTGATCGAGCCGCCGCTGGCCGCGATGGCTGCCGAGCACGCGGACCCCGAGGAACTGGCGGCGCTCAAGCGGGTGCTCGACCAGGCGGGCAGGCACCTGCGCGGCGACGACGCCCTCCTGCACGACGCCAACATGTCCTTCCACCGGGCGACTGCCCGGCTGGCGGGCAATAGCGTGCTGCACGAGGTCGTCGACTCGCTGCTCACCGTCCACGGACCCGAGCAGCGGGAGATCCTGCAGATCTTCGACGACCGGCGCCGCGACTATGAGGAGCACCTGGCGATCCTGGAGGTCATCGAAGCACGCGACGCGGCGCGGGCCGAGGAGCGTATGCGGGCCCACCTGGTGGACGTGAAGACCGTAGTAGAGCACAGGTTGCAATCCCCCTGATGAAAAACAAGGAGGCCGGTCCATGTTCCGGTCACGTGTGGTCACGCTCGGCGTGGCGGCGCTCGTCCTGACCGCCTGCGGTGGAAACGGCGCGCAGACGCAGAAGAAGACCGAGCTGACCCTGTACAACGACAAGGGCGCCTGGACGAAGTACTTCGACGAGATGGGCGCCCTGTCCAAGCAGAGCATCGGCCTGGGCATGAAGCCGACGGGATACACGGACTCGGCCCAGTACCAGGCGTTCATCAAGGCGTCGTTCCGCACGAACGTCAAGCCTGACCTGTTCACCTGGCAGACCGGGGGGATGCTGGAGGAGATCGTCAAGCAGAAGCAGGTGGCCGAGACCACGGACGTCTGGCAGCAGGCGATCCAGGCCGGCGACCTGTCGAAGGACCTCCTGCCGTACTACACGATCGGCGGCAAGCAGTACTGCGTGCCGATGAACGTCGCGTACTGGGGCATGTTCTACAACAAGAAGATCTTCAACAAGTACGGCCTCGAGGCGCCGAAGACGTGGGACGACCTGATCAAGGTGGCCGACACGCTGAAGAAGAACGGCGTCAAGGCCTTCTACCACACCAGCGTGCTGTTCTCCTTCGTCTGGTTCGAGCAGCTCATGGCCGGCACCGACCCCGACCTGTACGACCGCCTGTCCACCGGCAAGGCGAAGTACACCGACCCGGGCGTGGTCCAGGTGATGGAGAAGTGGAAGACGCTCATTGACGCCGGATATTTCATCAATCCGGGCGACAAAACGGATCCTGGTGACGTGCTGAAGAACGGCAAGGCCGCGATGGTCTCCTTCGGCACCTGGTTCAACACCAGCATGACCCAGCGCAGCCTCAAGCCCGGCGAGGACTACGACTTCTTCGTCATCCCCAACGTCAACCCCTCGCTGCCGAAGACCTCGATGATCTTCGAGAGCGGCCCGCTCTGCTCGCTGGCCAAGGGGGCCGACCCCGCCGCCAACCAGAAGTACCTCAAGTGGTGGACCACGCCGCAGGCGCAGGAGAAGTGGGCGACCAGCAGGGGCGACGTGAGCGCCAACCCCAAGGTGAGCATCGCGGACAAGGCGCTCGGCACCGTCACGAAGGACGCGGGCAGCGGGCAGTACCGCCTGGTCAACCGGTACTTCGAGGCCACGCCGCCGCCGATCCTGACGGCCGCGCTGGACGGGTTCGGCAAGTTCGTGACCGAGCCGGGCAGCTACAAGGAGGTCCTGGACACCATCCAGAAGGCCGCTGATGAGTACTGGAGTGCGCATCAGTGAGCGGATCTAGGCGCCGAGTTGCCCCGCGGGGCGTGGTCATACTCGGGCGCTTCGGATACGGATACGTGGCGCCCGCGGTGCTTCTGGTCGCGGGCCTGCTCTACGCGCCGTTCCTGTGGACGGCCTACCTCAGCTTCACCCGCTACGACGGCCTCGAGCCGGCCCAGTGGCTCGGCGGGCACAACTTCGGCAAGCTGTTAGAGGACCCGGCACTGATCACCTCGATCCGCAACACGCTGATCTGGGTCATCGGCACCATGGTGCTGCCCGTCGGGCTCGGCCTGCTGGTGGCGGTGCTGTCGTACGACATCAAGGGCGGCGTGTGGTTCCGGGTGCCGTTCCTGCTGCCGTACGCGCTGAGCGGTGCGGGCCTCGCCATGGTGTGGAGCCCGATCCTGTCGCACGACGGCATCGCCAACAAGCTGCTCGGCGTGGACACCGCGTTCCTGCAGGACGCGCCGACCAACACGTTCGCGATGCTTATGGTCTGGACGTGGCAGCAGCTCGGCGTCAACATGCTGCTCTTCGTGGTGGGGCTGCAGTCCATCCCGAGGGAGCCGATCGAGGCCGCCCGGCTGGACGGGGCCGGCGGCTGGCAGCTGTTCAGGCTCGTCATCTGGCCGCTCATGAGGCCGCTGACGGCGGTCGTGGTCGGGCTCGCGCTGGTGGCCAGCCTGAAGACGTTCGACATCGTGTGGGTGCTGACGCAGGGCGGCCCGGGGCGCAACTCCGAGACGCTTGCGGTGACCATGTACAAGGAGACGTTCGTGGCCAGCGACTACGGCTACGGCTCGGCCGTGGCGGTGATGCTGACCGTCGTCACCGGTCTGGCGTCCTACCTCTATCTCAAGCGGCAGGTGGCCTCGTGATCCGGCGTGCCGTCCTCGTCGTGCTCGGGCTGCTCTGGCTCGGGCCGACGTACCTGCTGTTCGTGAACGCCTCGCGGCCGGCCGGCTCGTACGATCCGGGCCGCGCGTGGGTGCCCTCGCTCGACTTCTCGCTGTTCGAGAACTTCGGGCGGGCCCTGGAGGGCGCCAACCTGACGCAGAGCCTGGCCAGCACCGCGCTGTACGCCGTCGTCTCGCCCCTGCTCGGAGTGATCATCGGGGCGCTGGCCGGGTACACGATCGTGGTGCTCCGACTCCGCCACGGCTTCTTCTGGTTCATCCTGATCTTCGGCGGCACGGTCTTCCCGTCGCAGATGCTGCTCGTGCCGCTCTTCGTGGGCTACAGCGACGCCGGCCTGTACGACAGCCGCCTCGGCATGATCCTCATCTACACGGCGATCAGCGTGCCGTTGGCCGCGTTCGTGCTGCGCAACTTCTACACCGGCGTGGCATTCTCGATCTTCGAGGCGGCCAGGATGGACGGGGCCTCCACCTGGCGCATCTTCTGGGGTATCTACCTGCCGATCTCGCTCAGCGCGCTGACGGCGGTGTTCATCCTGGAGTTCACCTTCGTCTGGAACGACCTCGTCTTCGGCCTGACCCTGAGCCAGACCGAGGACGTGCGGCCGGTGATGACCGCCATCGCCGGCCTGATGACCGACGTGTACGCCGGGACGCCCGTGCCCGTCGGACTGGCCGCGGGTCTCGTCGTCTCGCTGCCGACCGTCGTGCTGTTCCTGGCCACCCAGCGCCTCTTCGCCAGGGGCCTGTCTCTAGGGAGTGTTTGATGACGAGCCGGTTGCTCCAGCGGAGCCTGGGCAGTCCCGACTACGACGGGATCAGGCAGGCGCTGCGGGACGACACCTCGACACCGGTGATCAGCGTGCGCGGGCTGGAGGTACGGGTCGCGGTGCTGCCGCTGTTCACCCACGACGGCCGCCAGGCGGTCAGGGTGTCGAGCACCGAGCCGCTGACCCATGTGCTGGTGGGCGTGGACAGCGCGTCGGGCAGCGACGTGACGCTGCTGGTGCCCGAGGTGCACGCGCCGCGCGCGTTCACGCTGGAGAGCCGCGACGACGCCGGGGTGGTCGGCACCGCGCAGGTCACGGTGACCCCGCAGCGCAAGTGGAGCGTGTTCGTCGTGCACCACTCGCACCTGGACATCGGCTACACCGACCCGCAGGGCACCGTGCTCCGCCACCACCTCGACTACCTCGACGCGGCGCTGCGGCTGGCCGAGGAGACCGCGTCCTGGCCGGACGACGCCAAGTTCCGGTGGACGGTCGAGTCGTCGATGCCCGCGCTGAAGTGGCTGGACGCGCGGCCCGCCGACATGGTGGCGTCCTTCGCGGAAAAGGCCCGCGAGGGCGTGATCGAGGTGACCGCGCTGCCGTTCCAGCTCCACACGGAGGCGTGCTCGACCGAGGAGCTGTACCGGCAGCTCCGCTTCACCGCCCAGCTCAAGGAGCGGTACGGATTCGCCACCAGGTCCGCCATGCACACCGACGTGCCCGGCGCGGTCGTCGGCCTGGTGGACGCGCTCAACGCGGCCGGCGTGCGCTACCTGGCCGCGGCGCACAACTGGGCCGGGCGCTCGGTGCCCTACCTGCACGGCGGTGACAAGCTGACCAGGCCGTTCCGCTGGCGGGCGCCGAGCGGGAACGAGGTCATCGTCTGGTTCACCGACACGCCGCACGGCATGGCGTACATGGAGGGCAACACGGTCGGCCTGACCGACTCGTACGAGCTGGCCGACGACCTGCTGCCGCGTTACCTGTCCGCCCTGGCCACGCGGGGGTACCCGTACGGGCCCGGGACCTTCGGGTGGCAGGGGCCCGACGCGCCCAAGGAGCCGTACGAGCTGGACGTGCTGCACCTGAGGGTGCAGGGCGCGCACGCCGACAACGCGGGCCCCTCGATCGTGCCCGCCACGATCGCGCGCCGGTGGAGCGAGCGGTGGGCCTACCCGCGCCTACGCTCGGCCGTCAACAGCGACTTCTTCGAGCACGTCGAGGAGCGCTACCACGACCGGCTGGCCGTGCACGAGGGCGACTGGACCGACTGGTGGGCCGACGGGCTCGGCTCGGGCGCGCGTCCGCTCGGCTACGTGCGCAGGGCGCAGTCGGCGCTGCGGGTCGCCGAGACCCTGCACACGCTGGCCGGGGTGGACGCCACCGAGCAGGTCGACGCGGCCTACGACAAGGTCGCCCTGTTCAACGAGCACACCTGGGGCGCGGCCAACCCGTGGGAGGACGCCGAGGAGGCGGGCGACTCGGGCGGCCTGCAGTGGACGCGCAAGTCGTCCGGCGCCTACGACGCCCAGGACGACGCGGCCGACCTGCTGCACGCCGCGACCCGCAGGTTCGCCGCCGCGCTGTCGGAGGCGGGCGAGGTGGGCGGCGCGCTGGCCTCGTTCGCCGTCTTCAACCCGGGCACATGGGCGCGGACCGACGTCGTCCGCGCGTTCCTGCCGAGGGACGTGGTGGGCATCGACGTGCCGATCGCGCTGGTGGACTCGCGGACGGGGGAGACGCTCCCGCACCACGAGGAGTTCGTGCACCCGGAGGACTGGCCGACCCGGCCGATCGGGCGGCACGTGCACGCGGTCGTCCCCGACCTGCCCGGCTACGCCTACGCGCGCATCGACGTCGTGCCGGGGCAGACCCAGGCGCCCGAGCCGGTCGGGCTGGACCTGGGCGGGGTGATCGAGAACGAGTTCTACCGCGTGGCCTATGACGTGCGCGAGGGCTACATCAGCTCGATCTTCGACAAGCGGGCCGGCCGCGAGCTGGTCAACGGCGATGCGGCGGCCGGCTTCGGCCAGTACGTCTATGACCAGTACGCCACCGCCCCACATTTCAACCATTTGTCGGGACACGTTGGGGCGCACGACCGCACGCTCCTCGGCGACCGGGCCATCGGCAAGGGCGCCACCATCACCAAGGCCCAGCGCACGGCCGTCGGCGAGAAGCTGGTCGTGGAGCTGCACGGCAAGGGCGTGGACTGGATCCGCACGACGATCGAGCTGCACAACGGCGTGCCCAGGCTGGACCTGACCTACCAGCTCGCCAAGCAGGGCACCCCGGCCAAGGAGGCGGTCTTCCTGGCCTTCCCGTTCGCCGCCGGCCCGGCCACCGCCTGGGAGCTGACCGGCGGCGTCGGCGGCCCCGGCGTGCCGCGCGTGCCGGGCTCGGCCGAGTACATGCTGCCGATCAGGCACTGGATCGCGTTCGAGGACCCCGAGCTGACCGTCGCCTGGGCCACGCTGGAGGCGCCGCTGGTGCAGCTCGGCACCATCCACATGCCGTACGCGCCGTTCCCGCCCACGCTGGACCAGGAGGACGGCACGGTCTACTCGTGGGCGCTCAACAACATCTGGGACACCAACTTCCCTGCTCAGCAGCAGGGCGAGACCACGTTCCGCTACGCGGTCACGTCGGTGTCCGGGGCCGACGGCCGACGGCTCGGCGCGGCCGCGGCCTCGGGGCTGACCGAGCCGTTCGTCGGCGCGCTGATCGCCGACAGCCCCGACGTCACCAAGACGTACGTGTCGGTCGACCACCCCGACGTGCTGGTCACGTCGCTCGGGCGGTCGGGGGACGAGCGCGTGGTGCGGCTGCAGTCGCTGGCGGCCGAGCCGGTCGAGGTGGCGGTCCACCTGCCCGGGCTGCGTGCGGCCCGCGGGCTCGACGTGGTGGACGAGACGGTCAAGGTACGGCTGCCCGCCTGCGGGGTGGCCGCTGTTTGGGGGACGTGTTCGTGAAGATCGTTGACATCAGGGCCACGACGGTCGCGGTCCCGCTCGAGGCGCCGCTGCGGCACAGCAACGGCGCGCATTGGGGCAGGTTCGTCCGCACGATCGTCGAGGTCGAGGCCGACAACGGGCTGGTCGGCGTGGGCGAGATGGGAGGCGGAGGTGAGAGCGCGGAAGCGGCGTTCCGTGCGCTGATGCCGTACCTGAAGGACCATGACCCCTTCCAGCTCGAGGCGCTGCGCTTCAAGATCGCCAACCCGACGGCCTCGCTCTACAACAACAGGACGCAGCTCCTCGCGGCGATCGAGTTCGCCTGCATCGACCTCATCGGGCAGCACCTGGGCGTGCCCGCCCATGACCTGCTCGGCGGGCGGGTCCGTGACGCCGTGCCGTTCGCCTCGTACCTGTTCTTCCGGTACGCGGCCAAGGGGTACGGCGAGATCCGCACGCCCGAGCAGCTCGTCGAGCACACCAGGGAGCTCAGGGCGGCGCACGGGTTCACCGTGCACAAGCTCAAGGGCGGCGTGTTCCCGCCGGACTACGAGCTGGAGTGCTACCGGGCGCTGGCCGAGGCGTTCCCGGAGGACCGGCTCAGGTACGACCCGAACGCCGTGCTGTCGGTGGCCGAGGGGCTGCGTTTCGGCCGGGCCATCGAGGGGCTGAACAACGACTACCTGGAGGACCCGGTCTGGGGCCTGGAAGGGCTCAGGACCGTCCGCGAGCAGGTCAGGGTGCCGCTGGCGACGAACACCGTCGTGGTCAACTTCGAGCAGCTCGCCTCGAACGTCATGCGCAGGGCCGCCGACGTGGTGCTGCTGGACACGACCTTCTGGGGCGGCATCAGGCCGTGCGTGAAGGCGGCGGGCGTGTGCGAGACGTTCCAGCTCGGGGTGGCCGTGCACTCGTCAGGGGAGCTGGGCATCCAGCTGGCGACCATGCTGCACCTCGGCGCGGTGCTGCCGAACCTGACCTACGCCGCCGACGCGCACTATCACCAGCTCACGGACGACGTGATCGAGGGCGGGAAGATGGCGTACTCGGAGGGCGCCATCGCCGTCCCGTCGGGGCCGGGGCTGGGGGTGCGGCTGGATCCGGAGAAGGTCGCCCGTTACGCCGAGTTCTACCGGGAGACCGGGGGCTATCCGTACGACCGCGATCCCGGGCGGCCCGGCTGGTACGCGACCGTGCCGAACGAGCGGTTCGCCGACCCGGCCGTGTCCATCGATGTAGCTCCATAATTGGGCGATATGTCTGAAGCTCCCCAGCCGGCCCCTCCGGCGGACAACCTTGTCACCACCTCGCACAGCCTGCCGTCGGGGCAGGCGTACACCGCCACCACCGGCACCATGGTGCTGCGCGAGGAGGTGACCTCCGACGGCAAGTTCGAGGGCCTGCGTCCGAAGGCCGAGGTGTTCGTCACCTCGTACACGCTTGATGGGGCCGACCCGCTGAGCCGGCCGGTCACGTTCGCCTTCAACGGCGGCCCCGGCTCCTCCAGCGTGTGGCTGCACCTGGGCGTGCTCGGGCCGCGCCGGGTCGTGATGGGGGACGCGGGCTCGCTCCTGCCTCCCCCTTACGGCCTGGCCGACAACGAGGAGAGCCTGCTGGCCGTGAGCGCGTCCACGAGCCGAGCAGGCTGCGCCAGTCAGCGGACCTGGCCGCGTTCGTGCTCGGCCAGCAGGCCTGAGGCGCGGGCCAGGCGCTGCTTGAGGTTGGCGCGGAGCGCGGCGAAGCGCTCGGGATTGTCCCGGATGAGCGTGCGCTGGAGCTCCGCGTCGGTCGCGAACCAGGCGGCGATCAGGCCCGACGACCACTTGCAGGTCGTGTCCGCGAACGCGACCTGCTTCTCCTCCTCGCTGATGGCCGGCTTGTCCAGGTTCCAGCGGTTGTCGGCGATGGCGGCCTCGGGAGCCGGGTACGAGTGGCCCGCCTGGCTCATGCACGACTGCCAGCGCTTGACCGCTGCCGTCACGGACGGGTCCTTGGCGGCCTGTTCCAGCGTGAGCGAGTCCTGCAGGGCCAGCCACGGCCAGTCCGCCTTCTGTGCGCCCTTGCCGAGGGTGAGCGTGGCCCTGTCGAGGCAGCCGCGGTCGACGGCGCTGCCGTACAGGCGGTGGCGGGCCGGCTTGGAGAGCTTGCCCGCCCAGGCGCCGGTCGTGTCGGGAAAGCGCAGGCGGGCCAGGTGGTAGCCGAAGTGCTTGGTCGACACGGTGTCGGCGACGCCGTAGCGGCGGGAGTTGCCCGGGTCCACCGCGGCGATGGTGACGGGGTCTTCCTCGGGCAGGTCGATGGTGATCCCCTTCTTGCGCATGCACCGTTCGACGAGGTCGTTGTGGGCGTTGCCCAGGATGGCCCGCTGCTCGGGAGTGGTCTTGTAGGCGTCGAACGGCAGCACCAGTTCTGACACCGAGGAGACGCCCTTCACGGGCGCCCGTGGCGCGGGCTCGTCGGCGGCGCAGGCGGCGGCGGAGATCAGCAACAGCGTGCCCGCGAGGAGTCCGCGGCAGCCGGCTTCCGGCGGCCAGGCCCGGCTGTTCAGCGACACCAGATATCGAGCGCGCTGGCGCGGTTGTCGGAGACGGCGTTGTTGACCAGGAAGCCGTCGTTCGAGTCGTGCGTGAACGTGCTGTGCGCGCCGGTGTACCCCGGGTGCTGCCAGAGAGTGGCGCTGCAGCCGATGCGGTTCCTGATGGAGCTGGTCTCGTCGTTGACGCTGTGCCAGGAATCGGTGAAGTCCCAGTTCAGCCAGTTGTTGTCGGCGAAGTCGGAGTCGTCCTGGATGAAGTCGCGCCAGAGGTCGGCGTGGCCGCGGTTGAAGTCGAAGCTGGCGAACAGGCAGACGCGACCGCCGTAACAGGTCGAGCGGGGGCTCGCCGCCGCGGCGCCGGCGGGGGCGACCCCGGTGAGCATCGCGGCCGCGGCGACGAGGCCGGCCGCCTTTCTGGATAGCCTCACAGGTCTCTCCTCGATCAGTGGGTCGTTTCGAGGGTCCGTGCAGGGGCTGCTCGCCCGGCACGCCGAGGACCACTGGTATCAGCGGTACGACCTGGGAGATCGTCGCGTTGGCGCAACTCTTGCCAGCTTGGTGCGGGACCTTGGCAATCCGTGGGCTATTCGGGGAGTGCGGCCGGGTTCTGCGCGAGCAGGCCGCCGTCCACGCGGTGCTCGGCGCCCGTGATGAACGACGAGCGCGGCCCCGCCAGGAACGCCACCAGCTCCGCCACCTCCTCGGGCCGGCCCACGCGGCCCAGCGGGTGGGAGCGGCCCCACTGCTGGATCTGCTCCTCCTGCGACGACTCGCCCCGCCACAGGTCCGCGGCCCAGCGCAGCATCGGGGTGTCCACCGAGCCGGGGCAGACCACGTTCACCCGGATGCCGTCGGCGGCGTGGTCGAGTGCCATGGCCCTGGTCAGGCCGTTGAGCGCGGCCTTGCTCGCCGTGTACGCGGCGACCTGCGCCTGCGAGGAGAACGCCTGGACCGACGACATGATCACGATTGAGCCGCCGCCGCGGGCCCTGAGCTTGGGGATGGCCGCCTTGCAGGCGAGGTAGACGCCCTTGAGGTTGATGTCGAGCACCTCGTCCCAGACGTCCTCAGGGGTGTCCTCGACCGTGCCGTAACGCTGCACGCCCGCGCAGGTGACCACGATGTCGAGCCCGCCGTACTTCGCCACGGCCAGGTCCACCAGGTCCTGCATCTCGTCGGCCTTGCGCACGTCGGCGAGCACACCGGTGACACTTTCGGTGTCCAGCGAGGCGTCCTTGTCGACCCCGCAGAACACCACGGACGCCCCGCCGTCGGCCAGCCGGTCGACCACCGCCCGCCCGATGCCCATCGAGCCGCCCGTGACGAGCGCGACCTTGCCGCTGAACTCACTCATGCCAGTACCTCCGCGCGCAAGCGCAACACCTTCGTCTCGTGCGGGTCCAGGGTCAGGGCCGTGCCGTTGGCCACGGCGGCGGCCAGGCCGTCGGTCGGCATGCTGGAGAACGGCTCGAGGCCCACCGTGTACGCCCGTCCCCACCAGGGATAGTCGGTGGACGCGCCGAGCTCCTGCCACATCCACAGGTACGGCAGGAGAGTCGCGTCCCACTCCACACGGATACCGATATCCCCCGAAATTTCGTACCAACCCTCGTTAAAGCCGGTCAGATAGACGATGTCGCTCGGCGCTCCCGGCTCCTGGACCACGCTCAGATCGGTCTCGCCGCCCTGGTCGGCGGGCACTCTCGGCCAGTCCCAGGGGCCGCCTGCCTGCACCCTGCGGCCTTTCGCCGGATTTATCGCGCTTTCGTGGGGAATGACCTTGACGCCGTCCGGCAGCCGGATCCTGGCCCCCGGGCGCAGGAACGGCAGGCCGTACACGATGTGCTGCCCCCACATGGCGTGCAGCGGGATGTCGGCCTCGTTGGTGGCCCGGCCCTCGATCTCCAGTGCCGCCGTCCCGGACCGCAGCCTGAAGACCTTCTCCATCCGGTACGGCAGCCGCCGCGTGCGCACGCTGAGCCGTACCGCGACCTCCTCCGCCGAGTCGGCCACGACCTCGCACTGCCACGGCAGCCCGGAGACCTCCCCGTGCTGTGCCAGCCGCGCGCCGCGGTACTCGCTCGGCGCGCCGCCGCTGGGGAAGATCTCCTGCCAGCCGCCCTCGTAGTGGTCGACGAACTGGGCGACGTCGTCGGCCGCGCCCTGGAGGTGGTCGTGCGGGTTGCGCAGGCCCTGCGGGGAGAGCCAGACGAAGTCCGTGTCGGTGGGCTTGTGCAGGAACTCCACCACGTCGCCGCCCTTGTCCGGCACGACGGTCACGCGCAGCCGCTCGTTCTCCAGCACGACCGCCCGCAGCCCGTCAATCGTGACGTGCCGCAGGCGAGCCGCCCAGTTACGCCTCACTGGAAGGTCACATCCAGAAATCTCGGCCGGTAGATGGTCACGTCCCGGTAGTGGTCGGTGTTCACGAAGCTGTTGACGTTGTAGGAGACCACGAGCCCGTTGCCGGACACGTCGGGGTGTGCGTGGGCGTTGTACGTGAATATGTTCCCGGCGGTCTCCGGGGTCTTGTAGACGTGCTGCTTGCCGGTGAACGGTCCGGCCGGGGAGCACGAGGAGTAGGCCACGATGTTCGGGCTGAGCACCTCGGTCGTGTCATGCGTGATCAGGACATATCCAGATCCGACCTTGGTGACGCTGTACTCGTTCGCCACCCCGCTCATGATCCGCGCCGAGTCGGCCTCGCTCCCCGACCAGGTGCCGTCGGCCTTGAGGTACTCCCACGTGCCCAGCAGGCTCTGCCCCCACATCCTGGCGACGTGCATGTACTTGGGCGAGCCGAGGTCCTCGACGCCGTACACGTAGGTGTATCCGCCGTCCTTGAGGATGGCGGAGGCCCACGAGATGCCGTGCGCGGACGGCAGGTCGCTCACGCTGATCGGCCTGTTCAGCCGGCCGGGGGCGAACCTGGCCACCACGTTCCGGTGCCAGCGCCAGTCCCAGGCGCCGGTGCCGTACCGCTCGTACTCCTGGTAGGTGACCTCCACGATCCCGCCGGCCACCGTCGCGTCACCGGCCCAGAACCAGTGGTTCTTGTCGCGCGGGGGCATCACGGCGGTCGGCTCCTGCACGGTGCCGTCGTGGATCGTGGACAGCCTGCCGCCGCTCTCGACGGCGAAGGAGTTGTTGAGGAACACCGTGTCGCCGCCCTCCCCGACCACGGGTGGGCGCGAGCCGCCGGGGTTGACCCGGCCGAGGAATGTGTCGGAGAAGATCCACAGCTCTTTGCCGCTCGGCAGTTTCACCGAGTACGTGCCGTCGGCGCCCGTCCAGTCATCCACCCGGCTGTTGTCGTTGCCGTAGTTGGTGAAGAGGCTGGTCAGCCGGGCGTCGGTCGTGGTTCCCTTGACCGTCGGGGCACAGGCGGCGGCCGGCGTGGCCTGCTGCTGCTGTTGCACCACCGACGGGACGGGCTTGGGTGGGGCGGCCCAGGCGTGCTGCGGCGCGGCCGTCAGGCCGACCAACGCGATGGCGAGGGGTGCTAAGGCGGAGCGGAATCGCGTCATCACCGGTCCTTGGGGGAGGGAAGTTCCCTACAGTTCTAGTCATTAGATCACTTACTGTCTAGGGCCCTCTCACACTCGACCGCGACGGATTGTGCGGGACCGCCGGTGGCGCCTCGGCGCACTGCGGCCGGAAATATCTGCGTGACCAAGCTGAGCCTGTCCGGGTCGGTGCTCGGCCACATGTATCTCCTGGGCTTCGGGCATGGCGTGCAGATCGGCGTCGAGCCGTCGGGCGGCTCCGCCTACCTGTGGACGGAGACCGACGCGGTGAGCGACGGCGCGGGGTACGCGTGGGGGAGGCGGTTGGCGCGGTTCAGGTTCGTCAACGGCCGGACGCTCAGGCCGTCGTCCCCGGCGCTCACCAAGTACACCCTGATCCCGGGCGCGACCAGCACCACGTGCGCGATCGACCCGTCCACCAACCGGCTGATCATGCGCTGCCGGGTCGGCGGCCGGGCGCGGTTCGTGGTGTATTCGCTGGCGGCGGTCAAGGCGGGCAGGGCCAGGAAGCTGTACGACGTCGCGCAGCCGTCCGGCCTCGGCGTCTTCCAGGGCTACACGGCCTACGGCGACTACCTCTACCTGCTCGACGGCACGGCCTACGGCACCTCCAACCCCGCGCCGGGCAACACGTACCTGACCTGCGTCAACCTCCGCACGGGCGCCGCGGGCGCCCGCAAGGCCAGCATCTTCTACAAGGGTGCCCTCGTCTGAACCAGCTGTCCGGGCGGAAAATGTGATGACCGCGCCGGAACGGGGCGGCTACCCTGCCGGGATGGGCCACGTCGAAGTAGGACATCTCACGTACGTGCTGCCCGACGGGAGGCCCCTGCTCAACGACGTGTCCTTCAGGATCGGTGAAGGCGTCAAGGCCGCGCTCGTCGGGCCCAACGGCGCGGGCAAGACCACGCTCATGCGGCTGATCGCCGGCGACCTCCAGCCGGTCGACGGCAGCGTGGCCAGCTCCGGCGGGCTGGGCGTGATGCGGCAGTTCATCGGCAGCGTGCGCGACGGCAGCAGCGTGCGCGACCTGCTGCTCGGCGTCGCCCCGCCCGCCGTGCGCCGGGCGGCCGAGCGGCTCGACGAGGCCGAGCTGGCCATGATGGAGCGCGACGACGAGAAGACGCAGATGCGCTACGCGCAGGCGATCAGCGACTACACCGACGCGGGTGGCTACGACATCGAGGTGTTGTGGGACACCTGCACGGTGGCCGCGCTCGGCGTCCCGTACGAAAGGGTGAAATATCGGGACGTGGCCACGCTGTCCGGCGGCGAGCAGAAGCGGCTCGTCCTGGAGGCGCTGCTGCGTGGCCCCGACCAGACGCTGCTCCTGGACGAGCCCGACAACTACCTCGACGTCCCCGGCAAGGAGTGGCTGGAGCAGCAGCTCAGGGAGACGCCCAAGACCGTGCTGCTGGTCAGCCACGACCGCCAGCTCCTGGCGAACGCGGCCGATCGCATCGTGACCGTCGAGTCCGGCAACATCTGGATCCACGGCGGCGGGTTCGCCACGTACGCGGAGGCCCGCAAGGCCCGCAACGAGCGCCTCGACGAGCTGCGCAGGCGCTGGGACGAGGAGCACGCCAAGCTCAAGGCCCTGGTCAACATGCTCAAGAACAAAGCCAGGTACAACGACGGCATGGCCGCCGCCTACCACGCCGCCCAGACGCGGCTGCGCAAGTTCGTGGAGGCCGGGCCGCCCGAGGTGGCCCCGAGCGACCAGAACATCAAGATGCGCCTGCGCGGCGGCCGCACCGGCAAGCGCGCGGTCATCTGCGAGGGGCTGGAGCTCACCGGGCTCATGCGCCCGTTCGACCTCGAGGTCTGGTACGGCGAGCGCGTCGCGGTCCTCGGCTCCAACGGCTCGGGCAAGTCCCACTTCCTGCGCCTGCTGGCCGGGGAGCCGATCGCCCACGACGGCGTCGCCAGGCTCGGCGCCCGCGTGGTCCCGGGCCACTTCGCCCAGACCCACGCCAGGCCCGACCTGCTCGGCCGCACCCCGGTCGAGATCGTCATGACCGAGCACGCCAAGCTCAAGAACGAGGCCATGAAGACGCTGGCCCGCTACGAGCTGGCGGGGCGCACCGCCGAGCAGCGGTTCGACTCGCTCTCGGGCGGCCAGCAGGCGCGGCTGCAGATCCTGCTGCTGGAGCTGTCCGGGGCCACGTTGCTGCTGCTCGACGAGCCGACCGACAACCTCGACCTGGCCAGTGCCGAGGCGCTGCAGGCGGGGCTGGACGCGTTCGACGGCACGGTGCTGGCGGTCACCCACGACCGCTGGTTCGCCGCCGACTTCGACCGCTACCTGGTCTTCGGCTCCGACGGCACGGTCTACGAGTCGCCGGATCCGGTCTGGGACGAGGCCAGGGTCGCCCGTACCCGTTAAAGAGTTGGTACGCCCGGCGCGTGTCACCTGCCATCCGTGCCCATGCACGGGTTATCACGGCAAAGTGATCCCGCGTAGCCGAACCGCCAGCCTGCTCGCACTCGGGGCATTCGGGGCAATCTGCCTCTCCGGGTGCTCCAGCGAGAAACGACCAGCACAGGAGCTCAAGCCCCTCGCGCTCAAGGAACAGGTCTCGAATATCGTCAAATCCGCCGACGGGTACGCCGTCAGCTGGTCAGGCGTGCTCAACAACGCCAACCCCTGGCACTTCGGCGAGCACGTGGTGGCCACGATCGTCGGGCACGACGCCAGGGGCGCCGAGGTGGTCAGGATGGACCAGCCGCTCGACGCCGTGCCGCCGGGCGGGTCGTTGTCCTTCACCGGCCAGGCCACTGCAGCGGAGAAACCGGAGAAGGTGACGATCCAGTACCGTCCCGCGCGCTGGCGGATGGCGTCGCGCATTCCGTCGGCGTTCCAGAGCTTTCCCATTACCCGTAGCCAGACTCTGCTCCAGAAAGACGGCTCATACCTTATTACCGGATATGTCGGTAACCCATATCAAATGGCGGCCGGCAGCCTGGTCGTGAATGCGTTGCTGCGCGACAAAGCGGGCAAACTCCTCGGTGGCGGCAGCACGTTCGTGGACGACGTCAAAGCGGGCAGTCCGCCGCGATTCATTCTCACTGTTTCCGGGCTGCCGGCCGGGTCCAGCGTGGCGAGGACCGACATCACGGCCAGGACCTGGGGCTCCACCGGCCGTCCCTATGAGGATCTGGCGGCCGGCGGCGCCGTGCCGATCCACACGGCAAAGCCGGTGACCGAGCCTTTCGCGGTGGATCGGAGCACACAGGTCGTGTCGGAACATAAGCAATAATTCACCGCAAATTCAAAGGCGTTGCTATGCCGTAGGCCGAAACCGGTAGAACTACTAGTTACCAATCAATTACCTTCGGTCATATGAATGACCGCGTCCTGGTCGAAGCACTTCGCGCCCGTGACCCAGGTGCGCTCGCCGCGCTCTATGACACGTACGCGGAGAGCATCTACCGCTACTGCTGGTCCCTCCTCCTGAACGCCGAAAGCGCCCAGGTGGCGCTCCGCGACACGCTGATCGCCGCCGAGGCGCACGCGGGGGCGCTGGCCGAGCCCGACCTGCTGCGCGCCTGGCTCTTCGCGCTGGCCCGCGCGGAGTGCCTGCGCCGCAGGGCCGCCGCGCCGCCGGGCGCCGCCGAGGTGCTGGCCGAGGCGCCGCCCCTGGACGACCCGGCCGACGCCGACCTGCGGGTGATGGCCTGGAACGCCGTCCAGAGCCTGCCCGTCGCCGACCGCGAGGTGCTGGCGCTCACGCACCGGCACTCGCTACCCGCCGCCGAGCTGGCCCTGGTGCTCGGGACGCGGCAGGTCGAGCAGCCCCTGGAGGAAGCCCGCGAACGGCTGCGCGACGCGATCACCGCCGAGATCCTCGCCAGGAAGGGCCCGTACGACTGCCCGCGGCGGGCCGCGATGCTGGCCGGGTTCTCCGGCGAGCTGACCCAGGAGATGCGCGAGCGCCTGGTCAGGCACCTGCCGCGGTGCGAGATCTGCGCGCCGCACCGCCTTCGCGAGGTGGCGGCCGCCAAGGTCTTCGAGCTGCTGCCCGAGGAGGCGCTGCCCGACTCGCTCCGCATCCGGGTGATGAGCTGCTTCGTCGACCCGGAGCTGCTGCCCTACCGCCGTTACGTCGCCAGGCGCACGGCTGTCCTGGGCGCCGCCGGATTTCCCGTCTCCGCGGACAAGGCCGTTCAGGGGTGGCCTAAGGCGCTGGCGGGCGCGCTGGCGGCGGTCGCGACCGTGGTGGCGATAGTGGTGATCTTCCAGCAGCTCGGTGGGGGGAGCGGCGGCGTGTCCGGCGTGGCGACAGCCGCGTTCCCCGCGACGGGCCAGCCGCCCGGCATCCAGTTGCCCTGGCGCTCGGAGTCGCCGGACGTCCCGGTGACCGGGGAGCCGGTCCTGCACAGCACGGCCACTCACCCGATCGGTGTGACCGGCGGTCCGATGCTCGTGCCGCCCGTCGTGCCGGTCAACAACGTGGTCCAGACGACGCCGGCCCGTGGCACGCCTCCGTCTTCTGGGCCGTCCCGGTCCCAGCCGCGTGGGGAGCCGCCTACGTCGCAGGCCCCGCCTTCCACGTACGTACCGCCTCCGACGCAGACCCCGCCGCCCGTCCCCTCGCCGCCCGAGCACTCGCCGGGGCCCCGCACCCGCACTCCCTGCCCCACACCGACCCGCACGCCCACCGCGACGCCGCCGTCTCCGCCCACCACCCCGGCCGAGACGCCCACGCAGACGGCCGCTCCCACGGAGGCCCCCTCGCCCAGCACGACGGGCTGAGTTGCCCGGGCTCTGAACGGCCCCTCCACCGGCAGGAATGAGCCTCCGCCGACTACGTTACGTAAGCGGCCCACTGGGAACCGTGTGCATAGAGTAGCCATGTGTTTCCGGGGGGACTAATGCATGCATTTCGGACGGGGCTTCTCGTGTGTTGCCTGATGGTCGCCCTGTGCCCGCCCGCCGAGGCCGAGCCTGCCCCCTCCTCGCGGGAGGTGAAGAAGGCCCGTCAGTCCGCACGCGAGCGTTCGAAGGAGCTGGGGGCGGCCACCGCCGAGCTGGTCACGGCGCAGTCGCAGCTGGACGGGCTGGCGGCCGAGGTGGAGCGGCTGGTGGAGGCGTACAACGGCGAGCTGGTGCGGCTCCGGCAGGCCGAGGGGTTGTACGCGCAGGCCAGTGCGCGTCTGGCGGCGGCGGACGCGGAGGTCGAGCGGGTGAGGCAGGAGGTCGCGCTCCTGGCCACGGAGAGCTACGGCGGCCAGACCCCGATGGCGCCGGTCATCGGCATGATCTTCGACCAGGGCGGCAGCGAGGGAGCCCTGCACCGGGCGGGGGTGCTCGCGCAGCTCTGGGGCGAGCGGGCGGCGATCCTCGGCAGGATGGACGACGCCCAGAAGGTGGCCGCCATCCTGCGTACCCAGGCCGCGAACGCCTACGCCGCCCAGCAGGCCGCCTCGGAGCGCGCCGAAACCGCCAAGAGCGCCGCCGAGGCCGCCGTGGCCAGGCAGCAGGAGGAGACGAGGGAGCTCAGGGCGCGTACGGAGGTCCTGCGCCACGAGGTGGACAAAGCGCGCAGCCGCGCGAAGCTGCTGGCCCGGCAGCGGGCCGAGTCGCTGTCAGGGGGGCTGGTCTCGGGGGGCTCGGCCATGGGGGACGTGGCGGCCAACTGGGCGCTGACCCAGCTCGGCAAGCCGTACGTGTGGGCGGCCGCCGGCCCGGAGACCTACGACTGCTCGGGGCTGACGATGCGGGCCTGGGAGAAAGTGGGCGTACGGCTCGACCACTGGACGGGCACCCAGTGGACGGCGGGCCCGCACGTGCCGCTGGAGCAGCTGAAACGAGGCGACCTGCTCTTCTTCGGCCACGTCAAGGACGATCCGAGCACCATCCACCACGTCGGGATCTACGTCGGCGACGGGCAGATGGTGCACGCCCCGCAGACCGGCGACGTGGTGCGGGTCGCCTCGATCTGGCGCGGGGACCTGGTGGGCGCCACCAGGCCCCGCTGAAGGGGACGGTCAGTGATGGCCCGATTCCTTGGCCCGGCGGAAGGAGCGCTCGATCTCGGCTTCTGCCTCGATGCGGCCCACCCAGTTGGCGCCCTCGACGGACTTGCCCGGCTCCAGGTCCTTGTAGACCTCGAAGAAGTGCTGGATCTCCAGCCGGTCGAACTCCGACACGTGGTGGATGTCCTGGATGTGGTGCATCCGCGGGTCGGTCGAGGGGACGCAGAGGACCTTGTCGTCGCCGCCCTTCTCGTCGGTCATCCTGAACATGCCCACCGCCCGGCAGGTGATGTAGCAACCGGGGAACGTCGGCTCCTGCAGCAGCACCAGCGCGTCGAGCGGGTCGCCGTCCTCGCCGAGGGTGTGCTCGATGAAGCCGTAGTCGGCGGGGTACTGCGTGGAGGTGAACAGGAGCCGGTCGAGCCTGATCTTCCCGGTCTCGTGGTCCACCTCGTACTTGTTCCGTTGCCCCTTTGGAATCTCAACGACGACGTCGAACTCCACCGCGGTCCTTTCTCGTGGGCCGATTCCGCCTCACCAGTCAGTGCCTGGTCAGGCATCGTCTCCCGTACTCAAGCCCCCGGGCACCCCCGGCTGGGCGTTAATGTCTCGTAGGCGAACACAGGAGAGAGGGCAGCGACGTGGCGCGGCACGACCGGTGGCTGATGCTTACCACTCTCGCCGTGCTCCAGGCCCTGACGATCGTCACCGGCGTTTACGCGATGACCACCGACTTCAGCCTGGGCGCGTTGACGAGGCAGTCTCCACCGACCAAGCCGACGGCGTCCCCGCCGGAAGGGTCTCCCTCCGTCCCCGTGGTCACCTCGGGGCCTGTGCTGGCCCAGCTTTCGGTGAAGCCAGGAGACGGACCTCTCCCGACTAAGGGTACTTTGACGCGGCAGCTCACCCACGCGCTGGGTGACGAAGCACTCGGCAACCGGGTCGGCGCGGTGGTCCTCGACGCGGTCACCGGCGAGCGGATCTTCGCCTCCGGCGCCGACACCCCGATCGTCCCCGCCTCGACCACGAAGATCATCACCTGCGCCGCCGCCCTCGCGTCCCTGGGGCCGGACACCCGCCTGTCCACCAGGGTCGTCCAGGGGCCGAAACCGGGCACGGCCGTCCTGGTCGGGGGCGGCGACCCGCTGCTCGCCGGTCCGTCGGCGAAGCCGGGGTACCCGAAGCAGGCGAGCCTGGCCACGCTCGCGGCCCGCACCGCCGCGACCCTTAAATCGCAAAACATTCGAAAAATCGCTCTTTCGTACGACTCATCGCTCTTCGTGGGTCCGGCGGTCCCTCCCGGCTGGAAGTCGAACTACATCCCGGACGGCGAGGCGGGGCCCGTCCACGCCCTGGCCATGGACGAAGGCCGCCAGGACCCGCGCAACAAGCAGCCCCGGGTTTCCAACCCGCCCCAGTACGCCGCCGCGGCCTTCGCCAAGCTGCTGGCCAAGCAGGGCATCACGGTGTCCAAGTCCGTACGGCCGGGCAAGGCCCCAGCAGGCGCCCCGGAGCTGGGCCGGGTGGACTCTGCCCCCCTCTACTCCCTGGTCGAGCACACGCTCACGCACAGTGACAACGACCTGGCCGAGGCGCTGCTCAGGCACGTCGCCATCAAGGAGGGGCAGGAGGCGTCGGTCGAAGGGGGCGCCAGGGCCGTGATCGCGGTGCTCCAGCGCCTCGGGGTCGCGCAGGGCGTCTCCCTCTCCGACGGCAGCGGCCTGTCCCCCCGCAACCGCATCAGCCCCACCGCCCTGGCCACGGTGATCGCCATGTCCTCCTCCGCGAGCCAGCCCAACCTGCACGCCATCGCCTCGGGCATGCCGATCGCCGGCTTCTCCGGCACGCTGGGCAACGGCCGGCGGTTCACGGGGAGCGACAGCCGGGGCCAGGTCGGTCTGGTCCGGGCCAAGACCGGCACGCTCAACAACGTCAACACGCTGGCGGGCATGGCCACCACGAAGGACGGGCGGCTGGTGACGTTCGCCTTCATGGCGGACCGCGTACCGGTCACCGCCGAACCCGTGCTGGACCGCCTGGCGGCCATCGTGGCGAGGTCTTGAGTACGCTCCTTCGCGTGCTTATGGCGATCCTTCGGATCGCGGCTCAGTCGCTGGGATCCGGTGTCTTCCCTCGTCGTTCGGTCGCTTCGCTCCCTCTCTCCTCAGTCCAGACACCGGCGCTCCTTCGCGGGTTTGACGTGGAGCACGTACGGTGGACGTTATGCAGGTGATCGACTGGGATCTGGCCGTCACGACCGGCACGCGCCTGGTGCGCCCCGGTCCTCAGGTGAGCCGGGAGGAGGCCAGGCAGGCCGTCACCGAGCTCCGCACCCTGTCACGCGAGGCCGAGGGCCACGTGCGCAGCTTCACCAAGATCCATACAGAGACCGCGCCGCAGGCCGCGACCATCGTGGACCGGCCCGGCTGGATCAAGGCGAACGTCGAGGGCTTCCGCGTGGTGCTCGAGCCGCTGACGCAGCGCATGAGCAGCGGCGCCAACCCGCCGCCCGCCATCGTCACGGCCGTGGGCTCCCGCATCACGGGCGTGGAGGTGGGGGCCGTCCTCGCCTTCCTCGCCTCACGGGTCCTGGGCCAGTACGAGCTGTTCCTCCCGCCTGACCCCACTGGCCAGGAGCCCGCCGGCCGCCTGACGCTCGTCGCCCCCAACATCGTCCACGCCGAGCGCGAGTTGGGTGTCAACCCCCACGACTTCCGCCTGTGGGTGTGCCTCCACGAGGAGACGCACCGGGTGCAGTTCACGGGGGTGACGTGGCTGCGCGAATACGTCCGCTCGCAGATGACCGAGTTCCTGCTCGCCTCCGACCTCGACCTGCCCACACTGCTCGAGCGGCTCCGCAACGCCGCAGACACGGTGGCCGACGTGGTGCGCGGCGGCGAGGGCAACCTCATCGACGCCATCCAGTCGCCCGGCCAGAAGGAGATCCTCGACCGGTTGACGGCCGTGATGACCCTGGTGGAGGGGCACGGCGACTACGTCATGGACGCGGTGGGCCCGGCCGTGGTGCCCTCGGTGGCCGAGATCCGCGCCAAGTTCGCCCAGCGCCGTGAGGGCGGCTCCCGGCTCGACCGCACGGTGCGGCGGCTGCTGGGGATCGAGCTCAAGATGAAGCAGTACGCGGAGGGGTCGGCGTTCGTGCGGAAGGTGGTGGACCGGGTCGGGATGGATGGCTTCAACCGCATCTGGACCTCGCCGGAGACGCTCCCGACGACCCCGGAGATCGCCGACCCGGACACCTGGATCAGCCGCGTCATCGGCACCCCGGCGCTCCCGGCCTGACCTCCCGCCCCCCACCGGGTGGTGCAGGCGCGTATGGCCGGCGCCCCACTCGGAGGGTCGGCGGGACGGGGCGCGGGTGGCGTTGTGACGTGTGGCGGCACGGGACAATGGCACCCGTGGGCCCACATCCAGCCGTAGCCGACGTGCGCAGGGCAGTGCGTGAGGCGCTGGCCGACGTCCAGGAGGGCGCGCTGGTTCTGGTGGCGTGCAGCGGCGGAGCCGACTCCCTGGCGCTGGCGGCGGCGCTGGGGTTCGTGGCACCCAGGATGGGGCTGCGCGCCGGGCTGCTCACCGTGGACCACCAGCTCCAGCCAGGCTCGGCCGAGCGGGCGAGAACGGTCGCGGACATCGGGGAGACCCAGCTGGGCCTGCACCCCGCCGAGGTCCTCACCGTGACGGTGGGCACCGAGGGCGGCCCCGAGGCGGCGGCGCGGGAGGCCCGTTATCAGGCGCTGGCAGAGGCGGCAGACAAGCACCGGGCGCAGGTGGTCCTGCTCGGCCACACCAGGGACGACCAGGCGGAGACCGTGCTCCTGGGGCTGGCCAGGGGGAGCGGCGTCAGGTCGCTGTCCGGGATGGCGGCCCGCAGCGGCCGCTACCGAAGGCCGTTCCTCGAGCTACCGAGAGCCACCACCGTCAGGGCCTGCCAGGCCATGGATCTCGTCCCCTGGGACGACCCGCACAACGCGGACCCCCGCTACACCAGGGTCCGCGTCAGAAACAGAGTCCTTCCGGTGCTGGAGGCGGAGCTCGGCCCGGGAGTGGCCGAGGCGCTCGCCAGGACCGCCAGGATGGCCCGCGAGGACGCCGACGCCCTCGATCAGTGGGCGGAATCGGCGTACCAGAATTGCGCTCTTAGCGATATTCCGGGATCGGTGACGCTGGCCGTGCCGGAGTTGGAAAAGCTCCCCGACGCCGTCAGGCGGAGGGTTTTGCGGCGGGCGGCCATTGTGGCGGGGGCCCCCTCGGGAGCTCTGTCCGCCACTCATATCCTGGCCGTGGACCGGCTGGTCACGCGGTGGCATGGGCAGAAGGCCGTGGACCTACCGGGGGGTCTGTCCGCCGTGCGGCGGTATGGGACCCTGATAGTCGCCATCAGTCCCATCGCATAAGGAACCACAGGTGGACGCTGCCGACATGGGCAATGACCTGGAAAAGGTCCTCATTCCCGAGGACGAGCTCCAGGCGAAGATCAAAGAGCTTGCCGGGCGGATCGACGAGGACTACGCGGGTAAAGATTTGCTGCTCGTGGGCGTGCTGAAGGGCGCCGTCATGGTGATGGCCGACCTGGCCAGGGACCTGCACGTGCCCGTTCAGATGGACTGGATGGCGGTGTCGTCGTACGGCGCGGGCACCAAGTCGTCCGGCGTCGTGCGCGTGCTGAAAGACCTCGACACCGACATCATGGGCCGCCACGTCCTGATCGTCGAGGACATCATCGACTCCGGCCTGACCCTGCACTGGTTGCTGGAAAACCTGAAGTCGCGCAATCCGGCGTCGTTGGAGATCTGCACCGCGCTGCGGAAACCGGACGCGGTGAAGGTGCCCATCGAGGTGAAATACGTGGGCTTTGACATTCCCAACGAGTTCGTCATCGGATACGGGCTGGACTACTCCGAGCGATACCGCAATCTGCCGTTCATCGGCACTCTGGCCCCACACGTTTACAAGTAGCAATCTGGAACACGGCCGGGAACACCGCACAACGTGACGTACGTTGATAGGGCAAGGCCGGTGCAGCGGGCGGGTCCCCCCGTGCGCTCTGCCGGTGTACCTTCAGACTCCTGAGGGGTGACCGCGTGTCGCCTTCGGGTAGTCAGAAGTCGCGGTGTCGGATGCCGCGGCCCCGGGCCAGCCCGGGGTTCCAGGCCATGGTCAGGAAGGGACGGGCCCGCAAGGGGTTCCGCATCGGATGGATCTCAAGCGATTTACACGTGGGCCACTGCTGTGGATCCTGGGCATCGTCGTGCTGCTCCTCCTCGTCACTCAGCTCTGGAGTGGCGGCGGCAATTACAAGGAAGCCGACACGTCCCTGGTCCTCCAGCAGATTCGCGCCGGAAACGTCAGCAACGCCAGGATTGTCGACAAGGACAACCGAATCGAGGTGACGCTGGCCAACCCGATCGCGGTGAAGACCGGTGACACCCCGACGAAGCTGATCCAGTCCGACTGGGTCACCGGTTACGGCGGCAAGCTGACCGACGAGCTTCAGGCTCAGGTCGAGAAGGGCAAGACCAAGAGCTTCACCACCGAGGTGCCGCAGGAGAACTTCCTCGTCAGCATCCTGGTGAGCTTCCTGCCGATCGTCATCATCGTGCTGCTCTTCCTGTTCATCATGAACCAGATGCAGGGCGGCGGCTCCCGGGTGATGAACTTCGGCAAGTCCAAGGCCAAGCTGATCACCAAGGACACCCCCAAGACCACGTTCGCCGACGTCGCGGGGGCCGACGAGGCCATCGAGGAGCTCCAGGAGATCAAGGAGTTCCTGCAGGCTCCGGCCAAGTTCCAGGCGATCGGCGCCAAGATCCCCAAGGGCGTGCTGCTGTACGGCCCGCCCGGCACCGGTAAGACGCTGCTGGCCCGCGCCGTCGCGGGCGAGGCCGGGGTGCCGTTCTACTCGATCTCCGGTTCCGACTTCGTCGAGATGTTCGTCGGTGTCGGCGCCTCGCGGGTCCGCGACCTGTTCGAGCAGGCGAAGGCCAACGCCCCGGCGATCATCTTCATCGACGAGATCGACGCCGTCGGCCGCCACCGCGGCGCCGGCCTGGGCGGCGGTCACGACGAGCGCGAGCAGACGCTCAACCAGCTGCTCGTCGAGATGGACGGCTTCGACGTCAAGGGCGGCGTGATCCTCATCGCCGCGACCAACCGGCCCGACATCCTCGACCCGGCGCTGCTGCGTCCCGGCCGGTTCGACCGGCAGGTCACCGTCGACCGCCCCGACCTCGAGGGTCGCAAGGGCATCCTCAAGGTCCACGGCCGCGGCAAGCCGTTCGCGCCCAACGTCGACCTCGACGTCATCGCGCGCCGCACCCCCGGGTTCACCGGCGCCGACCTGGCCAACGTGATCAACGAGGCCGCCCTGCTCACCGCGCGGGCCGACCAGAAGCTGATCACGATGGACGTCCTCGAGGAGTCGATCGACCGTGTCATGGCAGGGCCCGAGCGCAAGTCGCGGGTCATGTCCGACAAGGAGAAGAAGATGATCGCCTACCACGAGGGCGGTCACGCGCTGGTGGCGCACGCGCTGCCGAACTCCGACCCGGTCCACAAGATCACGATCCTGTCCCGGGGCCGCGCGCTCGGCTACACGATGACGCTGCCGATGGAGGACAAGTTCCTGGCCACCAGGTCCGAGATGATGGACCAGCTCGCGATGCTGCTCGGCGGCCGCGCGGCGGAGGAGCTCGTCTTCCACGAGCCCACCACCGGCGCCTCCAACGACATCGAGAAGGCCACGGCCGTCGCCCGCCGCATGGTGACCGAGTACGGCATGAGCGAGCAGCTCGGCGCCCGTAAGTTCGGCACCGGGCAGGCCGAGGTGTTCCTGGGCCGTGAGATGGGCCACGAGCGCGACTACTCCGAGAAGATCGCCTCCACGATCGACGAGGAGGTCCGCCGGATGATCGAGAC
Organism: Nonomuraea sp. B19D2; assembly: GCF_040137845.1. Lineage (NCBI taxonomy): Bacteria > Bacillati > Actinomycetota > Actinomycetes > Streptosporangiales > Streptosporangiaceae > Nonomuraea > Nonomuraea sp. B19D2. Next base: position 341,406 of record NZ_JBEFAK010000002.1, on the reverse strand, counting down.
GGCGCACGACCAGGCATGGGACATCCTGGTCGAATACCGCGACGTGCTCGACAACCTGGTGCTCGAGCTCATGGAGAAGGAGACCCTCTCCCGCGAGCAGGTGCTCGAGATCTTCTCCGCGGTGGTGGTCAAGGAGCACCGTCCGTCCTACGCGGGCTACGGCAAGCGCCTCCCCTCCGACCGCCCCCCGATCCTGACCCCCAAGGAGCAGTCGGCCAACGGCTCGCTGACAGGGGGCCACCAGGACGCCCTCCCGTCCGGAGAAAGTGCGTGACTCAGCACGACGTCGACCTGGGCCGTATCGAGAAGGCCGTACGCGAGATCCTCTACGCGATCGGCGAGGATCCCGACAGGGACGGCCTTCTCGACACGCCCGCAAGGGTCGCCCGAGCCATGGCCGAGCAGTATTCAGGGCTCGGCCAGAAGCCCGAAGACGTGCTGACGAAGGTCTTCGACGTCGACCACGACGAGATGGTGCTCGTCAGGGACATCGAGGTCTACAGCACGTGTGAGCACCATCTGGTCCCGTTCCACGGCGTGGCCCACGTGGGCTACATCCCCAACGACCGCGGCCAGGTGACCGGCCTGTCCAAGCTGGCCCGCCTGGTCGACGTGTACGCCCGCCGCCCCCAGGTCCAGGAGCGCATGACGTCCCAGATCGCCGACGCCCTCATGCGGGTCCTGGAGCCGCGCGGGGTCATCGTGGTCGTCGAGGCCGAGCACCTGTGCATGACGATGCGTGGCGTACGCAAGCCGGGCGCCAAGACCGTCACCTCGGCCGTCCGCGGCGACTTCCGCACCAGTGACAAGACCCGATCCGAGGCGATGGCGCTGATCCTGGGTCGCTGATGAGCGAACGGGGTACCCACGATGTCAACATGTGTGGGGAAGCGCCTAGGCTTGGCCCATGACTAGCGTGCCCATCAACGTGCCGGGGGGTGCGGATCGGTGCCTCGTCATGGGTGTGGTCAATGTGACCCCCGATTCGTTCTCCGACGGCGGCCTGTGGTTCGACGAGAGAGCCGCCATCCAGCACGGCCTTGACCTGGTCGAGGAGGGGGCCGACCTGGTCGACGTGGGCGGGGAGTCCACCCGCCCCGGCGCGGCCAGGGTCTCGCTGGAGGAGGAGCTGGCCAGGGTCGTGCCGGTGATCAGGGCGCTCGACGCCGAGGGTGTGGCGGTCAGCGTCGACACGATGCGGGCCGAGGTGGCCAGGGCCGCGGTCGAGGCGGGCGCGCGGCTCGTCAACGACGTGAGCGGCGGTCTCGCCGACCCGGAGATGCCGCGCGTGGTGGCCGAGACCGGCATCCCGTACGTCGTGATGCACTGGCGCGGCCACAGCCATGACATGGACAGTCGCGCGGTCTACGCCGACGTGGTGACCGAGGTCCGCGAGGAGCTGAGCAAGCGGGTCGACCTGGTGCTGTCGGAGGGCGTCACGGAGGAGCAGATCGTGCTCGACCCCGGGCTCGGCTTCGCCAAGAACGCCCAGCACAACTGGGCGCTGCTGGCCGGGATCCCGCAGCTGGCCGAGCTGGGCTTCCCGCTGCTGATCGGGGCCTCGCGCAAGCGCTTCCTCGGGCGGCTGCTGGCCGATCCCGACGGGACGCCCCGGCCGTTCAGCCGCAGCGACGACGCCACGCTGGCCGTGACCGCGCTCGCCGCGCACGCGGGCGCCTGGTGCGTACGCGTCCACCACGTGGGCCCCAATGCCGATGCCGTGCGCGTGTCCGCCGCATGGAAGAGAGCCGGAGCAGGCACATGAGCGTCGACACCGCCGCCATCGAGACGGTCAACCAGGAGTTCTACGCCGCGATAGAGAGCGGCGACCTCGACAAGATGACCGAGATCTGGGCCGAGGACACCGGCGACGACCAGGTGAGCTGCGTCCACCCGGGCTGGACCCTGCTCGCCGGCCGGTCCGAGGTGCTGCGGTCCTGGGCCCTCATCATGGCCAACACCACCTACATCCAGTTCGTGCTGACCGACGTCAACACGACCGTGCTGGGCGACGTGGCCGTGCTGACCTGCGTCGAGAACATCCTCACCGCCGGCGAGGAGGGTGAGGCCAGCTTCGCCGCGGGCAAGGTGGTGGCAAGCAACGTCTACGTCCGCACCCCGCAGGGCTGGCGGCTGTGGATGCACCACGGCTCGCCGGTGCTCCAGGGGGACGACGACGAGGAGGAGGAAGGCGAGCTTGAGCGCTGATCGCATCGCTCTCAAGGGCCTGCGGGCCAGGGGAAGGCACGGCGTGCTCGCTGCCGAGCGGGAGCTCGGGCAGGAGTTCGTGATCGATGCGACGCTGTTCCTCGACACCGCGCCGGCGGCGGCCGGCGACGATCTCACCAAGACCGTCCACTACGGGGAGCTGGCCGAGGCGCTGGTCGAGGTCGTGGAGGGCGAGCCGGTCGCGCTGATCGAGACGCTCGCACAGCGGCTGGCGGACGTGTGCCTGGCCAGTGAGCTGGTGAGCAAGGTCGAGGTGAGCGTGCACAAACCGGCGGCGCCCATCCCGCTGACGTTCGACGACGTGGTCGTGACCATCGAACGGAGCCGCGTATGAAAGTCGTCCTGGCTCTGGGCAGCAACCTGGGGCCCCGGTTCCAGACGCTGCAGGGCGCTGTGGACACCTTGTTCGACGCACCGGGGCTGGAGTTCGTCAAGGCATCCCCGGTCTACGAGACCGATCCCGTCGGGGGTCCTGCCGGGCAGAAGCCGTACCTCAACGCGGTCGTGATCGCCGAGACCACGCTGCCGCCGCGCACGCTGCTGGAACGGGCGCAGAGCGTGGAGAACGCCTTCGGCCGGGTGCGCGCCGAGCGCTGGGGGCCGCGCACGCTCGACATCGACCTGATCGTGGTGGGCGACACCGTCTGCGACGACCCCGAGCTGACGCTGCCGCATCCCCTCGCCCACGAGCGCGCGTTCGTGCTCGTGCCCTGGGTGAAGGCCGACCCTGACGGCGTGGTGCCCGGGCGCGGCCGGGTGGCGGAGCTGGTGGAGGGCGTCGACCAGCAAGGGGTACGCCTGCGCGACGACCTCAGTCTGCAGAGGCCGGATTGAAGCCCACCCACCCCGGCCGTCTGGTCGGCATCGTCATCGTCGTCGCGTTGATCGCGTGGGCGTTGGTCCGGTCGTTCTACTCCGATCTGCCCCTCATGCCGTGGACCGCGATCCCCACGGTGCTGCTGCTGGCCATCGGCGAGGGCTACAGCGCGTGGACGACCAAGGCCAGGATCGCCAGGAAACCGGGCACGAAGCCGGTGGAGCCCCTGTCGGTGGCCCGGCTGGCCGCGCTGGCGAAGGCGTCGGCGTACGTGGGGGCGATGTTCGCCGGGTTGTTCGCCGGGTTCGCTCTCTACACGGTGCAGATCTTTGACCGGGAGACGCCGCGATCGGAGTTCTTCGTCGCGACGGGGTCGTTCCTGTCGTGCGTGGTGCTGATCTGCGCCGCCCTCTACCTGGAGAACGTCTGCCGCATCCCGAAGGACTCGGACGAGCAGCAGCGCGACTAGGAGCTACGCTCCCTCGCGGGTTCGGGCGAACGTCTACGCCCGAACAGGTAGATGACCGGGGTGGTGCAGATCAGCGGGCCGACGATGGCGATGGGGCGCTCCAGCCACCACTTCAGGTCAGGCGGGATCTCGGTGCCCAGGGTGCCGAAGAGCCACCATGACAGCCCCAGCGCGATGGCCATCCCGGTCGTGTGGAAGAGGAAGAGCGGTAGCGCGTACCGATTGATGAAGCCGTTCGCCCGGTTCCACCTGGGCCGCTCCAGGACGCGCTCCATCGACGGCCGCAGCACCTCCACCAGCCCGATCTGGAACAGCAGCAGGGCGACGATCACGAACGTGGGCGGCGCCATGTTCGACCACTTGTCGCCCGGCACGCCCACCATCGAGCCCGGGTAGATGCCGGAGTAGACCAGGCCGAACAGGGCGAAGAGGCCGGTCCAGAGCAGTGCGACGTCGTAGCGCCTGGGCAGGATGACGACCCGGTCGTAGAAGAACCCGGCCTGGTGGGCGAGCCCCCAGATGAGGATCATGTTGAGCCAGCCGGCCCATTCGACCCCGTACCGGAAGCGCACCACGTCGACCACCAGCGACGCGCCGCCGAGCCAGATCAGCGCCAGCACGTCGTAGCGGCGGTGCAGCCAGAGCGCCACCGGCAGCAGCGCGATGAGCACCAGGTAGACGCCGAGGAACCACAGCGGGCTGAGCACCAGCAGCACCACCCGCCACATCCAGTCCACCTGGAACGTGACCGTGACGACCGCGCCGATGGCGATCCACACCCCGGACAGGAACAGCGCCGGTAAAGCCAGCGCGCGGATGCGCCGCCAGACGAACGAGCCGATGCCGACGCCGCGCGCCCGGGCCCGCTCCCAGGACAGCAGGTGCACGTGGCCGCCGACGTAGAAGAACAGCGGCAGCACCTGCAGCAGCCAGGTCAGAATCCACAGCCCGGAGGTGAATCCCAGCGGGCTGGTGGGCTCGGGGCCGTTCGGCTTCCACTCCAGGATGGTGAACGCCCAGTGCCAGACCACCACGACGCACAGGCTCAGGGCGCGGAGCCAGTCGACGTACTTGTCGCGCTCGGCTTTCACTTGTCGATGTCACCCACGACGAAGAACATCGAGCCGAGGATGGCCACCATGTCGGCGACCAGGTGTCCGGGCAGCATCTCCCGCAGCACCTGGATGTTGCTGTAGGAGGCCGAGCGCAGCTTGAGCCGCCACGGGGTCTTGTCGCCCTTGGAGACCAGGTAGTAGCCGTTGATGCCGAGGGGGTTCTCGGTCCACGCGTACGTGTGCCCCTCCGGCACCTTGAGCACCTTCGGCAGGCGCTGGTTGATGGGCCCGGGCGGCAGTGAGCGCAGGTGCTCGACGCAGGCGTCGGCCAGGTCGAGCGAGCTCTTGAGCTGGTCGAACAGCACCTGGAACCGGGCGTGGCAGTCGCCCGCGTGCCGCGTGACGACCTTCACGGGCAGCTCGCGATAGGCGAGGTACGGGTCGTCGCGGCGCAGGTCGAAGTCCACCCCCGAGGCCCTGGCGATGGGGCCGCTGACGCCGTACTGCATGATCTGCTCGCGGGTGAGCACGCCGACGCCCCTGGTGCGGGCGATGAAGATCTCGTTGTGCAGGATGAGGTCCTCGATGTCGGGCACCCGGCGCCGGGTCTCCGCGACGGCGGCCGAGACCCGGTCGAGCCAGCCGAGCGGCAGGTCCTCCTTGAGACCTCCGACCCGGTTGAACATGTAGTGCATGCGCCCCCCGGAGATCTCCTCCATGACGGCCTGGATGCGCTCGCGCTCGTCGAAGGCGTAGAAGAGCGGCGTGATCGCGCCCAGCTCGAGGGGGTAGGAGCCGAGGAACATCAGGTGGTTGAGCACCCGGTTGAGCTCGGCCAGCAGCGTGCGCGCCCACACGGCCCTGACCGGGGGCTCCATGCCGAGCAGGCGCTCGGCGGCGATCACCACGCCCAGCTCGTTGGCGAAGCCCGACAGCCAGTCGTGCCGGTTGGCCAGCATGATGATCTGACGGTAGTCGCGGACCTCGAACAGCTTCTCCGCGCCCCTGTGCATGTAGCCGATGATCGGCTCGGCGGCGGTGATGCGCTCGCCGTCGAGCGTCAGCCGGAGCCTGAGCACTCCATGGGTCGACGGATGCTGCGGGCCGATGTTGAGGATCATGTCCTCGGTGGCCAGTTCTTTCGCGCCCGCGCCGATTCCGACCACACGTTCCGTCATATGGCCATGCTGCCACCGCACTGATTGGTGATCCAGCCGGGGGGCAGGTCAAGGAATCGTATGGAAATGCATCCCGAAGCCGGACATGGGGAGAAGACCGGGAACGGGGGGAGAAATCACCATGAAGAGAGCTGTGTTCGATGTCACGATGCTGATCGCACGCATCGTGACCGGCGTGATCTTCCTGGCTCACGGCCTGGAGAAGTGGATGGCCGGCCTCGGACCCACGAGTCGGGCATTCGGCGGGATGGGAGTCCCGATGCCCGAGCTCGCCTCCGCGTACGCGACCGTCGTGGAGACCGTCGGCGGCCTCTTCCTGATCCTGGGCCTGCTGGTCCGGCCGATGGGGCTGCTGTTGCTGCTCAACATGCTCGGCGCGATCGTCTTCGTGCACGCCGGCCGCGGCATCCTGGCCACCACCGGCGGCTGGGAGCTGCCCGGCCTGCTCGGGGCGCTGGCCTTGCTGTTCCTGGCGCTCGGTGGCGGGCGGATCGGGATCGACGGGCTGTTCGGCGCGATGTTCCGCAGGCGCGCGGAACGCCGGGCCGCCGAGGAGGAGCTCGCCGCGCACGCTCCGGGCGCACCTGCTCCGGAGCCGTCGAACGTCACGCCCGTGACCGGCGGCCCCACCACGCCCGCATCGTCCAATGAACCGGCGGAGCCGCGCGTGCCCAGGCAGCCTTCCGAGCACCGGTCAGGCATGATCGACGACGACATGAGGGACATCGACGCCCTGGTCTCCGACGAGCCGCCGCCGCACCGCAAGCCGCCGAACAGGGCATGAGGCTCAGCGGGCGACGAGCTCCCGCAGCGCCTGCACCAGCCGGTCCACGTGCTCCTCCGTGGTGCCGATGCCGATCGAGGCCCGCACCGCGGAGGCGGTGCCGTCCTCGCAACCCCCGTCGGTCTCGTCGAGGAGGTGCCGGACGAAGGGGTGCGCGCAGAACTTCCCGTCGCGCACCCCGATGCCGTACTCGCCGGACAGCACCTCGGCCACCTCGCGGGCCGAGTAGCCGTCCACGGTGAACGACACGATGCCGACGCGCGGGTGGTCATCCCCCCACAGCGACAGCTCACGCACGCCCTCGATCGCGGCCAGCCCGGACCGCAGCCGGGCGATCAGCCGCTCCTCCTCGTGCACCAGCGCGGTCCAGCCGGTGGCCGTGAGCGCGTCGCAGGCCGCGGCCAGCGCGATGGCGCCCAGCACGTTCGGGGTGCCGGCCTCGTGCCGCGGCTCGGGGTCGTCGTGCCACTCGGTGTCGTCCCCCACGGAGCGCACCGCGCCCCCGCCCTTGAGGTACGGCTCACCCTGCGCGAGCCAGTCCCGCCGCCCGACCAGCACCCCGGCGCCGAACGGCGCGTACAGCTTGTGCCCGGAGAAGGCCACGTAGTCGAGGTCGAGCGCGGTCAGGTTGAGCTGCCGGTGCGGTACGAGCTGGGCGGCGTCCACCAGGATGCGGGCCCCGTGCCGGTGCGCGATGTGGGCCAGGGCGGCGATGGGCCAGAGCTCGCCGGTGACGTTCGAGGCGGCGGTGACCACGAGCAGCTTCGGCCCGTCGATCCCGGCCAGCGCCTCGTCGGCGGCGCGGACGGCCTCGCCGGGGAAGGCGGGCGGCGCCAGCCGTACGGACTTCTTCCAGGGCAGGAGCGAGGCGTGGTGCTCGGTGTCGAAGACCACGGTGGTGGTGCCGGCGGGCAGGCAGCCGGCCAGGAGGTTCGTGGCGTCGGTGGTGTTGCGGGTGAAGATCACGGCGTCGTCCGGGCGGGCGCCGACGAACGCCCTGACCGTGTGGCGGGCCTGCTCGTAGCGGGCGGTGGTCAGCTGGGAGGCGTAGCCCGCGCCCCGGTGGACGCTGGAGTAGGCCGGGAGCGCGGCGGTGACGGCGGCGCTGACCGGCTCGAGACAGGGCGCGCTGGCGGCGTAGTCGAGGTTGGCGTAGCCGACGAGCCTTCCGCCCTTGACCGGCACCTCGAGATCGGCCCCGAGCACGGTGGGAATGGGCCTGCTCGTGGCCGTGGGAGCCGCCTCGACGGGCTGGGCGGGGATGGAGTTGAAGATCGTCAGCGTGGACACGGCACATCTCCCTCAGGGTCATCGGACCCCTGGAAGCAGCCACAGAGCCCGCGCTTGCCCGCCACACCTCGTGACGGACCAGGTCTTCACCCGGGGCACCCCGCCGCGGACGCGAGGGTTGCCGGCCAGCTAGCCGGGGCTTGTCGCTGGCACTCATGACCTACGACGGGCACTATAACTCAAACCCCTCCTTCGATCGCAAGTCGGCGAACTTCTGTGGCGCGTTACTCGTTGCTACCGGAAACCCCCGCCCACGTAGTCATGGAGGTGCGCAGAATGTTGGACTGGGTGACCGACCCGCAGATCTGGATCGGCTTCTTCACCCTGGTCGCCCTGGAGATCGTGTTGGGCATCGACAACATCATCTTCATCTCCATCCTGGCCGGGAAGCTACCCCCGGAACAGCGCGACAGAGCCCGCGTGCTGGGTCTGGGCGCGGCCCTGATCAGCCGCCTGCTCCTGCTGCTCGGCCTGTCGTGGGTGGTGCAGCTCACCGAGCCGTTGTTCGCCGTCTTCGGCCACGACATATCGGGACGCGACCTGATCCTGCTGCTCGGCGGCCTGTTCCTGCTGGGCAAGAGCGTCACCGAGATCAGCCACAGCATGGACGGCCCCGCGGGCGGGGACGGCAAGAAGGCCGCCGCCGCCTCCTTCACCTCGGTGATCCTGCAGATCATGGTGCTGGACATCGTGTTCTCGCTCGACTCCGTCATCACCGCAGTCGGAATGGTGGACCAGCTCCCTGTGATGATCGCGGCGGTCGTGGTGTCCGTGCTGGTGATGCTGTTCGCCTCGGGGCCGATCAGCAGGTTCGTGGACCGGCACCCGAGCATCAAGATGCTGGCGCTGTCGTTCCTGGTGCTGATCGGCGTGGTGCTCATCGCCGAGGGCTTCGGCCAGCACATCCCCAAGGGCTACATCTACTTCGCCATGGCGTTCTCGCTCGTCGTCGAGCTGCTGAACATCCGGATGCGCAGCAAGCGCGTCCACCAGGAGCAGGAGGATTCGGCTTCTAGTATGGAATAGTGCGCTTTGACCCTTGGGATCCGGATTTCGTGGCCTACCCGTACGACGTGTACGACGAGCTGAGGCGCGAGTCGCCCGTCAGCTACTTCGAGCCGACGAACCAGTGGCTGATCTCACGCCACGCCGACGTGAACGCCCTGCTCAGGGACCGCCGCCTGGGCAGGTCCTACCTGCACGTGGCCACCCATGAGGAGTTCGGCAGGCCGCCGGAGCCGGAGTCCCACGAGCCGTTCTGGCGGGTGATCAGGGCGGGCATGCTGGACGTGGAGCCGCCGGTGCACACCAGGCTGCGCCGGCTGGTCTCCAAGGCGTTCACGCCCCGCATGGTCGAGTCCCTGCGGCCCCGGGTGCGCGCCGTCGCCGAGGGCCTGGTGGACGCGTTCGTGGAGAAGGGCGGCGGCGACCTGATCGCCGAGGTGGCCGAGCCGCTCCCGGTGACGGTGATCGCGGAGATGCTCGGCATCCCCGAGCAGGACCGCCACCTGCTGCGCCCCTGGTCGGCGGACATCTGCGGCATGTACGAGCTCAACCCGACGCCGGACGCCCAGCACGCGGCGGTACGCGCGGCGTCGGAGTTCGCCGGCTACCTCAAGACCCTCGCCGCGCAGCGGCGCCGGACCCCGGGCGAGGACCTGGTCAGCGCGCTGGCGGCGATCGAAGAGCTGACCGAGGACGAGCTGGTCGGCACGTGTGTGCTGCTGCTCAACGCCGGCCACGAGGCCACCGTGAACGTGACAGGCAACGGCTGGTGGTCCCTGTTCAGGAACCCCGCCGAGCTGGCACGGCTGCGCGAGGACCGCTCGCTGCTGCCCACAGCCGTCGAGGAGCTGATGCGCTGGGACACGCCGCTGCAGATGTTCGAGCGCTGGGTGCTGGAGGACATCGAGGTGCACGGCGTGGAGATCCCGCGTGGGTCGGAGGTGGCGCTGCTGTTCGGCTCGGCCAACCGTGACCAGGCGGTGTTCGAGGAGCCGGACCGGCTCGACGTGGGGCGCGCGGACAATCCGCACATCTCCTTCGGGGCCGGCATCCACTTCTGCCTGGGGGCGCCGCTGGCCCGCATCGAGCTCATGGAGTCGTTCGGCGCGCTGCTGGCCCGGGCGAACAAGCTGGAGCTGCGGCAGGAGCCCGCCTGGAAGCCCGGCTACATCATCCGAGGGCTGGAGTCCCTGGAGGTCAGCGCCGCTGGCTGAGCCAGCCGAAGCCGCCGAGGCCGGCCGGATCGATCAGCTCGCCCTCCTCCGAGGCCCGGGCCAGGGCCCGGACATAGCCCCGCGGATCGGTGTGGGCCAGGTCGATGGGCGGCCGGGTGCCGGTGATCCCCAACGCCTTCAGCGCCGCACGCTGTGTGGACAAGGTTGTGGATATCGCACCGGCTCGCCGCCCGGCCTCCGCGCACGCGTCGAGGGCCACGTGAGCCGTGATATCGCAGGTCCCGTCGGGGATCGGGGCAACGACCGCGCCGTCGCGGTAACCGGTCAACGTGCCACAGAGCGGCCGGTTATCCACAGCATGTGCATAATCGATGGCAATCGCCCGGCCGCGGTTGAGACGTACCAGGACAGCGGCCCATGCCTCATCGCGGGGCCGGCCGATCTCCGCGCGCGAGCCCACGCGGGACAGCGGCCACCACCGGTCGAGCCAGGCGCGGTCGGCGGGACGCAGCGGCCCGCCGAGGCGCTCCTCGCCCGTGTGGACGTTGACCATGACGAGGCGCGGCCCGTCGGCGGTCTGCTCGGCCACGTCGAGCGGGATGTTGTCGAGCCACTCGTTGGCGATGGCCAGGCCGGTGATGCCGGTGGGCAGGCTCCGCCGCCAGGCGACGCGCTCGGGCAGTCCCTCTGGCCTGGGGGAGAGGTCGACGGCGGTGACGCGGAGCCGGTCGCGCAGCCTGGGCTCGGCGGCGGCGAGCACCTGGGTGACCAGCGTGCCCTCGCCCGCGCCGATGTCGACCAGGTCGAGCACGTCCGGGCCGCCGAGCTCGGCGTCCACCTCCGCCAGCAGCCCCAGCACCGCGTCGGCGAACGCCGCGGAGGCGCTGACCGAGGTGCGGAAGTGGCCCGAAGGGCGCTCGCGAAGGTAGAAGCCCTCCTCGCCGTACAGCGCACGCTCCGTCGCGGCGCGCCAGGTGAGCCACATGCTCTGGACTATCTCATGATTTCTTGTTGATACGCATCGCTATCAAACGACTACTCATTGTCGCCGACTTGCAGTAGCTTTACCCTTCGTCATCGAGTGATCGCGTTCCGCCAACCCTCATTTGGCGGAGCCCTTCGCTCCCGAGCAGAGCACCCCAGCGGCCCAGGCCGCGCAACTGAGAGGAACCCCCGTGCTGAAGAAGGTCATGGTCGTCGCAGGAGCCTTCGCCATGCTGTCGCTCGCGGCCCCGGCGCACGCCGACATCACCAGCGGCGACGGCAGCGTGCTCGGCGGCAACCAGGTGCACGCTCCGATCGCCATCCCGATCAACGTCTGCGGCAACGCCGTGGCCGTCATCGGCATCGCGTTCGCCGGCTGCAAGGGCGGTGCTCACGCCTACGTGCCGAGCCACCACTGACAACGCGACAAACCCGGGCCGGCGCTCGTCCGGCCCGGGCTGTCACTCCGGCTGGCCGGTCGGCGAGCAGCCAGCCGGCGCACCTCCAAGAGGTCACATCCGCGCGGGCGTCGGTCCTGGATGAGGGGACGCGGCGCCCGCTGCCATGCGATGGAACCCCTCTCCTCATCTCTTCCGACAGGGGGTGCACCGTTTTGTATGCCCTTGTCGCTTTTGTCGTTAACTCAACATGCGGCAAAACAGCGGTCACATCTGCAGTCGCGAAAGGCCGTTACGCTGGTCGGCGGTGCCATATCGACAGAGGTGTGACGTCATGGACGCAGGGGATCGCCCGGCACGGCTGACTGTCGGCGTGCTGGGGGCGGGCAAGGTCGGCTCGGCCCTCGGTGCCGCGCTGGCGCAGGCGGGGCACCGGATCGTGGCCGCGAGCGGCGTTTCGGAAAATTCACAGCGATGGGCGGCCGACCGGCTCGGCGTCAAGCTGTCCAGGCCCGACGAGGTCGTCGCGGCGGCCCAGCTCATCCTGCTCACCGTGCCCGACGACGCGCTGCCCGACCTCGTCAACGGGCTCGCCACCACGGGCGCCGACCTGCAGGGCAAGCTGCTCGTGCACACCAGCGGGGCCTACGGGCTGTCCGTGCTCGACCCGGCGGCCAAGGCCGGCGCGCTGCCGCTGGCACTGCACCCGGTGATGACGTTCACGGGCAGGGACGACGACATCAACAAGCTCACCGGCATCTCGTACGGCGTGACCGCCCCCGACGTGCTGCGGCCGATCGCCGAGGCCCTGGTGATCGAGATGGGTGGCGAGCCCGTCTGGATCGCCGACGCCGACCGCGCGCTCTACCACGCGGCACTGGCCGGGGCCGCCAACCACATGGTCACGCTCATCGCCGAGTCACAGGAGCTGCTCCGGCGTATCGGCGTCGAGCACCCGGGGCGCATGCTGGGCCCGCTGCTCGGCGCCGCACTCGACAACGTGCTGAGGCTGGGCATCGCCGGGCTGACCGGCCCGGTCGTCCGCGGCGACGCGGGCACCGTGCGCAAGCACGTGGACGCGCTGATCCTGGCGGCGCCCGAGGCGGCCGACGCCTACATCGCGCTGGCCAGACTCACGGCCGACCGGGCACTGGCCGCCGGGCTGCTCAAACCGGAGGAGGCGGAGCGGCTGCTCGACGCGCTGGGCGGCAATATATGGACTTAACCGTCCCGTTCGGAGGCTGAAGATGGAGCTGATCGTCGCCAGGCACAGGGATGACCTGGTCAAGGCGCGGCGTGGTGGTGAGGTGGCGCTGGTGCCGACCATGGGCGCGCTGCACGAGGGCCACCGGTCGCTGATCAGGCAGGCCCGGGCCCGCGCCGATCAGGTCGTGGTCAGCATCTTCGTCAACCCCCTGCAATTCGGCCCAAACGAGGATTTTTCCCGATATCCCCGTACGTTCGACGCCGACCTTGACGTGTGCCGGGCGGAGGGCGTGGACGTCGTGTTCCACCCCGACGCCGAGGTGATGTACGCGCCGGACCGCCAGGTGAGCGTCTCCGCCGGCCACATGGGCACGGTCGTCGAGGGCGCATGTCGCCCCGGGCACTTCGACGGCGTGCTCACGGTCGTGCTCAAGCTGTTCAACCTCGTCCAGCCCGACCTCGCCGTCTTCGGGCAGAAGGACGCCCAGCAGCTCGCGCTCATCCGCCGCATGGTCGCCGACCTCGACCTGCCGATCGAGATCCTGGGCGCGCCCACCGTACGCGAGCCCGACGGCCTGGCCCTGTCGAGTCGCAACCGCTACCTGTCCGACGACGACCGGCAGGTGGCGCTGGCGCTCTCCCGCGCCCTGCGGGCGGGCGCGGCGGAGCTCACCCCGGCCGGGGTCCGCGCGGCGGCGCGGGCGGTGCTCGACGCGGCCGGGCCGCGGCTGGAGATCGACTACCTCGCGCTGGTCGACCCGGCCACGTTCGCCGACGTCGACGAGACGTACGAGGGGACGGCCGTGCTCGCGGTGGCCGCCAAGGTGGGCACGACCAGGCTGATCGACAACGTCACGGTCACCTTGAGTCCCGCCTCATAGGACATCCGGACCCCGGGTCATGGGCACGCCGCGCCAGGCGTTATCGTCATGTTGACGAAATCGCCTCAGTGAGGAGACCCCTGATGAGTGCACCGGCGATTCCCCTGCGGCTGACCGCGCCCGCGCCGGGCTGGACCGTCGAAGCGGACGTGGTCGTCATCGGCTCGGGCATCGCGGGCCTGACCGTGGCCCTGCGCCATGCCGAGCTGGAGCCGTCCGCCAAGGTGCTGGTCGTCACCAAGGATGTGCTGTCGGCGGGCTCCACCCGATGGGCACAGGGCGGCATCGCGGCCGTGCTCGATCCCCGTGACACCCCCGGCGAGCACCTGAACGACACGTTGCTCGCCGGAGTCGGGCTGTGCGACACGCGGGCCGTGCGCACGCTCGTCACGGAAGGGCCCGGCGCGCTGCGGCGGCTCATGGAGCGTGGCGCCCGCTTCGACCGCACCCCCGATGGGGAGCTCCAGCTCACGCGGGAGGGCGGGCACCGGCGGCGCCGGATCGTGCACGCGGGCGGCGACGCCACGGGAGCGGAGGTGCAGCGGGCACTCATCGAGGCGGCCCGCGCCGAGCACATCGAGGTGATCGAACACGCGCTGGTGCTCGACCTGCTCAAGGACGCCAGGGGCCGGGCCACGGGCGTGACGCTGCACGTCATGGGCGAGGGCGCACGTGACGGGGTGGGCGCGGTGCGCGCCAGGGCGGTGGTGCTGGCCACCGGCGGCATGGGCCAGGTGTACTCCGCCACCACCAACCCCGCCGTCTCGACCGGCGACGGGGTCGCGCTCGCGCTGCGGGCCGGGGCCGTGGTGCGCGACATCGAGTTCGTCCAGTTCCATCCGACCGTGCTCTGGCTCGGCGAGGGCTCGACCGGTCAGCAGCCGCTGATTTCTGAGGCGGTCAGGGGCGAGGGCGCGTACCTGGTGGACCACGAGGGCGGCCGGTTCATGCAGGGCGTGCACGAGCTCGCGGACCTCGCGCCGCGCGACGTCGTGGCCAAGGCGATCATGCGCACGATGCGGGAGACGGGCCGCGACCACGTGTACCTCGACGGCCGCCACTTCGGCCGCGAGAAGTGGGAGTCCCGTTTTCCCACGATCTACGCCGTCTGCCGCGAGCACGGCATCGACCCGGTGACCGAGCCGATCCCCGTGGCGCCCGCCGCCCATTACGCGAGCGGCGGCGTCCGCACGGACCTGCACGGCCGTACCTCGATCGAGGGCCTGTACGCGTGCGGCGAGGTGGCCTGCACCGGCGTGCACGGCGCGAACCGGCTGGCCTCGAACTCCCTGCTCGAGGGGCTCGTCTTCGCCGAACGCATCGCCGAGCACATCCACGCGGTACGCCCGTCGCCGGGCGAGCCGGCCGCGGACGGAGCGGCGACCGGGCTGGTGGACCCGAGGGTCAGGCCCAGGATCCAGGCCCACATGAGCACCGGGGCGAGCGTGCTGCGCAGCCGCGAGTCGCTGCTGGCCACGGCCAGGGCACTGCGCGACGCCCGCTGGACGCCGGTCGAGGTGCCCGCCTGCACCGAGTCCTGGGAGACCACGAACCTGCTCACCGTCGCCACCGTGCTCACCGGCGCGGCGGCGGCCAGGCTCGAGACCCGCGGCTCACACTGGCGCGAGGACTACGACACCCGAGACGACAACGACTGGCTCGGCCACCTGGACGTGACCCTGACCGAGGAGGGCCCCCGCATGACGTACACGCCTCACGGAGACGCGATGCCGCCGCGCCTGGCGCAGGAGCTCACCGCGGCCGGGCTGGACCCGGCCGAGGTGGACGCGCTGATCGACCGGGCGCTGGCCGAGGACCTGCAGGAGGCAGGCGACGTGACGAGCCTGGCCACCATCCCCGCGGAGCAGTCCTGCGTGGGCGACGTGGTGGCCCGCAAGGACGGCATCGTGGCGGGACTGGCCGTGGCCGAGGCGGTCTTCGTCCGGCTGGGCGCCGCCCGTACGGAGAGAAGGGCCAAGGACGGCGAGCGGGTGCGGGCCGGAGACGTGCTCATGACGGTCGAGGGGCCGGTGCGGGCCATGCTGACGGCCGAGCGCACCGCGCTCAACCTGCTCACGCACCTCTCGGGGGTGGCCACGCTGACCGGCAGGTGGGTGGAGGCGCTCAGCGGCACGGCGGCGCGCGTGCGTGACAGCCGCAAGACGCTGCCCGGGCTGCGGGCCCTGGAGAAGTACGCCGTGCGCTGCGGCGGCGGCGTGAACCACCGGATGTCGCTGTCGGACGCCGCGCTGATCAAGGACAACCACGTGGTGGCGGCCGGCGGGGTGGCCGAGGCGTTCAGGGCGGTCAGGGAGCGCTACCCGGACCTGCCGATCGAGGTGGAGATCGACCGGCTCGACCAGCTCGAGGCCGTGCTGGACGAGGGGGCCGGGGAGATCCTGCTGGACAACTTCACGATCGAGGACACGGCTCGTGCCGTACAAGTCGTGAAAAATCGGGCAAAAAACAGGGTTGCACTTGAAGCCAGCGGGGGATTGACCTTGGAATCGGCTCGCAGTGTGGCCGAAACTGGCGTTGACTACCTGGCGGTGGGGGCGCTGACGCACTCTGCGCCAGCCCTGGACATCGCACTGGATCTGCGGGGGTAATTGATGCTGCTCACGATCGACGTCGGCAACACGCACACGGTGTTGGGGCTGTTCGAGGGCGAGGACGTCATCGAGCACTGGCGGCTGGCCACCGACGCCCGCCGCACCGCCGACGAGATCGCGGTCGTACTCCAGGGCTTGCTGGCGCAGTCGCCGCTGCTCAAGGGGGCCGACATTGACGGCATCGCCATCTGCTCCACGGTCCCGAGCGTGCTCAACGAGATGCGCGAGATGTGCCGCCGCTACTACGGCGACGTCACGGCGGTGATCGTGGAGCCGGGCATCCGCACCGGGGTGCCCGTACGCATGGACAACCCCAAAGAGGTCGGCAGCGACCGCATCGTGAACGCGCTGGCGGCCATCGACCAGTACGGCGGGCCCTGCGTCATCGTCGACTTCGGCACCGCGACGTCGTTCGACGCGGTGTCGGCCAAGGGCGAGTACGTCGGGGCGGTCACCGCGCCCGGCATCGAGATCTCGGTCGACGCGCTGGCCGCCGCCGGGGCGCAGCTGCACAAGGTGGAGCTGGTCAGGCCGCGCTCGGTGATCGCCAAGAACACGGTGGAGGCGCTGCAGGCCGGGATCATCTACGGGTTCGCCGGCCAGGTGGACGGGATCGTGGAGCGCATGGCGGCCGAGCTGGCCGACGACCCCGACGACGTGACGGTGGTGGCCACGGGCGGGCACGCGGGCCTGGTGGTGGGCGAGTCGCGCTCGATCGACGTGCACGAGCCGTGGCTGACGCTCATCGGGCTGCGCCTGATCTACAACAGGAACACGACCTGACACGAAACAAGCGGCCCCCGCTCTGGTAAGGGGGCCGCTCGCGCATGTCCGGGGTTGATCGTCACTCGCTCTCGGCGGTGTAGATGTAGTCCCAGGAGCCGCACTTCTTCGGGTAGTTGCTGTACTGGCCGATCTGGCAGACCTTCACCCGCAGGCTGTGGACGTCGTTCTCCTGGAAGAAGAACTTCTTGTAGCCGGGGTAGCCGCAGTACTTCCTGGATTGAACTCCTCTCCACCATGAATGAATGGTGGAGATTCTTCCCGTCACCCTCAAGTGCGGGGGTTCGCGCTTCACCGACCCGGGCAACCCCGAGTCTCCACGCGCTGTCACCGCCGTTCCGGCGGCCTAGCTGTACCGACAAGGACACGATCTCCCGATGGGCTTGGCTATCGCCTTCCCGTTCGATCACTCGAACCGTACCCACAGTGGCCGAGGGTGTGCAAGAAGTTACGTCAAAGGCGCGCTCGCGCCCCAGGCGGCACTCACGCGGGGGCGGGCCTTCACCTCCCGCCTCAAGGCGGGAGCACTGGCCCGTATCCCGGTAGACCTGGGACCAGCCGCCGTCGAAGTCGCCGGCTCCCCCTCGAGCTCGTGAGATATTGATAAGCGAGGGCTCTTGCACAGGTCCTGCAGCGTTCCTGTAGCGGACCGACGAGGTCTTGCAGTTCGCCATATCCCCTACCCTTTGATGTTGTGAGCGACGAACTTCCCGAGCAGATGCGCATCCGGAGGGAGAAGCTCGACCGCCTTCGCAGCGAGGGCGTCGACCCTTACCCGGTGAATTTCCCACGTACGGCGACCAACGCCGAGGTCAGGGAGAAATACCAGGGCCTGGAGCCCGACACCGCCACCGGTGACACGGTCGCGGTCGCGGGGCGCGTCATGCTCAACCGCGTGGGCGGCAAGCTCTGCTTCGCCACGATCCGCGACGGCGGCGGTGACCTCCAGGTCATGATCTCGCTCGACAAGGTGGGCGAGGAGTCGCTGGCCGCGTGGAAGCGCGACGTCGACCTGGGCGACCACGTGGGCGTCAGCGGCGAGGTCATCACCTCGCGGCGCGGCGAGCTGTCGATCCTGGCCGACAGCTGGCAGATCACCGCCAAGTGCCTGCGCCCGCTGCCGGAGAAGCACGTCGGCCTCACCGACCCCGAGGCGCGCGTCCGCCAGCGCTACGTCGACCTCATCGTCAACGACGAGGCGCGGAAGATGGCCCGCCTCCGCAGCGCCACGGTGCGCGCGGTGCGCGACTTCTGGCACGAGGAGGGCTACCTCGAGGTCGAGACCCCGATGCTGCAGCCCATCCACGGCGGCGCGACGGCCCGGCCCTTCAAGACCCACATCAACGCCTACGACATGGAGCTCTACCTTCGCATCGCGATCGAGCTCTACCTCAAGCGGCTCGTGGTCGGGGGCGTCGAGAAGGTCTTCGAGATCAACCGCAACTTCCGCAACGAAGGCGCCGACTCCACGCACAACCCCGAGTTCACGATGCTGGAGGCGTACGGCACCTACCTCGACTACAACGACATGGCCGACCTGACCCAGCGGATGTACCAGAAGGCCGTGGTGGCGGCCCTGGGCACGTCGGTGGTCGTCCACGACGGGGTCGAGGTGGACCTGGGGATCGCCGAGTGGCCCCGCATCACCCTGTACGGCGCCGTCTCGGAGGCCGTGGGTGAGGAGATCACCACCGCGACCACCCTGGAGGAGCTCCGCAAGCTCGCCGACCGCCGCGAGATCCACTGGGACCCGAAGTGGGGCGCGGGCAAGCTGGTGCAGGAGCTCTTCGAAGCCCTGGTGGAGCACACGATCGTGCAGCCCACGTTCGTCATGGACTACCCGCTGGAGACCTCGCCCCTGACCCGTCAGCACCGGGAGAACCCGCTGCTGACGGAGAAGTGGGACCTGATCGGCTTCGGCACGGAGCTGGGCACCGCCTACTCGGAGCTGATCGACCCGATCGAGCAGCGCCGCCGCCTGACGGAGCAGTCCCTCCTGGCCGCCGGCGGCGACCTGGAGGCCATGCAGCTGGACGAGGACTTCCTGCAGGCCCTGGAGTACGCCATGCCGCCCACTGGCGGTGTGGGCGTGGGGATCGACCGCATGATCATGGCCTTCACCGGCAAGAACATCCGCGAAACGATCCTGTTCCCGCTGGTCAAGCCCACCCACTGACCGGGTCAGGGGACGAGGACGAGGCGGCCGCGGAGGCCGCCGGCGGCCAGGCGGGCGTGGGCGTCGGCGGCCTTATCCAAGGGGTACGTGTCCGCCACCCGCAACGTCAGCCGCCCACCTTCCACAAGCCGCACCACCTCCGCGAGTTGGGCGGCGTCGGCCCGGAAGAACACGGTGGCGACGTCGATCCCACGCAGCCCCACGGGCGCCACGCCCGCGGAGAGGGCGACGAAGGCCCCGCCGTCCCGCACCGCGTCCAGAGCCGCCAGGCCGAGCACGGCCGTGTCCACGACGGCGTCCACGCCCCCGGGGACAAGGGCACGTACGGAGGAGGCCACGTCGTCACCGCGGGGCACGAACCACTCGGCCCCCAACCCTCGTACCAGCTCCTCGTCCCCGGCCCCCGCGATCGCCGCCACCCGGGCGCCGCGCAGCGCGGCCAGCTCGACCAGGTAGCCGCCGACGGCCCCAGCCGCCCCCGTGACCAGCAGCGTACGGCCGGGGCCGACGCCCGCGCGGTCGAGCGCCTGCCAGGCCGTGAGCGCGTTGAGCGGGATCGTGGCCGCCTCCACGGCGGTGCGGCCGCGCGGCGCCCGCGCCACCGCCGAGGCGTCCACCACCACGTACTCGGCCTGCGCCTTCACCGGTAGCTCGAGGCGCGCGACGAGCCCGATGACCTCCTCTCCCACACGGAACGCGGTCCCGTCCCCCACCTGGTCGACGGTGCCTGCGACGTCGAAGCCGAGCCCGTACGAGTCCAGCCTGCGGGCCACGCCGTAGTCCGCGAGCGTCCCTGCGGCCACGGCGAGGTCGAACAGGTTAACCCCGGCCGCCGCCATCTTGATCCGCACCTGTCCGGGCCCCGCGGTGGGCACCGGCACCTCCACGAGCCGAGGAGAGCCGGAACCGCCGATGAGTGCACGCATGTTCGTCATGCCGACGAGCGTAGGTAGAGTTACTCTCTCATGGTAAGTAGGCACCTGGAAGTGCGTAACCCACCCACAAGGAGGAACGGACGAATGGCCACGAAGACGGCGGCGGAGCGGCGCGACGAGGCCAGGCAGGCCTTCGACGCGTACTTCGCCCAATGCCCCTCCAGGAAGCTCCTCGACCGCCTCAGCGACAAGTGGGTCACCCTCCTGCTCAGCGCGCTGGCGGAAGGGCCGCGCCGCTACAGCGACCTGGCCAGGCGCATCGCGGGCGTCAGCCAGAAGATGCTCACCCAGACCCTGCGCGGCCTGGAGCGCGACGGCCTGGTCTCGCGCACACTCACTCCCTCGGTGCCCGTACGGGTGGACTACGCGCTCACCCCGCTGGGCGAGAGCCTGATGCCGCTGGTGGCCGCGATCAAGAACTGGTCGGAAACGCACATTGAGGACGTCGAGGCGGCCAGGGACCGTTACGACGCGGGCAATACCTGACCCCTCACGGGAAGTGGTCGTGGAACTACCTTCTGGCTTGCCGGTTTCCGATCCGCGGGCGGTTGTAAGCATCGGGTCAAGGTCGTCGGCGGGTGTCCCGTTCCATCCTCTCCGGTGCCCGGGTGTCGGCATGATCGCCATGAGGGGCGCCGGGTACGCGCACCCGGAAACCGGGCACTCCGCCGCGGCCGGTGACGCGTGCAGCCCGGTGGCGGCCGGATGATTACCCGCGGGCCAGGCGGAGCACGCGGCTCCGAACAATCCGGTAGGCGCGTCGGGCCGGCCATTTCAATGGCCTGACCTGGATCTCCCGGCGGGATATGAATCGCCGTACAAAGCGAGCGATTGGTGGCTCAACACGCGAGCGGAAGATCTTGCTTGGCGCGCTCAGCCGGCAATGACCGGCTTATGGATCACCCCGAAACTTCGCGCCGAACGGATCAAAATCGGGAACGTCCCGAGGCCCATTGATAGCGTGCGGTAAGGCCCGAAGAGATCACTCATCGCCTGCCGGGCGTCCTGACATATCGCGAGTGCGCCACATATAACGGATCATGTCAATAGCCCCCGTCAAGTGCGACGATTGTCATGCTTGACGTCCTTTCCGCGATGCGTTTACCGTCTCCGAGGAGCGGCTTTGGCCCATCTGTGAGGTCCGAGTTCTGCTGTTGGGGGGAGGGCTCCCGGTGGATGTGCTCACTGAAGGCGTTGAGCTAAGCCATGCGGATTTGGCGCTGCTGGCGGAGCTGGCCAGGGGAGTCACGGTCGATCGGGTGGGCAGACGTCTGGATATCAGCGGGCGCACGGTACGCCGGAGATTACGCGGCATCTGCGACCGCATCGGCGTCGCCACGGCGATCGAGGCCGTGGCCTGGGCCGCGCGCCGCCAGCTGATCTAGCTGCGACCTGGCTGTCAGTCGGCGATGCGCACCGCGCCGGCGAACGGCCGCCTGGCGATCGACGCGATCCGTACGACGTCGCCCGTCTGTGGGGCGTGCACCATCATGCCGCCGCCGATGTAGATGCCCACGTGGTGCAGGTCGCTGTAGAAGAACACCAGGTCGCCGGGCCGCAGCTCCGAGCGCGAGATGTGCCTCCCCGCGGTCCACTGGTTGCCGGTGTAGTGCGGCAGCGAGATGCCCACCCGCTGGAACGCCGCCATGACCAGCCCGGAGCAGTCGTAGGAGTTCGGCCCCTCGGCGCCCCAGACGTACGGCTTGAGCTGCTGTGTGAGCGCCCACCGCGCGGCCTCCGCGGCCTTGCCGCTGCCCGCGATGGGCAGGTTGACGCGCACGGCGCGCGTGCCGGGCTGTCCCGCCTCGCCTAGGGCCCGCTTGAACAGGCTGCTCTCGACCTTGGCCACCATCGTGGTGATCTTGTCGCGCTTGGACTTGAGGTCGTCGACGATCTTCTGGACCTCGTCGATGCGTGCCGTGGCGCCCGCCCTGGCGCGGGCTGCGGCCTCCATGGCCTTGGCGAGCTGGTTGATCTCCTCGCCCTGCTCCTGCTCCAGCGCGTACGAGGTCGCGGCGCGGTTGAGGAAGTCCTCCGGGTCCTTGGAGGTGGCGAACGCCAGGGTCCTGGTGAATCCGCCCGTGATGTAGGCGTTCTGGGCGAGCAGGGCGGCCTTCGCGCGCTTGGCGGCCAGATCCGTCTCGCTGGACGTCAACGTCTTCTGCGCGGCATCGGAGGCATTCTTGGCCGACTTGAGCTTCTCCCGCTGGCCGTTGTACTGCTCGGTCAGCGTCTCGATCTGGGTGTGCAGCTCCTGGGCCTGGGCGGCGAGCTCCTTCAACGAGGGCTTGGGGTCCGCGGACGCCGAACCGACGGGGATGGCGAACAGCAGCGCGGCGACTGTGAGACTCACCACACCGACGTGGCGCGGCCGCCGTGCCCGTTCCGGAGGGCGGGCGTGCTTGCCCGCTGACTTCCCCCCACCGTCACGCGTGCGCTTCACCAATCAGCTCCTCTCATAGACGCCTACCGGGTTAGCTGACGGGTTCGGGCCGGAGCAGCCCTACCGAGAGACTCGGACTCACCCCTGTGATGGCGCTGGAGGTCACCACCTGTGGGTCCCCGGCTCCCCTTTCGGGAATTGAGCGTGCCACCCGTACGACATACGGGGAGCATTGTCGCTGGACACTAATGCACTCCAGGTTCGTGCTCAACCAGAACTGCCAAGTCTGTAGAGGTTTCACAACCGAAGGGTCACAAGGTGATCTCGTGATCACCTGTGCGGAACTGACCTTATGCCCTCTATGTCCGTGCTTTCGCGCTTACCCCCACCGGGTGCGAGCTCCGTGCTCATCTGGCCACGAGATGTAACAGGATGGGCCGAGACATGGGAGTTAGGGCTGAGCCGTAATGAGATCTGTACTCTGGAGAACCATGGAGCAGGTGGCCGAACTGACAGCGCCCGAGACCGCGGTGGTGGTCCGGCGAGCCCGCACGCCCGACGTGCGCGCGGTCAGGCGCCTGGTGGACACCTACGCGGGCGCGGGTCCGCGGCTCCTGGAGAAGGCCACAGTGACGCTGTACGAGGACGTACAGGAGTTCTGGGTGGCCGAGCGAGGCGGACAGGTCGTCGGCTGCGGCGCGCTCCACGTGCTCTGGGAGGACCTCGCAGAGGTCCGCACGGTGGCCGTGGATCCCGAGTGCCGGGGGATGGGCGTCGGCCACCGGATCGTCTCCGCGTTGATCCAGCAGGCTAAAGATCTTGGTCTGCGACGTGTATTCTGTCTCACTTTTGAGGTCGACTTCTTCGCGAGGCACGGATTCCGCCCGATCCAGGGCACACCGGTCTCACACGAGGTCTACGCCGAGCTGCTGGCCTCGTACGACGAGGGTGTGGCGGAGTTCCTCGACCTGGAACACGTCAAGCCGAACACGCTGGGCAACACCCGCATGCTGCTCCATCTGACATCGGGTGACGCGGACCTTGACTAGCTGGAAAGGTGATTGTTGATACCTATGTCGATACGTTGGGCAGGACAGGCATGTGTCCTGACACGTGCCACACGCGCACTCGAAGCGAGGTGACACGGTGAGCACCGGACAGCCGCCGTATCCACAGGACGACTCCGGCGACAACCCCGCCGGCACCCCGGAATACGGACAACAGAACGCGGGTCGCCGCCCCGGCGAGCCCGACCCCGACGTGACTGTGGTCGGCTACCGGGCGGACGATGCCTACGGTCAGCAGCCCCAGTACGGCCAGCAGGGCTACGGCCAGCAGCCCCAATACGGCCAGCAACAGCAGCAGTATGGCCAGCCCCAGCACGGCCAGCAGCCTCAATACGGTCAGCAGGGTTACGGCCAGCCCCAGTACGGCCAGCAGCCGCCCTCGGGCCAGCAGTACGGCCAGCAGCCCCAGGCCCAGCCGGACTACGGCCAGCAGCCCCAGGCCCAGCCGGACTACGGCCAGCAGCCTCAGTATGGTCAGCAGCCCCAGTACGACCAGCAGTACGGCCAGCAGCAGCAGTCGGGCCAGCAGGGCTACGGCCAGCAGCCCCAGTATGGTCAGCAGTCGCAGTCCCAGCCGGACTACGGCCAGCAGGGCTATGGCCAGCAGCCGCCCTCGGGTCAGCAGTACGGCCAGCAGCCGCAGGCCCAACCGGACTACGGGCAGCAGCCTCAGTATGGTCAGCAGCCTCAGTATGGTCAGCAGCCTCAGTACGGGCAGCAGCCGCAGTCCCAGCAGGACTACGGACAGCAGGCTCAGTATGGCCAGCAGCCGCAGTCCCAGCCTGACTACGGGCAGCATCAGTACGGTCAGCAGCCCCAGTCTCAACCGGACTACGGGCAGCAGGCTCAGTATGGCCAGCAGCCGCAGTCCCAGCCCGGCTACGGCCAGCAGGGCTATGGCCAGCAGGCTCAGTCCCAGCCGGGTTACGCCCAGCCGGGCTACGGCCAGCAGTACGGCGACCAGCAGTACGCCCAGGGCTACGGGCAGCCGCAGCAGTACGGCCAGCCGGGCTACGGGCAGGCCTACGGTCAGCCGGGCCCGGTGGGCGTGCAGCCGCCAGGAGCGCCCGCCCCGCTGGCGGAGTGGTGGCAGCGCCTGGTGGCGAGGATCATCGATTTCGTCATCCTCTTCATCGTGAACGTCGTCATCGGCTTCATCCTGGTTGCGGCGCTGGCGGTCAGTTACTCCTCGATCGACGGCACCACCAGCGGCCTCCTCTCTGGAACGGTCGTGGGCATGATCACGGCGGTCATCGTGACCGCGTTGTGGATCGCCTATGACTTCTTCCTGCTGAAGATGAACGGTCAGACCGTCGGCAAGATGGTCATGGGCATCAAGGTCGTGCCTGTCGGCCAGGGCATGCCGCCGAAGGGCCTGCCGACCGACCTGGCGCTCAAGCGCGCCGCGGTGACCTGGGGCGGCTGGGCGCTCAACGTCCTCCCGCTGGGCTTCATCAGCTCGCTGCTCGGCTACATCGTCGTGGGGCTCAACGGCGCCTCGCAGCTCTGGGACAAGCCGCTGCAGCAGACGTTCGCCGACAAGTTGGCGACGACCGTAGTGGTGAAGATCAAGTAGTTCTCGCGACAGGTAAAAGCAGGGGCCGGCTTCGTGCCGGCCCCTGTTTTATGTGCGGAGGGCGTACCAAAATGAGGGGACCTGGGCCGCTGACGACGCGAGGTGGGGGGTTATGGCCGGGTCACCGTCCTGGGCGGACGCGGTGCCCGCGGAATGGTGGGAACGGCTCGCCGCCCGAGCGATTGAAGCGCTCGTCTTCGGGGTGTTCTATTACATTCTGTTCATTGCGCTGTGGGGCATCTTCCGAACTGTCGGGATGCTGGAGGTGCTGGACGGCCGGCTGCCCGGTGTGCTCGCGTGGCTGGTCGCGGGGCTGGGTTATGCGGGCTACGACTGGTGGGCGCATTCCAGGCGCGGCAGGACGTTCGGGAAGGCGATCATGAGGATTCGCCTGGCGCCGGGCGACGTTCCGCCCCGGGCGCTGCTCAAACGGTCCCTGGTCTATCCGGGACCTGTCATGCTGATGGGCATTCCCGTGGTCAATCTGCTCGCCGGAATGCTCCTGTTCTGTGTGGGTTTGCTCATCTTGATCGACAAGCCCCTGGAACGGGGGCCGCACGACAGGCTGGCCGGAACGCACGTTGTAAAAGATCTTCGCTGAGCCATCCGCACCAGGCGGGATGCCAATTCTCAAAATTTTCCCTTGATCCGGTAAGGAGCCTGGAGAGACTGGCATTAGGCTATGGGGCATCCGGGTTGCCGGATGTCGGCGCCCCCCGACCCGTAGGGCATCTGTGCGCCGCTATGGTCGTGTCTGGGCGGTAGTCGCCTTGTGCGTCACGAGGGGCTCAGCGCTCCTCCTGGTCGCGCTCCCATCCGCATAATGCGCCCCCGAAACCCTGTCAGCCGTGGAGGCGAGGACGAATGGAAGCCCTAACAGAGGTATTGTCAGCGCTCATCCCCCCGCTCGTGGTGGGCGGCGCCTTCATCTTTGGCGTAGTGAAGTTGGTCCGATCCGAGGCCCTCGGAGGCCGCCGAAACCGTGAGGATCAGGTCGAGGAGCCAGAACTGACCGGCCGCTCAGCCGAATCCCCGCAGCGCTGAATTGTCTCCGCGCCTTTCCGGGTATATGTTTGGGCAGGCGAATGAAACAATGCTCCGCGAAAGGATTGCGTAGATGGCCAAGCAGATCCAGGAGATTCTCATCGATGACCTCGATGGGGGCGAGGCCAATGAGACGGTCAGCTTCGCTATTGACGGCTCGTCCTATGAGATTGACCTCAGCGACCTTAACGCGAAGAAGCTGAGGGACGCACTCACGCCTTTCGTGCAGCACGCGCGCAGGGCGGGCGCAGTCTCCACGCGTCGCCGCGGTCGCGGCGGCAGCCGGGCGATGAGCCGCGAGAAGAGCTCCGAGATCCGGCAGTGGGCCAAGGCCCACGGCCTGCCGGTCAGCGAGCGCGGCAGGATCGCCTCCACGGTCGTCGAGAAGTACGAGGCGGCTCACTGAGCGAGCCGCGTATCGACCATGCGCTTATGCCGTTCGCCTAGGACCCCGGCGGCCGCCATAAGCGCATGATCGTATCTGGGGCCGGTTCTCGAATGCCGCGTGCCCAGATGGCGATCTTCCCCCTCGCACATATGCGGGCGTTTTGGTCGTGTGTTCCGGTCCGTGTCCGGCACCGTTTCACCGGCGGGGCGCCCGCATATGTGGTTACACCCCGTGCTGCGCCCGGAAAGCCGGAGGGCGGCCATACCTCATTCAACGTACGTTCGCGTCCGTACGTCGCAAGTGGGCGCCACGCTCATGGAACGCGCCATCGCCGTAAATCACGGCTGCCTATAGCCTCAAGGCGATCTCCGGCCGCCGCCGCGCCTATAGCGTTGATCTCTCCGAACGTAAACCCGGGACCGCTACTGTAAGTAAACCCGCGACCGGCGGGATGGACGGCGCGGGGCAATACCGGCGCCTCGCGGGCTCCCCGGTGCCGGGTAAAACCCGCTAACCCGAGCATGGCTCGCACAAACCGCGTTCCCCCGGCATGTGGCGCACAATGCCCGGCCATCTCCAGTGCAGAAGTGCCCGCGAATGCGGCGCCCGTGAGCGGTTCGGTCTCATGATGCGAGATGCACTCGGTAACCGGCCTGACCAGATGGCAAGATTCTCTTGGTGTGCAGTGCGTGCCGCGTTGTGCTCACGGCGTAGCCCGGCCGTTTGGACGGGGGCCCCTCCCGTACATAGGATGATTAGGTAACGATACGGACGCGGCATCTGTGATGTGCGGGCGAAGGGGCGGGCCCCGACGCCTACTCCGTCCCGGCGCGTCCGATGGCCGATCCGTGTGGGTCCGCATGCGTCGCGAGGGGCAATTTCCGACGCTTCCGTGAAGCGTCTTAAACATCGTTCGCTTGCGGCGTATCGGGAACACGTCACCCCCGAACAGTAGTTGGATGGAGGGTGAACGCCCTGCTCTCGGGGAACGTCTCTGCTATAGAGCGTGTCAGCGGCAGTGGGCACGGTTCGCCGAGCCAGGGCTAGCATGCGGGATGACGGGACCGGATTTACCGGCCTGACTGACCGCTCTGTGAGGAGCGACGAGATGTTCGAGAGGTTCACCGACCGAGCGAGGCGTGTTGTCGTCTTGGCCCAGGAAGAGGCCAGGATGCTCAACCACAACTACATCGGCACTGAGCACATTCTTCTTGGCTTGATCCATGAAGGTGAGGGCGTGGCCGCCAAGGCTCTGGAGAGCCTGGGCATCAGCCTTGAGGGTGTGCGTCAGCAGGTCGAGGAGATCATCGGCCAGGGCCAGTCGGCTCCGTCGGGGCACATTCCGTTCACCCCGCGGGCCAAGAAGGTCCTCGAGCTGTCGCTCCGTGAGGCTTTGCAGCTGGGTCACAACTACATCGGCACCGAGCACATCCTGCTCGGGCTCATCCGCGAGGGTGAGGGTGTGGCCGCCCAGGTGCTGGTCAAGCTTGGAGCCGATCTCAACCGTGTCAGGCAGCAGGTCATCCAGTTGCTCCACGGTTACCAGGGCAAGGAGCCGGCCGCGGCGGGTGGTCCGCAGGAGTCGGCCCCCTCGACCTCCCTGGTGCTCGACCAGTTCGGCCGCAACCTGACCCAGGCGGCCCGCGAGGGCAAGCTGGATCCGGTCATCGGCCGCGAGAAGGAGATCGAGCGGGTCATGCAGGTCCTCTCCAGGAGGACCAAGAACAACCCGGTTCTGATCGGCGAGCCCGGCGTCGGCAAGACCGCCGTCGTCGAGGGCCTGTCGCAGAAGATCGTCAGGGGCGAGGTGCCCGAGACGCTGAAGGACAAGCAGCTCTACACGCTT
This sequence comes from Nonomuraea sp. B19D2, assembly GCF_040137845.1. Taxonomy (NCBI): domain Bacteria; kingdom Bacillati; phylum Actinomycetota; class Actinomycetes; order Streptosporangiales; family Streptosporangiaceae; genus Nonomuraea; species Nonomuraea sp. B19D2. Next base: position 313,125 of record NZ_JBEFAK010000002.1, on the reverse strand, counting down.
GACCTCGGCGCGCTGGTCGCCGGCTCCCGCTACCGCGGTGACTTCGAGGAGCGCCTGAAGAAGGTGCTCAAGGAGATCCGCACGCGCGGCGACATCATCCTGTTCATCGACGAGCTGCACACGCTCGTCGGCGCGGGCGCCGCGGAGGGCGCGATCGACGCGGCCAGCATCCTCAAGCCCATGCTGGCGCGCGGCGAGCTGCAGACGATCGGCGCGACCACGCTCGACGAGTACCGCAAGTACCTCGAGAAGGACGCCGCGCTGGAGCGCCGCTTCCAGCCGATCCAGGTGGCCGAGCCCTCGCTCAGCCACACGATCGAGATCCTCAAGGGTCTGCGCGACCGCTACGAGGCGCACCACCGCGTGTCCATCACCGACGACGCGCTGGTGGCCGCCGCGCAGCTGGCCGACCGCTACATCAGCGACCGCTACCTTCCCGACAAGGCGATCGACCTCATCGACGAGGCCGGTTCGCGGATGCGCATCCGCAGGATGACCGCTCCGCCGGACCTGCGCGAATACGACGAGAAGATCGCCAACGTCCGCCGCGACAAGGAGTCCGCGATCGACGCGCAGGACTTCGAGAAGGCCGCTGCCCTCCGCGACCAGGAGAAGCAGCTGCAGCTCAAGCGCGAGCGGCGGGAGAAGGAGTGGAAGGCCGGCGACATGGACGTCGTGGCCGAGGTCACTCAGGAGCTCATCGCCGAGGTCCTGGCGACCGCCACCGGCATCCCGGTCTTCAAGCTGACCGAGGAGGAGTCGCAGCGCCTGCTCCGCATGGAGGACGAGCTCCACAAGCGGATCATCGGCCAGGACGACGCGATCAAGGGCCTGTCGCGGTCCATCCGGCGCACCCGCGCCGGTCTGAAGGACCCGCGCCGCCCCGGTGGCTCGTTCATCTTCGCGGGTCCCTCCGGTGTCGGTAAGACCGAGCTGTCGAAGGCTCTGGCGGAGTTCCTCTTCGGCGACGAAGACGCTCTGATCAGCCTGGACATGTCGGAGTTCATGGAGAAGCACACCGTCTCGCGGCTGTTCGGCTCGCCTCCCGGCTACGTCGGGTACGAGGAGGGCGGTCAGCTGACGGAGAAGGTGCGGCGCAAGCCGTTCTCCGTGGTCCTGTTCGACGAGATCGAGAAGGCCCACCCCGACATCTTCAACTCGCTGCTGCAGATCCTGGAGGACGGTCGCCTGACCGACGCCCAGGGCCGCGTGGTCGACTTCAAGAACACGGTCATCATCATGACCACCAACCTCGGCACCCGGGACATCTCCAAGGGCATCGGGGTCGGGTTCGCGAAGTCCAACGACGCCGACTCCAACTACGACCGGATGAAGTCCAAGGTGCAGGAGGAGCTCAAGCAGCACTTCCGGCCCGAGTTCCTCAACCGTGTCGACGACATCGTGGTCTTCCACCAGCTCACGCCGGCCGAGATCATCAAGATCGTGGATCTGATGCTCGCCCAGGTCGACTCCAGGCTGAAGGACCGCGACATGGGGCTCGAGGTCTCGCAGGAGGCCAAGCAGCTGCTGGCCGACCGGGGCTACGACCCGGTCATGGGCGCCCGTCCGCTGCGCCGTACGATCCAGCGCGAGCTCGAGGACGCGCTGTCGGAGAAGATCCTCTACGGCGAGCTCCGGCCGGGCCAGGTCGTCAAGGTGTCGACCGAGGGCGAAGGCGACAACGCCAAGTTCATCTTCAAGGGTGAGACCGCCTCCAAGGTCCCGGACTCGGCCGCCGCCATCGCCGCGCCGATCCAGCACTGACGGATCCCAGAAAGCCCCCGTGTGAGATGCCTCACACGGGGGCTTTCGCATGCCCGCCGGTGGCGTCGAGGTTCGTCGCGCCCGCCCGGACGGGGGACCGTGCACTCCGGTCGTTGCGTAATTGTTGAGGTACCAGGTGTACGCCACCACCGCGAGTAGTACTACACTGCGTAGAGCTTCGCCAGTCTCATCCAAGCGACTCACAAGAGCGTGTTCCTAGGCTGAGGCCTGCTCCCTGGGGAGTAGTGCGGAATCAACTCAGGGCGGACGCGCGGCCCACCACCGAGCAGGCATGCTCGCAAGGGCCGGCACGTCCGCGGGCGGGCGACGGAACACCAAGAGCAAGCCGTGGAGGAAACCGATGCGCCTGCGTCACGATGACGGAACGCTCGTTCACCTCGCCTACAACGCAGGCGTCCACCCCGCTGAGGACCTGGAGAACCTGATCGCCCACCTGACCCGTTACGCGGTCCCGGTGCGCAAGCGGCTGGGCGTGGAGCGGATGGGCATCGGGCTGTGGCTCTCGCCGAGCGTCGCCGACCACCTGACGGCCGACCGCATCGAGCTCGTCCGGCTGCGCCGTTCCCTGGAGGAGCGCGGCCTGGAGGTCGTGAGCCTCAACGGCACCGGCGGTCGCAACCAGGAGGTCCCCGGCCCCGACTGGGCCAAGCCCGAGCGCTACCGCTACACCATGGCCCTGGCCAAGGTCCTGGCGTTCCTGCTGCCGGACGACGTGCGGTTCGGGAGCATCTCGACGATCCCGATCGGGTGGCGCCGCGACTGGCCCGCCGACCTGCACGCGATCGCCACCCGCCGCCTCGAGCGGCTGGCGCGCGAGCTGCGTGGCATCTACAGCGTGACCGGCAAGACGATCAGGGTCGGGTTCGAGCCGTGGCCCGGATGCGTGCTGGAGACGACCGAGCAGGCGCTCGAGCGGGTGTGCGGCATCGACTCCGAGCACCTGGGCGTGTGCCTGGACGCCTGCCACCTCGCCTGCGGCGCCGAGGAGCCCGGTGCGGCACTGAAGGGGCTGGCCGAGGCCGGCGCGCCGGTGGTCAAGCTGGGGCACGTGCACAACCACACGGGGGAGACGCCGAGCACGGGGGCCGTGCTGCACGACACGCTGACGGCGATGCTGTCGGGGGCGGTCAGCGGGAGCGCCCACATCGAGGTCGAGACGCACAACCTGACCGTGCCCGGGCGCGCCAAGGGGCCGGGGGCGCTGGTGTCGCTGCTGGCCGACGAGCTGGACTGGGCCCGTACGAACCTCACCAGCCTGGGCCTCCAGCTGGCCGCCTGACCCTCCCGGCGGCGCCCAAAGGCACGGAGCGAACCGCGCCCTCGCGGGTCGGGTAGCCGGAAGGACCGCGCCACCGTGCGTCAGGCAGCCGGGAAAACCGTGCCCGCCCCGCTCAGGCGTGGGGGAGGCGGTACGTGCCGTCGTCCAGGTGCTCGGCCAGGCCGTCGGCGATCAGGCCGTCCAGGGCGCGCTCGCGTTGCACCGCGTCGTCCCACACCACGTCCAGCGCGGCCTTGGGAACCGGGCCGTGGGCCGCCCGCAGCACCTCCAGGAGGCGGCCGCGGCACTGGCGGTCGGTGCCCGCGTACGTCTGGCCCTTGCGCGCGGGGCCGGTGTGCGGCGGCTTGCCCGCCAGCCGCCAGGCGCACAGGTGATTGATCGGGCAGTCGGCACAGCGCGGCGCGCGGGCCGTGCAGACGAGTGCTCCGAGCTCCATCACGGCCACGCCCCAGCGGGCCGCGCCCAGCTCGGGCAGGAGGGCCTCGGCGAGCCGCCGCTCCGCCGCTGAGGTGGCCGTGGGAGGGTACTCCTCGGCGCGTACGGCCCTGGCGAAGACCCGCCGGACGTTGGTGTCCAGGACGGCGTGGCGGCCGCCGTACGCGAAGCTGGCGACCGCGGCGGCGGTGTACTCGCCGATGCCGGGCAGCGCCAGCAGCGTCGCGTGGTCGGAGGGCACCTCGCCCCCGTGCTCGTCGCTGATGGCTCTCGCGCAGGCGTGCAGCCGGAGTGCTCTGCGCGGGTAGCCGAGCCGGCCCCAGTGGCGCACGGCCTCGCCCGGCTGCTCGGCGGCCAGCGCCTTGGGGGTGGGCCAGCGGGCCATCCAGTCGTGCCAGACGGGCAGGACGCGTACGACCGGGGTCTGCTGGAGCATGATCTCGCTCACCAGTACGCCCCACGGGGTCGCGTCGGCGGCGCGCCACGGGAGGTCTCGGGCGTTGTCCTCGTACCAGTCCAGAACGGGGGCGTGTAGGAGGTTCGACTCAACCACGCGGTCAAGCGTATTCGGAGAATGCGGCCTTCGGCGTGTCGTCACTCTTCGTAGCTGTCACGGGAACCATCCTTTGCGTATGGACCCGGATACTGTGCGTGGCGACGGCGGTGACGTTTACTGGCGGCGCCGGATGAGCCTCCTCGTGGCGGTGCTCGTCGTGGTGGCCGTCGTGGCATGGGCATGCTCCAGCGGGGGCAGCGGGCCGGAACGTGCGTCCAGCGCGCAGACGTCACCGAGTGCTACCCCGGTCGTCGATCCGCTGCTGGCGGGGCTCCGTACGCTCGCGATGGGCACGGCCAGCTCGACGCCGACCCCGTCCACCACCCCCACGGCCACCCCCACGGCCACCCCGGCGGCGCTCCCCAAGCGTCCCGGCGAGCCCTGTGCCAAGGAGGACCTGGTGCTCAGCCTCCAGGGAGGCAAGGAGGAGATCTACTCGGGCGGCACCCAGCCCAGGTTCATGGTGACGCTGGTGAACATCGGCCCCGTGATGTGCACGGCCGACGTCGGACCGCGCGCCATGGAGATCCGCATCACCTCGGGGGAGGACCGCATCTGGTCCACCGCGGACTGCGTCAGCGGGGTGGGCTCGGAGGTCAAGAAACTGCAGCGCGGGGTGCCCTACGTGCGGTCTCTGGAATGGGACCGCCACCGCTCCAGCACCGACTGCCGCGCCACCCCGGCCACCGCGCTGCCGGGGACGTACGTGGTCACGGTGCACATGGGCGAACTCCGCACTCCCAAGGGCGTCTTCCACCTCCGCTGAGCTTGCGGCTCGTCCATGCGCTCACCCCGACCTTCAACCTGACTGAAGCTTTCGTTAAGCTTCAGTCAACCTGAAGGTTGGAGGAAGAGGCATGCTGGAACATGTCCTGCTGTCGGTGCACGTGCTCGCCGCCATCGTGTTCGTGGGCGGCTCCGCCGTGGCCACGAGCCTGTTTCCCCGGTACGCGCCGGTCGCCACCGCTGTTCCCGCCGCCACCGCGGACCCAGCCGCGGCTGCGTCCGATCCGGATGTGCGCAACCGGTCCGTGGCAGTCGCACTCCACCGCGTCACCGGCGGGTACGCCCTCTTCGGCCTGATCGTCCCCGTAGCCGGGATGATCCTGGCCGGTGTGCAGGGCCGGATGGGCGAGATCTGGATCACCATTTCCGTGATCCTCACCGCTGCCGCGGGCGTGCTGCTCGCCACGCAGATCTACCCAGGTCAGCGTGATGCGCTCGGCCGTCCCGACGACGGCCGGAGACTGCGCCGGCTCTCCATGCTCAGCGGCATCTACAACCTGGTCTGGGCGATCGTCGTCGTCATGATGATCGTGCGGCCCGGCTACGGTACGCAGGCGTGAGCGGCATGCGTCTGCTGCGAATCGCGGCCGCCGTCGAGGCCGCCTCCCTGGCGGTCCTGCTCGGCAATCTGCTCACCCTCCACGCCAAGGCGGTCACGACGTTCGCCGGTCCGCTGCACGGCTGCGCCTATGTCGTCGTCATCGTGGCCACCTGGCTGGTCCCGTCCGCCCCCCGATGGCCGGCCTTCATCCCGGGCATCGGCGGCCTGCTCGTCCTGCGCGCCCGGACCCTCCCCGTGACCGATGACCCGCAGTGAGGACGACGTGATGGACATCTACTGGGGCCTGCCCTTCCCCTGGACCGAGCTGACGCTGAAGGCGACGCTCCTCGCCCGGGGCATCGAGCAACCGGCGATCTTCAACCACAGCATGCGCACTTATCTCTACGGACGTTTCCTCGGTGAGCAGCAGGGCCTGCGGCCCGGCGCGGACTACGACGACGAGCTGCTGTTCCTCGGCTGCGTGCTGCACGACGCCGGGCTCAGCGAGAAGGGCAACGGCGATCAGCGCTTCGACCTCGACGGCGCGGACCTGGCTGCTGACTGGCTGACCGAGCAGGGGTTGCCGTCCGAAAAGGTGGAGGTCGTGTGGGACGCGATCGCCCTGCATCTCCACTATGAGATCGCCATCCGGAAGCGGCCCGAGATCGCGCTGGTCACGGCCGGCGCCGGATACGACCTCGGGCCGACCGGACCCGCCCTTCCGGACGGCTACGCCGATCGCATCCATGCCGTGTTGCCGCGCCTGCACGCCGCCGCCGTGCTCCACGACGAGATCGTCGGGCAGGCGCTCGACAAGCCGCAGAAGGCGCCGCCGTTCAGCATGTCGGGCGAGTTGGTCCGTCAGGTCACCCGGGAGTCCTGGCCGACCTGGAAGGAGCTGTTTCAGACCGCCGGCTGGAAGGACTATGACGGCTACGACGCGGAAGGTGGAGGCGCTGTCTGAGTCGTCGCATCCGCGTAGCGGCCCATTGCGAAGGCATTGCCGACCGGCCCCGGGACCGTGGCCGGTCGCGTCCTAGACGTAGCGTTCCAGGATGGAGGACTCGGCCAGGCGGGACAGGCCCTCTCGGACGCTGCGGGCGCGGGACTCCCCGACTCCCCCCACCGCCTGCAGGTCGTCGATGCTCGCCGCCAGCAGCTTCTGCAGCCCACCGAAATGGTTCACCAGGCGCTCCACCACCGTGGCCGGCAGGCGGGGGACCTTGGCCAGGAGGCGGAAGCCTCGGGGGCTGACCGGGCTGTCCAGTTTGTCGGTGCCGTTGTGGCCGAGAACGTGGGCGACGGCCGAGAGGTCGAGCAGTTCGCTGGCCGACAGCTTGTCCAGGTCGTGCATCGCGTCGATCAGGCGCCGCTGGCGGCGGCCGGAGGGCGCCGGGAGGTAGTCGCGGATGACCAGCTCGCGCTCCGAGTCGACCCCGGCCACCAGCTCGTCCAGCTGCAGGGACAGCAGGCGGCCGTCGGTGCCGAGCTCGACCACGTAGCCCTTGATCTCGTCGGCGATCCTGCGGACCATCTCGAGGCGCTGGGCGACCGCGGACACGTCTCTGACCGTGACGAGGTCCTCGATCTCCAGGGCCGAGAGGGTGCCCGAGACCTCGTCGAGGCGGTGTTTGTAGCGCTCGAGGGTGGCCAGGGCCTGGTTGGCCTTGGACAGGATGGCCGCCGACTCCTCCAGGACGTAGCGGATGCCGTCGAGGTAGAGGGCGATGATGCGCATCGACTTGCTGATGGCGATGATCGGCAGGCCGGTCTGCCTGGCCACGCGCTGGGCGGTGCGGTGGCGGGTGCCGGACTCGTCGGTGGGGATGGACGGGTCGGGCACGAGGTGCACGGCGGCGCGTACGATCTTGTGGTCGTCGCTCACCACGATGGCGCCGTCCATCTTGGCCAGCTCGCGCAGCCTGGTGGCCGAGAAGTCGACGTCGAGCTCGAAACCGCCGCTGCAGACCTCTTCGACGACCCTGTTGTAGCCGAGCACGATCAACCCGCCGGTCTGCCCGCGCAGGATCCGTTCCAGGCCGTCGCGTAGAGGTGTGCCCGGGGCCACCGCGGCCAGGGCTTCGCGTCGGCGGTCGTCCAGACTCCTATCCACATGACCCCCGTGTCGATCGGTCACGCCCAGCTTAGCGGCGCTATGTCACGTGTGTGAGGGCGTCCCAGACGTTCTCTGCCTGCACCACCTCGAACCCCGGTGCGAACGCCACCGGCCCCACCGGCACCAATGCCCGCTGTCCTGTGCGCCTGCGGCCGCCTTCTTCCAGGGATCCGGCAGGTACGAGTGCCCGCTTGAAACCGAGCCTGGCGGCCTCCGTCAGCCTCCTGCGTACGTCCTTGACCGGCCGTAGCTCGCCCGCCAGCCCCACCTCGCCGAGCGCCACCAGCCCGGAAGGCAGGGGTTTGTCCCCGGCGGCGCTGGCGACGGCCAGCATGACCGACAGGTCCACGGCAGGGTCGGCCAGCTTGATGCCGCCCACGGTGGCGGTGAACACGTCGCAGCCGCCCAGCCGGGCGTTGAGCCGGCGCTCCAGGACGGCGAGGATCATCTGCACGCGGTATGTGTCGAGGCCCGACGACGTGCGCCTGGGCTGCTGGGCCTCGGTGCGGGCGACCAGGGCCTGGACCTCGGCGGGGAGCGGGCGCGTGCCCTCCACGGTGACGGTGACGCAGGTGCCGGGCACCGGCTCGCTGCGCCGGGAGACGAACAGCCCGCTCGGGTCGGTGATGCCCTCGATGCCCCGCTCGTGCAGGTCGAAGCAGCCGACCTCGTCGGTGGGCCCGAACCGGTTTTTGATCGCGCGCACCATGCGCAGCCTGGAGTGGCGGTCGCCCTCGAAGTTGAGCACGACGTCGACCAGGTGCTCCAGCGTGCGCGGGCCCGCGATCGAGCCCTCCTTGGTGACGTGGCCGACGAGCACGGTGGCCATGTTGCGCTCCTTGGCCAGGCGGACCAGGTTGGCCGCCACCTCGCGGACCTGCGTCACCCCGCCCGGCACGCCGGTGGCCTGCGCGGAGCCGACCGTCTGCACCGAGTCGACCACCAGCAGCTTGGGCTGGACCTTCTCCACATGGCTGACCACGGCCGACAGTTCGGTCTCCGCGGCGAGGTAGAGGTGGTCGCGGATCGCGCCGATGCGGTCGGCGCGCAGCCGCACCTGGGCCGCCGACTCCTCGCCCGTGACGTAGAGGACCGTCTCGCGCTCGGCGATGCGGGCCGCGGCCTCCAGCAGGAGCGTGGACTTGCCGATGCCCGGCTCGCCGGCCAGCAGCACGACCGCCCCAGGCACCAGGCCGCCGCCGAGCACCCGGTCGAGCTCGCCGACACCGGTCGTGCGCGCGGCCGCCACCTCGGCCTTGACCTGCCCGATCGGCACGGCGGGCGCGGTGGTGGCGCCTGCCTGGACGACGTTGACGCCGGCGCGCGCCCCCTCCTCGTCGACCGTGCCCCACGCCTGGCACTCGCCGCACCTGCCCACCCATTTCGTGGTGCGCCACCCGCACTCGGCGCAGCGGTATCCGGGCTTCTGGGCTGTCTTGGCCATGCGGAGCAGGCTAGCGGCATGTGCCGACAATCTTCGAGGGGTACGGCCCGCGTCACGCCGCCATCTCGCGGCACACGCCGAAGGATTACGCCAGGCCCAGCTCCGCGACGAGCATGCGCTTGGGCTTGGCACCGACGACCTGCTTGACCGGCTCGCCGTTCTCGAACAGCAGCAGCGTCGGGATGCCCATCACGCCGTAACGGGCCATGATCTCCGGGTTCTCGTCGGTGTTGAGCTTGCCGATGGTCAGCCCGTGCTCCGCCTCGATCTGGTCCAGCACCGGAGCCACCATGCGGCACGGCCCGCACCATTCCGCCCAGAAGTCGACCAGCACCGGCTTGTCGCTCTTGAGCACCTGCTCCTCGAAGTTCTCCGTGGTCAGCGTGATCATGTCTATCCCCTTACGAAGCAACCTGGGCATGACTGCGCGAGCTGGGCGGCCACCTCGGCGCGGCGGGCGAGCAGGACGCGGATCTCCTCGTCGATCTCGTTGAGCTTGCGCTCGTAGACCTCGACCGACTCCGCGCACGAACCCCCCGTGCTGTGCCCGCGGCGCAGGCAGTCGACGAACGGCCGCGTGTCCTCCAGCGTGAACCCCACCTTGAGCAGCGCCCGGATCTCGGACACCAGCTTGACGTCGTCCTCGCTGTAGTCACGGTAGCCGTTGGCCGTGCGACGGGCTCTGAGCAGGCCGTGCTGCTCGTAGTACCGGAGCGAGCGGGTGCTTACTCCAGTGCGGTCCGCCAGCTCTCCGATGCGCATGCCACCACGGTAAACGTTGACACCGACGTCAATGTCAAGGCGTCCGTAGTAAGGCGTCAGTAGTAACGCCAGCGCAGCACGTTCGGGTAGGCGAGCTCGAGGCCCGGCGTCTCGGCGATGGCCTGCTCGGCCACCTCGGGCGCGAACTCGATGCGCAGCACCGCCTCCAGGTCCGCCCGCCGCTCGAAGGCCATCCTGAGGTCGAGCGGCCGCCGCTGCCACCCCTGGCGGACCCAGAACGACTCGACCTCCTGAGCGGAGTACGTCGGCACCGTGCGCGAGAACCAGCGGCCGAACGACCCGCGCGTGGCGTCGAGGTCGAGAACGAAGGCCGCGCCGCCGCGGCGTACCACGCGGGACAGCTCGCGCAGGCCCGGCTCGCAGCCGGGACCGAAGAAGTACGCCCAGCGCGCGATGGCCACGTCCACGCTCGCGTCGGGGAGCGGAAGGTCCTGGGCCGCGGCGGCGTGCACGGTCACGTTGGCCAGCGCGGCGCAGCGGCGGCGGGCGAGCACGGCGAGGTCCCCGTGCGGCTCCACCCCGATCACCGTGTTCGCCGTGGCGGAGAGCGCGGGCAGGTGGTACCCGGTGCCGCAGCCGATGTCGAGCACCGTGCCGCCGTCCCAGGGACGCAGCGCGCGCATCGCCGTGTCGGCCGCGCCTTCGGGATCGACGGCGCGGTTCTCCAGCTCGTAGATCTGGGGCGTGTTCCAGATGTTCGGGCTGGGGATCGCACCTTTCGCTATCCGTGGCATGCCCCAAAGTTAAGACACCCGCTGGGCGCGGCTCACCAAAGGGGCTTTCGCGCCAGATCGGCTCCACCGGCTTAGGCTGGCAGCGTGGCTGATGTCATCCGCGTGCCCAATGCGAAGATCGCATTGTCCACCGCCTCGGTATATCCGGAACGCACTCCTGACGCGTTCGAGCTGGCCGCGCGCCTCGGCTACGACGGCGTGGAGATCATGGTGGGCGCCGACCCGGTGAGCCAGGACATCGACGTGATAGAGCGGCTCTCTGAGCACTATCAGGTCCCCGTCCTGGCCATTCACGCGCCCTGCCTGCTGGTCACCCAGCGGGTCTGGGGCCGCGACCCCTGGGCCAAGCTGGTCAAGGCCCGAAAGGCGGCCGAACGCCTGGGCGCCTCGACGGTCGTGGTCCATCCGCCCTTCCGCTGGCAGCGTGAGTACGCCAGGGAGTTCGAGACGGGGCTGGCCAGGATGCGCGACGAGACCAATGTCACGTTCGCGGTCGAGAACATGTTCCCGCTCAGGGCCAGGGGCAACGACGTGGTGCCCTACGCGCCCGACTGGAACCCGATCGACTACGACTTCCCCCAGATCACGCTCGACCTGTCGCACACGGCGGTGTCGGGCTCCGACGCCATGGAGATGGCCGTCAAGCTCGGCGACAGGCTGGCCCACGTGCACCTGGCCGACGGCATCGGCGTCACGAACAAGGACGAGCACCTCGTGCCCGGCAGGGGCAACCAGCCGTGCGCCCCGCTGCTGGAGCGCCTGGCCGGCACCGGCTACTCGGGGCTGGTGGTGCTGGAGATCAACACGCGCAAGGCGGCCAGCCGCACGGAGCGGATCGACGACCTGGCGGAGGGGCTCGCCTTCGCGCGGCTGCACCTGGCGGCCTCCTCATGAACATGGGGCCGATCAAGGATCTGGGCAGGGTGTTCGACCGGGTGGCCGACGCGTACGACGCGGGCAGGCCCGGCTACCCCGACGAGGTGTACCGCGCGCTGAGCGAGGTGTCCGGCGTCGAGCTCGACGGCGCCACCACGGTGGACGTCGGCGCGGGCACCGGCATCATGACGCGCGCGCTCAGGGCGCGCGGCTCCCACGTCATCGCGGTCGACCCGGGCGCGGAGATGCTCGCCCGCCTGGTCTCGCGCTCGGAGAGCGGCCTGCCCGCCGTCGCGGCCGTGCTGGCGGACGGCAACGCGCTTCCGCTGGCCGACGGCGTGGCCGACCTGGTGACGTACGCGCAGTCGTGGCACTGGCTCGACCCGGTGGCGTCGATCACGGAGGCCCGGCGGGTGCTGCGGCCCGAGGGGGCCATCGTGGGCTGCTGGAACTTCAACCACGCGGCCCAGGCCGACTGGCTGGCCGCCTACGAGGCCCGCCTGGCGGAGGCCGTGCCCACCTACTACGGCCCCGCGGTCGAGCAGTGGTCGGCGCCGCCCATCGCCTCGGCCTTCGACGTGCTCGAGGAGCGCTGGATCCCCTGGACCAGGCTGGTCGGCATCGAGGACTTCCTGCTCGACCTGCGCTCACACTCCTACATGGCGGCGCTCTCGCCGGAGCCCGCCGACGAGCTGGTCGAGCGGCAGCGCGTGGAGCTGCGCAGGGAGTTCCCCGAGGGCATGCTGCCCGTGCCGATGCGGGTCTACCTGGCGGTGGGCAGGTGAGCAACAAGCGCAGGCCCGGGCGCAGGCCGGGGTCGGCCGACACGCGTGGGGAGATCCTCACCGCGGCTAGGAAGGTGTTCGCGGAGAAGGGGTTCGACAAGGCCACCGTGCGTGCCATCGCCCGCGCGGCCGAGGTCGATCCCGCCCTCGTGCACCACTACTTCGACACCAAGGAAGGCATGTTCGCGGCGGCCATGCAGCTGCCGATCACTCCCGACCAGATCATCCCGACGCTGATCGAGGGCCCGCGCGAGGAGATCGGCGAGCGGCTCGTACGCCTGATACTCCAGGTCACCGCCGCGCCGGAGACGCGCGAGCCGATGGTGGCCCTGATCCGCTCGGCCATGACCAACGAGCAGGCGGCCACGATGTTCCGCGAGTTCATCTCCAACGCGCTGCTCTTCCAGGTGGCCAACCGGCTCGGCGTGCCGCACCTGCGGATCGAGGCGGCGTTCGCGCAGATGTACGGTGTGATCATGGGCCGTTACGTGATCAAGCTGGAGCCGCTGGCGAGCGCCAGTCACGACGAGCTCGCGGAGCTGCTCGCACCGACGATCCAGAGGTACCTCGTCGGCTAGAGCATTGTTCTGCATACACCGGTGACCTTAGGGTATGTCGCATATTCCGGGAATATTACCCACGGGTAGGATTCCCGGGAGATGCCGGCGAAGCGGGTGACCGTACGCTGACAGCCAACGTCGTCTGTGGGAGGACCCGTGCTCTGGGTAGCCATCATCGGACTTTTGATGACCGTCCTGGCGGTGGCCGTCGCCGGCCGCAGGGTGCTGTTCCTGTTCAAGCTCGCGACCGTGGGGCCGCCCGCGCCCGAGCGGATCGAGTACGCCAGGACCCATGCCAAGGACGAGGCCAAGGCGCAGCTCGTCGAGGTGTTCGGGCAGAAGAAGCTGCTGAAGTGGACGCCGTCGGGCACTGCGCACTTCTTCGTCATGTGGGCGTTCTTCATCCTGCTGACCGTCTACATCGAGGCGTACGGTGCGATCGTCCAGGGCGCGATCACCGGCACGCCCGACTTCCACATCCCGCTGATCGGCACCTGGGGCGTGCTCGGCTTCCTGCAGGACTTCATTGCGGTCGCGTGCGTGCTCGGCCTGATCGCGTTCGCCGCGATCCGGATCAAGAACTCGCCCAAGACGCTCGGCCGCACCTCCCGCTTCTCCGGCTCGCACCTGGGCGGCGCGTGGCTCGTCCTGTTCATGATCTTCAACATCATCTGGACGCTGTTCCTCGCCCGTGGCGCGTCGGCCGCCAACGGCAACTTCCCCTACTCCTCCGGGGCGTTCGTCTCGCTGGCGCTGGGCGACGCGCTGCCGCAGAGCGCGCTGCTCGAGGAGATCGCGCTGCTGCTGCACATCGGCTTCATGCTGGTGTTCCTGGTCATCGTGGTGCACTCCAAGCACCTGCACATCTTCACCGCGCCGCTCAACGTGCTGTTCTCGCGCCGCCCCGACGGCCTGGGCGGCGCGCCCGAGATGCGCGTGGACGGCAAGACCGTCGACTTCGAGGACGAGGACCTCGATCCGGAGAGGCTCGGCCGCGGCAAGATCGCCGACACCACGTGGAAGGGCTTCCTGGACTTCTACTCCTGTACGGAGTGCGGCCGCTGCCAGTCGCAGTGCCCGGCGTGGAACACCGACAAGCCGCTGTCGCCGAAGATGCTCATCCTCGACCAGCGTGACCACGCCTTCAAGGTGGCCCCGTACCTGCTGGCGGCCCAGCAGGGCGTCGAGCACAAGGACACTGACGTGCTGGCGCTGCTGGAGAAGCCGCTGGTCGGCGAGGACGGCGTGATCCACCCCGACGTGCTCTGGTCGTGCACCAACTGTGGCGCCTGCGTCGAGCAGTGCCCGGTGGACATCGAGCACATCGACCACATCCTCGACATGCGCCGCTACCAGGTGATGGTGGAGTCGTCGTTCCCGTCCGAGGCGGGAGTGATGGTGAAGAACCTGGAGAACAAGGGCAACCCGTGGGGCATGTCCGAGATGAAGCGGGCCGACTGGATCGAGGAGCTCGACTTCGAGGTCGAGGTCGTCGACGAGAAGATGCCCGAGGACGCCGAGTACCTGTTCTGGGTGGGCTGCGCGGGCGCGCTCGAGGACCGGGCCAAGAAGACCACCAAGGCCGTGGCGGAGCTGCTGCACATCGCCGGCGTGAAGTTCGCGGTGCTCGGCCCGATGGAGGCGTGCACCGGCGACCCGGCCCGCCGCCTGGGCATGGAGTACCTGTTCAACATGCTGGCCCAGCAGAACATCGAGACGCTCAACGAGGCCGGCGTCAAGAAGATCGTCGCCACCTGCCCCCACTGCTTCAACACCCTGGCCAACGAGTACCCGCAGCTGGGCGGCACGTACGAGGTCGTGCACCACACGCAGCTGCTGTCGAAGCTGGTGGACGAGGGCCTGCTCACCCCGATCACGCCGATCGAGGAGAAGATCACCTACCACGACCCGTGCTTCCTCGGCCGCCACAACAAGGTCTACTCCCAGCCCCGCGACATCATGTCCAAGGTGCCCGGCGTGCAGACCCAGGAGATGCACCGGCACAAGGACCGCGGCTTCTGCTGCGGCGCGGGCGGCGCGCGCATGTGGATGGAGGAGCGCATCGGCAAGCGCATCAACACCGAGCGCGTGGACGAGGCCCTCACCACCAACCCCGACACCGTCTCCACCGCCTGCCCGTTCTGCATGGTGATGCTCGGCGACGCGATCAACGAGAAGAAGAACAACGGCGAGGCCAAGGAGTCGCTCGAAGTCGTGGACGTGGCCCAGCTGTTGATCAAGTCGGTCAAAGGCGCTTCCTGACCGTTAGCCGTCAGACTCCCTCACCGTTGAAGTGGGGGAGTCTCGCACGTCAGAGAAGCAAGTGTCCGTAATCTGGGATCCACATAACGGGAAAATCACGGTAACCTCAACGTCGCATGGCTCTATTCGACGGGGAGGGGGCTCGTGATGGGCGTCGTCGTCACGGACGCCGAAGTCACCTTGGCCGACGTCCTCGCCCTCCGGCTCGCCATTGACACACCACTGGAAGACGGCACCGAGCTCGTGCTCAGGCATCGCACCACGGGGGTGGAACGCGACGTGCGACTCGGCACGCCAGGCGCACGGGCCCGCGAGGCCACGCTCGCGGTCTCGCTCGCGCCGCTGGAGCTCACCGCCGGCCGCTGGGACGCCTACCTGCGTCGCGGCGGCAAGCGCAGCAGGCTGCGCAGCGTCGACCCCGGATTCTCGCTCGACCACCTCGACGCGTACGCCCTGTGCAGGCGGACCCTCGCCTACCGCTCGTACCGCACGCGCAACGGCTACCTGGCGCTGAAGATCTCCGACGCCGAGCCGGTGGCCGAGGTGCGCGCGATCTGGTTCAGGGAGGGGCGGTTCGAGGTGACGGGCCTGCTGGCGTACACGGGCCTCGAGGACGACGACTCCCGCCACGAGGCCATGATGACCCTGGACCGCAGGCAGACGAACGCGCGGATCCGCGCCACGGCCACTGTGCAGGGCGTGCGGTTCCACGCCGCCGTGTCACTCGTGGACGTGGTGGCGGCCGATCCCGACGCCGGGGCGGGCTCGGGCACCTGGGAGCCCGCGCTGGAGGTCGAGGGCGTGTCCACGCCGCTCAAGCTGGGCGCGCGGCTCGACGACGTCGACGGCAAGAGACGACGGTTGCACTATCCCTCGGCCACCGTGGACGGCGTGCCCATCAAGCCCTGCTACACGGCCGACGACGAGCTGCGGATCGAGGTCGGCGGATGAAGGTCAGCCTGGTCCTCGCCTCCGCGTACGCCATGCGGGGCGACGTGCGCGCCACGCTGAACCTCGCCACCGCCCTGTCCGAGCGGCACGACGTCGAGGTGATCAGCGTCCGGCGGCAGAAGGAGAAGCCGTTCTTCCCCGTCGGGCCCAAGGTGAGCATGCGCAGCGTGATCGACGCCAGGCCGGGCGTCAGGCACCTGTTCCCGCGCGGGCAGGTGCGCACCGAGGTGGCGCTGTGGCGGTTGCTGCGCAACCTCAAGTCCGACGTGCTGATCACCACCAGGCCGGGGCTCGGCGTGCAGGCCGCCAGGCACGCCCCGCGCGAGACCCTGAAGATCGCCAGGGAGTGGGGCAGGCCGGTCGTGCCGGGTCCGGTGAAACGCCTCTATCCACGCCTGGACGCCGTCGTGACGGCCACGGAGTCGGCCGGCGAGGAGTGGAGCAAGCTGCTCACCGACGGGCCCGTCGTGCACCCCGTGCTGGACGCGCTGCCCAGCGGCCCGTGGCCGCGCTCGCGCATGGACAACAGGATCGTGGCGGCCGGCGGGCGGTGGGTGCCGGTCAAGGCGTACGACCGGCTGATCAAGGCGTTCGCGATCGTGGCGGACAAGCGGCCCGACTGGCGGCTGCGGCTGTACGGCGGCGGCCCGGAGGAGCGGCGGCTGCGCGCGCTGGTGCGCGACCTCAACCTGCACAACCACGTCTACTTCATGGGCACGACGTCCGACCTGGCGGGCGAGTTCGCCAAGGCGTCGATCGTGGCCACCACCTCGCGCACCGAGGACCTCGGCATGGCGGTGCTCGAGGCCATGGGCTGCGGGGTGCCCGTGGTGGCCTTCGAAGGGGCCAGGGGGCCGCAGGAGTTCGTGGCGACGGGCTACAACGGCGTGCTGGTGCCCGAGACCGAGGACGAGCTGCAGCTGTTCGCGGCGGCCCTGCTGGCGCTGATCGACGACGAGCGCAGGCGGCGCTCCCTCGCGGCGGGCGCGCTGGACACCGCGGTGCGCCACGCGGCCGGCGAGGTGGCCGAGCAGTGGGAGAAGCTGATCAACGACCTCCGCTGAACGCTGACCCCGGTACCCGTTCCGGGTACCGTAGAAGCATGCATGGGTACAGCGGAGACAAGCAGGCTTATCTGACGCGTCTCAGGCGCATCGAGGGTCAGATCAGGGGCCTGCAGCGCATGGTCGATGACGATGCCTACTGCATCGACGTGCTCACCCAGGTCTCCGCGGCCACGCGGGCGCTCCAGGCGGTGGCGCTGGGGCTGCTGGAGGAGCACATCTCCCACTGCGTGGCGGACGCGATCAACAGTGGCGGGCCGGAGGCCGACGCGAAGGTCAAGGAGGCCTCGGCGGCCATCGCGCGCCTCGTCCGCTCTTAGTCCTCCTTCAGAAGGACACGGTTCGGCGCGGTTGACTAGTTATAGGAAACCCCGGAAACCTGCTAACTAGGTCCCCGGGGCTAGTAATCGTGATTGATCCTTCAGCGGCTCGCTGAAGTCCGCAATCCGAGCGCGTCGTCGAGTTCGTCCAAGGTCAGCCGCCGCTCGCTGACAGCCACGGCCGTGAGCACCTCGGCGTAGAGCGCAATCTCGTCCAACGCGACACGGTCGTGGACCCGAGAGTCCAGGTCGTCGTGCCCCACCGCGTCGTCCTTCCTTCCGCAGCCCACACCCTCTACGAGGTTACGGCGATGCCCCTTCCGGCGACATGGCCCATCGGAGTCATTCCTTTCCGATCCTCGGGGGCCCCGGTGGAGTCATTTCCCCAATCCGAGATCACAATTCGGAGAATGACCGGTGATCAACGCGATGGAACGATATAGGCGGAGTAAGGGTGAAATAACAGCATTTGTGGTTTAGGTGTGGTCTGTGTGGTTGTCGTCGCGTTCGTGGACCACTCTGCGTACGAGTGCCGTCTGCCCGGCCAGCCCGCTCTGCGGCACCTTGGCCCCCGTCAGCCTGCCCCATGCGAGGCCGGTGGCGTACGCGGCACCGAGCACCGCCGCCGTGCTCGCCCGGTCGGGCGGCGCCACCTCCAGCGCGGGCGCGGGCTTGGTCAGCACCCTGCCCGGCACGGGGAAGCCCTCGGGCTCGGTCGACTCGCTCGCGGAGGTGCCGGTGAGCCCGGCGCGGTCCAGCTCCTCGTACGCGCGCCTGAGCCGATGGTCGAGCCGGGCCGGCAGCGCCCCCTTGGAGTCGGACAGGTCGGCCAGGAACGTGGCGGCGGCCATGGGCGGATCGGGCATGAAGGCGAGCGCCTCCACCAGGTCGTAGACGGTGTGTGAGAAGTGCGCCGCCGGATCGTTCTCGACGAGCAGGGCCCGGCACAGCCGCCGCGGGCAACGCTCCAGCCACGCCTCGCGCAGCGCCTCGGCGTCCTTGAGAGGGTCGTCCAGGCCCGGCAGGCGCAGCATGGGCTCGACCATCGTGAGCAGCGCCAGCGCGCGCGGCCTGAAGCGGGTGTCGGACATCAGGATCTGCGCCGTGTCCGCCATGACGGCGGCGAGCCTCAGCGCGGCACGCGGGTGGCCGGCCCGGTGCCGCTCGGACACAAGCGTCACGAGGTCGAGCAGCGGCGGTGCCGGCAACCAGCGCACCCACTCGTCGCCGGGCAGCGAGCGGCGCAGGTATTCGCCGAACACGGTGATCAGCCGCTCGTTGCCGTCGAACGCGGGCGCGTACGCGCACCACATGATCGTGCCCCAGATGGCCGCCACCGTGCTCGGCACGTCGGAGGCGAAGATCTCGTCGAAGGCCGTCAGCGGGTAGTCCAGCTCCGACTTGCGCCCGCTGGCCCGCAGCAGCACCCTGAGCCGCTCGGTGAGGTCCTCCGACACGTCAGGGCCGACGAACGCCTGGGTGGAGCCCGGCTCGGCGTGGAAGTCGGGCCCGTGCGGGATCACCTCGCCGGGCAGCACCGCCGCCGGATGCTGGACCTGCCGCGGCCGTACGCCCCTCGGAGGCGGCGCGAGGTGCCAGCGGCCGTCGGCCGGGTCGTGCAGGTGCCAGCGCGCGTGCGCGCCGAAGAGCCACCTGTCGCCATCTGGGGTCACAAGAATTCTGGCGGCCAGCACGTGGGCACGATCGGCCACGGAAAGCCCCTGCCAGCGTGGGTCCGCGACCATGGCACGGACCTCCGCCTCGGCGGAGGTGAACGCATCCCAGGCTCGCACGGGCGTCATCGTACTTGGCCGGTTCCGATCATCCACCGGCATTTCACGGCAGAATGTCTGCTATGAGGGCGAAGGTAGCGGGGGTACTGACGGTCGTCGGCGCGCTCTCCGCTTGCGGCACGACCACGTCCGCGCAGCCGTCCCTGACCGGGCCGGGCGTGCTCACGCTGGACAAGGCCCAGTCTCCGGCGCCCGGCGGCGAGGTGGGCGAGGCCTCGACGGAGTTCCAGGACGCCGCGGACATGTCGATGTGGGCCAAGCTGAGCGACACGGAGAAGGACGTCGACAGGATCGCCAAGCTCGACGTGAACAAGACCGTGAAGGGCTCGCTCTACCTCGAGCCCAGGACCTCCGCCTGGTTCGACGGCTTCCGTGGCCCCTTCGTCTACCAGGAGCTGGCGGGGGACATCCTCATGCACGCCCGGGTCAAGGTCGAGGGCAAGAAGGGCGGGCAGCCCAAGCGGAAGTTCTCGCTCGGCGGCCTGATGGCCCGCCGGCCCGGCTCGTACGCCAAGCCCAACTGGGTGTCGGTCACCACCGGCACGGCCGAGGAGAGCGGCCAGGTCGAGGTGAAGTACACCCAGGACGGCAGCTCCAAACCCGCCGAGCTGGCCGTCAAGGACGGCTGGGTGGACCTTGCGCTCGGCCGGGTGGGCCGCGCCTTCGTCGCCCTCTACAGGGAGGACGGCGGCAAGTGGAAGGTCGGCCGGCGCTGGCCGTCCGACCTCCCCGACGTGCTCCAATGGGGCGTCACCGCCTATACCGACTGGGACAGCTACAACTTGCTGAAGAAGGACGCGACCAAGGCCAACGCCAAGCAGATCAAGGGTGTGCCCGACGTGAAGCTGACCGTGGACTTCGTCCGGTTCCTCCGGCCGGAGCTGCCCGAGTACGCCGACCCGCTCAACACCGCATCGGTGTCGGACGAGGTCCTGATCAAAGCAATGACGCCTGCCGGTGCCTGAGCGCCTTGGCCATGTAGTTGTCCGGCGTGCGGGCGAAGGAAGCCCGGTCATCGTCGGTGAGCTCGCGTACGATCTTCCCGGGCACGCCGGCGACCAGCACGCCGGACGGGATCTTCTTGCCCGGGCCGACGAGCGCTCCGGCCGCCACCAGCGTGCCCGCGCCGATGCGGGCGCCGCCCAGCACGATCGCGCCGATGCCGATCAGCGCGCCCGACTCCACATGGGCGCCGTGGACCATGGCCTTGTGGCCCAGGCTGACGCGATTCTCCAGGATCGCGGGCTCGCCCGGATCGGCGTGCAGGCAGCACAGATCCTGTACGTTGCACTCTTCGCCGACCTCTATCCGCTCATCGTCCCCTCGGAGAACGGAGCCGTACCAGATGCTGGACGCCCGCCCCACGCGCACGCTGCCGACCACGACGGCGCCAGGGGCTATGTACGCCTCGTGGTGTATGTCCGGGACTGCACCGTTATCCAATGCTGCAATGTACATCCGAGACATCGTAATTCCAGGTCCGGCTGTGGCGTTCCGGTTGCGGACGTGGGCAGATGGCAGGAAAGTCGTTTCCTGATGTCTCGTCGTCAGACCCTCACAACCCGCGCAGTCTTCCCCCGCCTCACGCAAACCACCATTAGGTAGCCCCCATGATGAACCAGCACGAGAGCATTCCCGATCTGATGCAAGAGGACACCTTCGAAGTCGTGATGCGCGGTTACAACCGCCGTCAGGTCCACGACTACATGATCCGTACCCGAAACCAGATAAGGGACCTGGAAGAGCGGCTGGCCCGGGCCATCGACCAGGCAGAGCAGGGCCGTGTCGAGCTGGCGGAGGCCAGGCGGCGCATGGTCGAGACGCCACAGAACTACGAGGACCTCAGCCCCAGGCTCGCCCAGATCCTCCGGCTCGGCGAGGAGGAGGCCGCGGCGAAGCGGGAGGACGCCGAGGCCGAGGCCGCCAGCGTGCGCGACGCGGCCAAGTCGGAGGCCGACCGGCTCGTGACCACGTCCCGCGAGACCGCCGACAAGATCCTCACCTCTGCCCAGGCCGAGGCGGAGCGGCGGGTGAACGAGGCGACGCAGGCCGCGGAGGGGATGCTGGCCCAGGCGGGCACGGACGCGGAGGAGCAGCTCACGGCCGCCCGCACGGAGTCCGAGGACCTGCTGCGCGAGTCGCGCGCCGAGTCCGAGCGGCTGATCGCGGCCGCCCAGGCCGAGTCCGAGCAGCTCCTGCAGTCCGCCAACGCGCAGGCCGACAAGCTGGTGTCGGAAGCGCGTGACGAGTCCGAGGCCATGCTGGCCTCCGCGAACCAGCGCACCGTCGCGCTGGACGAGCAGGCGGGGCGGCGGGTCGAATACCTGACCAACACGCACACGGAGGTCGTGCGTCGGCTGACCGAGATCAGCTCGGTGCTCGGCGACCTCATGCGCAAGGAGTCGACGGCCGGGTCGCTGATCCCCGAGTCCGCCACGGCTCCGGCCTCGCCCCAGGACGACGTGCGGGTCATCGTGGACTCGGGCGTGGACCCGGACGAGACGGTCAAGCTCAAGGTCGAGAGCGACGTCTCCGAAGACACCGACGTGCACGTCGTCCGGCTGACCGAAGTCCACAAGTAACCCTGTCCCGGCCACCACCCGCCCGCCCGCGCCGACGGCCCCTTCCTTTGGGGCGACGCACGTGCGGGAGGCCGCCGCGCACCGGGGTGCCGCCCGCCTCGTGAATGGCCCCCGCCGTGCTCGGCCGGACGCGCGTGGGGCGCGTTGTGAAAGTCGCGCCGCCGGAGCCCGTCCGGGCGCCGCGGGTGGCGCACGTCGGTGGCGCGTGGTGCCCTGCCGCAGTGCGTGGTGCGTGCTGCGCGGGCGGAGGGGCGGGGCGGAAGCCTCCGCCCCCGATAGGGTCGGAGGCTTCCGCGATCGTGGCCCCTCCCGGATTTGGAGGCCCGGTGCCGAGGCCGCCGAGACGCTGGACCCGGCACCGGGCTGCTTGTGGACGCCGGCCGCGGAACGCTCCACGGCCAGCGTCAAGGAGGTGCGGGCCCTGCTTGCCAGGGGTGCTGCCCGGCCCGCCTCTCCTGGTCCCGGAGCTGGTCGCGCAGAGCGTCCGGGTCGTCCGCGTCGATGGTCATCGCACATCCCTCAGCGCGCTGCGCCGCGCTGAGCGGATGGTGCCTCGTGGCCCACCAGCGGCCGGCGTCGCTCCGCCAGATGGTCCACTGGGGGTGCTCCCGGGCGATCTCGGCAAGATGTCGATCAAAGGACATCTCTGTCCGCCTTTCCCGGCCCCCAGGCGAGGTTCCATCTCCTTCAAGATGGAGCAGTTCTCTAGAGAATTCAATGATCGTGATGGACAGGTCAACCTATCGCTTGACAGATGCTCTTGAACTAGGCGTCGAAGTCGTACTGGAGTACGTATGCCGCCGAGTCGAGCACCATCTCGTTGAGCTCGACGGGCAGCCCGCCCGACGTGTACGCGGTCCTGGCGATCACGATCACCGGTGTCCCGCCGGGCAGGTCGAGCAGCGTGATCTCGCGCGGTCCCGGCATGCGGGCGCGTACCTCCTCGGTGAAGTGGGCAGGAGGGACGCCCAGGTCGCCCAGCCTGGCGTAGACGCCGCCGGGTCCGGTGTCCGCGAGGGTGATCGCGCTGCCTTCGACCAGGTGCGCGGGGAAGTAGGAGGTGGCCAGCTGCACGGGCCTGGCGTCGACCGAGTAGCGGCGCCGACGTACCCATACCTCGCCGCTCTCCAGGACGCCCGCCACCTCCTCGCCGGCCCGCTCCAGCGCCACCTCCACCCGGTCCACGGTGAAAGGCCGGCCCCGCGTGTCCGCGTCCCAGATGGCCCGGCCCTGACCCCACTGCTCTCGTGACAGGCGACGCGAGCCGTGCCTGCGTATCGGTTTGAACAGCCGCACGTAAACCCCCGAACCTCGTTTGGGCACCGCCAGCCCTTCATTGATCAGTACGGCAAGCGCCTGCCTGGCGGTGGCGCGTGCGATTGCGTATTCGGCCATCAGCGCGTTCTCGCCCGGTAGTCGGTCCCCGTCGCGCAGTTCGCCGGACAGGATCCGGGCGCGGAGACCGTCGGCGATGCGGCGATAGATAGGGGGCTCGTGGGGTACCGGGGATTCAGACACTATTGATCACCCTCTGTCACCAACCAGGTTGTGGCGTCTCCAGAGAACTTGCCCCGTCTTGTCCACGATCGCACAGATAGAAAGCTTGGTCGTGGGCTTCTTTTGAGCGGATCGTGCCTGAGTGGTGAATTCGGCGGGGTTTTAGCGGACCGTTACCGTGGAACGGTCTCAGCCGGTATTCGAACGGCCCACCAGCGCCGAGTAACCAAAGCGAAGATCACAGCGCCTGCCGTGTTCAGGATGACATCGTCCACGGAGGAGAAACGGCCCAGTCGCAGGGCGTACTGGAGGACTTCGACGATGACCGAAAACGTGGCCGCGACCGCCGCAACGCGCGCCGTCGAGGACATCGCGCGGCTGCGTACCGGCAGCAGCGCGCCCAGCGCGGCGAACACCAGCAGATTGCCCCCGATCTGCACGAACACCGCCTCCCACGGTGCGCCGACCAGGTCCATGAGGTCTTCGAACGGGACCAGGCCGACTCCTGTCCGACCGCTCGACGGCGTGAGGATCATCCAGATCCACGGAGCCGTGCCGACCGCTATGCCGATGTCGGCGATGGACGTGCGCAGAGGCGCCGGATGGCCGGAGCGGGCGCGGTGGCGGGAGAGGAGCAAGATTGCTAGCAAGGCGACGGGGAGCGCAAACGTACCAGCAATAATGACGGTTCCCCACAATTCCCACGTCCGCGCCATCCGACCATGATGACGATGATCAAGGGGTACCGGAAGATGTCTATCTGGACAGGGTCACGGGCAGGTGCTGGGAGAGGAAGGCGAGCGCCACCTCCCATGTGCGCCCGGCTGCCTCCGGGTGGTGGAACATCGGGGCCTCGCTGTTGTGGAAGGCGTGCCCGGCCTCCTCCTCGATGTGCATGACCACGTTCGGTCTGCCCTCCGCGGCCTGCTCGACGGCGGCCACCCGCTCGCGCTTGATGTACGGGTCGCTGCCGCCGAAGACCAGCAGGAGCGGCGCCGTGATGCGGTCCATGAGGCCGGTCGAGTCGGGCACGGCGGAGCCGTAGAAGGACAGGACGGCGGCCAGTTCCACCTGCGCGGCGAGCGTGTAGTCGATCGAGCCGCCCAGGCAGAACCCCAGCGCGCCGACCCCGCCGCTCACCTCCGGCAAGGACCGTAGGTGGGCGACGGTCAGCGCGCAGTCGGCCACGCCCCGCGCGAAGTCGAACCCGCCCGCCACTTCGATCGCGGCGGCCGTGCCCTCGGGGGTGTGCTCGCCCTGCCAATGGGGATGGATGCGCCAGAAAAGGTCCGGCGCGGCCACCACGTAGCCGCGCGAGGCCAGGTCCAGCGCGACCTTCTCGATGTAGGGGCCGACTCCGTAGATCTCCTGGACCAGCAGGATTCCGGGGCCGGTCGTGGCGTCGGGGAGCCACAGGTGAACGTCGAAGGTGCCGTCAGGGGCAGCCACTTGATCGGTTCTGGTTTGCATGTGCAACAGCATCGCTCATAGCGCGGACGGCGTTACGGCGAGACGATGCGATCAGAGAGTCCCGAGGCACCACCCGTTGTCCGCCGATCGCTCAGCGATCTGTACAGGGGAGAAGAGGAGAGTGTCGTGCTGACCCATTTCATCGGTGGCGAGCCGGTGGGCGCGGGCAAGACGTTCCCGGTCCACGACCCCGTGACGGGCGCGGTGACCAGGCAGGTGCACGAGGCCGATCCCGAGGTCGTCGACCGGGCCGTGCGCGCGGCCAGAGAGGCGGCGCGCGACTGGGCGGCGCTGCCCGTCGGCGAGCGGGCCGGGTGGATGCGGCGCCTGGCTGCGGGCATCGAGTCCCGCTTCGACGACCTGGTGACGGCGGAGATCGCCGACACGGGCAAACCCCTCGACCAGACCCGCACGCTCGACATCCCGCGCGGCATCGCGAACTTCCGCGCCTTCGCCGAGATCGCCGCCCAGCGCCCGGACGACGCCTTCCACCTGTCCGGCGTGCTCAGCTACACGGTGCGCAGACCGCTCGGCGTGGTCGCGGTGATCGTCCCGTGGAACCTGCCGTTCCTGCTGATGACCTGGAAGCTCGCGCCCGCGCTCGTGGCGGGCAACACGGTGGTGGTCAAGCCGTCGGAGCACACGCCCGGCTCGGCGGCGGTGTTCGCCGAGATCTGCGCCGACGCCGGGCTGCCCCCGGGCGTGGTCAACATCATCTTCGGGTACGGCTCCGCCGGCCAGCTCCTGGTCGAGCACCCGTGGGTGGACGCCGTGACGTTCACCGGGTCCACCGAGACGGGCAGCGCGATCATGCGGACGGCGGCCGACCGGGTCAAGCCGATCTCGTTCGAGCTGGGCGGGAAGAACGCCGGGCTGATCTTCGAGGACTGCGATCTCGACCGGGCCGTCGAGGGGACCGTGAAATCGGTCTTCACCAACGGCGGACAGGTGTGCCTGTGCACCGAGCGGCTCTACGTGGAGCGGCCGATCTTCGAGGAGTTCTGCGCCCGGCTCGCGAACCGTGCCCAGGAGGTCGAGCCACAGCCGATGATCTCGCAGGAGCACCGCGAGAAGGTGCTCTCGTACTACTCCTTGGCCCGCTCGGAGGGAGCCAAGGTGCTCACGGGGGGCGGCGTGCCCTCGTTCGGCGACCCCCGCGATTCTGGATATTTCGTGGAACCGACGGTAGTGACAGGCTTGTCAGAGTGGTCCAGGTTCAATCGGGAGGAGATCTTCGGTCCCGTGTGCCACGTCGCGCCCTTCGACAGCGAGGCCGAGGCGATCGACCTGGCCAACGGCAGCGAGTACGGCCTGGCCGCCACGCTCTGGACGACCAGCCTCGACCGGGCGCACCGGGTGGCGCAGCGGCTGGAGGCCGGGCTCGTCTGGGTGAACACCTGGTACCTGCGCGACCTGCGCACCCCGTTCGGCGGCGTGAAGCTGTCGGGCATCGGCAGGGAGGGCGGCGTCCAGTCACTCGACTTCTACTCCGAACCCACCACGATCACCATCAAACTGGAGCAACCCGATGTATGACGAATGGTCCCAGGCCGTGGACACGCGGACCCAGGCCGCCGACCGACTGGCCGAGGCCGCGCGTTCCGGCGAACCATGTGCGCCGATCAGGGACCTGGTCAGTACGGCGGCCGACGCGTACGCCGTACAGGAGATCAACACGCGACGGGCGCTCGAGGCGGGACGGCGGCTGGTCGGTAGGAAGATCGGCGTGACCAACGTGCTGCTGCAGCAGCAGTTCGGCATCGACCAGCCGGACTTCGGCATGCTCTTCGCGGACAGGTCGTACTCCGACGGGCTCCCGGTGCCGGTGGACGGGTTCCTGCAGCCGCGGGCCGAGGCCGAGGTCGCGCTGGTGCTCGGCAGGGATCTGGCCGGCGGGCCGTTCACGGTGGCCGACGTGATCAGGGCGGTGGAGTTCGCGCTGCCGGCGATCGAGATCGCCGACTCGAGGATCGTCGACTGGGACATCACGCTGGCCGACACGATCGCGGACAACGCCTCGGCCGGCGCGTTCGTGCTGGGCGGCATGCCCGTCTCGCTGGTGGGGCTCGACCTGCGCGCGGCGGCGATGACGATGACGCGGAACGGCCAGAAGGTCTCGACCGGCTCCGGCGAGCTGTGCCTGGGCAACCCGCTCAACGCCGCCGTCTGGCTCGCCTCCCGGCTGGGCCGTACGGAGTACGCGCTGCGGGCCGGTGACGTGGTGCTGACCGGCGCGCTCGGCCCGGTGGTGCCCGTCGGCCCCGAGGACGTGTTCGAGGCTCGCATCGAGGGACTGGGCTCCGTGCGGGCGGTGTTCTCCAAGTGAGCGGAAGGACCAAGGGGCTCAGGGTGCCCGGCAAGGCCGTCCCCCGAGGCAGGTTCCCCCACGTCAAGCGGGCAGGCGACTTCCTGTACGTCTCCGGCACGAGTTGCCGGCGCCCTGACGACACCTTCGTGGGCGTGGTGGTGGACAAGTATGGAACGACGAACCTGGACATCCGCGCTCAGACCAGGGCGGTCATCGAGAACATCGGCGACATCCTCAAGGCGGCCGGAGGCTCACTCGCCGACCTCGTGCAGATCACCGCGTACCTGGTCAACATGAACGACTTCAGAGGCTACAACGAGGTCTACGCCGAGTTCTTCGACGACGAGGGGCCGACGAGGACCACTGTCGCGGTGCACCAGCTGCCCCATCCACACCTGCTCATCGAGATGCAAGCCGTCGCCTACCACCCGCAGGAGCGATCATGATACCGCCCATCGACTTCGCCAAATGGATCGACGAGCACGCCCACCTGCTCAAGCCGCCGGTCGGCAACAAGGTGGTCTTCGAGGGGGCGAGCGACTTCATCGTGATGGTGGTCGGCGGCCCCAACTCCAGGACCGACTTCCACGTCGACCCGTACGAGGAGCTGTTCTACCAGGTCCGCGGCAACATGCACGTCAACGTCGTGACCGAGCACGGCCCTGAGACCGTGCACATCCGCGAGGGACAGATGTGGCTGCTGCCGCCCCGCGTGCCGCACTCGCCACAGCGGCCGGAGGCCGGGTCCGTGGGGCTCGTGGTGGAGAAGATCCGGCCGGAGGGCGAGCTGGAGAAGTTCCAGTGGTACTGCATGGAATGCGGCAACCGGGTGCACGAGGTCGAGCTACAGGTGCGCGACATCGTCAAGGACCTGCCGCCGGTCTTCGAGGCGTTCTATGCCGACCAGAAGGCCCGCACCTGCGGTGAATGCGGTGCGCTCCACCCTGGCAAGGGCTAGATGGCCACCGACGTCCACACGCATTTCGTGCCCAGGGGTTGGCCCGAGCTGGGCTGGCCCGGGGCGCCCAGGCTGAGGATCGAGTCGGAGCGCGAAGCGACGATCCTCGTCAACGACCGAGATTTCCGGAAAATTCAGGATGACTGCTGGGATCCGAGGGTGCGGCTCGCGCGGATGGACCAGGACGGCGTGGACCGCCAGGTGGTCTCGCCCACGCCCGTCTTCTTCGGCTACGACCGGCCGGCCGTGGAGGGCGTGCGGATCGCGAAGATCTTCAACGACCTCGCCCTGGAGATCTGCGCGGACCCGCGGCTGATCCCGTTCTGCCAGGTGCCGCTGCAGGACCCCGACCTGGCCTGCGCGGAGCTGGACCGCTGCCTGGACTCCGGCCATCGGGGCGTGGAGATCGGCAACCACGTCGGCGACCACGACCTCGACGACGCGGGCGTCGTCCGGTTTCTCCAGCACTGCGCCGAAAGGAACGTTCCCGTCTTCGTGCACCCGTGGGACCTGCCCGCGGGCTCACGCATCGAGCGGTGGATGGCGCAGTGGCTGGTCGGGATGCCCGCGGAGACGCATCTGTCCATCCTGGCGATGATCCTCGGCGGCGTGTTCGACCGGGTGCCGGACACGCTGCGCATCTGCTTCGCGCATGGCGGCGGCTCGTTCGCGTTCTGGCTCGGCCGGTTCGAGAACGCCTGGCACCGCAGGCGCGACCTGGTCGGCGTCTCGGAACGGCCGCCGTCCCACTACCTCGGCAGGTTCAGCGTCGACTCTGCCGTCTTCGACGAGCGCGCGCTGCGGCTGCTCGTCGACACTCTCGGGGAGGACCACGTGATGCTCGGCAGCGACTTTCCCTACCCGCTCGGCGAGTCGCCACCGGGCGACCTGATCCGGCGCGCCGGCTTCCTGTCCGGCACGGCCCGGGCCAAGCTGCTCGCCGCCAACGCCGAGGCGTTCCTGGGCTGAGCCATGCGCGCATCAGTGCTGGGGCTAGTGGTGCTGATGGCCGCCGGTTGCGGCGGCTCGGTGCCGCTGTCGGCCGAGGGTGATCCGCTGGTCAAGGTCGGCGCGATCATCTCGCAGACCGGCGTGTACGCCGTGCTCGGCGACGATATGGAGACCGCCATGCGGCTCTACCTGGACGACCACGACGGCCGCCTGGGCGGCAGGCCCGCCGAGCTGGTCGTGGCCGACGACGCGGGCAACCCTGAGGAGGGTGAGACGCAGGCCAGACGGCTCATCGACGACGAGGGCGTGGACGTGATCACCGGGCTGATCGCCTCGCCCGTCGCCGAGTCGGTGGTCAAGGCGGCCGGCAGCACGCCCGTGGTGATCGCCAACGCCGGCGCCGACGCGCTGGGCGGCCCGAACGTCTACCGCGTCTCGTACACCGACCACGACCACGGCTACGCCGCCGGACGCTACGCCGCCGAGCGGTACGGCAAGGAGGGCGTGGTGCTCATGGCCTCCGACTACTCGGCGGGCATCGAGACGCTCAGGGGCTTCACCGAGGGGTACGGCGCCCAGCCGCTCAAACGCATCCTGACGCCCTATGGCCGGATCACGGACCTGGAGCCGTACTTCGCGCAGATCCCGCCGGAGGCGGAGCTCCTGTACGCCTTCTACGCCGGCGGCGAGGCGGTCGAGTTCCTGAGGGGATACCGGCAGCACGCCGCCTCCAAGGTCAGGCTGCTGGCCTGCCAGAACCTCACCGACGAGGACGTGCTGCGGGCCGTCGGCCAGGACGCCGAGGGCGTCACCAGCGTCGGCATGTACTCGCCCGCGCTGGACAACCCGGACAACACCGCATTCGTCGCCAGATGGCGGGCGAAGACCGGCCGGAACCCGTCCGCGGTCGCGCTCCAGAGCTGGGACGCCATGCGGCTCATCGACAGAGGGCTGGCCCAGGACGGAGGGCTGTCGGCAGTGGGCGAGCTGGACGGGCCGCGCGGGGCGTTCCGGCTCGACGCGACGCACAACCCGGTGCAGAGCTGGTACGTCCGCGAGTACCACAATGGCGTGAATCGGGTAGTTGCCACCATGCCCCCACAAAAGGAGTAACCATTGGACCGGGACCAGTGCCTCGCCCTCGACGCCGCCGACCCGCTGCGGGGCTTCAGGGACGAGTTCGTGCTGCCGGAGGGGGTCATCTACCTCGTCGGCAACTCGCTCGGCGCGCTGCCCCGCCGTACCGCTGAACGGGTGCGGCAGGCGGTCGAGGACGAGTGGGGCAAGGAACTCGTCGGCGGCTGGAACCACTCCGGCTGGTACGCGCAGCCGCTGACCACGGGCGACCGGCTGGCCCCGCTGATCGGCGCGGGCCCCGGCCAGGTCGTGGTGGGCAACACGACCTCCATCGCGGTCTTCCAGGCGGTGGCGGCGGCGCTGCGGCTGCGCCCCGAGCGCCGGGTGATCGTCTCCGACGTGCGGAACTTCCCCACCGACCACTACATGGTCCAGGGCCTGGCCGGGCTGCTCGGCGGCTACGAGGTGCGCGATTTCGCGGAGGGACGGTTCGACGACGCCGCCGTGGTGCTGCTTTCTGAGGTGGACTACCGCACCGGCGCCCGCCACGACGTGCCGTCGGTCACTGCCCGGGTCCACGAGGCCGGCGCGCTCATGGTCTGGGACGTGTGCCACAGCGTCGGGGCCATGGAGGTGGACGTATCAGGGGCCGACTTCGCGGTCGGATGCACGTACAAGTACCTCAACGCGGGTCCCGGCGCGCCCGCGTTCCTCTACGTCAACCCGCGGCACCACGCCGCCGCCGAGAACGTGCTGTCCGGCTGGTACGGCCACGCCGAGCCGTTCGCGTTCGAGCCCGGCTACCGCCCGGCGGAGGGCGTCAGGCGGTTCGCGGTGAGCACCCCGCACGTGTTGTCGTTCGCGGCTCTGGAGGCGGCGCTCGACGTGTGGGAGCGGGTGCCGATGGACCAGGTGCGGGCCAAGAGCATGGCGCTGACCTCGCTCTTCGTCGACCTGGTCGGCGACGCGCTGGAGCTGGCCTCGCCCGCCGACCCCGCCGCACGCGGCAGCCAGGTGAGCTTCCGCCACCCCGACGGCTATCCGGTGATGCGGGCGCTGATCGACCGGGGCGTGCACGGGGACTTCCGGGCGCCGGACATCCTCAGGTTCGGCATCGCGCCGCTCTACATCGGCTACACCGACGTCTACGACGCGGCGGCCACCCTGCTCGAGGTGCTGGACAAGGAGCTCTGGCGGGACGAGCGGTACACCACCCGCCTGGCGGTCACCTGACCGGGTTCTCGTCGAGCTGCTTGACCGCCCGCTTGGGCGCGACGGTCCGGTAGCTCTCCTCCACCCAGTCGAGCAGCACGTCCGGCTCCGGGAGCTCCGACAGGAACGGCACGGTCACCCAGCCCGCCTTGCCCAGCCCGTGGCTGGTGGGCTCCGCCCCCTCGACGGTGAGCGCGTGGCCGTGCGCCTCCGACACCAGCTTCACGCTGAACTTGGGGTCCCACTTCTCGGTCTGCTCCTCGATGCCGAGGAAGAGGAAGACCTTCTTGTTCACCTTGATGACGGTCTCGCCCCACGGGTGGTCCTCATGGGTCTCGGGCAGTCCGAGCGCGTACGCGCGCAGCTCTTCCCGTACGTCGTGCCAGTCGCTCATCGGCGAAATTCCTCCAGCTTGCGCTCGATTCGTTCCCTGACCATGTCCCTGGCCTCCATCCTGGGCACGCCGGACATGAGCAGGTGGTCGTAGTCGGTGTCGAGGTGCCGGATCGAGGCTATGACGGCCAGCGTGATGGCGTTCTCGTCGAGCGCCCTGGCGGCCGCCGTCCTGCCCACCCGGCCGCTGCCGCGCTGTCCGGCGTGCTCGGCGATCTCCTGCGCCCGCTGCTCGGGGCAGCCGGGGAACAGCCTGGCGATCTCGGCCGCCATCCTGGCCTGGAACTCGACGTCCTGCTCCGCCCTGCGCTCCCGGTCGCGTTCGCGGCGGCGCAGGCGTACCTCCTCGTCGGCCAGGCACCGCTCCTCGGCGGCGGCCAGCGCGGCCTCCTCGACCAGCAGGCCGACACGCTGGTAGACCTTGCGCCGCCGGTTGTACCGCACGACCACCGCCGACAGGCCGCTCTCCTGCTTGGCCCGGCGGCTCAGCGCCGCGTTCCCCGACGGCAGGAACACCAGGTGGTCCATGTCCGCGCAGGTCAGGCAGTGCGGCCGGTCGTCCTCCATGATCAGGTAAGGGCCCGTGTCGCCGCACGAGGCGCATGTCCAGGCGTCGAGCGGGGCCACCGCCACCAGGTCGGGCACCTTGGGCTCGGTCAGCTTGCGGACCCTGGCCTCGCTGAGGTCGGGCGAGAGCCAGTGCACGCGGAACGGCTCCTGCCCGTGCCTGGCGGTGAAGCGCAGCTCGCGGCGGTCGCGCGTGCCGGCCACGTACGGCGCGTCCACCGGCTTGAGCCCCTTGGCCAGCGCCCACTCCTTCAGCAGCGTGGCCGTGGTGAGCAGGCGGTCCTCGTCGACGGCCGCCAGCTCGGACAGCGTGGCGACCCGGCCCTGCTGCCAGGTGGCCACGTGTCTGGAGTGCAGCCAGCGCAGCCCCGTCACCACGTCGATGAACGTCACGTACTTCCGCGTGGTCAGCGCGATCTCGGCCGCCTCCGCGACCCTGCGCGACAAATTCGGCTTGCTCACAGGGCCTCCTGCGTCGGCCCTGTGAGCATGCTGCTGTGTCCATTGGTTCGCTCGCTGCGCTCCCTCACGTGCTCCAGTCTCCCGCGCCTTTGTCGTGAGATGGCGAGACCCGCAGCTTTCCTTTTGGCCATCGCGGCAAGTAACCCCTACGGACCTGGCCCTGGAGGAAAATCGTGCGTCTGTTCTGGCCGGCCGTGCTCATCCTCGCCACCTCGTGTGGCCTGGCTGGGGACGGCACGCAGCCCGTGGTCACGGGTGCGTTCGGCACCAAGCCGGTCGTCGCCATACCCAAGGGCAAGCCGAGCCGCACACCGCGGATCACTGTGCTGTCGATGGGCAGCGGCCGGCGTACGCTCCTGGGCGACGTTGTGCTCGCTGACGTGGACATCCGGCGCTGGTCGGGCAATCGGCCGTACATGAGCACCTATGACGGCAACCAGCCCACCGCCGTCGTCTTCGACGGCAGGCAGGTGTCGGAGACCTGGCGGCAGTCGCTCATCGGCCGGCCGGCGGGCAGCCGGGTCATGCTGGTCAGCCCGGCGTCCGAAGCGCTCGGGCCCGACGTGCCGCTGACCGGCCTCGCACCCGCGGACACGCTGGTGCTGGTCTTCGACATCCTGGGCGGTTATCCGCCCGACGCCAGGCTTGTCGGCCGCACCCTGCCGGTGATCCCGGCCGACCTCGTACCGGGCGCGCCGCCTCGTGTCCTCATCGACGGCTCGGGGGACGAGATCGTGGCCGGGGCGAAAGTGGTGATCCAGTACGTGGAGGCGTCCTGGCCGTCGCGGACCGTCGTGGACTCGTCCTACCGGAGGGGTGGGCCCAGCGCGTTCGTACTGAAGGAGGGGTCCGTGCCGGATGGCTGGCTGGAGGCGCTCGTGGGCCGGCGGGTGGGCAGCAGGGTCGCGGTTTCCTGTTCCGGTGACGAGTCGTCGCTCTACGTGATAGACGTATTGGACACGTTCACGCACGTGTAAAGAGGGGCCGGGTGACAGGTGTGCCACCCGGCCCCTTGGCACGTCGGCGCGCTACGCGCACCGGCGTACTGTCATGATCGGGACACCAGCCGACGTACCAGCCGCTTGAGGCGGGACTCCTGGACCGGCGCACCCTCAAGGGCGTCAAGGGCCTCGGCGGCGGTCGGGCGCTTGGCCGGGAGGTGGTCCAGCATCCTGCGTACGACCTCGGGCACATCGGGCCCGTGGGCGTCGCCGCTGGTGGGGAGCTCGCCCGTGAGCAGGTGGTAGGCGATGGCGCCGGCCGCGTAGACGTCGGAGGCGGTCGTCATCCGGTCGGGCCGCTCCTGGCACTCGGGCGCCGCGTAGTGGGCGTCGAGCACGTTGCCCAGCTCGTGGGCGACGGTGTAGTTACGCGGCCCCGGCTTGGCGTAGTCGAACCCGGTCAGCACCGCGTGCCCGTCGTCCGTGACCAGCACGGAGGCCGGGGTCAGCGCGCGGTGGACGACGCCGTTGGCGTGTGCGTGCGCCAGCCCGCGCAGCAGGTCCTGGATCACGCCCAGGTGGGCGCCCTTGCCCAGCGAGAGGTGCAGCGCCTCGCCGTGCACGTCGTCCAGCACCAGCACGAACCGGCTCTCGTCGTCGATGGCGAAGAAGTCGCGCGAGCGCACCACGCACGGGTGCGGTGGGATCCTGGCCAGCGTCTGGTACGCGTTGGCGATGCGCTGCCGCTCGGCCGCCCGCGCCTCGCTGTCGGCCAGCGGGTCGGCCTGGTAGACCCGTAGCAGCACGGTCTCGCTGCCCGGCAGCGTCGCGTTGAACGCGCGGTATTCGGTGACCTTGGTGTCGCCGCCGAGCTGCTCCTCGACCTCCCAGTTGCCGAACCTGGGCGGCGCGGTGCTGCGGCGTACCGTCTGGTTGAGCGCGTCGAGGATCGCGGTGCGGTACGGCTTCGCGTCGGGGCTGCACCCGCGCCTGACCCTGGAGACGTCGCTCAGCGTGGTGAGCAGGCCCGGCAGGTCGGTGACGTTGACCGCGTCGCGTTGCGCCGGGTCGACCAGCTCGGCGTCGGGCGAGGTGAGCACGACCAGGCAGTCGACGTAGACCCGCTCCAGCTGGGTGGCCTTGGACACCAGCAGGCCCTTCAGAGCCTTGGCGGTGCCGCGCAGCTTGGCCACAGGAGAGCCGAACGCCTCCCTGCGCGGCGGGAACCAGCGCGTGCCCGACACCTCGATGCGGCCCCTGGTGCCCTTGACGTCGACGACCACGAGCGAGTGGCCGGTCAGCACGATCAGGTCCACCTCGAAGACGTCGTGGCCGCGCTGGACCTCGACGTTGTGCAGCAGCAGCCAGTCGGAGGGGGCGTGGTCGCGCAGATAGGCGATCACCCTCCGCTCGGCGTCGTTGACCGGACGTCCCCCGCCGACGATCTCTGCCATAGGGGGTATCCTCCCACGGTTATCAGTTGACAGCATGTTGTCGAAATGACAGTATGTTGTCATGAAGGAAATCGTGCACCACGCCGTCTATGACACGTTCGCCGACTGGGAGACCGGTCACGCGACCGCCCACCTGCGCAACGGACGCCACCAGCGCGAGCCGGGCGGCTACGAGATCGTCACGGTGGGCCTGACCACCGACCCCGTCGTGAGCATGGGCGGCCTCCGCGTCACCCCGGATCTGGCGCTCGACCAGCTCTCGCCTGCCGCCAGCGCGCTGCTCATCCTCCCCGGGGCCGATCTGTGGGACATGGGCGCCACACTCGCGCCGTTCGCCGCGAAGGCCCGGGAGTTCCTCGACGCGGGGGTGCCGGTGGCGGCCATCTGCGGCGCCACCGCCGGGCTGGCCAGGGAGGGGCTGCTGGACGAGCGCGACCACACGAGCGCGGTGGTGCAGTATCTGGCGGCGCAGGAGGGCTACGCGGGCGCCGAGCACTACCTCGACCAGGACGCCGTGCTCGGGGGTGACCTCATCACGGCGGGTCCGACGGAGCCCGTGGCGTTCGCGCGGGAGATCTTCCGGCGGCTCGACATCTACCGGCCGGAGGTGCTGGACGCGTGGTTCCGGTTGTACGCGAGGAGTGACGCGTCGGCCTTCGAGGTGTTGATGGCGGCATGACGGACACGCCGGAGCTGCTCTCGGGCCTCGCGCTGGCTTCGTTCCGGCTCAACGGGCAGTTCCTCCAGGTGGCGGAGGGGCTGGCCCGCCCGGCGGGGATGACGGCGGCGTGGTGGCAGGTGCTCGGCGCCGTCCTGTCCGAGCCGCTGCCGGTTGCGGGGATCGCCCGGGTCATGGGGATGAGCAGGCAGGGGGTGCAGCGGATCGCGGACCTGCTGGTGGAGCGGGGGCTGGCCGAGTATCGCCCCAACCCGGCGCACCGGCGCGCCAAGCTGCTGCAGCCCACGGCCGCCGGCCGCGCCTCCATCGCGAAGATCGTCCCCGGCCACCAGGCCTTCGCCGACCGCCTGGTGGCGGAGCTGGGGGCGGACGGCGCCCGCGACTGCCTGGAGGCCCTGCACCGCCTCTCCGCCGCCTTGGACCGCCTGGACGCCCAGCCGTAACCCGATGGCCGCCCTCAGCGCCTCTGGGCGCGGGACGGCCACGGCGAGGTGGCGGTGCGGGAGTAGACCGACAGCGTGGTCGCGGTCATCAGCATGGCGATCTGGGTGCCGAGCGCGGCGATGTAATAGCGAAATAGCCCCCAATGGCTGGTCAGGCCCAGTGTGATGCCGGTGATCAATGCGGTGAGGCTGAGCGGTATGCCGCCCGCGAGGACCAGTGGATAACCATGACCGTCTTGCGGATACGCGACCGCATCGAGCTCACTTCGGTTGATCATTTGCTAAACAATGGTGAACGGCTGCCCCATCGCGCGTGCGGCCGGTAAAAATAAAGCTCGTTCACCGGACTGTTTCCGTGATGCCTGCGCCGCGCCTGGTTGACGAGCGGGAAAACCGAGTGCCAAGAAATCGAGGCACCTCTTTGACCTCCCGGAGGGCTTTTTGAGTTGCGATTCTTGCCGCCTCCCGCGATTGTTATTTGCGGCACCTCACAGCCCTGCAGAAACGACTAGGGCGCCGGAAATTTCCGCGCCGATCCATGGAGGAAAGCACACATGATCCGTCGCATTCTGGCCGGTGCAGCAATCGCCGCCGCCGCTCTTGGCTTCTCCGCCACCGCGGCCTCCGCCGACGTCGGGCCCAACCCGCAGATCAGCGGGACGAGCCTCCTGAGCCAGCTGACCGCCGCCGAGAACCTGACCGCGCTGAACAACATCGCGAACGACTCGGCCAAGGACATCCACCTCGTCCCGGTGAGCGTCCCGGTGAACGTCCCGGTGAGCGTGCCGGTGTCCGACGTCGCCGACCTCGACGCCCCGGTCCTGGCCGTCCCTGTCATGAGCCAGGTCAGCCCGGTCGACAACGACTGACGGCTCCTCACGTGACGTAGGCAGGAAGCCGATCGCGGCTCTCGTGTGAGGGGCCGCCCGGCCAAGGTCGCCTTCCTGGTAGTTGAGGTGAACCAGAAGAACGGGCCGTGGACATTCGCGAAGCCACGGCACGGGTTTGGTGCGCACTGAGCTATCCGCGCCCTGTGGCCCGGGTCGATCACTGCAGGATCACCTGGGCCGCGGGGCCGTGGCCGTTCACGGCCGCACGACGAGGCCGACGTGCTCAGGCCCCGGCTGCGCCGAATCGTTGTCGTAGCAGACCAGATCCCCCCGGCTCCACCTCCTCCTTGGACATCCGGATCCCCGACCCTCACTGCCCCTGCGTCGTCACCCCGCCCCCGCCCCACGGGTAAGCGATGCCCGGCGTCTCCATCGCCGCGCGCACCGCGACGGTTCCGCCCGCCGATTGCACGGCCGGCGCGGGTTGCGGAATGCACAGTGCGCAGCAGAATCACCTGCGCCAGGGCCATCGATATCGGCGGCAGCCGACGTGGCCCATTCATGGAATATTCAGCGCGCCCGGAAAACTCATGCGCGCCATACCGTTCTGTCGGTAGCTTTCCTGCGCCTCTATGCCGACAAACGTAACGCGCCAACATCTGGATATATCCGGAATCAATCGTGCTTGTGGGCGCTCCGACAAGGTGGACGCCACGGGGGTCGGCCGGGGCATGCGCACGTCGAGGAGCAGGGGCGCGGCTGCCGGAGCGCCTTCGTGCCAGGCGTGCGGGGAGCCGTTGCCGCCACCCTGCAGCCGGCGGGCGAGCCCGACCAGGGGGCGGATCCCGCTCCCATCCGGCCCCAGCGCACGCCCTCGCCGGGCCCGTCATAATTTCCCCGTAATTCGGTCATTTTCCGGCGAAAATAACATAGCCAAACATACTTCGTGTAACCTAGGTTCTGGTTAATCGTCAGAGCAGGACCACGACCCCCAGAGCGTGTGTGTTGGGGGGTGCGAGGAGCGTGAGTGGCGCCGAAGAACGGCTGCTCTACCAGGACCGGCAGCTGACGGTCACGATGCGTGCGATTCCCGGGCCACCGTCCGTCGCGCTCATCGGGGAGATCGACGCCTCCAACAGTCCTGCGGTCGCCGGTGCCCTGGCGAGCTGCCGCCAGGGCGCGTACATCGTCGTCGACACCGGCGAGCTGAACTTCATCGACGTCTCGGGCCTGCGCGTGCTCGTCATGCCCACGCTGCCGCCGTCACAGCGGTGGATCCGCCTGCACAACGTCACGCCGTACCAGCGCCGGCTGCTGCGCATGATGGGCTGGTACTACGAGCCCCGCGCCCATCACCTGCCCGTTTAGAGAGCAGGGCCGCCGAGGTGCCCAGGCCCGTCGGCCCGCCCAGCCGGAACTGCGGCGGCCGGTTGTGGCGGCGCAGCGACTCCTCGTCGTAGCGGAAGCAGTGCCGGTGCCAGTGGAGTGTCCCGCTCACCCAGCCACGCAGCTCGTCCACGTACGCGTCGAGGTCGCGCCGGGCCTCCGCGTCGAGGCCGAGGTCGTCGCACACGAGCGGCAGCTCGTGCTCGACGATGTGCTGGAACTGCCGCATCCGCGAGGTCAGCAGGTCGTTGACGATGCCGAGCGCCGTCGGGTAGTCGCAGTCGAAGAAGTTCTGGACCACCAGCACGCCGTTGTGCAGCTCGCCCTCGAACTCGATCTCCTTCTGATAGGAGAAGATGTCGTTGATCAGCCCCCCGCAGTCGGCGAGGGTGTTCTCCAGCGACCGCATCGGGCCGCTCTCGTACACCTCCCGGCTGATCCCCTTCCCGCGCAGCAGCCGGGCCAGGCTCATCGTCAGCTCGAAGCCGAAGGTCTGGCGGCGCATCTCCACGTAGTCCACGGGGTCGGGGATGTGGTTGGCGAACTGGTTGGCCAGCTCCCACAGCCAGCTCGTGCACATGCTCTCCACCGCACGGCGCAGCTCGCGGCGCTCCTCGAGCGGCATCGGCCCCGCCGTGCGCGCCCAGACGTCGGCCAGGCCCCGCTCCAGCACGTTCGTGGGTGGTGGCGCGGGCGAGCCGTCCAGCGGCATGAACGCCGAGAGCCGCTCCACCGCGATCTTGGCCGCCACGAGGTTGCGCGAGCGGCCGAAGACGGCGGGGACGTAGTCGTCCGCGTGCGTCCCCCAGGTCACCCAGTACGACGCCAGGTTCAGTTCCTCAGGGCCGGCGTCGGGATACAGGGCCGCGGCGAGCAGCGGCATGTCGACGTCGATCAGCCGCCGCTCGTCCCACACTCCCGAGCCGAGCATCCCCATCTCCTTGCACCACGCCACGGTGTGCCGCCGGGCCGCGTCGAGATGGGGCGACAGCCTGACCTGGAACGGCATGTACAGGTCGGGGATCCGCGACGGCCCCACCCGCTGGTGCGGCACGTGCGCGAAGTTACGCAGCCGCTTGGCCCCCAGCAGGTTGACGATCGACGACATGCCCAGCGGCTTGGCGGCGGCGGCCCGCTTGTTCATGTACCGGCTGGAACGCAGATGCCACTCGTGCCCGCCCGCCTGCCAGTCCTGCAGCCCTTTGACGTAGGCCAGCACGCCGGCCGCGCTGATCGGGTCGATCGCGTACTCCACGAACAGCGGTCCCAGCTCGGTGAGCGCCGTGTGCTCGAACTGCTGCAGCCGCGAGGTCAGCAGGTCGTTGACGGCGTCGGCGGCCTCCTGCGTGCCGCAGCCGAGGAACGTCTCAAGCACCAGCACGCCGTTGCTCAGCTCGCCCTCGTCCCCGACCTCCCGCTCGTACGAGAACAGGTCGTTGCGCAGGTGCACCGCGTCCGAGAAGGCATCCTTGAGCACCCGCAGGGGACGGGTCCCAGCGATCCGCGCGGGCACCTCGGCCCCCACCGCGTGCTCGACGAGCCCGGCCGACCAGGGCGCCCCGCCGACCTTGCGGCGCATCTCGATGTACTCGACCGGGTTGGCCACCCGCCCCCGGTTCATGTTGGCCAGCTCCCACAGCGACTCGTTCAGCAGGTTGCGGGTGCTCTCGGCGAACCGCGCCCGCCAGTCCGCCGACCTGCTCGGCACCGTACGCACCCACAGGTCGGCCAGGCCGGCCTCGACCGGGTTGGTGGGCTCGGGCATGCTCGGGTCATCGCCCATCGGCATGAAGCGGGCGATCCGGTCGAGGTACGCCTTGCCGCCCCGCAGGTTGCCGGAGCGCTTGAACACCTCGAGGAAGTGGTCGTCGAAGAAGAAGACCCACACGTACCAGTCGGTGATCAGACACAGCTCGGCGCCGTCGCAGTCGGGATGGGTGTAGGCGCACAACAGCGGGTAGTCGTGGGCGTCCAGGTCGGCCTCCTCCCAGACGCCGGGGTCGTCGAGCATGCCCATGTCGCGCGCCCACCGTTTGGAGTGCGCGCGAGCCTCTTCGAGATGCGGGTTCAGCCGCGCCGGGTACGGCATGTAGAAGTCCGGCAGTTCGAACGGCTCGCTCATGGTCGCTCCTTGACAGTGCGCGGCCGGCACCGTGCCCGCGGTGCCGGCCTCCGGCGTCCGGTCCCTCGGTCAGCCGTTCCTGCCGACCTCGACGTCCTCCAGCACGCCGAGCGCGTCCGGCACCAGGACGGCCGCCGAGTAGTAGGCGCTGACCAGGTAGGAGATGACGGCCTTCTCGTTGATGTTCATGAACCGGACCGACAGGCTGGGCTGGTATTCGTCGGGGATGCCGGTCTGGTGCAGGCCGACGACGCCCTGGTTCTCCTGCCCGGTGCGCATGAGCAGGAAGGACGTCGTGTACGTGGCCGAGATCGGGATCTTGTTGCACGGGAAGATCGGAATGCCCCGCCAGGCCGGCACCTTGTGCCCGAAGGCGTCGATGGACTGCGGGTAGACGCCGCGCTTGCTGCACTCCCTGCCGAAGGCGGCGATGGCCTGCGGATGCGCCAGGAAGAAAGCCGGCTCCTTCCACACGGTGGCCAGCAGGTCGTCGAGGTCGTCGGGCGTGGGACGGCCCGTGCGGGTGCGGATGCGCTGGCTGAGGTCGGCGTTGTGGAGCAGGCCGAACTGCCTGTTGTTGATCAGCTCGTGCTCCTGCCGCTCGCGCAGGGCCTCGATCGTGAGGCGGAGCTGCTGGTCGAGCTGGCTCATCGGCTGGTTGTACAGGTCGGAGACCCGGCTGTGCACACGCAGGACCGTCTGGGCCACGCTCAGCTCGTACTCGCGCGGGCTCAGCTCGTAGTCCACGAACGTGCCGGGCAGCACCGGCTCGCCGGTGTGGCCCGAGGCCATTTCGATCGCGGCCTCGCCGTAGTCGTTGTGGGCGTGCTCCTCGCTCGCCTGCCAGCGGTCCAGATGCTCGCGGAGCGCGGGCGACTGGTCGGCCAGCTGCTCGAAGTCCTGCCTGGACAGGGTGAGCACGGTGGTGGCCGTCTTGGCCCGCGCGGTGAACGCGAACCGCCCGCCATCGGTCAGCGTCTGCTCGCCGAGGTAGTCGCCGTCGGCCAGGATGCCGAGGTTCTGCTCGTCGCCGTACGCGCCGCGGGTCACCTTGCTCACCCGGCCGTGGGCGATGAGCACGAGCCGGTCAATGGGGCGGCCCTCGGAGACGATCTCCTCGCCGGCCTCGATCTCGCGCTGCGTGAAGCCGCCGGCCAGGGCCTGCAGCGCCTCGGCGTCGTCGAAGCCGCGCAGCATGGGTATCTCGGTGAGCTCGGCTGGGATGACCCGCACGTCGGAGCCGGTGTTGCTGAACGTGATGCGGCCGTCGCCCAGCTCGTAGGTCAGCCGCCGGTTGACCCTGAACACGCCGCCCGAGCACTGAACCCATGGCAGCAGCCGCAGCAGCCAGCGCGAGGTGATCTCCTGCATCTGCGGCGGCGTCTTGGTCGTGGTCGCGAGCTGCCTGGCGGCCTCGGTGCTGAGGCTGAGCTGGCTGTTGCCGTTGACGGTCTCAGGGGCTGTTGAGTTGGTCGTTTCGGTCATCGTGCTGCACCACCAATCTCGGTATGGGACTTAACCGGGCTTGCGGGTGGGTCGGAGTTCGGGCGGAAGCGAGAACGTGAGGGTCTCCTCGGTCAGCGTCATCCGCTCCACGTCGGCGTATCCGCGGGCGGCGAGCCAGTCGAGTAACTCCTCGACCAGGTGCTCGGGGACCGAGGCGCCGGAGGTGACCCCGACGGTCCGCACGCCGTCGAGCCACCGCTCGTCGGCGTCGGCGGCCCCGTCGACCAGGTACGCCGCGTCCGCGCCCGCCCCCAGTGCCACCTCGACCAGCCGCCGCGAGTTGGAGGAGTTGGCCGAGCCGACGACGACGACCAGCTCGCACTGCGAGGCGATCCGGGTGATCGCCTCCTGGCGGTTCTGGCTGGCGTAGCAGATGTCGTCGCTGGGCGGGTCGACCATGTCGGGGAAGCGTTTGCGCAGCTCGGTGACGGCTTGCATGGTCTCGTCCACGGCCAGCGTGGTCTGCGACAGCCAGCTCACCGGGCCCTGCGCCGTCACCTCGCCGGGGCGGGCCGGGTCCACGACGTGGATGTGATCGGGGGCCTCGCCGTACGTGCCCTCGACCTCCTCGTGCTCGGCATGGCCGATGAGCACGATCTCGTAGCCCGCCTCGGCCATGCGTACGGCCTCCTTGTGGACCTTCGTGACCAGCGGGCAGGTCGCGTCGATCGTCCGCAGGCCGCGCCGCTCCGCCGCCTGCTTGACCGCCGGCGAGACGCCGTGCGCGGAGAAGACGACCAGCGAGCCGTCGGGCACCTCGTCGAGCTCCTCGACGAAGACCGCGCCGCGCCGGGTGAGGTCGCCGACCACGTGGGTGTTGTGGACGATCTGCTTGCGCACGTAAACGGGTGCGCCGAAGCGCCTCAGCGCCTCCTCGACGGTGGTGATCGCGCGTTCGACGCCCGCGCAGAAGCCGCGCGGGGCCGCGAGAAGTACCCGTCCCATTGGGGAACCTCCTAGTAGGTGCGGTGCGCGAGCTGGTCTGCCAGCAGGGCCAGCGCTCTCGCGGCCGCCGGCTCGATCCGCGCCGCGGCCAGTGCCGTCACGGCCTCGTGCACGCGTTCTTCGATCATTTCCTCAACCTGGGCCAGTGCGCCCGTGTCGCACAGGATCTGCCGCAGCTCCGCGGCGCGCTCCTCGGTCAGCTCCGGGTTGCCGTGCCAGCTCTTGAGATGGCCGAGCTGGGCGGGCGAGGCGTTGCGTACGGCATGCGCGAAGAGCACCGTGTGCTTGCCCTCGCGCAGGTCGTCGAGCGCCGACTTGCCGGTCTCCGGCTCCGAGCCGAACGTGCCGAGCACGTCGTCGCGGAGCTGGAACGCCTCGCCCAGCGGCAGGCCGAAGCGCGAGTAGGACTCCAGGAGCTCCATCGAGGCGCCCGCCAGCGCGCCGCCGATCTGCAGCGGCCGCTCGACGGTGTATTTGGCGGTCTTGAACCGGATCACCGTGAGCGCCTCGGCCACGCTCGCGCCCGAACGGAGCTGGGCGAGGATGTCGAGGTATTGCCCGCTGATGACCTCGGTGCGCATGGCGTCGAACACGTGGTGCGCGGCGCGCAGCCGGTGCGGCTCGACCCCGCACGACGACAACATCGTGTCGGACCAGGCCAGGCTGAGCGTGCCGAGCAGGATGCCGCCCGCCCGCCCGAACGCCTCCGCGGCCGGTCCGGGATGCAGCCCCGCC
The DNA here is from genome assembly GCF_040137845.1 of Nonomuraea sp. B19D2. NCBI lineage: Bacteria > Bacillati > Actinomycetota > Actinomycetes > Streptosporangiales > Streptosporangiaceae > Nonomuraea > Nonomuraea sp. B19D2. Next base: position 269,537 of record NZ_JBEFAK010000002.1, on the reverse strand, counting down.
AGGCTCCTGTGCACGGTGGCCCGGCCGCGCCGCAGATCGCTGCCGTCCATGATGTCGTCATGGATGAGCAGGCCGGCGTGGCACAGCTCCAGGGCCGCGGCGGCGGTGATGATCTCCTCGCTGTCGCCGCCGCCCGCGCCGCGCCAGCCCCAGTAACACAGCTGCGGCCTGACGCGCTTGCCGCCGATGAGGATGAAGTCGGCGAGCAATCGGTACGCCGCCCCGACGTCCGGGTCGTCGACGGGGGCACGCCAGGCCTCGAGGAAGCCGGCCAGGCACCGGTCGACGCGCGACCCGACGTTGGGTTGAGTGAAGCTCACCGGCATGCGCGCGGCTCCTTCGGTCAGAAGTTCGCTACCAATAGTTATCCATCCAATACGCAGCGTGTAAAGGCTCTTTTGTAGCGGGCGACTTCTTTTGCCTCAGCAATCCCAACGGCAGGGCGTGTCAAGAGGGGTGGACAGTTTGATGCTCTATATGGGGGTATGCGGCATTTGTGGGGCCCCTTCCGTAAGGAGACACCATGAAGGCAGTCACCTGGCACGGTAAGCGCGACGTCCGGGTCGAGGAGGTTCCCGACCCCGCGATCAAGGAGCCGAACGACGCGGTCATCAGGGTGACCAGCACCGGCATCTGCGGCTCCGACCTCCATCTGTACGAGGTGCTCGGGCCGTTCATGGCCGAGGGCGACATCCTCGGGCACGAACCCATGGGCGTCGTCGAGGAGATCGGTCCCAGCATCGCGAACATCAGACCGGGTGACCGCGTGGTCATCCCGTTCAACATCTCCTGCGGCCACTGTCACATGTGCTCCATGGAGCTCTTCGCCCAGTGTGAGACGACCCAGGTACGCGAGCACGGCACGGGCGCCGCGCTGTTCGGCTACACCAAGCTCTACGGCCAGGTGCCCGGCGGGCAGGCCCAGTACCTGCGGGTGCCCGAGGCGCAGTTCGGCCCCATCAAGGTGCCAGAGGGGCCGCCGGACGAGCGGTTCCTGTACCTGTCCGACGTGCTGCCCACCGCCTGGCAGGCCGTCGCCTACGCGGACATCCCCGACGGCGGCAGCGTCACCGTCTTCGGCCTCGGCCCGATCGGCCAGATGTGCACCCGCATCGCCAGCCACCTGGGCCACCGGGTGATCGGCGTGGACGGCGTCACGCACCGTCTGGAGATGGCCCGCCGCCACGGCATCGACGTCATCGACGCGAGCGAGGTCGTGAACGTCCCCGAGGAGATCCGCCAGCGGACCTCCGGGCGCGGCACGGACTCGGTCATCGACGCGGTCGGCATGGAGGCCCACGGCTCGCCCGCCGCCAAGGTCGCCCAGACCCTCGCCGGCATGCTGCCGTCCGGGGTCGCCGCGCCGCTCATGACCCACGCGGGCATCGACCGGCTGGCCGCGCTCAACCAGGCCATCGACGCGGTACGGCGCGGCGGCGTCATCTCCGTCATCGGCGTCTACGGCGGCATGACGGATCCCATGCCGATGCTGCGCATGTTCGACAAGGGCATCACGATGCGCATGGGGCAGGCCCACGTCCGGCGGTGGACCAGCGCGCTGATGCCGCTGCTGACCGACGAGACCGATCCGCTCGGCGTCATGGACCTGGCCACGCACCGGATGCCGCTGGAGCAGGCGCCCATGGCGTACGAGATGTTCCAGAAAAAGTCGGACGGAGCGGTCAAGATACTCCTACAGCCATAACTTGGCAGGTCACGGGGGTTTTCCGGCCCAAAGGGCGGGCAGCGGAGCCTCCATGAGAGTCGTTGTGGTTGGAGCAACCGGAAACGTCGGCACCAGCGTGGTACGCGCGCTGGCCACGGACGGCGGCGTGACCTCGATCGTCGGGGTCGCCCGCCGGTTGCCCGGGTGGCGGATCGACCGCACCGACTGGCGGCAGGCCGACATCGCGACCGCGGACCTGACGCGGATCTTCGACGGTGCGGACGTGGTCGTGCACCTCGCGTGGCTGTTCCAGCCGACCAGGCACCCGGCCATGACCTGGCGGGCGAACGTGCTGGGCAGCATGCGCGTCTTCCGGGCCGTCGCCGAGGCGAGCGTGCCCGCGCTGATCCACGCCTCGTCCGTGGGGGCGTACTCGCCGGGGCCCAAGGATCGGCCGGTGGACGAGAGCTGGCCCACGCACGGCTGGCCAGGGGCCGCGTACGGGCGGGAGAAGGCGTACGTCGAGCGCGTGCTCGACGTCTTCGAGCACGATCACCCGAGCACCCGCGTGGTGCGGATGCGGCCCGGGTTCGTCTTCCAGCGGGCGGCGGCGACCGAGCAGCGCAGGTTGTTCGGCGGGCCGTTCGTGCCGCGGCGGCTGATCAGGGCGGGGCGTGTCCCGTTCGTGCCGGACATTCCGGGTCTGCGGCTGCAGGTGGTGCACGCCGAGGACGCGGCGGAGGCGTACCGGCTGGCCGTCACCAGGGACGTTCGGGGCGCGTTCAACATCGCCGCCGAGCCCGTGCTCGACCCGCCCGACCTGGCCAAGCTGCTCGACGCCCGTACGGTGTCGGTCTCGCCGACCGTGGCCAGGGCGGCCATGGCGATGGGCTGGCGCCTGAGACTCATCCCGGCCGCGCCCGGGCTGCTCGACCTGGTCCTGCGGGTCCCGGTCATGAAGACCGACCGCGCCAGGGAGGTGCTGGGCTGGACGCCGCGGCACTCCTCGTGGGAGGCCATGCGGGAGCTGCTCGAGGGGCTGCACGACGGCGCCGGCATGGACACCGCGCCGCTGGCTCCCGACAGCGGGCCGGTCGGACGAGTCAAGGAGCTCGCCACCGGCGTGGGCGGAATGTGAAGCCTGTGGTGTAAGACTCCGGCTTCGGGGAACGGGAGACAAAACGCGAGGTCCTGAAGCGCGGCCTGTGTGTCGGACGACACGGAGGAGTGCATGCGCACCCTGATGGCCCAGCCCTTCACCCTCCACGACGTCACGAGACTGCGTCGCGCCGTGGCCGAGTTGGCCCGGAGTTGCGGGCTGAGCGGTCCCCGGCTCCACGACTTTGTCCTGGCCGTGCATGAGAGCGTGGTCAACGTCGTGGAGCACGCCGGTGGGCACGGGTACTTCAAGCTGTGGACGGTGAACGGCGTGATCCGCTCCGAGACGACCGACCGGGGCTCCGGCATCCCCGGCGGATACGTGGACGCCGATCTCAAGCCGGTCGACCTCGCCCAGGAGGGCAGGGGGATCTACCTCATCCGGCGGCTGTGCGACATGGCCGACTTCGACACCGGTCCCGGCGGCACCACGGTCCTGCTCACCATGCGGTTGCCACGAACGCCCCACCGCGCCACCCATCGGCCCATGAAGCGGATCCGGGTGACCGCCGGCCACCATCCCTTCGGCCGCTTCACCGCCTGACACCCTGCTCCGGTGCGGGGCGCCGCCGGCGCGCTCCCAGGCGGCTGGCCTGGGCGGAGGGCAGGTAGGCTCACAACGTGAGCGGCGAAACGCGTTCAACCGGGATGATCTCGCCCGTCCGGCGCATCGGGCGGCGGGAGTTCGATTTCGCGCGCCAGGTCGCCATCATGGCCATCGTCAACAGGACCCCCAACTCCTTCCACGACCAGGGCCGCACGTTCGAGCTCGACAGCGCCGTCGCGGCCGCGCGCAGGGCCGTGGACGACGGGGCCGACTGGGTGGACATCGGCGGGTTCGCCTTCAGCGCGGCCCAGGCGCAGATCGGCACGGACGAGGAGATCGACCGGGTCGCGCCGCTGATCGCCGAGGTCAGGCAGGTCACCGACGCCGTCATCTCCGTCGACACCCACAGGCCCGAGGTGGCGCGGGCGGCCGTCGAGGCGGGCGCCGACGTGATCAACGACACCAACGGCCTGCGCGAGCCCGGCATGGCGGAGTTCGCCGCCGAGTCGGGGGTCAGCGTGATCGTCACGCACAGCCTCGGCGGCCCGGGCCGGCGCGTCCTGCGGCCGAGCTACGCCGACGTCGTCTCCGAGGTGGCCGAGTACCTGCGCGAGCGGGTCGCGTACGCGCTCAAGACCGGCATCGCGGAAGACAAGATCATCATCGATCCCGGCCACGACCTGAACAAGAACACCTTTCACTCGATCGAGCTCACGCGCCGGCTCGAGGAGATCACCGCGATCGGCTACCCGACGCTGGTGGCCCTGTCCAACAAGGACTTCATCGGCGAGACGCTCGACCGGCCCCAGAGCGAGCGGAAGGAGGGGACGATCGCCGCCAACGTCTTCTCCATCCTCAAGGGCGCCCGCATCCTCCGGGTGCACGACGTGGCCGCCACGGTCGCGTCCGTACGCATGACCGAGGCCATGCTCGGCTGGCGTGGCCCGCTGACCCCGAGTCACAATCTGGCCTGAGGAGGTCAATTGACCGAGCGGAAACCGCAGGGGATGCCGTTCGAGAGCTGGGTCGACCGGCAGATTCGCGAGGCGGAGGAGCGCGGCGCGTTCGACGACCTGCCGGGGGCCGGAAAGCCCCTGCCGGACCGGCCGTACGACGAGATGTGGTGGATCAAGCAGAAGATCCAGAGCGAGGGGCTGTCGATGCCCCTGCCGCCCACGCTGGCACTGCGCAAGGAGGCCGAGGAGGCGCTGGCCGAGGCGCGCGGGGCCAGGTCGGAGACCCAGGTGCGGCAGATCCTCGAGGAGATCAACAAGAAGATCCGCGAGGCGATCAGGACGGGGCTGTCCGGCCCGCCGCTCAACCTGATGCCGTTCGACGTTGACGAGGTCGTGTCGGAGTGGCGCAGGGCTCAATGAAAAGAAGGGGCCCCGGGAGCGGGGCCCCTTCGATTGGTCGAGGGACCCGGGTCAGGCGGGCCCCTCCGAGAGACCCGGGTCAGGCGGGCCCCTCCGAGAGACCCGGGTCAGGCGGGTCGCTCGGGCTTGCGTCGGGGGCCCGGATCAAGGTCCGGGCCCGCCGTGGCGGTTGCTAGTTGATGGGCGGGTAGGCGTTCCGCAGCAGCTCCTGGAACTGCGCGGAGAACCAGCGCCCGGACAGCGGCGCGTTGGCCAGCGCCCCCGACTTGTTGTGCTTGTTGAGGTCGTTGCCCTCGTACGTCGGGTCGCACATCCGGTCGAACTTCTTGCCCTCGTCGTTCGGGATGTCTGTGCTGGCGCCGTCGGACTCGCCCGGCGGCTTGATCCAGACGTAGGCGTCGAACCCGGAGGGGACGTTGGCGGTGGGCCGCGCGCCCATGCCGGCGCCGCTCTGGTTGCACCAGTTGCCGGGGTGGATGCGGCGGTCGGTGCGTGACTGGTCGACGAACTCGTTCAGGTTCGTCGAGGTGCTCGGCCCGCTCGGGCGGGCGGCGCCGCCCCAGCCGTTGCGGGAGGTGTCGATCAGCATGCCGAGGCCCTGCCTGAAGCCCTTGCTGATCAGGGCGGTACGCAGTGCCGTGGCGAAGGTCGACTCGTCCACGTAGTAGTTCCAGTCGACCCAGTTGGACTGCCGGACCGTCGTGCCGTTCACTGTCGTGTTGATGGTGAAGTACGGCTCGGTGGTCGCGCCGTAGTTGGCGGTGTTGATGATGAAGCCGTCCACGCTGTCCACGCCGGCGGTGGCGCCGGCCACGGTGTTGTAGAACACGTTGACCGACGGGCCGAAGTTCGAGTCCCAGCCGATCCAGGCGTGGTGGGCGGCGTCGATGTAGGTGTAGACGTTGGTGATGGCGTGCAGCTTGTTGAGCGCGTAGCGGACGCCCTCGACGTAGGCGCCGGTCGAGTTGGCCTCGGCGCACTTGGGGAAGTTGAGGTTGGTGACCAGGTTGGGCAGCGAGTCGGGCTCGATGATCGTGACGATGCGCAGGTTCGCGTACGCCGGTTCGCTCATGATCGCCGTGATCGGGTCGATGTACTCGGTCTTGTAGCGGTTGAGCCCGTTCTCGGCGATGAGCAGCTCGCCGTTGGAGGCCAGCGCCGAGCAGTCGCGGTTGGGCAGGTCGTAGATGACGAACTGCACGGTCAGTGGCGTGGAGCCGTTGGCGGCGTCCTGCCTGACGGCCTCGTCCAGGTGGGCGCGCAGGCCCATGGCGGAGGAGGAGCCGGCGATGGCCGCGATGCGGTCCAGCCACACGGCCGTGGAGGTGTTGGCCACGGCGGCGCCGCCGGGCTCTGCCTGGGCCTTGGCCTTCCAGTCGGGGTTGACGTAGCCGGTGGCGCCGGAGTACGGGTTCTCGACGTGGCCGCCGGGGGTGGGGCCGCCGTCGTTGTCGGCCTCGGTGGCGGTGACCGTCCTGGAGGTCAGGCCGGGGGCCGAGATGGTGATCGTGCGGCTGCCGCCGGCCGAGTCGGAGTCCTCCGCGGCGGACAGGGTCACCGTTTGCGGGGTGTTCCAGTTGGCCGGCGTGAAGACGAGGCTGGCGCCGTTGGTGACGGTGATGTTGGTGTCGCCGCTGCCCGCCGTCGAGGTGACGGTCACGTTCGAGGTCGGCGCGGTGGCCAGGCGCACGGTGTAGCCGGCGGTGGCGCCCTCAGGCACGGTCACCGAGGCCGGCGTGACGACGAGCGACTGCTCCACCACGGCGTCGTCGTCCACCTCGGTGGCGTTGACGGTGGCCGGGGTGACGCCCGTGCCGCCGACGTTGAAGGCCGCCGTGCCCGCGGTGGTGTCGGAGTCCTGGGCCGCGGCCAGGGTGACCGTCTGGGCGGTGTTCCAGTTGGACGGGGTGAAGGTCAGCGAGCCGCCGGAGCTGACGGACAGGTCCGTGTCACCGCTGGTCCGCGTCGTGGTGACGGTCACGTTGGCGGACGGAGCCGAGGAGAGCCTGGCCGTGAACGTGGCCGTGCCGCCCTCGTTCACCGCGACCGAGCTGGCCGAGGTGACCACCGACGGGGTCGTCGGGTTCCCGCCGCCGCCGCAGGTGGTGCCGTTCACGCTGAAGCTGGTCGGGTTCGGGTTGCTGCCCGTCCACGTGCCGTTGAAGCCGATGGAGACGGAGCCGCCGGTCGCGAGGCTGCCGTTGTACGGCATGTTGGTGCCGGTCACACGCGTGCCTGACTGGCTCCAGTTGGCGCTCCAGCCGGTGGGGGTGTACTTCTGACCTGTGGTCGGGAAGTCGAAGGCCAGGGACCACGAGGTGATGGGGTCGCCGGTGTTCTTCAACGTGATGCTCGCGGTAAAACCGCCCTGGCCGGGGCTGCTCGTCCACGAGTTGGCAGAGTAGGTCACGTCGCAGGCGACCGCGGCGTTGGCGGCCGTGCTCTGGCCGACGACGAGCCCTAAGGCCGCGACACTCGCGGCGGTCACGGTCACGGCCCATCTGCGGAGGCCGCGTTGGAGTTTCACGAGCGATCATCTCCAGTGTTAGAGGGCTGGGAGCGCTCCCATGGTCTGCCTCAGTCGGATCCGTGTACAGCGGGCGCCACTCCGAAAGGTGTCCGCCGCCCCACATGCTCGTTGAATGGCCCGGAACGCGGATGAAACTTTCATCCCGGGCAGCCTGGTGAGAGGAAACACGGGGGTTACCGGACCGCCATTCCGTTGACATACGCGTGAGGGCACCCACAATCCCGTTTGGGAGCGCTCCCACTCCTCTACTCCCATGGAGATCCCGTGAAGTACAGACCTCCTTCCCTCCTCACCCGCTTATCGAGGCGGCTCGCCGTGGCCACGACGCTCGTCCTCGTGGCGGGCGCGACCGCTGCCGTGGCGGCCAGCCCGGCGCAGGCGGCCGTGGCGTGCGACGTGACGTACGCGGCCAACTCGTGGACGAACAGCCCTGGCCAGGGCGGTTTCACCGCGAGCATCACGTTGAAGAACACCGGCGACCCCATCACCTCGTGGTCCCTGGCCTTCGACTTCCCGACCACGGGTCAGAAGTACACCCCGACGGGTTGGAGTGCTAACTGGAGCCAGTCGGGCACCCGGGTCACCGCCACGAACATGTCGTACAACGGCAGCTTGGGCACGGGTGGCTCCGTCTCCATCGGCTTCAACGGCACGTGGACGGGGAGCAACCCGAACCCGACCAGCTTCAGCGTGAACGGCACCACCTGTGGCGGCGGCGGGAACCCGACCCCGCCCACCGTGTCGCTGACCTCTCCGACCGCGGGCCAGACGTTCACCGCCCCGGCCACCGTGCCGATCGCGGCGAACGCCTCCGACGCCGACGGCACGATCTCCAAGGTCGACTTCTACCAGGGCTCCACGCTGCTCGGCACCGACACCTCGGCGCCCTACAGCTACAGCTGGACGAACGTGGGGGCCGGCAGCTACTCGATCACCGCGAAGGCCACCGACAACAGCGGCGCGACCACCACCTCGTCGCCGGTCGGCATCACGGTCTCCCCGGACGCGGGCCCCGCGCTCCTGGTGAGCCCGACGACGCTGTCCGTGCCCGAGGCGGGGAACGCAAGCTTCGGCGTGAAGCTGTCGCAGGCGCCCACGGCCAACGTGACCGTCACCACGGCGCGCGCCAGCGGCGACACCGACCTCACGGTCTCGGGCGGCGCCAGCCTGACCTTCACGCCGTCCAACTGGAACACCGCGCAGAACGTCACGCTGGCGGCGGCCAACGACAGTGACACCACCAGTGGTTCCGGCGTGTTCAGGGTGAGCGCCACCGGCTACCCGGCGGTGGACGTGACCGCCAGCGAGGCGGACGACGACGTCGGCGGGAACAACACCTACGTCCAGCGCTTCGTCGAGATGTACAACGAGCTCCACGACCCGGCCAACGGCTACTTCTCGCCCGAGGGCGTGCCCTACCACTCGGTCGAGACGTTCATGGTCGAGGCGCCGGACCACGGGCACGAGACCACGTCCGAGGCCTACAGCTACTACCTGTGGCTCGAGGCGGCGTACGGGCAGGCCACCGGCGACTGGTCGAAGTTCAACAACGCGTGGGCCTCGATGGAGAAGTACATCATCCCGGCCACGGCCGACCAGCCGACGAACTCCTTCTACACGCCGAACAAGCCGGCCACGTACGCGCCGGAGTGGAACCAGATCAGCAACTACCCGACCGCGCTCGACAGCAGCGTCACCCCGGGCGCCGACCCGATCGCGAACGAGCTGCAGAGCGCGTACGGCACCCGTGACATCTACGGCATGCACTGGCTGCTCGACGTCGACAACACTTACGGCTTCGGCCGTTGCGGCGACGGCACCACCAAGCCCGCCTACATCAACACCTACCAGCGCGGTCCCGAGGAGTCGGTCTTCGAGACCATCCCGCAGCCGTCCTGCGACACCTTCAAGCACGGCGGCACCAACGGGTACCTGGACCTGTTCATCAAGGACAGCTCCTACGCCAAGCAGTGGAGGTACACCAACGCCCCCGACGCCGACGCGCGCGCCGTGCAGGCCGCGTACTGGGCGCAGACGTGGGCCAAGGCCCAGGGCAAGGATTCGCAGATCTCCGCGTCGGTCGCCAAGGCCGCGAAGATGGGTGACTACCTGCGCTACGCGATGTACGACAAGTACTTCAAGAAGCCCGGCTGCACGAGCCCCTCGTGCGCGGCGGGCACCGGCAAGGACGCCTCCAACTACCTGATGAGCTGGTACTACGCCTGGGGCGGCGCGACCGACTCCAGCGCCGGCTGGGCGTGGCGCATCGGCTCCAGCCACAACCACTCCGGCTACCAGAACCCGCTCGCGGCCTGGGCACTGGCGAACGTGGCCGAGCTGAAGCCCAAGAGCAGCACCGGGGCGGCCGACTGGAGCACCAGCCTCACCAGGCAGCTGCAGTTCTACACCTGGCTGCAGTCGGCCGAGGGCGCCATCGCCGGTGGCGCGACCAACAGCTGGGAGGGCCACTACGCGGCGCCGCCGGCCGGCCTGCCGAAGTTCCACGGCCTGACCTACGACTGGCAGCCCGTCTACCACGACCCGCCGTCGAACCAGTGGTTCGGCTTCCAGGCGTGGACGATGGAGCGGGTGGCAGAGCTGTACTACGCCTCGGGCAACGCCGACGCGAAGGCGCTGCTCGACAAGTGGGTCACCTGGGCCATGAACAACACCACGATCAACGCGGACGGCTCGTACCAGATCCCGTCCACGCTGAAGTGGACCGGCCAGCCCGCGGGCGACTTCAGCGCCACCTCCGGGATGCCCCCGGCCAACCCCGGCCTGCACGTGACGATCGCCGACTACACGAACGACGTGGGCGTGGCCGGCGCGTATGCCAAGGTGCTCATGTACTACGCGGCCAAGGCGAACAACACGGCGGCCAAGAACATGGCCAAGGCGCTGCTCGACGGCGTGTGGAAGAACCGCGACGCCAAGGGCGTGTCGGTCCCCGAGACCAAGACCGACTACAACCGCGTGGACGACCCGGTCTACGTGCCGTCCGGCTGGAGCGGCAAGATGCCCAACGGCGACGCCATCAACTCCAGCTCGACGTTCATCTCGATCAGGTCCTTCTACAAGAACGACCCGGACTGGGCGAAGGTCGACGCCTTCCTGAAGGGCACGGGCCCGGCGCCGGTCTTCAACTACCACCGGTTCTGGGCGCAGGTGGACGTCGCCGTCGCCCTGGCCGAGTACGGACGGCTCTTCCCGTGAGAAAGGCAGCACTGATCGCTGCGGTGTCGCTGGCCCTGCCCCTCTTCGGGGCCGGGCCGGCGGCCCGCGCCGCCGCACCCGCCTTCGCCTACGGTGAGGCGCTGCAGAAGTCGCTGTGGTTCTACGAGGCCCAGCAGTCCGGCGACCTGCCGAGCTGGAACCGCGTCTCCTGGCGCGGCGACTCCGGCATGAACGACGGCAAGGACGTCGGCGTCGACCTCACGGGCGGCTGGTACGACGCGGGTGACCACGTCAAGTTCGGCCTCCCGATGGCGGCCGCCACCACGATGCTGGCCTGGGGCGCGGTCGAGTACCGCGACGCGTACGCGAACTCCGGCCAGCTCACGCACCTGCTCAACAACCTCAAGCACGTCAACGACTACTTCATCAAGGCGCACCCGTCGGCGAACGTGCTCTACGGCCAGGTCGGCAACGGCGGCACGGACCACGCCTGGTGGGGCCCGGCCGAGGCGATGCAGATGGCGCGGCCCGCGTACAAGATCGACGCGTCGTGCGGCGGGTCGGACCTGGCGGGCGAGACGGCGGCCGCGATGGCGGCCTCGTCGATGGTCTTCCGCCCGACAAATCCGGCTTATGCTGACACGCTGCTGACGCACGCCAAGCAGCTGTACACCTTCGCGGACACCGTCAGGAAGAAGTACAGCGACTGCATCACCGACGCCCAGGGCTACTACCAGTCGTGGAGCGGCTACAACGACGAGCTGGTCTGGGGTGCGATCTGGCTCCACCGGGCCACGAACGACGCCTCCTATCTGGCCAAGGCCGAGACCGGCTACGACAACCTGGGCAACGAGCCGCAGAGCACCACGAAGTCGTACAAGTGGACGATCGCCTGGGACGACAAGTCCTACGGCGCGTACGTGCTGCTGCACAAGCTGACCGGCAAGCAGCGTTACCTGGACGACGCCAACCGCTGGCTCGACTGGTGGACGGTCGGCGTGAACGGCTCCAAGGTGGCGTACTCGCCGGGCGGCCAGGCCGTGCTGGACCGGTGGGGCTCGCTGCGGTACGCGGCCAACACCTCGTTCGCGGCGCTCGTGCACAGCGACTCCATCACCGACGCCACGCGTAAGGCCCGCTACCACGACTTCGCGGTACGGCAGATCAACTACGCGCTCGGCGACAACCCGCGCAACTCCTCGTACGTGATCGGGTTCGGCGACAACCCGCCGAAGAACCCGCACCACCGCACGGCGCACGGCTCGTGGACCGACCAGATCACCAACCCCGAGCAGACCCGCCACACCCTGTACGGCGCGCTCGTCGGCGGCCCGCCCGACCCGAACGACGCCTACACCGACAAACGCGACGACTACGTCATGAACGAGGTCGCCACCGACTACAACGCCGGCTTCACCAGCGCGCTGGCCCGGCTCTACAAGGAGTACGGCGGCGCGCCGGCGGCGAACTTCCCGGTGGCGGAGACCCCGGACGGCCCCGAGCTCTTCGTCGAGGCGGGCGTGAACGCCTCGGGCACCAACTTCACCGAGATCAAGGCCATCGTCCGCAACCAGTCGGCCTGGCCCGCCAGGGTCCTGTCCGACGGCTCGTTCCGCTACTACTTCACGCTCGACGGCTCGACAACCGCCTCGCAGATCACCGTGTCGTCGGCCTACACGCAGTGCAAGGCGCCCATGGTGCACGCGGAGCGGCGAACGCTCAGGCCCGAGAGCGGTAGCTTGCGTGACCAGCGAGGGCCAAGTGAGCGCGACCATCAAACCGTCGGCGGCACCACGTACTACGTGAACATCGACTGCTCCGGCCAGGTCATCGCCCCGGCGGGACAGTCGCAGCACCGCAGAGAGGTGCAGTTCAGGATCGCCAGCTCGGGGACGTGGGACCCGGCGAATGACTGGTCGTACCGGAACATCCCCACCACGCCCGGCGCGACGCCGGTGCGGACCGGGAACATCACTCTCTACAGCGGCGCGACCAAGATCTGGGGTGAGCCCCCGGGTCCGGAGGAACAGGACACGACAGCGCCCAGCAAGCCGGGCAAGCCCGAGGTTTCCGGGATCACGGGCTCGACCGCCAAGCTGAGCTGGACCGCCTCCACGGACAACGTGGGCGTGAGCGGCTACGACGTCTACCTGGGGTCCCAAAAGGTGGGCACGGCCACGAGCGCGTCCTTCGACCTGAGCGGGCTCACCCCCGCCACTTCCTACACCGCCTCAGTGGTGGCGCGGGACGCGGCGGGCAACACCTCGGCGCCGTCCGACAGCACGTCGTTCACCACCACGAACACGACGCCGCCGCCCACGGGCGGATGCGCGGCGACGTACAAGGTGACGAGCTCGTGGAGCGGCGCCTTCCAGGCCGAGGTGACGGTGAAGAACAACGGCACGGCCGCCACCGCCGGCTGGACGGTCACCTGGACGTCGGCGAACCAGATCACCCAGCTCTGGGGCGGCAAGCACACCCAGTCGGGGTCCGGCGTCACCGTGCAGAACGAGTCCTACAACGGGGCGCTCTCTCCTGGCGCCACCACCACGTTCGGCTTCATCGCGAACGGCACGTCCACCGTCCCCGACCCGATCACCTGCACTCCCGCCTGAGTGAAGACCCCGCCCCCGTCGCAGTAGCGGCGGGGGCGGTTCCACCGCTCAGTGAAAGGCAGCACATGAGATCACTGTTCACCGCGCTGGCCTGCCTCCTCGCCCTCTTCGTCGCCCCCGCGCCGCCCGCGAGCGCCGCCACCGGCATCCACGTCAGCGGCACGAAGATCCTGGAGGCCAACGGCCAGGAGTTCATCATGCGCGGCACGAGTCACGCGCACACGTGGTACGCGACGCAGACCAAGGCGTTCGCCGACATCAAGTCGCTGAAGGCCAACACCGTGCGGGTCGTGCTCAGCGGCGGCCGCTGGACCCCCAACACCGTCTCCGACGTGGCCAGCGTCGTCTCGCTCTGCAAGCAGAACAAGCTCATCTGTGTGCTGGAGAACCACGACACCACCGGGTACGGCGAGCAGAGCGGCGCCTATACCCTCGACCAGGCCGCCAACTACTGGATCAGCGTCAAGTCCGCCCTGGTCGGCCAGGAGGACTACGTCATCGTCAACATCGGCAACGAGCCGGTCGGCAACAACGCCGTCACCCCCGGCTGGGCCGCCGCCACCACGGCCGCGATCCAGAAGCTGCGCAGCAACGGCTTCCAGCACGCGCTGATGGTGGACGCGCCCAACTGGGGCCAGGACTGGCAGTTCGGCATGCGGGACAACGCGCGGGCGGTCTTCGACAGCGACCCGAACAAGAACACGATCTTCTCCGTCCACATGTACGGCGTCTTCGACACCGCCGCGGAGATCACCGCGTACATGGACGCGTTCAGGACCGCGGGACTGCCGCTGGTCGTCGGCGAGTTCGGGTTCAACCACTCCGACGGCAACCCGGACGAGGACACGATCATGGCGCAGTCCGTGAGCCGCGGCCTCGGCTACCTGGGCTGGTCGTGGAGCGGCAACGGCGGCGGCGTCGAGTACCTCGACCAGGTCACCAACTTCGACGTCACCCAGCTCACGGATTGGGGCCGGCGGCTGTTCAACGGCGCCAACGGCATCGCCGCGACCGCCAAGCAGGCCTCCATCTACGGCGGCGGCAGCACCGACACGAGCCCGCCGAGCGTGCCCGGCACGCCGTCCGCGTCCGGCATCACCTCGTCCGGGGCCACCCTGACCTGGACGGCCGCCACGGACAACGTGGGCGTGGCCGGCTACGACGTCTACACCTCGACCGGCACCACGCTCGGCTCGACCGCCACCAACTCGATCACGCTGACCGGGCTTTCGGCGGCGACCACGTACCAGGTGAACGTGAAGGCCAGGGACGCGGCCGGCAACCAGTCCGCCGCGTCGCCGACGGCGTCGTTCACCACGCTGAGCGGCGGCAGCGGCGGCGGCTGCACGGCCGCCGGCACCGTGCAGAGCCAGTGGAGCACCGGGTACGTCCTGCAGCCCGTGACCGTGACCAACACCAGCACCTCGACCAAGTCGAGCTGGACGGTGACCTTCACGCTGCCCGCCGGGCACACGGTCACCGGCTCCTGGAACGCCGCGGTGACGGTCAGCGGCCAGACCGTGACGGCCAAGAACCTGAGCTACAACGGCTCGCTCGCACCGAACGCCGGCACCAGCTTCGGGGTGCAGGCCAGCCGTCCGAGCGGCGACACGGCCGTCCCTTCCGGTTACACCTGTGCCAACTGAACCGCCCGTCGAACGGCTGCGTAGGAGGAGGTGAGGCGAAAAACCAACATCCCTGCCCATGACACCATCCCGCCCGGATGGGACGGACGCGGCCGATACCTCCAGTCGGCCGCGTCCGTGTTCATGGCCTCCACTCCGTGGAGGCGGCTCGGTCGCTGGGGAGCCGTCGCCTTCCCTCGTCGCTCTGGTCGCTACGCTCCCGACGCTCCTCAGTCCAGGCGACGGCGCTCCCTCGCGTCTTATTTGACCTGAGCCTTCTTGATCTCGGTGAACCTCTGGCGGGCCGCGTCTATCGCGTCCTCGTCGTCGAACTCGGCGAAGGCCTCGTCCTGATAGCGGGCGGGAATGAGCTGCCTGACCCGGTCCGGATACCCCATGCCCGCCTCCGGCACCCTGATCAGGGGCGGGATGCCGATGCGGACGGCGATCGGGCCGGAGGCGCGCACGGAGGTCGCCCAGTCGGTGCCGGCGTCGGTGACCGCGCACATGTGGCGCGCGTACACCCACTTCACCTCGACGGCGGAGGTGGCGTTCGGCGGATCGGTCCCGAAGGTCTCCACGGCGCACACGACGCGCGATTCGAAGTCGTGGCCGTGCGCGTGGTGCTCGTCGAGCGAGGACTGCTCGAGCGCCAGCGTCGCCTGGGCGGCGAGCTCCTTGTACAGCTGCGACGACTGCCGGCCGGCGAAAAACATCACCCCGGCCAGGGTCAGGCTGGCCAGGGTGACGATCGCCGCGACGAGCCCGCGACGTGACTTGATCACGGGCTGGTGCAGGTCAGGGCCGGGGCCGGGTTCGGGATCGAGCCCGTGGCGTTGAAGCCGAACGTGGTCGTCGCGTTCGGCGCAAGCTGCCCGTTGTAGCTGGCGTTCTTGACCACCACGTTGGGCGGCTGCCCGGACAGTACGCCGTTCCACGGCGAGCCGTCGAAGCCCTGGCCGCCGCTGTAGGTCCACTTGACCGTCCAGCCGTTCATCGAGGAGGTGCCCGTGTTCTTCACGGTCACCTCGCCCTGGAAGTGGCCGGCCCAGCCGGTGTCGGTGGCCTTCCACGTCGCCGTGCAGGCGCCGGTCGGCGGGGGCGGGGTCGAGGTGTTGGTGGGCGTGCTCTGGCCCGGGCCGACGCCGGTGACTTCGCCGTTGCCGCCGTCGAAGACGACGTCGGAGCAGCTGTAGAAGTTCTCGTTGCTGTCGGAGCGGATCCAGTGCGTGTAGATGATGTGCCGGCCGGTCTTGCCGGACGGGAGCTGGGCGTTCCAGTAGTAGTAGTTGAGCGCGCCGGCGGGGCCGGTGTCGGGCGGGTTCGTGACGCTGCCGAACGGCTCCAGGTCGGACCACTTCAGCGGCCCGTTCGGGTTCCAGCCGTTCTTGGTGATGTAGTAGTTGAACGAGCCGGGGTGCTTGGCCCAGTTGCTGTGCCGCATCTGGATGGTCGCGCCCGAGGTCAGGTGGGTCAGCGGCCAGTCGCTGCGGACCGCGTTGTAGGCCGTGAAGTCGTAGGGCCCGCCGCTGCCGCCACTGCAGAGCTGCCCGTCGGGGATGAATCCGGCGGTTCGGCCCGCGCCGTCGGAGCGCAGCACCGCGAACCAGTTGTACAGGGGGGTCGTGCCGCTCTGCGCGACGGCCGCCGCGCACGCCGGGTTGTAGGGGATGATCTGGCCGTTCTCCCGCAGGCCGTCCTGCCAGCACAGGAACGTCCTGGCGCCGGGGAACATCGACACCCCGTGCGCCTGTGCCTGCGTGGGCACCATCAGGACAGTCGCGATCAGTACCGTGACGGCGGTGACCGCCGCCGACTTGAATAACCTCATGGGGATTCCCTTGCGCTGACGACAGAGGAAACCTGCCCCACGACCTGCCCGCCCGGCGAGCGCATTGAATCACGCCGCGCACGGTTTCGACAACGCGCTGTGAAACTTTCATCCGATCTTGGTAATGGTGCTCTCTGCTCAATCCCGCTCGAGCGCGGAGTCGATCTCGTCGAGCCTGGCCTGTAACTCGCTCAGACAGGCGGGCGCGAGCCGGCCCTCGGCCATGCGGACGGAGAGCCTCTGGCGTACGCCCTGCGTCGTCGACTCCGACGGCCCGTGCGGCGACACCGCGGCGTGCAGCACCTGCGTGAGGTCCAGCACGACGTCGGCGTCGGTCGCGCCGCACGGTGTCCTGGCCTCCAGCGTGCTCTTGAAGTCGTCCACGGCCTGCTCCACCGTGATCGCCGTGGCCGGCGCGCTCTCGACGAACTTGGCCGTCGGCGACGGCTTGACCGTCAGCTCCAGCTCCTGGAGCCCCGACCGCTGGAACCACAGCAGGGCGGAGAGGGCGACGGCCGCGGACCCGGCAACTGTGAGACCGCGTCTCACATGCCGGCCCAGTGTTGCCGTGCCGAGTGCGGAGTTCAGCGCCGAGGCGATCTCGGCCGCGGTCGGCCGCGCCTCCGGCCGGTGCGCCAGGCAGCGCTGGCAGAGCGAGGCCACGGCGTGCGGCACGCCGATGACGCGGGGCGGGGGATACGTCCTGCGGGCCGCCTCGATCTCCTCCCACGTCGTCTCCGGGTACGGCGTGCGCCCGGTGAGCATGGCGTACAGCAGCACGCCCAGTGCGTACACGTCGACCGCGGGGTGGGTCGGCGCGCCGAGCAGCCGCTCGGGTGCGACGTAGGGAGGGGTGCCGCGGTCGTCGTCGGGATCTCCGGCCCAGGCCGCGATGCCGAAGTCGAGGAGCTTGGGGCCGTCGGCGGTGAGCAGCACGTTCTCGGCTGTGACGTCCCGGTGGACCAGGCCGCGGGCGTGCCCGGCCATCAGGACCCGGGCCAGCCGCAGCGCGATGGTCGCCGCCTCGGGCCACGGCAGGGGGCCCTGCTCGATGCGCTCGGCCAGCGGCATGCCGTCGAGCAGCGGCATCACCACGTAGGCCGCGACGCCGCCGTTCATGGTGACGGTCTCGCCGTAGTCGTAGATCTCGATGGAGTCGGGATGGATGAACCTGGCGGCGGCGCGGGCCTCGCTGCGCGCGCTGACGCGCTCGCCGTCGCCGGTGTGGAGTGAGGCAGTGAGCACCTTGACCGCGATCATCCGGTGCAGTGACTGGTCGAAGGCACGCCAGATGACCGACATTCCCCCGCGGGCCAGCGGATCCAGCAACAGATACCTGCGGGCCAGCACATCCCCCGGCTCAAGCCGACTCACGGATGACCAGTTCCGTGGGGAGTACGGGGTCGATCCCCGCGGCCCCCGTCAGGAGCAGCCGGGTGGCGACCGTGGCGAGCTCCTCGACGGGCTGGCGGATGGTGGTCAGGGCGGGAAGGGTATGTCTGGCGACCGGCGCGTCGTCGAAGCCGATCACCGCGACGTCCGCGGGCACCTTGCGCCCGGCCCTGCGCAGTGCCTGGATCGCCCCCGCGGCCATCAGGTCGGAGGCGACGAAGACGGCGTCCAACCCGGGGGCGTGGCGTAACAGCCACTGCATGGCGTGAGTGCCGGAGGCCGCGGTGAAGTCGCCGTACGCCACGGGCGCGTCGGGTAGGCCGGCCGCCTGCAGCGTGCGTACCAGGCCCTCTAATCGGTCCCGGGCGCCGGGCAGGGACGGCGGTCCGCCGATGGCGGCGACGTTGCGGCGGCCGGACAGCAGGAAGTGCTCGGCTGCCTGGCGCCCGCCGTCGAGGTTGTCCACGTCGGCGTACGGGAGCTTGAGGTCGTGGGGCGGGCGGCCGATGTTGCGCACGGGGACGCCCGAGGTGGATAACTTGATCGCCAGAGGGTGCCGCTCTCTGGCACCCACGATGAGCACCGCGCCCGACAGCGCGGGCAGGGTGGATGACGTGGGAGTGACGGTGGTCACCATGAGGTGGGTGCCGTGCTCGGCGATCACGGCTCCCGCTGCGGACAGGAGCCTGGCGTAGTAGGGCTCGGAGAAAAGGCGGGGGAGATGGTCACAGATCACCGCCGTGACGCCGTCGGCGATGGTCTTGGCGGCCGTTCCCCGTGGGGCGCGTTGGCGCACGTATCCCATGCGGGAGACGGCGTCGTAGACTTGCCGGCGGGTCGAGGTACTGACCCGCACCGAGCCCGTGAGGACTCGAGATGCGGTCGCGGGGGAAACCCCTGCAGCGGCCGCCACCTGTGCCAGTGTGGGCTGCTCGGTCATGGAGCACCTCGCGGAAAAGATCCTGGGAGCGCTCCCACGTTACCAATGTTTCGGCGTTGTTAATAGGGCCTTTGCTGGGAGTGCGTCCCATTGTGCGGACGCACTCCGAATTTGCTCAGCTAGAGGCGTTGATAACCGGCAGGGATTTCTGAGTTTTCCCAGTTTTCCCTGCCGATGATCAATGGTTCAGCGTCGTGTCGATGTCCGCCTCGTCCAGCAACCCGTCCGGGCGGTTGCCCCGGTCGGGCTCCTGCCGCCGCGGCTGGCAACTCCCACCGCAGCCGCCGAAGCGGGAGCTGTTGACCGGCGTGAAGTCGGTCGCCGGAATGCCCTTCAGCGCGGCCAGCATGGTGTCCTTCCAGATGGGCCCGGGGATGGAGGCGCCGAAGACCGAGCCGTAGTAGCGGCCGCCGATGGTGATGTTGTTCAGCTTGTGGGTGACCGCGCCGCGCGGGTCGCCGATGCTGACCGCGCCCGCCAGGTCGGGGGTGAAGCCGGCGAACCAGGCGGTGGACTGCGCGTCCGTGGTGCCCGTCTTGCCGGCCGCCGGCCGGCCGATGCCGCCGACGCCCTTCATGGTGCCCTTGGTGAACACACCGGACAGGATGCTCGCCGCGGCGTCCGTCACCTCGGGGTCGATCGCCTGCTTGCACTTGGGCTTGTAGTTGGTGACCTTGCCGTCGCGATCCTTGATCGAGGTGATGGCCATCGGCTCGCAGTACTTGCCGCGAGCCCCGATCGCGGCGTAGGCGTTGGCGACGGTCACCGGGTCCATCTCGTTGATGCCGAGCGTGAACGTCTCGTACTCCTGCAGGTCCAGACCGTCGGAGCGCTTGATGCCCAGCGACTTGGCCGTCTTGACCACGTTGCACAGGCCCGCCTTCTGCTCCAGCGCCATGAAGAAGGTGTTCACCGAGCCCCAGGTGCCGGTGGCCAGCGACTTGAAGCCCCCGCCGCCGCCCTCGGCGTTGGTGACGGTGAAGCTGGGATCGCCGACGTTGTCGCCCTTGCAGTTCTTGAACGACCAGTAGGCGGGAGCGCGGTAGCCGCCGCCCACCGAGATCCCCTCGTTGATCTTCATGCCCTGCTTGAGCGCGGTGAGCAGGGTGAAGGTCTTGAACGTCGAGCCGGCCTGGAAGCCGGTGCCGCCGCCGTGCACCGCGTCGGCGACGACGTTGTACGACATCTCGTTCTTGCGCTTGGAGATGCCGTACTTGCGGCTGGCGGCCATGGCCTTGATCTCACCGGTGCCGGGCTTCACCAGGGCCTCGGAGGCGACCGGGTTGTCCGACGCGTGCACGTGCTTCTTGATGGCCCGCTCGGCGGCCGCCTGCATCTTCGGGTCGATCGTGGTCCGGATCTCCAGGCCGCCCCGGTTGAGGAACTGGGTCCTGGCCTTCTTCGTCTTGCCGAAGTCCGGGTTGCTCAGGATCTCGTTGCGGACGTACATGCAGAAGTACGGGTAGTCGCTGGCCTCGCAGCCGCCGGGCAGCGGGGTGCCCTTGTAGCCGAGCTTGGCGGTCTTGGCCTCGGCGGCCTGCTCCGGCGTGATCTTCTTGAGCTCGGCCATCCGGTCGAGCACGACGTTGCGCCGGAACAGCAGCCGGTCCCTGAACTCCTTGCCCCGGCTGGGGTCGGTCTGGAGAGGGTCCTGCACGGCGCCGGCCAGGGTGGCGGCCTGGGGCAGTGTCAGGTCGGCGGCCTTCACGCCGAAGAAGCGCTTGGCGGCCGCTTCGATGCCGTAGGCCCGGGCGCCGAAGTACGCGATGTTCAGATATTTCTCGAGGATCTGGTCCTTGGTGTACTTCTGCTCGACCGCCATCGCGTACCGCAGCTCGTTGAGCTTGCGCGCGTAGCTGGCCTCGAGGGCCGCGTTCTTCTCCTTGGTGGTGGTGGCCGAGTTGAGCAGCACCTGCTTGACGTACTGCTGGGTGATGGACGAGCCGCCCTGGGCGATGCCGCCCGAGCTGAGGTTCTTGGCCAGGGCGCGGATGGTGCCCTCGATGTCGATGGGACCGTGCTCGTAGTAGCGGTAGTCCTCGATCGAGATGATCGCCGTCTTCATGATCTCAGCGATCTTGTCGAGAGCGACGTTCTCGCGGTACTCCTCGTAGAAGGTCGCGATCATCTTGCCCTTGGAGTCGAGCACCATCGTCCGCTCCGCGAGGGGTGGCTCCTTGAGCTCCTGCGGTTTGATCCCCAGGTCCTCCGACGCCGAGACGAACATCGCTCCGGTGCCTCCGACCGCGGGCAGCGCGATGGCCGCGGCCACCACACCAGCCGCGACCGCAGCCCCGGTCAGGCGCGCGATACTCGACATACGGGAACCCATGGTGGTAAAACCTCCCCCTCGTGGCATTAGGGTGCATCCTAAACCCCGCCATGACGTGCTCTATGTAAAACCTTGGACCCCGCTGGTG
Source organism: Nonomuraea sp. B19D2 (assembly GCF_040137845.1). Taxonomy (NCBI): domain Bacteria; kingdom Bacillati; phylum Actinomycetota; class Actinomycetes; order Streptosporangiales; family Streptosporangiaceae; genus Nonomuraea; species Nonomuraea sp. B19D2. The sequence goes on along the minus strand of NZ_JBEFAK010000002.1, from coordinate 248,260 downwards.
CCCGGTTTGTTCGCGGGGGAAGCGGGTTTTTCTCCGTCTCTGACCGCTTAACGGAAGTTCGGGCTGGCCGGGGCCGGTGCGGCAGCTGTGGCGATCTTCAGTTTTCGCCAAAGAAAACGTGTTGACGTGCGGGCGGACGTTGGCGGCTCTGGCAATGTCGGTTTCCTACCGGTCGTGGTGGGGGGTCTTATGCGACGTGTCGGGGATGGCGAGCACTTCGATCGGCTGCTCGCCGTAGCCAGAACATACTGGGGTGAGAGCCCGGGTGGTGACAGCTGTGTCGTGGCGGAGGCGTTCGACCAGGACATCCGGGTCGTGGTACGTACGCTCATGGTCGCGAAGGCGGTCTGCGAGCTGCTGTCGGCGCGGCTGTTCGCGCTGGTCGATCCGGAGTGGCGCAGGCTGGCCGAGGTGTTCGGGGCCGAGGCGGACGGAGGTCCGCGGGTGCCGCTGGCCGCGCTGGTCACGAGCCGGGTGAATCCCGATGTGCGCAGGGACATCCCGGTTGTGCACGTGCACGGGAAGGGGTCGCTGAAGGCGTACGCGATCTTCCCTGATCAGGGTCCCTGCTCGTACCAAGAAGAACTGCCCGCCAGGGTCGGCGCGTTCTTCGAGCGGCACGTCTGGCCGCACCGGCATGTGATCGCGCCCGACGCGGAGCGGACGGCCTGGCGCGCGAAGAGCGGCTACCAGCTCCGCACGGAGACCGAGCGCCGCCAGCTCCGCCACTACGGCTGCGCCCGTCTGGGCCTCGACCCCGACCTGCCGACGATCACGGTCTTCGGCCACCGGCCGGAGCAGGACAAGGAGCTGTTCGAGTCGACGGTGGAGTACGCCGCGTCCGATGTGTCGGCGAACTGGCTGTTCCTCGATCCCGTCACCAGAACGCATTCGCGGATCAGGGGCCTGGCCGGCGCCCTGTCCACGAACCTGCTCTGGAGCATGACGGACGCGGCCGTCGCGTTCGGCGACAGCGATCTGCCGGCGTTCGGCATCCCCGTCATCCAGGCAGGCTGGTCGGTGGGGAGAGCCTGCCGCACCACGCACATCGCACTGCAGCCGTCGGACATCCGCCTGCTGTTTGACGAGGCCATCGCCAAGCACGACAAGGGGGAGTCCATCCTCGAGCCGGAGCAGCGCGAGCGTGCCCGCCTGTGGCTCTGGCTGCGTCGTTGCGGCACGGACGTGCCCACCGGGCTCCTGCCGCACTGGGAGCACGGCGCCGATTACGCGCGGGCGCTCGCCGTCAACCTGTGGCACGTGGAGCGCGACGGCGACCCCCTCTACAGCGCGGTCGCGCGCATGTGGGACAGGCGTGAGCCCATGCTCACCCGTTTCGACTTCCACGATCCGGCGGGGCCGTACATCAGGAGCACCCACGACCGGTTCCGCCGGATCGAAGACGTTGATCACCAGGAGTTTCCCGACCCGGAAGGGCCGTTCGTCACCAGGAGCACCCCATGACAAGCCCAGGATCCACCACCGAGCTCGACCAGCTGATTCTTCCCGCCATCCCGCCCGTACACCTCAACAACGGCCAGGTCTCCGCGCTGCAGGTGACCGACAGGTTCCACCGGGGCACCCAGATCCTGGGCAGGTTCGAGACCTCGGGCCTGGCCGGGTTCAAGGTCTCGGCGCAGGGGCGCTCGCTGCGGGTGCTGCTGTCGCTGTCGCTGGACGAACGGTCCGTGACCGGCTGGCACGACGGCCAGGCCGAGGCGAGCGCGCTGCCGCGGCTGGTGCAGGTCCGCTCCCAGGGGCGGCTGCGCCAGTGCGTGCTGCTCAGGGGGAAGCGGGCGCACGCCCGGGTGACCTTCGACCTGGCGCCGGACGAGATCCCCGACGACGGGCTGATCTGTGTCGAGCTGCTCGACATCACGGAGGGGGACGGGGTCTCCCCGGAGGTACGCCAGGCCGTGTCGGGACGCGTCATGCCCGACGGGGTGGCCGGGGTGCGGCTGAACAAGGTGGTGTTCGAGGAGCCGCCGGCGGTGGACTTCGACCCGGACACGCTCGACGGCCTGCGCTGTGAGCAGTCCTCGCTGATCAGCGCGGGCGGCCTGGCCAACTTCAACCGGCAGGGCGTACGCGTGCTGCGCTCGGGCATGCTCGTGGTCAACCCGGTGCTTAAGGACACGTTCGGGTCGAGCGGGCGCCTCACCCTCAGGCTGGGCACCAAGGCGGAGCCCGCGAGCGTCATCCCCGCGACGTGGCGGCGGGTGAACAGCGAGCTGCGCTGGATGCGCCATGCCACCAGGAAGCTGCTGGGCATGGCGGCGCCGCCCGTGAAGCGCGTGCTCAGCATCAGGGACGGGAACATGGGGGTGCCCGAGGAACGGGTGGGGGCCAACGTGACCGAGCTCGTGCTGCCCAGTCCGAGCAACTCGCCGTTCCTGGTGATCATAGGTCCGTGCCTCGGCGCCATGCCCACGCTGGAGTCGGCCATCGCGCACCAGTAAATAAGATGCGGAGTCATGGGCGACGCTGTCGACGGGATCCTCGAGCAGTGGCGGCGTGAGCGGCCAGATCTTGATTTGTCGGCGATGGGCGTCTTCGGGCGGCTCGCGCAGGTGATGCGGATCCTGGAGCCGCGGGTCGACCAGGTCTTCACCAAGCGCGGGCTGCGGCCGGGCGAGTTCGACGTGCTGGCCGCGCTGCGCCGGGCCGGGGAGCCGTACACGCTGATCCCGTCGGAGCTGTCGGCGGTGCTGATGATGTCGCGGGCCGGCATGACCAACCGGCTCGACCGGCTGGAGGCGGCGGGACTGGTCGAGCGCAGCCTCGACCCCGCCGACCGGCGTAGCTTCCGCGTCCGGCTGACCGGCGAGGGGCTGCGGATCATCGACGAGACGCTCACCGAGCACGCCGCGAATCTGGCCCGGCTGGCCGCTCCGCTCACCACCGAGGACACCGAGACGCTCGCGGCGATCTTGCGCAAGCTGCTCGACGGGCCGCTTGGTAACCCTGAGGGCCGTGATGCGTAATGCGGGCAGGAAAAATAGCGACAGCCCGTGATATCGCCGCTCAGCGGGAAGTTTTTCCTACGTGAGGAACGGCTTGCGCATTGAGACGATCCGGCACCTCCATTGCACAGTCGTTCGCGCCAGCGGTGAGCTCGACCACGCGGGCCGGGTCCGGTTCAGCGCCTGCATCAATGCCGTGTGGGACTGGTCGGAGGGGCCCGTTCTGGTGTTCGACCTGGCAGATCTGGACTTCTACGACTCCTCGGTCATCGGGGTGCTCGCGATGGCCATGCAGCGGATGGAGGAGCAGAGAAGTGGCCGCATCATCCTGGTGCGGCCTGACGGTCACCTGCTGTCGGTGCTGCGGCTGACCGACCTGCTGTCGCGCGTGGAGCTGCGGGGGAGTGTGGAGGAAACGGTGGCCGAGCTGATGCTGCAGCCGCGATCGGCCGCCGCCCCGGCGCGCGGATCCGAGGCGGCGGCCGTGCGGGATCACAGCCCGTAGGCCTCCAGCAGCCGCAGCCACACCTCGCTCACCGTCGGGAAGGACGGGACCGCGTGCCAGAGGCGGTCGAGCGGCACCTCGGCCGTCACCGCGATCGTGGCGGAGTGCAGCAGGTCGGACGCGCCCGGCGCGGCGAACGTGACGCCGAGGAGCACCTTCCTGTCCTCGTCCACCACGGCCCTGGCCCGGCCGCGGTAGCCGTCGCCCATCAGGTAACCGCCGGTGACCGACCCCATGTCATAGTCCACCACGCGCACCCGGAACCCGTCGGCACGAGCCGCCGCCTCGGTCCTGCCGACCGCGCAGATCTGCGGATCGGTAAAGACGACCTGCGGCGCGCCGTACCCGTCCGCCAGATCCCGCATCGCGGGCAGCTCGTCGCCGCGGGCCCGCGCGGCGATCACGTCACCGCAGATCCTGGCCTGGTACTTGCCCATGTGGGTGAGGAGCGCGCGCCCGTTGGCGTCGCCCACGGCGTACAGCCAGCCGTCGGGGATCGCGGTGGCCCGCATGCTGTCGTCCACCTCGACGTACTTGCCGTCGGTCAGACCCACCGTGCTGAGCCCCACGTCGCGGGTCGCGGGCCGGCGGCCGGTCGCCACCAGCAGCTCGTCGGCCTCCAGCGGCGGCCCGTCCGGCAGGTGCACCGTCACCTTTCCGCCGCGCTCCGGGCGCTCGACCCTGACGGCCTCGACCTGGGCGCGCACCTCGATGCCCGCCTCCGCGAACGACTCGGCCAGCAGCTCTCCCGCGAACGGCTCCATCCTGGGCAGCAGGCCGCCTCCGCGCACCAGCACGGTGGTCTGGCGCGCGCCGAGCCCGTGCATGGCCTGGGCCATCTCGCAGGCGACCACGCCGCCGCCGATCACGACCAGCCGCTCGGGGATGGAGTCGGTCACGGTCACGTCATGGCTGGTCCAGGGCTCCGCCTCGGCCAGCCCTGGAGTGGGCGGGATGGCGGGCGTGCTGCCGGTGGCCAGCACGACGGCCTGCCGGGCGGTAAGTACGCGTTCCCCGCCGTCCTCGGTGGTGACGCGTACGCGCTTGGGGCCGTCGAGCCGCCCGCGCCCACGTACGAACTCGGCCGGCACGCCCTCGATCCACCGCACCTGCCCGGAGTCGTCGAAGTTCCCGATGGCCTCGTCACGCCTGGCCAGCACGGCCGCCACGTCGACGGGCCCGAGCGACAGCCCCGGGGCGCGCGCCACCTCGCCCACCAGATCGACCGGCCGCAGCAGCGCCTTGCTCGGGACGCACGCCCAGTAGGAGCACTCGCCGCCGGCCAGCCGCTCCTCGACGACCGCCGCGGTCAGCCCGCCGCGCACGGCCCGGTCCACGACGTTCTCACCGGCGGGACCGGCGCCGATCACGATGACATCGAACTCGTCAGCCACCCTGCCTCCAGAAGCACTCGCCCATGAATTGCACTCTTTCATGCCGGAGCTGCGACCACTTGTCGGGACGCGGCGGCTCGCGTGCCGTTCGCGGGAGGGGACGGGGAACGTCACGCCGCGTTCACCCGTGGCCCGTAACGTGCCCGCATGGATGATCGTTACCCGACGTCGGTGCCGTACCGGCAGCGCACGGATGGCTATCACACGTACCGGATCCCCGCGGCGGTGGTGACCGGGGCGGGCACGGTGCTGGCGTTCGCGGAGGGGCGGCATGCCTCGGCCGGGGACTCCGGCCACATCGACATCGTGCTCAAGCGCTCCACGGACGGCGGCAGGACGTGGGGCGATCTGCAGGTGGTCGCCACGGAGCCGCGCCGGGGCACCGCGGGCAACCCCGCGCCCGTGACGCTGGCCGACGGCCGGATCGTGCTGGTCCACGTCAGGCAGGGCCCGGCGGTCACTGAAGAGAAGATCAGGCGCGGTCAGGTCGCGGCGGCGGACGGGCGGCGGGTGTTCACGCAGGTCAGCTCCGACGACGGGGTCACCTGGTCGGCGCCGCAAGAGATCACCGGCAGCGTGAAGCACGCCGAGTGGCGCTGGTACGCGACCGCTCCCGGGCACGCGGTCGAGCTGCGCCACGGCCCGCACGCCGGGCGGATCGTGGTGCCCGGCAACCACTCGCTGCCGCCCGCCGGGTCCGACAGCGGGACCGAGGGCAGGTACGACGGCGGCCACGCGCTGCTGAGCGACGACGGCGGCCGGACGTGGCGCATCGGGTACGTCGACGACAAGCCCGACGGGTACGTCAACGTCAACGAGACCACGGCCACCGAGCTGCCGGACGGGCGCCTCTACGTCAACGCCCGCACCGACTCCACCGCGCCCGGCACCAGGGCCGACGCCTACTCCTCCGACGGCGGGCAGACGCTGGACCGGCCCTTCCGCCCCCAGGCCGGGCTGGCCGGGCCGGTGGTGGAGGGCAGCGCGCTGTGGTGCTCGGCGCCGGACGTGCTGCTGTTCTCCGGGCCCGCCGCCCCTGACGCCCGGGCGTTGATGACGGTACGGGCCAGCGACGATCTCGGGGTGACCTGGCGGGTCGCGCACACGGTGTCGGGGCTGCCCGCGGCCTACTCCGATCTGGTCAGGGTGGACGGGGACACGGTGGGGCTGCTGTTCGAGACCGGCGGCTTCGGGCCGTACGAGACCATCGCCTTCCGCCGCCTCCCCATCGCCGAGCTGACCCCCTGACCCCGGCCCGCGATCAGGCGGCGAGGGGGTTGCGCAGCGTGGTCCAGCTGTCGCCGGGTGGTGCCCCCGCCAAGCGGGCGAGCAGGTGGGCCTTGACCGTGAGGTGCGTCCCGAACAGCGCCTCGCGGTCCTCAGCGCGGGTCAGCTCGTCGAAGGCGTCGCGGGCCGCGGCGGCCACGACGTCCCAGAGGCGGGACTCGGCGGCCCGGTCGCCCCGGCAGAAGAGCGCGATCAGGCTGCCGAACGTGGTCCCGACGAGCCCGCCGAAGAGCTTGGCGTGCAGGATCCCGGGGTCGTCGGTGAGCAGCCTGGCGCTGACCGGCGGGAGCTCGATGCCGTTGCGGGCCAGCCTGGCGGGGCTGATCCGGACGTCGGCCAGGTCGCGGTAGACCAGCCGGTACGGCATGCCGTCCCGGTCGAGCTCGACCAGCAGGTTCTGGCCGTGCGCCTCGAGCGCCACGCCGAGCGCCAGCATGCCCAGGGCGTCCCGCCAGGCCAGCCGGGCGAACGCGGCCAGCCAAGCCACCGGGTCACCGACCATTGCAGGGGTGACCGCCGCGACGGGGATGGCGGACCCCGTCGGCTCGCGCAGCATGGCCGCCAGGTCGGGGCTGTGCTCGCCCTTCACCTTCGCGGCGGCCCCGGCCAGGTAGCGGGCGATGCGTGGCCGCCCGCCCTGCCGGGCGGACAGGGTGGTGAGCAGGTGTGACAGGTTGACGCAGTCGCGGACCGAGCCGGGCGAGATGTCCCTGACACCGGAGGTCATCCGGGTGCTGAAGGCGGTCTTGACGTGCGGGCCGCCGTCGAGAGGGGCGAGGGTGCGCACGGACATGAGCGGGCGGGCCGGGACGGCTCCGGCGACGTGCGGCCGCAGGCCGAGGCCGGGCAGGACGTGGGCGCTCTGCCAGGGATGCACGGGGAGCAGGAGCCGGTCGTCGTCCTTGAGGGAGTCCGGCCACGGGCCCGAGACGAGGCAGTCCGCGGCGGGGACCGCGAGCAGGTCCAGGTGGACGACCGGCCGGTGCTCCGGCATGTACGCGAGCTGCTCGGCCACGGAGATGCCCGGACGGCTGCGGCAGCCCGGGTGGTAGGGATGGCCGTCCACCACGCTCTGCTCGTGCTCCTCGGAGGTGGTCGGGGTGCGGGCCGGTTCCGCGCGGGACAGCGCCAGCGAGGCCACGCTGTTGTCCAGGTCCTCGACCAGCGGGCCCGCCCCCGGCAGGCCGAGGGCGGCGAGCAGCTCGGCCGGGTGCGTGTACGGGTGGCCGTTCAGCCAGAGCGCGGGCTCGCCCCAGAGGTCGTACGGCTCGCGTGCCCGGCCCATGAGACTGCGCCCGTCCGCCAGCGCGACCTGCACCAGGGCGGCCGGGCGGCACTCGGAGCCCACGGGGCTCACCAGGCCGGGGAGCGGCTCGTACAGGAGGCTGCGCCAGAGGCGGCCCAGGACGGCGGCGCGTGCGTCCGGGAGTGCCGCCATGTACGCGGCGGACAGCTCGGGGCGCACGAGGGCCAGGTCGGCCGCGAATTCCGCCTCCGAACGCCTCATATTTCCCACTATTACCCGGAAAGCTACGCATGTTGGCATCAATGGTGACAAAGGGTATGGATAAGGTCGCCATGACAGCTACCGACGGCCTTCTCGCTCTCTTGCGAGAGGCACGGAGAGACGCCTCATCCCTCGCGATGACGGCACTGCTCAACTGCCTGATGCGCGAAGTGGCCCGTCCCGCGTGGGACGGCGCCTTCCTGCTGCCCGCCACCGGACACGTCCTGCGTGCCGACGACGGGCGGTTCCCCGGCAGGCCCGCGCTCCACACGCCGGACGGCTGGTGCCCGCTGTCGCTGGACGACCTGGTCGCGTTGACGGCCGCCGAGCTGCGCGCCGGCACGGGGGTCGCCAACGACGCGCTGCCCGCGGAGATCGCGCACAGCCGGGACGTCATGGCCGCCCTGCTGGCCGCCAGGCAGACCGCGCCGCCGCCCGCGGACCCGTACCTGCGCTCCGAGCAGGCCCTCGTCGCGGGCCACCGCTACCACCCCGCGCCCAAGGCCCGCGGTGGCTCGGACCCTGGAGCCTGGCTCCCGTACTCGCCGGAGGCGCACGCGAGCTTCGCGCTGCCGCTGCTCGGCGTGCCCGCGGAGCAGCTGGTGGAGGACGGGGACGCGAGCGCGCTCGACCGGCTCGGCCCGCCGCCGGGCGACGGCCTGGCCCTGCTGCCCGCGCATCCCTGGCAGGTGGAGCTGCTGGGCGGCCCGCCGCTGCGGCGCCTGGGCGTCACGCAGGTGGTGGCGTGGCCGACCTCGTCGATTCGTACGGTGTACCTGCCGGAGCTCGACCTGTTCTGCAAGTTCAGCCTGGACGTGCGGATCACGAACGACATCCGGCGGCTGTGGCTGCACGACCTGAAGAAGCTGGCCGCGACCGCCGACCTGGTCGGGCGCGCGTTCGACGACCTGCCGGAGCACGTCCCGCGCCCCGCCGTACTGCGCGACCGCGGCTACCGCAGCGCGGAGCTGGGCCGGGACGGTGGGGAGGCGCTGGCGGTCATCGTCCGCGACGGGCTGCGCGAGCACCTGCGCCCGGGGCTGACGGCGCTGCTGGCGGCGGGGATCAGCGAGGGCTTCCCCGGCAACCCGATCGACGGGCTGGGCGAGGACGAGGCGCTCGCGTGGTGGGGGCGCTACCTCGGCCACGTGGTGCCCCCGGCCCTGCACGCCTACTTCCGCCACGGGATCGTGCTCGAATGCCACCTGCAGAACGTGCTGATCGCGGTGGACGGGCACGGCAGCCCGGCCCAGGCGGTCTTCCGCGACCACGAGGGCGTCAAGGTGCTCGCGGAGCGGCACCCGCTGCTGCCGGGCATGGACGGCTCGCGGGCGTGGGAACGGCTGGTGTACTGCCTGGTCACCAACAACCTCCGCGAGATCGCGGAGGCCCTCGCGGAGCGCCATCCGGGACTGCGGGGAGAGCTGTGGGCGCGGGCCAGGGCGGTGTTCGCCGCCTGCGGCGAGGACCACGGCGATCCGGACGAGCTGCGTGACCTGCTGTCCGCCACGCACGTTCCGGCCAAGGCCAACCTCCTGCTGCGCTGGCTGGACGCCCCGGGCGGGGACATGCGGAGCGTGCCCGTGCCGAACCCGCTGAGCCCCGGCCGCCTCAGGGAAGCGAGCGCATGCGGCCGATGATGGCCGTGGTCGAGTGGTCGGGCAGGTAGCCGAGCACCCGCACCTCGCCGCCCAGCGCGCGGACCAGCGGCGCCTCGGCCAGCATCTCCGCGGTGTAGTCGCCGCCCTTCACATAGAGCTCCGGGCGGATCATCCTGAGCAGCCGTTCGGGCGTGTCCTCGTCGAACTCCGTCACGTAGTCCACGTCGTTCAGCGCCGCCAGCACGGACATGCGGTCCTCGCACGGATTGACCGGGCGGCCCGGCCCCTTCAGCCTGGCCACGCTGGCGTCGCTGTTCACCGCCACCACCAGCACGTCGCCCAGCCGGCCCGCCTGCTCCAGGTACGTCACGTGCCCCCGGTGCAGCACGTCGAAGCAGCCGTTGGTGAACACCACCCGCTCGCCCCTGCGCCGGTGCTCGTCCAGGAGCTGGGCCAGGCGCTCGGCCGTCTGGACCGTGCCCTCGTGGCGGCGCAGGGCGCGCAGCAGCTCGTACCGGGTGCAGACGGCCGTCCCCTGGCGGCGTACGACGACGCCGGCCGCCGCCTGGCCCGCCTCCGCGGCCTCCTCCGGCGACGCGCCGCCGGCCAGCCAGAGCGCGAACGCGGCCGTGTAGGTGTCACCCGCCCCCGTGGCCATGTGCTGGGGCGCGGGCCGGGCATAGGTGCGGTACGGCGGGCGGCCCCTCCTGTGCAGCAGCGTGCCCTCGCCGTCCAGCGTGGTCACCACGATCCCGGCGCGGGTCAGCTCCATGAGCCGGTCGGAGCGGGCCGACAGGTACGCCAGGCGGTCGGCCGGCTCGTCCGCGTCGCCCAGCAGGCGTACGACCTCGGCATAGTTCGGCAGGACGGCGGCGGGAGCGCATTCGCCCCACGGCGCGACCGCGTGCGCGTCCACCACCAGCAGGGCGAACCCGGCGAGCGCCCGGCGCACGGCCGGGGTGAACACGCCGCCGCCGTAGTCGCACGCGACCACCACGTCGGCACCGCGCACGGCCTCGCCCAGCCGGCCGAGCAGCTCCCGCTCGGCCTGCTCGCAGAGCACGTCGAGGTCCTCCTCGTCGTAGCGGGCGGTGAGCTGGCCGCCGCTGACCAGCCGCCGCTTGTGCGCGGTACGCCGGCCCGGCACGGTCACCAGGTCCGTCTCGACGCCGAGCAGGTGGAGCGACTGTACGAGCTTGTCCCCGCAGGCGTCGTCCCCCACGGCGCCCAGGAGCCGTACGCGGGCGCCGAGCGCCACGAGGTTGGCGGCGGTGTTGGCGGCCCCGCCGGGGGCCTCCTCGGTGGCCTCCAGGCTCATCACGGGCACGGGCGCCTCCTGCGCCAGGCGCTTGGCCGAGCAGCGCAACCAGGAGTCGAGCATGACGTCGCCGACGACCACGGCGCTGATGGTGCTCTCTGTGCCCATGAGGAGCGAATACCGGAGAAGGCGCAGGTTAAACGCGTGAACTCGCTGGGTAGCACGGGCGGCCATGGGAAGCACATCCGGGCTGGTCGACGGGGTGGAGCGGATCGCCGTGCTACGGGCCAACGCGCTCGGCGACTACCTGCTGGCCGTCCCCGCCCTGACGGCACTCAAGCACGCCTACCCAGGCGCCCGCCTGACGCTGCTCGGCGTCTCATGGCACGCGGAGTTCCTCGGGGGCCGCCCGGGGCCGGTGGACGACGTGGTGGCGCTGCCGCCGATCTCCGGCGTGTCGACGCAGGCCGGCGGGCACCCGGCGCCGGAGGAACTGTGCGCGGGACTGCGGGCGCGCCGGTTCGACCTGGCGGTGCAGATCCACGGCGGCGGCCGCTACTCCAACCCGTTCATCCGCGGGCTGGGCGCCAGGGTGACCGCGGGAATGCGCGCTCCCGGGGCGGAGAGCCTGGACCGCTGGGTGCCGTACACGGACTACCACCACGAGACCCTGCGCTTTCTCCAGGTCGCCGCGCTGGTCGGCGCGGTCGCGGGCGGCCTGGAGGCGCGGGTGGCCGTGACCGGGGACGACCGGGCGGAGCTGGCTCTGGCGCTCGGCGAGCCGCCACGGGGGCTGGTGGCCCTGCACCCGGGCGCCAGAGACCCGCGGCGGCGCTGGCCGGTGGAGCGCTTCGCCGAGGTGGCCGACGGGATCGACCGCCCCATCGCCGTCACGGGCGCTCCGGAGGAGAAGGACCTGGTGATGGGCGTGGTCGACGCGATGCGCCGGCCCGCGGTCCCCGTCGTGGGCGCGCTCGGCATCGGCGGCCTGGCCGCGCTCTACGAGCGGTGCGACCTGGTGATCGCCAACGACACGGGCCCGCGCCACCTGGCCGCCGCCGTCGGCACGGCCACGGTCGCCGTCTACTGGTGCGGCAATCTGATCAACTTCGGGCCGCTCAGCAGGGCCAGGCACCGGCCGCTGGTCTCATGGACGACGGCCTGCCCGGTCTGCGGCGCCGACGGCATGGACCCGCGTGCCGAGCGCTGCCCGCACGACCTGTCGTGGGTGACCGACGTCTCGGTGGACAGGGTGATGGAGCAAGTCCGCGATCTGCTTGACGCATAGCGGGGGCGTACGCGGGCGTCTGAGAGGGTGACATCAATCCCCCGGAGGTGATCGTGGACGCCGCGGACGAGCAACGTTTCCGCGAGTTCGTCTCTGCGCGCTCTCCCGCCCTGATGCGGCTCGGGTTCCTGCTCACCGGTGGTGACCAGCACGCGGCCGAGGACCTGGTGCAGAGTGCGCTGGCGAAGCTGGCGAGCCGGTGGCGGCAGGTGGAGACGCCCGAGGCGTACGCCAAGCAGATCATGTACCGCCAGCAGATCAGCTGGTGGCGGGCGAGCAGACGGCGCGGCGAGGTGGTGCAGGCGACGCCGCCCGAGCTGGCGGACCGGGACCTCAACCACCAGAGCGAGCTGCGCATGGTGCTGCGGACGGCGCTGGCCAGGCTCACCGCACGGCAGCGCGCGGTGCTGGTGCTGAGGTACTTCGAGGATCTGCCCGAGCAGGAGGTCGCGCGGACGCTGGGCTGCTCCGTCGGCACGGTCAGGAGCACGGCGCACAGGTCGCTGGCCCGCCTGCGCGAGATCGCCCCCGAGCTGGCCCAGGAACTGGAGGTGGTCGCGTGAGCGAGCGAAGCGAGGGAACGATTAGACGCAGCACGCTCGTCACAGGGCCGACGAAGGAGGCCAAGTGACGCAGCTGCTTCGCGACACGCTGCGGGAGTGGGCCGACGAGACCAGGGTGCCGCACGACCTGGCCGACCGGGCGCTGCGGAGGCGCGCCTGGCGGCCCGCGGGCATGGTGGTGCTGGCCGTGGGGCTGGTGGCGGCGATCGCCGTGTTCGCCGTGGGCCCGAGGGACGTACGTAACGCGCCGGACACCGTACGCCCGGCCAACGGCATCACTCTGCCCGCCCGCCCGTCGCCCGCGCCGACCGACGTGCGGACCGACACGGAGCACAGCCCGCCGACCAAGCTGATTGCCGCGGGCCGCATGGCCGTGTCCGCCTACTACACGAACAAGCAGGAGAAGATCTCGGACCACGAGCAGCGGATCACGTACAAGTGGTCGCTGTACGACCCGCGCACCGACGGCTACGAGGAGACCTCGTGGGCGTGGGTGGACGTGGCGCCCGGCCTGCAGGTGGCCGCCGTGCTCGACGGGGACGGAATCAGCAGGAGGCTGGGCATCCTCGACATGAACACCCGGCAGATCCTGAAGTGGATCGACCTGGAGCACCCGGTGGGGTCGGTCTCGTGGTCGCCCGACGGCACCAAGGTCCTGGCCACCGCCTACTCCAGCTACCCGGGTATCGTGGACGACCGCCGTGCGGACGGGAACAGCCCGCGTACCGGCTACTACATCGTCGACGTCGAGGCGGGTACGGCCGACTATCACCAGCTGCCGCCGATGGCCGACGGGATACACACCGACGCCAACCCCTTCAACGGCAACGCCCGCCAGGACCTCGGCTGGAGCCTGGACGGCACGATGCTCTGGGCACCCAGCAGCACCATGCCGGACCGCGTCTTCTACAGCCTCGACGGTCAGCCGCGCGAGACGCCTCAGGGGGACCGGTACGTGGACTACACGGGCATCTCGGCGACCTCGCCGAACGGCCGCCTGGTCCTGAGTCGCGACGTGCCAGCCGATCCCGTCGGAGGGCAGAAGGTGCTGCAGCTGCACGCCTGGGCGGACGACGACAACGTCATCGCGCTGGGCTGCGCCGGGGCGTGCGAGAACGAGTTCGACAACGGGCTGGTCCTGGTGAGCGTGGACGGTCGGCGGACGACCCAGCTCGCCGCCAACCGTGACTCCAACAAGGACGGCGCTTGGCGATGGGTGCTGACACCTAGATAATTGGACCGATCGTTCTTGAATGTGCTAGCTTCGGCGTCGTGGCGAGGAGCAAGGAGTTCGATCCCGAGGTCGCGTTGCAGAAGGCGCTCGAGCTGTTCTGGGAGCGCGGATACGAGGCCACGTCGATGGCGGACCTCGTGGAGCACCTCGGGATCGCGCGGGCGAGCATCTACGGGACCTTCGGCGGCAAGCGCGAGCTCTACCTGAGGGCGCTGGAGCGCTACCTGGAGCAGCACAACGTGGTCGAGCGGCTGTCCCAGCCGGGGCCCGCGCTGCCCGCCGTCCGGGGCTTCCTCGACTCGTACGTCGCGGAGTGCCTGGCCGACGAGCTGCGGCGGGGCTGCATGGTGGTGAACACGGCGGTGGAGTTCGCCTCGCGCGACGCCGCCGTGTCCCGCAAGGTGACGGAGAGCTGGGCGGGGCTGGAGACCGTGCTGGCCGCCGCCCTGGTCAGGGCACGGGCCCAGGGCGAGATCCCGGCGGGGAAGGACCCGTACGCGCTGGCCAGGTTCCTGCTCGTGCTGCTGCAGGGCATCAGGGTGCTCGGCCGGGCCGACCCCGATCCGCGCCGCCTGCGCGACGCGGTCGACCAGGCCATGGTCGCCGTCCAAATTTGAGAACGATTGGTATGGAATAAATGAGCCGTTTCGAAGGCAAAGTCGCTCTGGTCACCGGCGCGAGCGGCGTCCTGGGCCGCGCCGCCGCGCTGGCGTACGCGCGCGAGGGCGCGGCGGTGCTGGCCGCCGGGCGCGACGCCGCCCGGCTGGCCGAGGTAGTGAAGCTGATCGAGGAAGAGGGCGGGCGGGCGAGCGCGTTCGCCCTGGACGTCACCCGCTCGGCCGAGGTCGCCGCCATGGTCGAGGCCGCGGTCTCCCGCTACGGCGGGCTCCACGTCGCGCTCAACGCGGCCGGGATCTTCGGCATGCTGGCGCCGCTGGCCGACTACGACGAGGACACCTGGGACCAGGTGCTCGCGGTGAACCTCAAGGGCGTGTTCCTGGCGATGAAGCACGAGATCGACCACATGCGCGCGCACGGCGGAGGTGTCATCGTCAACGTGTCCTCCAACCTCGGCGCGCACTGGCGGCTGCCCGGGGCGGCCGCGTACGCCGCCTCGAAGGCCGGGGTGAGCTTCCTGACCCGCACGGCGGCCCGCGACCACATCGCGGACGGGGTGCGGATCAACGCCGTCAGCCCCGGTCCGATCGACTCGCCCATGTCGACGCGCCCCGGCGAGACCCGGGAGGAGCGGGACGAGCGCATGAAGGGCGCGCTGCCGATCGGCCGGGTCGCCACGCCGGAGGAGGTCGCCGCCGCGGCGCTGTGGTTGTCGTCGCCGGAGTCCGCCTTCGTCGTGGGCCAGGACCACGTGATCGACGGCGGCGCCACCGCCTGACCCCGGGCTTCGTCATCGCGGCGTGATCAGTACGGCCCGCTTCCCGAGCAGAGCGGGGAGCGGGCCGTACAGAATCTGTCAGACCCGGCTGATGCGGACCGCGTCGGCAATGACGAGGCCCGTGCCCGAGGTCCATCGGCTCACGCCGACGGCGTTGTAGGTGCCGGCGTTGAGCGAGAAGGTGCCCAGGCTCTTCCAGGCTCCTCCGCCGGAGCGTTGGTCGACGTAGACCGTCTGGTTGCCGCCCGACGCCGCCACGATGTACGGCGCCGAGCTGTTGTATCCGGCATCGTCCGGATACCAGACCTCGACCCGGTACGTGCCCGCGCTGGGGATCGTGGCCGAGTACCACGCCGGGTCGCTGGCGGCGACCGGTTCGGCGAAGCGGTAGTCGGCTCCGTAGCGCTGGCTGGAGTAGGTGGAGGTGCCCCAGTTCGCGCTGGCGGCGAACTGGCCGGAGGTGGTGTTGTCGACGGTCGTGGACCACGTCGGGGTGCCGCCACCGGTCACGTAGTTCATGTACGTGGTCCAGTTCCAGTACGGACCCGGGTCGGTGTGGTCCGAGCCGGGCACCTCGACGTGCCCGATGATGTGGCTGCGGTCCTTCGGGATGCCGTACTTGTCGCAGATGGCCTTGGTCAGGGCCGCGGAGGCCCGGTACATCGCGTCGGTGAACCACGAGGCCTGGTTGACGTAGCCCTCGTGCTCGATGCCGATGGACCTGGTGTTGTAGGTCCAGTTGCCGGCGTGCCAGGCGATGTCCTTGTCCCGCACCATCTGGGTGATGGCGCCGTCGGAGGACCTGACCACGTAGTGGGCGGAGACCTGCGCGCTGGGGTTCTGGAACCAGGAGATGGTGCCCGCGTACGAGCCCTGGGCGACGTGGATGATCACCCGGTCGATGGCGTAGCTCGACTCGCGGCTGGAGGCGGTGTAGTTGCTGGAGCTGGCGGCCACCCAGGACGCCGGCGGGTAGTCGGGGCTGGCCACCGCTGCCTGCGCGTTCAGCTGGCGGGCGTTGGCGAGGTCGCCGCGGTCGGCGGTGACCTCCTGCGGCTTGACCTGCACGCCGCGGGTGTCGATGCCGAGACCGAGCTGCTCGTACACCGCGTCGGCGTAGAGCCGGGCCAGCTCGGGTGAGGAGGCGTTGCCGTACTTGGCCACGGCCTGGTACCAGCGGCCGATGTCCTTCCTGGCGGTCTCGTCGAGGCCCAGCGCGTCGGCCTGGGCGCGAAGGACGGCCGCGCCGCCGAGGATGTTCGCCTCGTCGTCGGCCTTCAGCTTCTCGACCGGGAGCTTGGTGAGCTCGGCGGCCTTCTCGAGCGAGTGGTAGGTCGGGTTGCTGACCAGGTGCATGACGCCGTAGCCGCCGCTGGCGCTGGGCTCACCTTTGTGCCCGTCGAGGTGGGTCTCGGCGTAGGCGAGTGCGACGAGCAGGTCGCGGGGCACGTCCTGCGCGGCCGCCGCCTTGGCGAACGATGCTTGGAGTGGGCTGTCCTTGGCCACCGCCAGAGCGGGCTGGCCTGCGGCGATGAGGAGGACGGCGAGGATCGAGGTAGCGAGGGCTGCTAATCGCGTGCGGGCGAGAGTCATGAGTGCTCCTCGTAAAGGGGGACGGCTGCACCGTAAGACATCTCCTGACAAATGTCGATAATTGACATTACTGCCGTGTTAAGTGAAACTTTTCGCCCCTGATCCCTTTTGGGGAGGGGCGTGGCGCGCACGCTCTCCCGCCGGCCGGGGTCCGTCGGCGGGCAGGGCGTGGCGCGGCGCCCTGCCCGCCACAGATTTGGGTCCAGCCGAAGTTGTGAAAACTATTGCGCTTTCAGCTGATCGCGCTGAAACTTCCTTTCGTGACCGCGCTCCTGCGTACCGTCCTGGCGGCGCTCACCGCCGCACTCGTCAGCATCGTGGCCCCCGTTTCCTCCTCCCCAGCCGCCGCCATGGCCTGCGCGACCGATCCCGCCACCCCGAAGCGGCAGCTCAGGGCCATGTGGATCTCGTCGGTCGCGAACATCGACTGGCCCAGCCGCACGGGGCTGAGCGCGTCGGCGCAGCAGGCGGAGTTCCGCGCCTGGCTGGACCTGGCCGTGCAGAAACGCATGAACGCCGTGGTGGTGCAGGTCAGGCCCACGGCCGACGCGTTCTGGCCCTCGCCGTACGAGCCGTGGTCGCAGTGGCTGACCGGCACCCAGGGCGGGAACCCCGGGTACGACCCGCTGGCCTTCATGGTCAACGAGGCGCACGCCCGCAACCTGGAGTTCCATGCCTGGTTCAACCCGTACCGGATCGCGAACCACGACGACCCGAGCAAGCTCGTGTCCACGCATCCGGCACGGCAGCACCCCGGCTGGCGCTTCGCGTACGGCGGGAAGCTCTACTACAACCCCGGCATCCCGGAGGTACGGGACTTCATCGAGGACGCGATCATGGACGCCGTCTCCAAGTACGACGTGGACGGCGTGCACCTCGACGACTACTTCTACCCCTATCCGGTGAGCGGCGAGACCATCCCAGACTCCGCCACGTACGCCCAGTACGGCGGCTCGTTCAGCAACGTCGGCGACTGGCGGCGCAACAACGTCAACCTGCTCGTTCGCGAGCTCGACCAGCGCATTCACGCCGCCAAGCCGCACGTGTCGTTTGGGATCAGCCCGTTCGGCATCTGGCGCAACGCCGCGACGGACCCGCTCGGCTCGCGTACCTCGGGGCTGCAGTCGTACGACGCGATCTACGCCGACAGCAGACAATGGGTGAAGCAGGGCTGGGTGGACTACCTGTCGCCCCAGATCTACTGGCACATCGGCTTCTCCGCGGCCGCTTACGAGGTGCTCACCGCCTGGTGGTCCGACGTGGTGCGGGGCACCGGCGTGCAGCTCGTGGTCGGCCAGGCCGCCTACCGCGCCGGAGCCTCAGGGCAGGACGCCGCCTGGCAGGACCCGGCGGAGCTGAGCGACCACCTGACCGACAACCGGCGGCATCCCGAGGTG
The DNA here is from genome assembly GCF_040137845.1 of Nonomuraea sp. B19D2. NCBI lineage: Bacteria > Bacillati > Actinomycetota > Actinomycetes > Streptosporangiales > Streptosporangiaceae > Nonomuraea > Nonomuraea sp. B19D2. The sequence continues at coordinate 230,274 of NZ_JBEFAK010000002.1, read as the reverse complement.
GTCGGTGACGTCTTCTTCAGCGCGAAGGACGTCAAGGCGGACCGGATCGGGGCGATCACCCGGCTGGTGAACACCCACTACACGCGTCCCGCGCTCTTACCGGCCCGCGGCTCGTCGGCCGCGCCGTCCGCCCCGGCCCTCACCTCGGCCGTTCAAGGCTCGAACGGCGTCCAGCTCGCGTGGACGGGCTCGGGCACGTCGTACGCGGTGTACCGGGTGGACGGGTCGCAGTCCACGGCGGACCCGTGCTTCTTCGCCGACGCCCGGAACCTGGTCGCCACGACCCGGCAGACGTCCTTCACGGACACCGGCGCCTCCTCGGGCACCTACACCTACTACGTCGCCGCGCTCAACCGGACCCACCAGGAGAGCTCGCCCAGCGCGGGCCGGACAGTGGGCACCGGGCCGGGCTTCAGCGTGGTGATCGACAACGCGGACGCGGGCTTCGCCGCCAGCACGAACTGGGGCACCTCCACCTACTCCACGCAGTTGCACGGCACCGACTACCGCTTCGCCAATCCGGTCTCGGCCAGCGACCCCGCCTGGTACCAGGCGACCATTCCGAGCGCCGGGAGTTATCGGGTGGAGGTGTGGTATCCGGCCAACTCCGGGTACAACAGCGCGACCCCGTTCATCGTCGCGGCCTCCGGCGGCAACCAGACGGTCGCCGTGGACCAGCGCAGCGGCGGCGGGCAGTGGCGGGCGCTGGGGACGTACACGCTGGCGGCGGGCACGTACAACGTGGTCGGGGTGAGCCGCTGGACCTCCACGACGGGCTACGTGATCGCCGACGCCGTCCGCATCACCAAGACATAGCCGATTGGCAACGGTGATCGTACGATGAGCCGGTGGACGGTGTCCGTCCGCGGCCGATCGACGCGGTCGCGGTCCTCGTCGCGGGGGGCTTGACGCTGGCGACCGGCTACACCGGTCCGGTCCTCGTGGTCCTGCTGGCGGCGGCGGTGCCGGTGCTGTGGATGCGCAGAGCGCCGCTCACCGTCGCCTGGGTCAGTGCGGGCACGGCGATCGCCCTCCTCGTGCTGGCCGTGATCACGGACGTGCCGCCCCCGGCGGGGGCGCTGATCTGGCCGCCCACATGCGCCTTCGCCGCCTACGGCGCGATGGCGTACGCGGGGGAGCACCGGCGCGGCGTGCAGCGGTGGCTGCCGGTGCTGGTCCTGGCCCTCGCCGTGCCGGCGCTCCCCGACCGGCTCCCCCTGATCCTCCGCACCGACACGGCGATCGCGCTGGCCACCCTGTACGGCATGTACGTCGCCGTCAGGGAACGCCTGCACCGCGAGCTGGCGGAACGGGCCGAGCGGGTGGAGCGCGAGCGGCTGGCGGGCGAGATGCACGACGTGGTCACGCACCGGGTGAGCCGGATGGTGCTGCAGGCCGGAGTCCTGGCCCTGACGTCGGGCGACGAGCGCGCCAGGGCGGTGGCCGAGGAGTTGCGCACGACCGGGTGCGAGGCGCTGGGGGAGCTGCGTCACATGGTGGCGCTGCTCCGGCGCGGCACGGGAGAGGGGTTCGACCTGGGGCTGCCCCTGCCCGACCTGCGGCCGCTGGTCACGGAGTCGGCGCTGGCGGGTGTGCCGGTGGAGCTGGTGGTGGCCGGGACGCCGGTGCCCGTCTCCGGCGAGGTGGGGCGTACCGCGTACCTGCTGGTGCAGGAGGCCCTCGCCAACGTCCGCAAGCACGCGCCCGGCGCGGAGGTGCGGGTGCAGGTCCGTTACCTCCCCGGTTCGTTACGGGTCACCGTCCGCAACACCCCTGGCCAGCCGGACGCCTGGGTTGCGGCCACCGGCCCGGGGATGGGCCTGCTCGACCTGCGGCAGCGCGTGGAACTGGCCGGGGGCGCCCTGGAGACCGGCGAGGAGGATGACGGCGGCTTCCGCGTCGAGGCGACCTTGCCCGCCTCGCCGCCGTGAGGTCAGCGCATCGACCCAGGTCTGATGCCGGGGTCATACCAGGGGACGAAGGAAAACGTCCTGAGGAAGGATGCCCCGGCTCGGCCTCGCGCGCGAGTGTTGACGTATGAATCGACTCGCCCGGACGGCCGCCTTACTCGTCGCGGTCGTCCTGCTCGCCTCGTGCGGCGCCCAGAGCACCCACGCCCCGGCCGGTCACGGGGGACACGCGGGGCACACCGCCGGATCCACCCCGGCCGCGGCCCCGCTGCGGACCGGCGAACGGTTCGCCGACCTCACGATGGCGGAGCCGTACACGCCGGCCCCGCCCAACGGCGGCACGGACGACTACCGCTGCTTCCTCATCGACCCCAAGCTGACCAGCAAGGTGTTCCTGACCGGCGCCCAGTTCCAGCCCCAGAACCGCGACCTCGTCCACCACGCGATCTTCTTCAGGCTCGACCCCGAGCACGCCGCCGAGGCGCGCAAGCTCGACGACAGCACGCCCGGCCAGGGCTGGACGTGCTTCGGCGACTCGGGTGTCGACGGGGACTCATGGGTGGCGCACTGGGCCCCTGGCACCAGCGAGACGCTGCTCGACCCCAAGTACGGCTACGAGCTGCCGCCGGGCAGCCGGCTCGTCATGCAGGTCCACTACAACCTGCTGGGCGTGGCGGGCAAGCCGGGCACCGACCGCTCGGGCATCCGGCTCCGCTTCACTGACCAGACCCTGCAGCCCCTGCAGACCGCCCTGTTCCAGGCCCCGATCGAGCTTCCGTGCACGCCGCAGGAGTCCGGACCGCTCTGCGACCGGGCCGCCGCGGTCGAGGACGTCGGCGCCAGGTTCGGCGACGAGATCAAGGAGACGTCGGCAGTGCTCGCCAAGTTCTGCGGCCCCACCAAGCCCGGGCCGACCCAGCACTGCGACATGCCCGTCGAAGACCCCGCGACCGTCCATGCCATGGCGGGGCACATGCACCTGCTCGGCCGCTCCATCAAGGTCGAGCTCAACCCCGGCACCCCGCAGGCCCGGACACTCCTGGACGTGCCGAACTACGACTTCGACGACCAGTCGCTGCGGGTCCTGCCCACGCCCGTCAAGGTCAAGAAGGGCGACGTCGTACGGGTGACGTGCACGCATGACGCGGGCCTGCGCGCCCAGCTGCCGCAGCTCCAGAAGCTCCCCCCGCGGTACGTGGTGTGGGGCGACGGGACCAGCGACGAGATGTGCCTGGGCATCGCCATCGTGACCCCCGGCTCCGTGTGACGTGCCCTTGCCGAGGCGGCGAGCAGGGGGCGGAACGAAGCGCTCCGCCGCCCCCCGCCGCCGGGCTTCTCCGGCGGCGGGGACATCTCACCTACACGGCGACGGGTCCGTCGCTCTCCCACCTGGTGAGCGCCGTCCTGTGCCCGGTTTGCAGGCCGGTGCCCGGGTCGATCGCGAAGTCGCCGAACAAGGTGACCGTCCGCAGTCCGGCGGCGACCGACCACAGCTCCGCCCGCCCGGTGCCGCCCGCCCGTTCGGCGCAGTGGATCGCGATGATCGCGGCGGCGACCGCCTGAACGGCGGGATAGTCCGGCGGCTCCCCGGCCCTGTCGTGATACGCGGCGAGGAAGTCCCGCTCGGAGATCCCCACGGCCGCCTCGCCCGCCAGACCGGGGAACCACTGCCCGATGCCGTAAATCCCCCGAGGGTCGCCGACGGCCGCGCCGAACTCCCGTACCCCCGCGGCCACGGCACAGACCACCCGCGAACGACCGGCCTTCTTGACGGCCTCGACGTCCTCGTCGAATGACCCGGCGCACAGGAGGTTCCAGGAGTCCTCCACCAGGCCGCCGCGGACCACCGGGATGCCCTGCTCGTTCGCGGCCCGCGCGGCGCCGTCCGCCACCTGCCGGGCGAAGCCGCCCTTGCCGTACACGATCCGGAGCGGGCTCCGGTCGCCGGACCGCACGAGGTGGCGGATGAACGGCTCGGCGTACCGGCTCGCCGGCGTCAGCACCGAGACGACATGTCCGGGGTGCGCCGTCTGGACGTCGTCGCCCGCGCCGCCGTGGTTCCAGATCAGGCAGCCCAGCGCCGCGCCGATGCCGCCCGCCCGCCGCATGAGCTGCGTCGAGTACGGCCCCAGCAGGAGGTCGCACTGCCCCGCCAGCCGGGGAAGCGCGACGTCCAGGGTCCCGGGTTCGCTGCGGTCGTCCTCGACGATCAGCTCCACGGACGGGTTGAGGGCTCGCCAGACCTCGAGCCCGAGCCCGACCTGCCTGCCGAAACGGGCATGCTTCCCGGACCGCGAAACAGGCACTCCGATCCGTAGTGTCACCTGATCCCACTGCCCGTGGCGCTCGTGGTCACTCGCCTTCCAGCAGGCGTCCGAGCTCCTGGTGCTCGCCGCGGCTCACCGGGATGTGCGCTAAAGGGGTGTCGCGCTTGAGCCTTCCGGCGCTCATGTACGTCAATGGAGATTTGAACCCTCCCCCAGCTGAAGCAGGGGGATTCCTGGCTCAGGAAGCCCCGCAGGTCAGCGACCAGCAAGGTCTTACTCCATCAACACCAGCCGGGACGGAACCTGCCCGGTTTGGTACGGCAAGCTTGGAGACGCATGTGCTGTCTTGGTTCTCGATCAGCACGCGCGGGAGGCTTGGTTCTCGCAACCCGCGGATAGGACTCTACCGGACGCTGATCCGCCCTGGGGGCGCATCAGCTGTTCCTGTCCTGCTCCGCAGGAGTCCAATTCCTGCCCCGGCCTGAAGGCCGGGGCATCCTCGGAGGTATTCGGTGAAGATATGGCGAATCGTGCTCCTGCCGGTGCTTCTGCTGGCGCTGACGGCGTCCATGGCGCCGGCGCAGGCGGCGGCCGTGCGGGCCGTGAAGAAGAAGGTGCTGCTCGAGTACAGCAGGCAAGGCGGGTTCGCGGGGTTCGACGACCGCGTAACCGTCTACGACAACTACTGCGTCCGGCTGAGCCGCCGTACCGGGCCGACCATCGACAAGTGCCTGACTGCCCAGGAGCAGCGCACGTTGCGGAAGTACCTCAAGGGCCTGGTCATGGGCCGGTCCGAGGCCCCGCCGGCAGGGGCGGACTTCATCAAGTACACGCTTGTTCATAAGAAGCAGCGCGTCACCCGCTACACGCTGCCGACCAGCTGGCAGCCGGTGGTGCAGGAGCTGGACAAGATCATGCAGAAGTACTGGGCGCCGGACTGAGCGGCCTCTTCTACCTGAGCGCGTCCACCGGCTCCATCCTGGCCGCTCGCAGCGCCGGGTACAGCCCGGCCAGCAGGCCGACCACGGCGCCCGCGACCGGGGCCGCGACCGCCAGTCGCAGGTCCAGGAGGGGAGTCCACTGCTTGGCGGCCGACACCGCGACGACCGTGACGATGCCCAGGGCGGCGCCGATCACGCCGCCCGTGAGCCCGATCAGCGTCGACTCCAGCAGGAACTGGGCCGCGATGTGCCGCCTGGCGGCGCCGAGCGAGCGGCGCAGGCCGATCTCCGGCACGCGTTCCATCACCGTGACGAGCGTGACGTTCGCGATGCCCACCGCGCCGACCACGAGCGAGACCAGGCCGAGGATCAGGAAGAGCGCGTTGACGTCGTCCTGCGCCTTGTCACGTGCCCTGGTCGGGCTGGGCGGGGCGACCACCTGCAACATGTCGCCGTTCCCCGGGCTGAGCGCGGCAGGCGCCTGACGGGTGATCAGCCCGGCGGCGCCCAGGCTCGTGTTGACCAGCACCCTGGTGACGTCCCGCAGCCCGAACTGCCTGCCCACGGTGGGCGGCACGAGCACGGCGGTGCTCAGGTTGCGCTCCCGGCGCAGGTCGCCCAGGATCCCGATGACCGTGTACGCGTGCTTGCCGATGAAGATCGCCGGTGCCCGGTCGAGGCGGGTGACGCCTAGCATTCTGGCCGCCTGGTCGCCGATCACCGCCACGCGGTCACGCCGCGCGATGTGCCCGGCGTCGTAGAACCGGCCCTGCACCATCCGGCCGCGTGCCGCCGCCGGCAGGCCGGTCGTCGCGGCCAGCACGGTAAGGGTCTGCGTGGTGACCCGGGTCGGGTCCACGATGTCGTTGGAGCGCACGGACACGTTCTCGCCGTCCTTGGAGTCGGCCACCGCGGCGGCGGACTCGACGCCGCGCAGCCTGGTCAGCCGGTCGATCGCGTCCCACTCGACGAGCGGAGCCTCCGGCGATTCCGGCACCTCGACCGTGATGGCCGTGGCCACCAGCTCGTCGAAGCGGCCGACGATCTGGTTGCCCGCGGTGGCGGCCACGCCGAGCGTGATGACCAGCGTGGTGATGCCGAGCACGGTCCCGAGCGTGGTGAGCGCCGAGCGCACCGGCCTGGCGAGCATGCCGGCGATGGATTCGCCGATCAGGTCCCGTACGTGCATCACTGCTCCTCAAGCAGGCCGTCGGTGATCCGCACCCTTCGGCCGGCCCGCTCGCTGACCTCCTGCTCGTGCGTGATGACCACGATCGTCAGCCCCTGCCCCCGCAGCTCGTCGAACAGGTCCAGCACCGCCTCCGTGTTGCGGCTGTCGAGGTTGCCGGTGGGCTCGTCGCACAGCAACAGCGACGGCTCACCCATGAGGGCCCTGGCGATGGCCGTACGCTGGCGCTCGCCGCCGGACAGCCGGTCGGGGAGGAACCCCGTCCGATGGCCGAGGCCGACTCGCTCCAGCGCCGCCAGGGCCCGCTCCCGCCTGCCCCCACGCCCCTGCTTCCGGTAGATCTCGGCGAGTATGACGTTCTCCACCACGCTGCGGTGGGAGAGCAGGTGGAAGGCCTGGAAGACGAAGCCGATCCGGTCGCCGCGCAACCTGGTCCTGGCCCCGTCGCGCAGGGCCGTGGTCTCCGTCCCGTCGAGCCGGTAGCTGCCGGAGGTAGGCCGGTCGAGCAGGCCGAGCACGTTCAGGAGCGTGGACTTGCCGGAGCCCGACGGGCCCACGATGGCCAGGTAGTCGCCCTTGCCCACCCGGAGCGTGACGCCGTCGAGCGCGCGGACCGGCGGTTGCGAGGGGAACTCCCTGCCGACGTCCACCAGCGAGATCACCGGCTCAGGCACCGCTGACCACCACCCGGTCGCCCTCCTTGAGCGCGCCGGTGACCTCGACGTTCCCGTCGGCGGTCAGGCCCGTACGCACCTCGACCTCCCGGGTCTTGTCGGTGGCGTACTCGACCTGCACCCGAGCCTTCCCGTCCGCGGCCGTGATCACGGCGGCCACGGGCACGACCAGCACCGGACTCTTCGTCGCCCCCACCGTCACGCGGGCCGTCACCGCGGTGCCCGCCTTGAGCCCCTTCGTCGAGACAGGCGTGAGCAGGACCGGCTGCGCCCCGTTCGCGGGCTCCTCGGCGCCGGGCACCTTGGCCTGGTCGCCGACCGCGGTGAGCGCTGCCTTGTACGTCTTGCCGCTGTCGAGCTCGATGCTCGCCTCCATGCCCGCGCGCAGCAGGTCCGACTCCGTCGCCTCGACCGACCCGGTCACCATGAACGTCGAGCCGGTCACCGTGGCGATCTCGTTCTGAACCTGCTGCCCCGCCTTCACCGAGACCTTCTCCACCCGGGCCGGCAGCTTCGGCAGGAACACCACCTCGCCGGGCGGGACGGAGGTCCCGTACGTACGCGCGAACTCGGCCAGCATCCCCTTGGCCGCCGCCACGTCCTTCCTGGCGCCGGCCACCTTGAGCCTGGTGGGGGAGAGCTGCCTGGCCTGGCGCAGCGCCTGCTCGGCCGTGGCCTTGGCCTCCTTCGCCGTGCGCACGGCCTTGCGCAGCTCTTCGAGCCGCTTCTCCCTGGCCTGCCGCGCCTCCTCCGAGGCCCGGTCGCGGGCCTCGTGCGCGGCCGCCAGGTCCGCTCTCGCGTTCTCGACCCGCATCTCCAGCAGGCTCGTGTCAGTGGAGGCGGTGGGCTGCGGCGCGGCAGTGGCTCCGGGAGTGGCCCCGGAGGCCGGCGGGGTCGGCGGGTTCCTGGCTGCGGCGAGCTCCTGCTCCGCCTGCGCGAGCTTCTCCTCCGCCGCGCGCACGGCCGCGTCCGCGGCCGCCAGCTTGGTCTCGTCCTCGGGCGTCGTCTCCTGCGACTGGGCCTCCTTCAGCGCCCGTTCGGCCGACTTCAGGTCCACCTTGGCGTTGGTCAGCTTGATCTTGAGAGGCAGGACGTCACGTCCCTGGTCGAGGAGGGTCTGCAGCTCGGTCGCCAGGGTCTCCTGGGCGGTCTGTACGGCCTTGCGCAACGTGTCGTACTGCTGCCGGTCGAGCAGCGTGGGCTGCTGGGCCTCGTACCCCTTCTTCGCGTACATCCGAGTGACCGCCGAGATCGTGGCCCGGTCGAACACGCCCGTGACGGGAGCGCCGTACCCCAACCGGCGCAGTGCCCGCTGGAGCTGCCGGACGTCGTCCCCCTTGGTCCCGGGGGCGATCGTCCGGTGCATCGGCACGGAGCCGCGCAGCGCGAACACCGGGCGGCCGTTGACCTCCATCAGCACCGCGCCCTCCTTGAGCCGGCCCCGGTGCGGCGCCCGGGTGGCGCGCTGCAGCTCGGAGGTGCCGCCGACCACCCCGGCCAGGCTGATCGGCAGCGGCGAGCCGTACTCCAGCGTGCCGCTGACCACGACGGTGCTGACCAGCTTGCGGCGCTCGACGGCGGCGGTGATCAGTGATGCTCTGGGCGCGGCCCGGCGGGCCGCCTCGTCGGCGGGGGAGCGCAATCGGGTGCTCACCGCCCACCCCGCCCCGGCGACGAGCACGACACCGGCGATGACGCCGGTGAGGAGTCTGCGTGGTCTCATTCAAATGCCGTACTGCTCGTTGACCCGCGCCCTGGTCGCCCATTCCTTCGGGAGGTAGGCGGGGTAGAACTCCTTGCCGCAGTCCACGTCGTCGAGTGCCGCCTTGATCTCTTTCGCCAGGTACGGCTTGGCGTCCTCGGGAGTGAGCGTCGGCGAGTGGTACATCGGCACCTCGTCCTCTTTCCGCGGAGGGGCGACGTCGGGCACATCCTTGCTCTGCGCCCTGCCCAGCTTGTCCTCCTGGGTGCGGAACTCCGTCGGACCGCGCTCCGCCATGGCCATCGGCGTGGTGTCCGCGATCGCGTAGCCCTTGCCCTTCAGGCAGGTGGCCATGGCGGCGGCCAGCTCCACGAGCTTGGGGTCGCTGTTGACCGTGGTCCTGACGGCCCGGTTCGAGGCCTCGCCCGCCTGGCTGAAGAAGTTGATGCCCTGCTTCAGATTCAGGCCGTAGAGCTGATTGGCCGTCGTGATCTCGCAGGCCTCCATCGCTTTCCGGTACGCCTGACCCTGCGCCTTGGAGAGCGAGGACTGGATCTTCCAGTTGGGGTCGACTGCTGCGGGGTTGTCGGGCTTGACCTGCGGGTTGCCCAGCTCTTTGGGATAGACGTACATGGCGAAGACCCCGAAGCCGTATTTTTCGCGATATTTCCGCATCGCCTGGTAATCGCCCGCTTCCCGGAGCCGTCCTTCCGCGGTGCCCTTCGGCTCCGGATACACGTACGGGATGTACTTGAAGCCCTTCTGCTTCATGCAGTCGGCCTTGGCCGCCTGGAACTGGTGCTTCTTGTCCTTGGCCGCCGTCGCGCCGGCCGAGGGCGGGGCGGCGGTCTCAGTGGCGCTCCCGCAGCCGGAGAGCGCGGCCAGAGCCAGCACGGCGGCGGCGGTCACGGGGAGTCTGGTGAGCATGGCGAAGATCGTCCTTAATTCATGAGGCAGGGCCGGCGAGGAGCTTGCGCGGACGCCTCATCTCACATGCCGAACTGTTCGTTGACCTTCTGCTGGATCGCCGACTCCTTCGGCTTGTAGGCCGGGTAGAAGTCCTTGCCGCACTCGATGTCGTCGAGCGCCGCCTTGATCTCCTTGTTCAGGTACGGCCTGGCCTGCTGCGGTGTGAGGGTCGGCCAGTAGGACATCGCGATCTCGCCCTCCTTCACCGGGGGCGCGACGTCGGGCACGTCGTCCCGTTGCGCGCGGCCCAGCTTGTCCATCTGGGCGAAGAACTCCCTCCAGCCGCGATCGGACAGGGCGACCGGTGTGGTGTCGCCGATGGTGTAACCCTTGCCCTTCAGGCACGTGGCCATGGCCGAGGCCAGTTGGACCAGTTGGGGGTCGGCGTTGAGCTCGCTCTTGAGCGCCCGATCGCGGGCCTTCTTCCCCTGGCCGAGGTAGTCCATCTGCGACTTCACGTCCAAGCCGAGCACCTGCTTGTAGGACGTGGCCTCGCAGACAGTCATCGCCTTCTCATAGGCCTTGAACTGCGCTTTGGAGAGCGAGCCCTGGATCTTCCCGTTCGGGTTGGTCTCCGGCGTGGCGTTTTCGCTCTTCGACTCCTCTGGGTAGACGAACTCCCGAAACACTCCGAACCCGTACTTTTCGCGGAATTTCCGCATCTCCTGGTAGTCGCCGGATGAGCGCTTCCTCGACTCCTCGCTCTCCGGCGGGTCCTGATACACGAAGGCGACGTACTTGAAGCCCTGCTGCTTCATGCAGTCGGCCTTGGTCGCTTCGAGTTGGTGCTTCTTGTCCATAGCCGCCGTCGCGCTGGGAGAGGGCGGGGCGGCGGTCTCTGCGGCGCCCCCGCAGCCGGAGAGCGCGGCCAGAGCCAGCAGGGCGGCGGCGGTCGCGGGGAACCTGGTGAGCATGGCGAAGATCGTCCTTAGTCCAAGGGGTGGGCCGGCGGTGTCAGTAGGCGAACTGAGCCTTGATCTGCACGTCGATCGCCGACTTCCGAGGCGTGTAGGCCGGGTAGAAGTCCTTGCCGCATTCCAGGTCGTCGAGCGCGGCCTTGATCTCCTTGGCCAGGTACGGCTTGGCCTGCTCGGCGGTGAGCGTCGGCATGTGAATCTGCTTGCCCTGGCCCTCCTTCGACGGGGGGGCGACGTCGGGCACGGTCTCATCCTGCTTGCGGCCCACCTCGTCCTGCTGGTCGAGGAACGTACGCTCGCCGCGCTTCGCCATGGCCGTCGGCGCGGTGTCACTGATGGTGTAGGCCTTGCCCTTCAGGCACGTGGCCATGGCGTTGGCCAGTTCCACCAGCTTGGGGTCGCTGTCGAGCGTGCCGGCGGTCGCTCGCTTCCTGGTCAGCGCTATTTGGTTGAAGTAGTCGATGTTCGACTTCACGGTCACGCCGAGGACCTGCTTGGCCACCGTGATCATGCAGGCGTCCTTGGCCTTGTGGTAGGCCTGAGACTGAGCGGCGGAGAGCGACCCCTGGATCTTCATGTTCGGGTCCACGACGCCGCTTTCCATCTGGGCGTCGGGGGTGTCCATCTCCTTGGGGTAGACGTGTTCGGCGAAGACGCCGAACCCGTATTTTTCGCGATATTTCCGCATGGCCTGGTAGTCGCCCGCGTCCCGGCGGCGGTCCTCTTCGCTCTGCGGCTTCTCCGGCTGCACCCACGCGACGTACTTGAAGCCCTTCTGCTTCATGCAGTCGGCCTTGGCCGCTTCGAGCTGGTGCTTCTTGTCCTTGGCCGCCGCCGTGCTCGGAGAGGGCGGGGCGGCGGTCTCTGCGGCGCCCCCGCAGCCGCAGAGGACGGCGAGGGCGAGCAGCGCAGTAGGCAGCGTCTTTCTCGTCATGGCGAGAGACCATACTCTGTTTAACGAAGTATGGTCAATCCAGACAGTGTCGCCGCCTTCGGAACGGCGCGGAGGTGGCCCCGAGGGTCAGCACGGTCAGCACGCCCCAGTAGGCCAGGTGCTGCCTGGTCAGCGCCTCGGCGTGCGTGGTCAGCTCAATGGACGTCACCAGCAGGTAGATGCCCGACGCGAGCGCCCAGCGGTGGTCGCGCGTCAGGTAGCAGCACGCCACGGCCAGTCCGAGCACCGCGGCCTCCACCGCCAGCCTGCTCAGGCTGAGGGGGAACGTCGCGTCCTCCTCCATCCACTGGGGACCCGCCCACGAGATGGCCACGGCGGCCGGCCACCACCACCACGACCGGATCCGCAGCGCCTCCCGCCGTCTCGACGCGAGCACCAGCAGCCCGATCAGCACCACCGCGTGGCTTGAGGCGACGGCGAAGGGGCTGCTGTTCGCGAACAGGCCCTGGGGAGTGAGGAAGGAGGGCTCGACCGGCAGCATCGTCAGGTTGAACGCCTGCCATCCGCCCGCGACGGCGACCGCCTTCACGCCTGTGACCAGGGAGAGCGGGAACGCCGCCAGCACCCGTCCCCGCAGGACGGCCAGTAACGCGAGTGCCGACAGCAGCGTCCACAGCGGCATGGCAGTCGCATAGGGAAGCAGCGCCGCGAGGTTCGCCGCCGCCACGGCCGTGATGCCCAGGTGCAGGCCGTCCACCCAGGCGCTGCCTGTGGCCTGGTGGGCGATGCGGCTGCGCACGCCGCCCGTCAGCAGGCCCCACGCCTCTCTGAGTGCGGGGACCGTCCTGCCGGAGTCGGCCGACTCCAGCAGGACGTCGAGCAGCTCGTCGCCGTGCGCTGCGCGGTACTTCCGCGGATACGCGAGCAGCAGCCTGCGGTAGCGACGTTCGAGAGCGGTCGTGGGCTGGGGCGCGGTGGCGGTCATGTGCTGGGGCGCAGCACGAGCTGGGCAGCCTCGTGCATGCGCCTCGCCTCGGCCTCGACCAGAGCCTGGCCCTCGTCGGTGATCCGGAAGTAGCGCCGGTTGCGGCCGTTGACCGTCTCCTCTCTGTCGACGGTGATCACGCCCCGCTCGTTCAGGCGCTCCAGGATGCCGTAGAGGGTGCCGACCGAGGGCTGGACCCGGCCCCCGGACAGCTCCTTGATCGACTTGCTGATCGCGTGGCCGTGCAGCGGGCCCGCGCGTAGGGCGGTGAGCACGAAGTACATCGGCTCACTGACTTCGGAGGTTCCCCTGGGCATGCGCAGACAGTATTCCGTTGAACGGAGCGTCCGCAACGCGGGGTCACCGGGATCGCCTGCCCTTGCCGGCCAGGAACGCGGAGACCCAGGCCAGCGGGGAGTTCCAGTTGATGGTCAGCTCGTTCGTCGCCCACGACTCGATGTCGTCGATGTAGCAGAACTGGGGCTTGCAGCCCTTGAGCAGTCGTTGCGCGAGCGGGTCCTGGATGCCGGAGTTGGGGCCGCCGGCCAGCGTGCCGCGCGGCGGGTTGGGCAGCGCGGGGTCGAGCTGGCGCGCGTACCAGCGGCTGTGCTGGTTGTGCGAGGCCACCTCGCCGTAGCCGGTCACGTACGACTGGTTGAGCGCGTTGCGGCCGAGGAGGTAGTCCATGCCCTCGCGCACGGCCGCCCGGTACTTCTCGTGCCCGGTCAGGTCGTACGCCGTGGCCAGGACGACCATGTTGTTGAGCACCAGGTTGTTGGAGCCCCAGTCGAAGTCCGGCGGGTTGTACGGCAGCCCGTACGGGTGCGCCCGCTGGATCGCCAGGTACTTCTCCGCCCCTTCCACCACGGACTGCCGCACCCGCGCCCGGTCGGGGACGGCGTTGGGCACGGTCGCCAGGTCGAGGCGGCCGAGCTGGGCGGTGTTGCCCCAGTCGAAGCCCCTGTCACGCCAGATGTCGCCGGCGTGGTGCGGCGAGGCCAGCAGGAAGTCCTTGAACTCCGTCCCGCCCGTCGTGATGAACAGCTCCGCCGCCGCCCAGTAGAACTCGTCGCTCACATCGCCGTCGCTGTAGGCGCCGCCGCCGTTGCCGTCGTTCGGATCGGCGTACCTGGCCGGGTTGGCCTTGGCGGCCGCCCACGCCCTGCGGGCCGCTCTGAGGTTCCTGGCGGCGAACGCCGGGTCGTACCGGGCGAACAGCCTCGCCGACTGCGCCGCCGTCGCGGCCAGGTTGAGCGTGGCGGCCGTCGAGGCAGGGTGCAGCTCGCGGAGCTGCGGGTCCAGATGCGGCAGCAGGGGCAGGCCCGTCCAGTTCTGGTCGTGGATCTTGTGGTGCGCCATCCCCGCGTACGGCTTGCCCTCCGGCACCTGCATGCTGAGCAGGAACTCCTGCTCCCAGCGGGCCTCGTCCAGGATGTCCGGCGTGCCGTTGCCGCTCTCCGGGATGTTCAGCTGGCCGTCCTTGAAGGCGGACCTGTCCCGTTCGTACACGGCCATGAGCTGGTGGACCGAGATGCCGCCGTTGACGACGTACTTGCCGTGGTCGCCGGCGTCGTACCAGCCGCCCTTGACGTTCAGCGAGTAGTCGCAGACGCCGGGCTGGCACGGGACGCTCACGTCGCCCTGGTTCGGCGCGACGCCGACGTGCCCGGCGGGCCTGGCGTAGCCGGGCCTGAGCCGGTCGAAAATCTCGATGCCGCTGCGCTGGGTGTAGTAGAACTTCAGCGCGTCCGCGGGGAGCTGGTCGTAGATGCCGGCCGCGATGTCGAACGGCCTGCTGGTCTCGCCGTCCGCCGTCAGGGTGTAGCCCTTGCCGGGCCTGCGGTATGCGCCGAAGTCCAGCGTGTGCACGCTCTGGCCGGAGCTGGCGTCCACGCCTCTGGGGGTGGTTCTGCCCTTGGCGACCGCCTGGCCGGCGGCGCTCTTGAGCTCCCAGTCGAGGGCCGTGGTCGCGGTGGTGACCACGGTGGCCTTCTTGGGGCCCCGCGGGAGGTAGCCGACCATGTTCACGCGGACCCGCGGTCCGGTGTCCGGCTCGTACGTCTCAGGCTCCGCGCCGCCCTTCAGCGACACGTTGTCCAGACAGAACCGCCACGGCTCGGCGCTGCCGCCCAGCTGGAAGGCGACCTGGGCGTTGGGCAGCGACACGGGGGCGGTGAAGGTGTAGGAGCGGTCGTTGCCGGCGACGCTGAGCTCCGGGTTGGCCGACAGATACTGCGTCCACGGGTCCACGGGGAGCTGGATCAGCGCCTTGCCGACCTTGGCCGGGCTCGCCGAGCCGCTGAAGCGGTACGCGTACGTCTCGCCCGCCACCAGCGGGATGTCGTTCTGGCCGATGATGACGTCCCAGGGGTTGGCGGTGCCGCCGGGGATGTCGGCGCAGAGCCGGCCGCCGTCGACCGCGAGGGTGAGGTTGGCGGTGCTCCACCAGGGGGCGGTGCCGGCGTCGAAGGTGCCGTTGACGATCTGCTCGGGTCCCTCGTCCGCCTGCGCTGTCGTGGCGGGGGACAGGGCAACCATGGTGAGGAGGGCCAGTATGGCGGCCCGGCTTCGGGTCATGGAGGTCCTTCGGGGGGTGGGAGCGCTCCCAATTCTCGGAGCGATCTGATCCTCCTGTCCCGCCGCCGTCCCGTCAACAGGGGTCTCCGGCGACGCGACCGAATGCGCACGTACTGCGGGCGGGGCAGCCTGCCGTTTACGCTCTGGTGGGAATGGGCGCCAAGGCGGCGATCCGGGATGGGGCGTGACACGATGACAGAATCCTGGACGATGCGGCCGGTCATCCGGCGTGCGACGGCGGACGACGCGGGTCAGGTGGCGGAGCTCATCGCGACCGCGTACTCCGGGCTGAGGGTGGTGCACTACCTCGTGCCCGTCCGCAGGGAACGCCACCGGGTGATGACCGCCAACATCCGGATCCTCGTCGACCATGCCATCGAGCACGGCGAGGTCCACCTCATCGACGACGGGCCCGGGGTCACGGTCTGGCTCCCGCACACCGCCCCGCCGCCCGAACAGTCCGACTACGACCGCCGGCTGGCCGAGGCCACGGGCCATTGGGCCGAGCGCTTCCGGGCGCTCGACGCGCTGTTCGCGGCGAACCATCCCACGCAGCCGTGCCACTACCTGGCCTTCATGGCGGTCCACCCGGGGCAGCAGAACCAGGGACTCGGCTCGGCGCTGCTACGGCACCACCACGCGCGCCTGGACGGCGTGCCCGCGTATCTGGCGGCCAGCGACCCGCGTAACCGCGACCTGTACGCGCGCCACGGCTACCAGGCACGGGAGCCGTTCGCGCTGCCGGACGGGTCCCTGTTCTGGCCGATGTTGCGGCCGGCGGGCGGATGACCTCCGCCGGACCGTGCCGGAGCGGCCTGGCATCGTGAGACACGAAGGCCCAGGTCAGGCGGGTTATTGGGATTGCCGGGCGGCACCGGGTACGGTCGGGACCATGCACGCGTACCGGACCGGATCCGTGGCGTTCGCCATGCTGGCCGCACTGGGCGCGCTGTCCGCCGCGTGCGGCGGCGCCGCGCCCGCCGCGCGGCAGGCGGCGCCCGCGTCGGCCCAGTCCCAGTCCGCGTCGCCGTCGCCGCGCCCGCCGTCCACGGGGGAGGCGCTGGCAGGGAAGATCGTCGTGATCGACCCCGGCCACAACGGCGGGAACGCCTCGCACCCCAAAGAGATCAACCGCCAGGTCGACATCATCACCGGCAAGAAGGCGTGCAACACGACCGGCACCGAGACCGACGCGGGATACCCGGAGCACGCCTTCACCTGGGACGTCGCCAGGAGGCTCAAGCCGATCCTGGAGAAGATGGGCGCCAAGGTCGTGCTCACCAGGCCCAACGACAAGGGTGTCGGCCCGTGCGTCACCGAGCGGGCCGCCATCGGCAACGAGGCCAGGGCGGACGCGGTCCTGTCGATCCACGGCGACGGCGCGGCGCCGGCCGGGCACGGCTTCCACGTGATCATGCCGGGGCTGGTCGCCGGGCACAACGACGCGATCATCAAGCCGTCCCGCCGGCTCGGGGTGGCGATCAGGAACGCCTACCACGCCGGCACGGGGCTCCCGTACTCCACCTACACCGGCGTCGACGGGCTGGAGACCCGCACCGACCTGGGCGGGCTCAACCTCTCCACGCGCCCTGCGGTGTTCATCGAGTGCGGCAACATGCGCAACCGCGGGGACGCCGCCAAGATGTCCGACTCCGCCTTCCGCGAGCGCATCGCCGAAGCCCTGGCCGGCGGGCTCAGGAAGTTCCTGGGCTAGCGGTCCCGCACCGTGTGCTCCGAAGACTTGAGCCGCAGCGTCTGGTGAGGGCCAGCGCAGCCGGCACGGTGCCCGCACTGCCGACCCGAGCCTGAGAATCAGGTGGGAGGCGGGCCCACGTAGTGGATCGCCTTCTGCTCGACGTCTGGGGTGACGTCATAGGCCCAGTCGAACGCCTCATTCTGATCATCAGCGGGGACATCGGCGGTGAAGTACGCCGGGGCGCCGCTCTCACGGCCTTCTGACCGAAGCGCCCACCCGCCGGTCTCTCTCGTTAGCACCCACTCATCGGCCACGGGCTCCCGACGGGGGCGAGGCATCAACACCACCGCTGCAGCCTTCGCCAGAGCCTTCCACCTGGACGCGTGCAGGCCACCTCGGCCGACGCCAGCGGAAGCATAGCCGAGAACACCCTCCCGGGGTCGGCCGCGCAGGCACAGCCAGAGCGCGTCTGCCGCATGCTTCAGCGCCGCTACTCGAGGCCGAGGTGTTTCAGCGGAGTTCACAGTCATCGGCGCTCACCAGTTTCTCGGGGCTGTCCTTTTGCGCGGGCTCGTACTCTTTCACCTGGCCGTCAGAGGCTCGTAGGGCGCCGACAGATGTGCCTCGCGCCCTCCACAGGCCAGGAAAGCAGGGCGCGGCCACGCTCAAGGTTCTCACAGTCGCGGTTGGGACCTTGCGGTCTTGCCTTTCATCCATGGTGACCCATCGCCCGTTGGTGTCGCGCATCTGGAGCCGAATCGAGGTGCGGGCTCGGACGGGCGAGATGGTGCACCAGTACTTGAGTGTGCCGCCGATGCCGGCGGGCGAGACGCTGATGCCATCCTGCAGGATCTCCATGAAGCATGTCGGGTCAGAGACTCGCCCTTTGTCTCCGCTGGAGTCCTGGTCGCCGCACGAGCCGGGCGAGGTGACGGCTAACAATGTGGCGACAACAAGACGCCCGCGTCGCGGTCTCATTGTTCAGGCTCCTCACCCTGCGACGTTGTCACTGACAGTAGCCAGCTGATCACTTTCGTACAATCACAATGGCCCCGGCGCCACCGCCTGACCGGCCGACATGTGGCTGGTCATCCTGTTCGATCACGGGCTCTGCGCTGAGGTCCGTTCGAGTCGGGCCTGCCGCGCGTTTCCACCTCCAGATGCTCGAACAACTCCGGCAGGGTCGCGCCGCAGCGTACGTTGGACAGTGGGCTGTGCTCGGGCGCCAGAACGGTGCGGATGGCGATGTAGCCGCCTCCGGCGCCTTCGATGATCTCCCAACCGGGAAATCTGCTGGCCGCCGTCACGGCATGCTCGCTGCGATGTCGGCCCACACGACGCGATAGCCCTCCTCGGTGGCATGCGTGCCACATTTGGCGCTCAGCCGGGCCACGATGCCAAGGCCGCGACCCGACTCCTCCATAAGGCTCACCTGGCGAGGGACGAAGCATGGCTCCGGTTCCGGAGCGCCCGGGTCGATCACCTCAAGACGGACGAAGCCGTCGCCAAAGCCCAGCCGGACCTTGACCCAGTCGCGCCGCCTGCCGCCCGGGACGTGCTGGATGACGTTGGCCACCAGTTCGGAGACGATCTGAAGCGCGTCGGAGCGGACCGATGGATGGCTGTCGGTGAGCCATAGCCCGGTCGCTTGCCGCGCCTGCCACGACGTCTTGTTGTTTCGGTGCAGCGTTGTATCGCGCCATAGGACGATATCTGGCAGCTCTGTTGATGTGATTTCTGCTCGCACGAAATCACCGCCTTTGTTCTGTTGCGCTGCTATTTGGCTCGGACAAGAGGCTGAACGTGTGTCTGGAAGCTCTCCCCAGAGTGCCGCCGCCGGGGCTAACTTGTAATCAGTACGTCACAGTCCGTTTCCAGACAGACGTGCTGGTGCTTGTCCGGGTCCTGCGAAAGGGCAATGACATGACGACAGGGGTTTACGGCGAGGTACTGAAGAAGGCACGTAACACGGCAGGTCTTTCGCAAACGGCTCTGGGAGACTTGCTCTCATGCAGCGAGAGCCTGGTCGGCCTGATCGAGCGCGGTAAGCGGAGGCCGAGCAAGAAGTTCACCCTGGCGGCCGAAGCGGTCCTGGGGCTGAACGGGGAGCTCTTCGAGCTCCTGCCCAACACAACGGTCATGTCCACGCCGAAGTGGTTCAGTGAGTGGCCGAAGGTGGAGGAGAAGGCGCACACCATACGAACGTGGCAACCGCTCGTGGTTCCGGGGCTCCTCCAGACACCTCGCTACGCACAAGCCATCCTCTCTGCCGCGCCGTGGGCCACCGAGCAGTGGGTCGAAGATGCCGTCGAGACGCGGCTCCGGCGACAGTCCGTGTTCGAGCGCGAGGATCCACCCATGTACTGGGCCCTGCTCGACGAATGCGTGCTCCTTCGGTCTGTTGGCGAAAAGGAAGTGATGCGCGAGCAGTTGGAGCATTTGCTGAAAATGGCCGAGCGTCCCAATATCTCGTTCCAGATCGTGCCCCTGGAAGTGGGTGCCACACCAGGCGTGCTTGGAGGCTTCGCTCTCGCCCAGGGTGACGGCATGCCGGATCACGTCAGTATCGATGCCGCCGCGCAGGGCGCCGTATCCGCTCGCGAGGAGACGGTAAGGCGGGTTAACGTCATATATGACGCAATTCACACATGGGCACATCCCATACATGTGAGCCAGCAACTAGTACGTGAGGTGGCGGCAAGGTATGAAGATCAGTGACGAGTTGCGTGCCGAGCTGGAGGCCGCGCAGTGGACGAAGTCCATGCTCTCCGGCCCAGACGGAGGGGACTGCCTCTACGCGGCCAAGCTGAGCGGCGACCGTTACGCGATCCGGGATTCCGAGCAGCCCGACGTCCCTCCGATGATCGTACGCGGAGGTGTCTTCCGCGCCTTCGTGGGCGGCGCGAAGCTCGGAGAATTCGACTTCTGACCAACCCGCGCAAAGAGACCTCTGCGACCGCAGCCTGACGCCGAGATGGGGGTCAGGCTGTGGCGCACCTGGGGCGTCTCGTGCTCAGTTGCCGGGGACCAGTTCGACGCCCGTGATGATCGTCGCGTTGATGCGGATCACATGGTATCTGTGCCCGCCACGCAGATGTGATCGGAAACTCCTGGTCGAGGCGTGAGCGACATCTCGCCGACAAGGGTAAACATCAAGAGCGCCTACCGTCGTCAGGGGTTGCGCTTATCAGGTGTCCCAAAGGGCCTGGTAGTGCTGCGCACTGGGTGGTTTGCCGGGCAGCGGGCCGGTGTTGTGGGCTTTCAAGCCGTCCACAGCGATGGCCAGCAACCGGGAGCGGATCTCTTCCTCATCTTGCCCTGGCGGGGCTGGGACTGTGCGGCCGAACTGGCCGATGAGCAGGGAGATGTCCATGGTGGACACGTCCGCGCGAAGCAGTCCTGCGCGGTGAGCGCGGGCGATGAGTTCGTCGGCCAGCTGCTGAGCGCGCTGGTTGGCCTGCCGCATCTCGGGTGTGACGTCGATGGCGCCGGCCAGCGGGGCCAGGATGCCGAAGCCGAAGGCCACGCATTGCTGGATGTAGGAGGCCAGTCCCTGCCAGGGATCCTCATGAGCCAGGCCGTCCTGGGCAGCGGCTGCGACGCGTTCCATCGAGTCGACGCACAATCGTTGGAGGAGTTCTTCCTTGGTGCGGTAGCGCCGGTACAGGCTGCCCATGCCCACATCCGCATGCTCGGCGACGGCTGATACGGGCGCATCGAACCCCTGAGTGGTGAACACGTGGCGGGCGGCCTCGATCAGCGCCTGGTCGTTGCGGGCGGCCAAGGCCTGCGGGCCTCGCTTGCGCTGCGTCACGGGGTCGGACATGGATCCAGAATAGCAATTGCGGAGTGTTCCGCTCCGAGTTACATTACCCGGAGCAAAACGCTCCGAGTAAGAGGCGGTTATCTGACCATGTCTGCTTCCCGAGTTGTTCTCGTCACCGGCGCGACCGGCAATCAGGGTGGAGCCACCGCCCGCCAACTGCTGGCCCGCGGCTGGGCTGTTCGCGCGCTGGTACGCGATCCAGGCAAGCCCGCAGCTCAGGCACTGCGCGACCAGGGGGCCGAACTGGTCCAGGGCGATCTCGACGACCCCGGCTCCTTGCGGGAGGCGATGCGCGGTGCGTACGGCGTGTTCAGCGTCCAGGCGCTGGCCTATGAGCCCGAGACCTTGGCCGCCGAGGTACGCCAAGGCAAGACCGTGGCCGACATCGCCCACGACAGCGCCGTCCTTCACCTGGTCTACAGCTCCGTGGGGGGCGCCGAACGCGAGACCGGCATCGATCACTTCGAAAGCAAGGCCGAGATCGAGCGGCACATCCGAGCTCTCGGCCTGCCCGCCACCATCCTGCGGCCCGTGTTCTTCATGAACAATCTCCTGCACTACGCCAACGCCGACGGCGAGCGACTCCTGGCGCTGCCCGTCAAGCCGGACAAGCCGATGCAGCTCATCGCCACCGACGACATCGGAGTCTTCGCCGCCGACGCCTTCGACAACCCCGGACAGTTCATCGGCCGGCAGATTGAGCTCGCCGGCGACGAGCTCACCTTCTCCGAAGTCGCCGAGATCTATGAGCGCGTCACCGGCACTCCGACCAGGTTTGAAGCGCTGCCGATAGATGAGCGCATGTTCGAGTGGTTCGCCGAAGAGGGCTACCAGGCCGACATCGCGGCCCTGCGCCGAAAGCACCCGGAACTGCTTACGTTTGAGCAGTTCCTCGCCCGGCGGTTGGGCACGGGCCGATCCTGACCATCGCCCGGCTCAAGCACCTCAGGGCGCGGAGGTGTTCTATCTGGTTGCTGCGCGGGGCTCTGTTCTGCGCGTACGTGTCTCTGCACACTCGCCTGTACGCCGACAGAGCGCGATCAGGCCGGCTCGTATCGCTCAAGGCGGCGGCGCAGCTTGGTTGATCTCCTGCGGATCGTTCACCAGCTCTGCGGACCCCTTGATGATCACGCTCCATCCCAGATGGGTGACCGGATCGATGTCGTCGTCCCGTACGCGCGCAGGAACGCCGCGACGGCGGCCGCGGAGAGTCGCTCCAGGTCGGCTTCCGTGTAGTGGTCGCCGCCTCCCCAGAACATGACCTTGTTCACCGGGACCCACAGCAGCAGGCCCACGAAGTGCTCGGCGGCCAACTGGGGGTCGTCCAAACTGAGCAGCCCGCGCTCCGCCAGGCGTTCGAACGCGCCGGCCATGGTCTTCAGCGAACGCTCGAAGCCCTGCTCGTACCAGGTGCGGCCGAGGTCGGGGAAGCGGTCGGCCTCGGCGATCACCAGTCGCCGCAGGCGGAGCAGGTCCGGCCGCATGAGCGCGTCGAGGAACTGGCGGGCCAGCTCGCCCAGGTCCTTCGCCAGGTCGTCGCTGTCGTCGAGGGCCGCCGTGATCAGCCTGGCCAGCCCGTCCACCTGGCCCGTCGTGTCGAGGATGATGCTGGTGAACAGCTGCTCCTTGTCGGTGAAGTGCTTGTAGACGGTCTGCTTCGAGACCGCCGCCAGCGCGGCCACCTCGTCCATGCTCGCGCCGACGTAGCCGTTGCGCAGGAAGACCGGCCGTGCCGCGTCCATGATCTGCCTGCGCTTGCGTGCCGTGCGGCCGTTCTCTTCCGCTGCCATGACCACCCTTTCGCGCTGCTACGGAGCAGAGTACTAGACAGTTCCGTACTGATATGAGTACGGTACCGTCTAGTTCCCAACATGACCAAGGACTTTCCATGAGCGATCTCCAGAAGCAGGTGCAGGAAGCCGCCGACAGGCTCGTCGAGTCAGGCGAAGAGCGCGGGCTCCAGGTGGCGGTTTATCGAGACGGCGTCCAGATCGTGGACGTGGTGGCGGGTGTGGCCGACCCCGGGACCGGGCGGCCCGTGACGTCCGACACGCCTTTCTACAACTTCTCGATCGGCAAGGGCGCCACCGCCACCGTCGCCCACGTGCTGGCCGAGCGGGGGCTGTTCGGCTATGACACGTCGGTGGTGGAGCTGTGGCCGGAGTTCGGGCGGCACGGCAAGCAGGGCGTGACCGTGCGGCATGTGCTGTCGCACACGGCCGGCGTGCCCGGCGTGCCGCTCGACACGACGCCCGAGGACGTCTGCGACTGGGGCAAGATGGTTGCCGCTCTGGAGGACGCCGAGCTGTGGTGGGAGCCGGGCACGAAGGTGGGCTACCACGCGTACACGTTCGGGTTCCTGGTCGGCGAGATCGTCCGCCGGGTCACCGGCAAGCCCATCTCGCAGGTGCTGCTCGAGGACGTGGCGGGCCCGCTGGGCGTGGGCGAGGAGCTCTACTTCGGGATGCCGGAGAAGGAGCACGCCCGGCTGGCCAGGCTGGAGGACGCGCCGGTGGACATGTCGGCGTGGGGGGAGATGCCGGCGGACCTGCCGATGTTCAAGGCGGGGCCGATGACGCTGATGCCCACCGCCGACCTGGGCAACCGGACCGACTACCTGTCCGCCGACATCCCCGCGGGCGGCAAGACCTCGGCCAGGGCCATCGCGCGGATGTACGCGGCGCTGCTCGGCGAGGTGGACGGGACGCGGCTGATCTCGCCCGAACGGCTGCGCGAGGTGACGGCGGTGGCCTCCAGCGGGGTCGACGAGGTGTTCGGCATGCCTTCGGCCTGGGGGCTCGGGTACGGCATCGGCGGCCCCGACTCGACGGCCGAGGCGAGCTCGACGGTCTTCGGGGTGCCCGGTGCGGGCGGCAGCGCGGCCTGGGCCGACACGGCGACCGGCACCGCGTTCGCCCTCACCAAGAACCGCCTCACCAACGACTTCGCGGCGGCCTTCCAGATCGGCGCCATCGTCAAAGCCGACTGACCTACCTACCCCGACCCCTCACTTCAAGGGACGGCCGCCATCGACCGCCGTCACCTCGGTGCCGGTGGGAAGGGCCGCCGGCGTCAGCCGTCGCGGCAGAGTGGTTTGCCGCCGACCACACAGGCGATGTCGTCGAGCTGGCAGCTCAGCAGGGTGCCGTCCATGCCGAGCACGAGCACGAGATCGCGCCTGGACGGATGAGCCAGCATGACCCTGCCGACCACGCCATTATCCAAGATCACGGTCGGGCGGCCTGCCGCGTTGTCCATGCCCTCGTGACTCCTCTCAGCTGCGGAACGAAACCCGCTCCCCACCAGGATGCACAGGTGTGTGCCATGAGCGCATCGGCCATAGGGCTCTATTTCCGGTCCGGAGGTAGGAAGGACCATGGAAGACTGGCTCCAGCAGGGGTTTCGGAGGTAGTGATCTTGCGCACCTGGCTTACCGATCGGTTTGGACTGAGGGTGCCCGTGGTGGGCGCGCCGATGGCGGGGGTGGGCGCGGGCCGGCTGGCCGCCGCCGTCTCCGAGGCCGGGGCGCTGGGCCTGATCGGGGTCTCCGCCACCACCACGGGGGAGTGGATCGAGAAGGAGGCCACCGCCGCGGGCTGCGGGCCGTACGGGATCGGGCTCATGGCCTGGGCGCTGCCCCACAACCCGGCCCAGCTCGACGTCGTGCTCGAGCTCCGCCCGGCGATGGTCTCGGTGAGCTTCGGGCCGTACGAGCGCTATGTCGAGGAGCTCCGGCAGGCGGGCATCACGGTCGTCACCCAGGCGGGCACCACCGACGAGGCCCGCGCCGCCGAGCAGGCCGGGGTGGACGCGGTGGTGGCGCGCGGGGCCGAGGCCGGCGGGCACGGGCGCGACGCGGTGGGCACCTTGCCGCTGCTGCAGAGCGTGCTCGACGCCGTGCGGATCCCGGTGCTCGCGGCGGGCGGCATCGCGACCGCGCGCGGGCTCGCCGCCGTGCTGGCCGCCGGCGCCGCCGGGGCGTGGGTGGGCACGGCGTTCATGGGGTGCGTGGAGACCTCACTCTCCGCGGCGGCCGGCGATCAGGTGCTGGCCGCGGAGGAGACGGGCACCGCGTACGGCCGGGTCTTCGACGTCGCCCAGCGCCTCGGCTGGCCGCCGGAGTACGGCGGGCGCGCGTTGCGCAACGCGTTCTTCGACCGTTGGGTGGGGCGGGAGGACGAGCTGGCCGCGGACGACTCCGCCCAGGCTCAGCTGGAGGTGGCGCGGCGCGAGGAGGACTTCGACACCGCCTACATCTACGCGGGGCAGGCAGTGGGGATGGTGCGCGAGCGGCGTACGGCCGCTGACGTGGTGGCCGGCTTCGCCGCCGCCGAGCAACTCCTGACCCGCTTCGGCGCCCCGGCGCCGGACGGCCCGCACTAAACGAGAACCTGTTCTGTTTCGCCTGCCGGTCCAGTCGAAGAAGCTTCACAGACCTGGGCCTTCGGCGCCGAAGCGCCGAGTAGTATGGCGGTCGAGTCGTACGCTTAGAAGGAGACGGCCCCCGTGACCGAGCTAGAACGCGTTCCGCCCGGTGTGGATCCGACTGTTCCCAGCTCGGCCCGGGTTTACGACTATCTGCTCGGCGGCAAGGACCACGTCGCGGTCGATCGGGCGGTGGCCGAGAAGCTGCTCGCCGTCGCCCCGGAGGCGCGCCTGGTGGCCAGGGCCAACCGCAGGTTCCAGGTCGAGGCCGTCCGCCATCTGGCTGAGCAGGGCATGCGGCAGTTCATCGATCTGGGCACCGGCATCCCGACCTCGCCCAGCATCCACGAGACCGTCCGCGCGGTCAGCCCGGCCTGCCGGGTGATCTACGTGGACCACGATCCGATGGTGCGGCTGCACGCCCAGGTGCTGCTCGCCGACTCGCCCGGCGTCGCCAGCGTCCAGGCCGACCTGCGCCGCCCCGCCGACGTGCTGTCCGACCCCCACGTCACCGGCTTGATCGACTTCGATCAGCCGGTGTGCGTGCTGATGGTCGGCGTGCTGCACTACGTGATGGACGAGGAGGATCCCGCGGGCGTCGTGGGCGCGTTCAGAGAGCCTATGGCGCCGGGCAGTTACCTGGTGCTCACCCACGCGATGGCGGAGAGCGACCCCGAGGCGATCGCTCAGCTCACGATGGCGACGGCCGGCACCCCCGCGCAGGCGCGGTTCAGGGCGCGGGATGAGGTGCTGCGGCTGTTCGACGGGTTCGAGCTGATCGGGCCCGGCCTGGTGCCGGTCCAGGACTGGCACCTCGATGAGGAGCCCCACATCCCCCTGCTGACCGGCATGTCGAGGATCCGCATCGAAGGTGGCGTCGGCCGGCTCAGAGCTTGATACCGAGCACCTGACGGCCGCCGATCTTGACGGTCTTCGTGTCGCCGGAGAACGTGCGGTTCAGTACTCCTTGAGCGTGATGTCGTTCGCGAACTTGTCGGTCATCTTCATCATCAACCCCAGCAGGAAGCTGTACTTGAACAACCAGTTCCGCATCTGGATCCCCCTCCTGGTGCGGGGGGCGAGGAAGGGGCCCGCGTTGCCGTTCTTGGCGATCTTGGCATATCCGCGCATCTCCTCCTCGTACTGCGCGAAGGCCACGCGGTGATTGCCCCCCGCCCGCTTGAGCTCGCCCGCGAGCACATACGCGCCGACCACGGCCAGGCCGGTGCCGAATCCGCCCAAGGTGTTGCCGTACGCGGCGTCGCCGAGCAGCACCACGCGACCCTGGCTGTAGCGGTCGATGCCCGCCTGGCTGATCGAGTCGAGGTAGACGTCCTCGGAGCGGCGAACCGCCTCCATGAGCGCCGGCCCCTGCCAGCCCATGCCCGCGTAGGCGCGGGTCAGGATGCCCTTCTGCTGCCGCATGTCGTACCGGTCGTAGTCGAGGCGCTCGGCGGCGAAGACGAAGAACGCCGGTGCCTTCGGCCCGCCGACGGCGGCCATCCTGCCGGGCTCGTTGTACATCTTCGAGACCCCGCCGAAGTCCTCCTGGACGTCGACCAGGGCGTAGTAGTAGCCGAGATGCTTCACGTGGTCGGCCTCGGGGCCGAAAGCGAGGCGGCGTACGTTGGAGTGGATGCCGTCCGCCCCCACTACCAGGTCGAACGTGCGGGGCGCGGAGCGTTCGAAGGTGACGTGGACGCCGCCTGAGGTCTCGGTGAGCGAGGTGATCGAGTCGCCGAAGACGTACTCGCAGCTCGCGGCGGTCCGCTCGTGGAGGAGGCGGGACAGGTCGCCGCGCCTGATCTCGATGTCGCCGCCGGTGAACTCGCCGGGCATGACCGTCAGCCGGCGGCCGTCCGCGTCGACGATCTCCTGGTCGACGCCGCCGGTCTGGTGCGCTTCGATCTCCTTGAGCACCCCCATGCGGGTCAGGACGGTGCGATGGGTCTTGCCCTTGAAGTCGACGGCCTGGCCGCCGAGGCGGAGCGACGGGGCCTTCTCGACGACGGTGACGTTGAAGCCATAGCGGGCGAGCCAGAGGGCGAGAGCGGGGCCGCCGATGCCGGCCCCGGAGATGAGGATGTTGGTGTTCTTCATGCCCCGCAGCCTCGCGGGCGGCGCTGACAGCGGGGCGACCACCGGCTGACAGCCGGGGCGGGCTCTGTCAGCGGGTGGGGCCTGTGGTCGCGGTCAGGGCGGAGAGCGCGTCGTCCCTGCTCATCGAGGCGCCCTTGGCGAACGCCGCCGCGAACCCCTCGGCCCCGAGGACCTTCGTGGCGGTGGCGGCGATCCTGGCGACGTCCCGATCCCCGGCGACGGCCATGCCGCGCAGCGCCACCCCCACGCCGAGCAGCAACGCCGCCCGCTCCGCCGAACCCCCGTTCCCCGTCGTCGCGCCGTCCAGCAGGCACTGGCCCGCCATGCCCTCCGCGGCGTCGGCGAGGTCGGTGGACAGCGGCGACTTCAACGCGGCGGTCAGGGCCTCCGCGTACCGGTGGGCGGCCGTCGCGGCGTCGCCCGACGCCTCCGCCAGGCGGCCGAGCGCCGTGAGCACGTGCGCCCTGATCCCTGTGGACGTGAACGCCCCGCTCTCCGAGGCGGCCAGGGCCGCGTCCAGCAGGCGGCCGGCCTCCGTCAGGTCGCCCTCCACCCGGGCGATCTCGCTCAGCCGCAAGTGAACCCCCGCCACCAGCTCCGGCCTCCCCAGCCGGCGCGTCAGATCCTCGGCCCGCTCGCAGTCGGCGCGTGCCGCCTGGACGTCGTCCGCCCGCCAGTACGCGTCGGCCCGCCGGCCCAGCACGTCCACCAGCTCCTCCATCGCGCCGAGCTCTTCCAGCAGGCCGATCGCGTCCTGCCACAGTCGCATGGCCCGTTCCCACTCGCCGCGCCAGCTCGCGATCAGTCCGAGCCAGTCGAGCCCCTGCGCCTTGCCCCAGCGCTCGCCCAAGGTGCCGAACTCCGCGAGCACCGACTCCAGCTCCTGCTCCGCGACCGCGACCCTGCCGCCCAGCAGGCTCAGCAGCGCGCGGCCGAGCCGTTCGAGCGCCCTGCTCCATGGATCGGCCGCGAGCACCCGCCCGTCCAGCCGCGGCTCCGGCGGTCCCGTGATCATTCCCCACAGGGCCGGGCCGAAAGGGCACCGCATCGGCCGGTCGAGCGACTCGATGATCGCGCGGGCCTGCTTCCAGTGCGGCGACCCGGCCTCGGGTACGGCGTGCAGCACCACCAGCACGTACTCCTCGGCCAGTTCGGGCCCGATCGCGTCAAGGAGGCGCACGGCATGCGGGGTCGCCTCCCCCCGCCGCCCGCTCAGCCACCAGTACATGGCCAGCGCCGCCACCAGCCGCGCCGCCGTCGGCCTGTCGTGCTCCACGCTCCACCGCAGCGCCGCCTGCAGGTTCGCGTTGTCGGCCGAGAGCAGGGCCAGCCACTCGAGCTGCGCGGCGCTGTAGAGGTGGCCGTCGGCGCGGCCCGCGAACTCCAGGAACCAGGCGGCGTGGGCCGCCCTCAGGCGTTCCTCCTCGCCCGCCTCCGCCAGCCGCTCCGCGCAGAACAGGCGGATGGTGTCGAGCATGTGGTAGCGCTCGCCGTCGGTCTCGACCAGCGACTTGTCCACCAGGTCGGCCAGCAGGTCGGCGCTGTCCGCGCCGCAGACCCGTTCCACCGCCGCCAGGCTCGCGCCGCCGGCGAACACGGAGAACCGCCTGGCCAGCGCCTGCTCCTCGGCGTCGAGCAGGCTCCAGCTCCACTCCACGACCGCGTACAGCGTCTGGTGGCGGGCAGGAGCGGTACGGTCGCCGCGCGAGAGCAGCCTGAACCGGTCGTGCTCGGCCAGCCGGGTGGCGATCTCCGCCACCCCGAACGTGCGCATCCGGGCCGCCGCCAGCTCGATGGCCAGCGGCAGGCCGTCCAGCGCCGCGCAGATCCGCAGGACGGCGTCCTGGTTGCCGGGCCCGGCCACGAACCCCTGCCGCACGGCCGCCGCCCGTTCGGCGAACAGCCGGACGGCCGGCCCGGTGGGCAGGGGCGCCAGGGGGACCAGGTGCTCGCCGGTGATGCCCAGCGGCTCCCTGCTCGTGGCCATGATCGTCAGGCCGGGAGAGGCGGCGAGCAGGCGGCGGGCCAGGGCGGCGACCTCGGCGATCACGTGCTCGCAGTTGTCCAGGACGAGCAGGAGGTCCTGCTCGGCCAGCGCCGCCACCAGGCGTTCCGCCGGGTCGGGGAGCCCGCGCAGCGCCGGCTCGCGCAGCCCGAGCGCCGCCAGCATCGCCCCCGCCACCTGCTCCGCGCCGTCCACCAGCGACAAGTCCACGAAACACGCCTCCCGGGTCTCCCCGGGCGCGGTGGCGGCCTCGATGACCAGGCGGGTCTTGCCGGTGCCGCCGGGGCCGACGATCGTCACCAGGCGGGCGCCGCGCAGCTCGGCCAGCCGCGCGAGCTCCTCCTCCCGCCCGACGAGCTGGTTCAGCTGGGCCGGTGGTGCGGTCCGCCGGACGTGGTGCCGTTCTGCGCGCAGGATCGCCAGGTGCAGGGCCGCCAGCTCGGGCGAGGGATCGGTGCCGAGCTCGTCGGCGAGCAGGCGGCGCGTCTCGTCGTAGACCGCGAGCGCCTCGGACGGCCGACCCGCCGCCTCCAGGGCACGCATCAGCAGCCCGCGCGGCCGCTCCCGCAGCGGATGCGCGGCCACCAGGCCCTGCAGCGCGGCCACCGGGCTGCCTTCCGGCAGGCCCAGCTCGGCCTCCATCAGGTCTTCCGTGGCGGACAGCCTGAGCTCCGCCAGCCGGAGCGCCTGCGGCCCCGCGAACGGCGCGTCGGCCACGTCCGCGAGCGCCGGTCCCCGCCACAGCTCGAGAGCCTCCCTGAGCGTGGAGGCGGCTCCCGGGAAACGGCCGGACGTCAGCAGCCGCCGCCCCTCGCGGGACAGCCGCTCGAACCGGTGCGCGTCCACGTCATCCGGTGAGACCGCCAGCCGGTACCCCGCCCCGTGGAACTGGATCAGGCCGGCGGGCAGGCTACGCCTGAGCCGGGAGATCTGCGCCTGGATGGCGTTGGCGGCCTCCGCGGGCGGCCGGTCACCGTACTGGCCGTCGATGAGGCGCTCCACGCTCACCATCCGACCGGCGTCGAGCAGCAGCAGCGCGAGCAGGGCACGCGGGCGCGGACCCCCGATCGACAGGGCGTCACCGTCGGGGGAGCGCACCAGGAGCGGGCCCAGGATGCCGTACTGCACGCCCCGATTGTTCCTCAGCTGAGCAGTAAGAACGGAATTATCGGTATACCTACGGATGCATATACGTATTTCCCAGTCGGGAGTGACCGTTTAGCGTCGCGGCATCAAGGCGCAACAGTACTGCTAGCTTCCCACCCCCCAATCTCCCTGCAACCCCGCCGCCGAGGCGATCCCCGGTGCGGCGTGTCGCGCGCTCACGAAGCGTGCCGACCCCCGAGGGAGAACGTCGAAAGGAGCAGCACAGCGTGAAACGTAAAGCCTTACTCGCGGCGGTCGTCGGCATGGCCACGGCCGCGACACTGGCCTTACAGGCGCCACCCGCGAACGCCGCCCCTCCGGGAGCCGCCCCGCGCAAGCAGACCACGCGAGCAGGCGACCCCGCGTCGCTCGCCGCGCAGGTCGCGGACAAGGCGATCTCCAGCCAGCTCGACGAGCTGACCAGAGGGCCGGACGAGGCCTACAGCCGCGTGGCGGTCACCCCGGGCGCGGCCGACATGTACTACGTGTCGTACGAGCGCACGTACAAGGGCCTGCCGATGGTCGGCGGCGACGCCGTCGTGGTCACCGACGCGGCGGGGAACGTCAGGGACACGGTCGCGGCGGCGGGCCCGACCCCCAGCGACGTGCCGACCAGTGCCACGATCAGCGCCGACCGGGCCACCGAGGTCGCCAGGACCAGGCTTTCCCGCGTGGACGACACCGCCGCGCCCCGCCTGGTCGTGCTGGCCTGGGGCGAGAAGCCGCGGCTGACCTGGGATGCCATGGTCAGCGGCATCGCCGAGGGCAAGCCGAGCATCCAGCACGTGTTCGTGGACGCGCGCACCGGCGAGATCGCCGACTCCTACGACCTGGTACGCGCGGGCACCGGCAACGGCTACTACTACGGCCAGGTCACCATCCAGACCAGCGGCTCCGGCAGCTCGTACTCGATGACCGACTCGACCAGGCCCGGCATCCAGTGCGGCGGCCAGAACGGCAGCGCGTACACCGGCACCGACGACGCCTGGGGCAACGGCTCCGGCACCAACCTCGAGACCGCCTGCGTGGACGCGCTCTACGGCGTGCAGCGCGAGTGGGACATGCTGCGCGACTGGCTGGGCCGCAACGGCATCAACGGCAGCGGCCGCGGCTTCCCCATCCGGGTCGGGCTCGCCGACGTGAACGCCTACTGGAACGGCAGCTACACCAACTTCGGCCACAACCAGGCCAACACCCGGCAGGCGACCCCCATCGACGTCGTGGCGCACGAGTTCGGGCACGCGATCTTCCAGACCACGCCGGGCGGCGCCGGATCGGGCAACGAGAACGGCGGCATCAACGAGGGCACCGGCGACATCTTCGGCGCGATCACCGAGGCGTACGCCGCCAACCCGAACGACCCGGCCGACTACCTGGTCGGCGAGGAGGTCGACCTGGTCGGCGACGGGCCGATCCGCAACATGTACAACCCGAGCGCGCTCGGCGACCCGAACTGCTGGTCGTCCTCGATCCCGAGCACCGAGGTGCACGCGGCGGCCGGCCCGCTGAACCACTGGTTCTACCTGCTGGCCGAGGGCAACAACCCCGGCGGCGGCAAGCCGTCCAGCCCGATCTGCTCCGGCGGCCCCTCGTCGGTCACCGGCATCGGCATCCAGAACGCCGGCAAGATCTTCATGGGCGCGCTGTCCCGCAAGACCTCGTCCTGGCGGTACACGAACGTCCGCGCCGCCTCTGTCGCGGCCGCGATCGAGCTGTTCGGGGCCAACAGTGCCCAGTGCAACACCACCAAGGCGGCGTGGAGCGCGGTCAGCGTGGCGGCGGCGTCGGGCGAGCCCGCGTGCGGCACATCGACCAGCGACTTCTCGATCTCGCTCAGCCCGACGTCCGGCAGCGCGACACCCGGCAGCCAGGCGACGGTCACGGTCAGCACGCAGACCACCTCCGGCAGCGCCCAGACCGTGAGCATGAGCGCGTCGGGGCTGCCCAGCGGCACCACGGCGAGCTTCAACCCGTCGTCGGTGACCTCGGGCAACTCCTCGACGCTGACGCTCTCGGTCGGCTCGTCGACGGCGGCGGGCACGTACAACATCACAGTCACCGGAACCGGCTCGACGACGCACACCGCGACGTACGCGCTCACCGTCAGCTCGAACCCGCCGACGCGTGACTTCTCGATCTCGGCCAGCCCCGCGTCCGGCACAGTGCAGGCGGGCTCGGCGGCGACGACGACGATCGGCACGACCACCACGGCGGGCACGGCGCAGACGGTGAACCTGTCGGCCAGCGGCCTCCCGACGGGCGCCACGGCCGCGTTCAACCCGGCCTCGGTGACCTCGGGCGCCTCCTCCACGCTGACGATCTCGACCGCGCCCACCACACCGGCCGGCAACTACACCGTCACGGTGACCGGCACGGGCGTGACGGCGACGCACACGGCGACGTACGCGCTGACCGTCCAGAGCACCTCGGGCGGCAGGACGTTCACCAACGGCACGAACTACACGATCAACGACTACAGCACCATCCAGAGTCCGATCACCTCCACCGCGACGGGCACCGCGACCTCGCCGGTCAAGCTGTCCATCACGATCAGCCACACGTGCGCCGAGGACCTCGACATCTGGCTGCGCGGTCCGAACGGCACGTGGTATGCGGTCGACAGGTACGGCGGCACCACCTGCACGCAGTACGGCACCAGGACGTTCTCCGTCCCGGTGAGCCAGCAGGCGGCGGGCACCTGGATCCTCGAGATCGAGGACGTCTACCTCCAGGACACCGGCTACCTGGACTCCTGGAGCATCACCGTCTAGCTCTCCACGAGCCCCGGCCGGTCGTCCGGCCGGGGCTCCCGGACGTCCGCCCTCGTGCGCACGCCGAGCTTGCGCAGCACCTTGGCCACGTGCGTGTCCACCGTGCGGCGGGACAGGAACAGCACCTCGGCGATCTCCCTGTTGGTCCGCCCGAGCGCGACCAGCCTGGCCACCTCGCTCTCGCGCGGCGACAACACCCCGCTCCCGCCCCCGCGGCCCCTGCGCCGCGCGGCCGCCCTGTTCATTTCTGGGCCGATCTCGCGCAGCAGGTGGCGGCAGCGGGCCGCGTCGTGGGTGGCGCCGAGCACCGCGTACCGCTCGCCCGCGTCGGCGACGAGGTCGGCGGCCCGCTCCCGGTCACCGAGCGCGAGCCGGGCGCCCGACTCCGACTCCGCCGCCCTGGCCGCGTCGCACGGCCGCGGCATCGCCTCATAGGCGGCACGAGCCCTGGCGTAATAGTGCGCCGCCTCGTCGGCGTCCCGGGCCAGCGCCCCTCTGGCGGCGTCGAGCCCGGCCTGCGCGGACGGCGCGTTCCTGCTTTCGATCCCCGCGGCGAACTCGCCCACCAGGTCGGCCGCTTCGCCCCGCCTCCCCGCCCTGACCAGCGCGCCGGCGGCGGCGGGCACCAGCTGGTCGCCCCACACCCACACGCCCTTGCGCCGCAGCCTGCCCACCGCGAGGTCGGCCTCGCGCAGCGCGGACTCGAGCGAGTCGCGGGTCAGGTGCAGCTCGACCAGCCCGCTGGAGGCCGCCGCGGCGACGGGCAGGAAACCCGAGTCCAGGTCCCGTACGCCGGCCGCCTCGAGGTGCGCGCCGGCCTCGTCCCATTCGCCCCTGGCCAGGGCCAGCATGCCGAGCGTCAGTCGGGCGTCGACCGCCAGCAGCGGCGCCTCGAAGGTCATCTCGACGGCGGCGACGGCACGCTCACGCAGGCCCTTCCAGCGGCCGGTCAGCAGGTCGAGCCTGATCGACGACATCTCCACCAGGAACTCGGGGTAGAGCGCGCCGGTCTCCTCGGCGATGCGCCTGCTCTGCTCCGCGAACCGCTCGGCCGCCGCGTAGTGCCCGAGCGCCACCGCGGCGTCGTACAGGTTGGAGTAGCCGCGCGCCACCTGGCGGCGCACGGCCGTGGCGGGGTCGTCCACCGGCAGCGCGGCCACCAGCTCGAACGCGTCGGGCGCGCCGACGAGCATGGCGAGGCTCACCTTGTTGGCCAGCACGGCGGCGGCCAGCTCGGGTTCGTGGTCCTCGTCGATCAGCTTCTCCGCCTGGACCATCCACTCCTGGTGCATGGAGAGCGGCTCGCCGCCCCAGGCCGGCATGGCCAGCAGGGCGAGGCCGCGGGCGGCGAGGCTGGGGCTGTCGTGCAGGTCGGGGAGCGCGGTCAGGATCTCCTGGCGGCCCGCGGCCACCGCGCCCGCCTGGTTGGACAGGAGGATGCCCAGGTTGAGCCTGGCCTGGCCGCGTACCTGCGGGGACAGGAAGTCGTCCTTGAGCAGGTGGCGCAGGATGCGTACGACGCGCCGGTGGGACAGGCCGATTGCGGCGACCCCGCTGAGCCTGAGCGCCAGCGGGCCGCGGGCGTCGCGGGGCAGCTTGGGGTCGGCCAGCAGCCCTTCGAGCACCTCGACGGCGAGCGGGATGTCGCCGAGCGCGGCGGCCCGGTCGGCGGCGGCGCTGCCGTGGCGCTGCCAGGCCGCGAAGTCGCCGGCGCGGCGGGCGTGGTGGGCGAGCTGGACGAGGGGTGGCGGGTCGAGCGCGGCCAGCGCGGCCATGGCCCGCTGGTGGATCAGGCGCCGCTCGGGGCCGGGGATCGTGTCGTAGACGGCCTGCTGGGCGAGGGTGTGGCGGAAGCCGTACTGGCCGTCGGGCTGCTCGAGCAGCACCCCCGCCTCCAGCGCCTGGCCCAGCCCGGTCTCGGACGGGGCGGGGGCGGAGACGGCGGCGATCAGGGGCTCGTCGGCGGGCAGTCGCAGGACGGCGGCGGCGCGCACGGTGCTCAGCGCGCCCGGCGACAGCCCGGCGAGCCGCTCGGCCATCGCCTCGCGCAGCAGCAGCGGCACGGCCATGCGGTCGAGCGCCTCCGGCTCGGGTAACCGGCCCTCATCGTCGAGCAACGAGCGCACCACCTCCTCGATCACGAACGGCACCCCCGCGGTCCGTTCATGCAGCTTGGCGGCGAACTCGGGGGTCGGCGCCGACCGGCCGAGCAGCGCGCCGGCCAGGCTGCGCACACCCTCGACGTCGAGCGGCGTCAGCGAGATCACCTCGCCGCGCACCCCGGGAGCCCGCCGGTACGCGTGCCCGAACGGCAACCCGGGCACCGGCAGCTCCTCCCTCCGGAACGTCACCACCAGCGCCAGCCCGTCCGGCGGCTGGTCGGTGAGGAAACGCAGCAGGTCACGCGTGCCGTCGTCGGCCCAGTGCAGGTCCTCGACCACCAGCACGACGGGACCCGCGGCGGCCAGCAGCGCGTGGACCGCGCGGAACAGCCGGTGCCGCTCGGCCCGCGGGTCGTCGAGCGGCTGCGGCGACGGTGCGGGCGGGAGCCGGTCCGCCAGCTCGGGGAGGTAGCCGCGCAGAACCCCGGTGAGCGGGCCGAGCTGTTCCCGGGGCGGCAGCGCCGCGGCGACGTGCCGCAGCGCGTCGAACACCGGCCCGTACGGCAGCGGCTCGCGGATCTGGTGGCAGTGGCCGAGCAGCACCGTCCGTTCGCCGCCGGCTTCGCGGAGCGGGTCGATGGCTGCCCTGACGAGTCTGGTCTTTCCTATGCCCGCCTCGCCCTGCACCTGGATGACGGAGGGCGGCCCGGTGATGGCGCCGTTGAGCAGCCGCAGCTGGGCGTCGCGCCCGACCAGTGCGGGAGAAGCCGCGCTTGCCATCGGGGTCTCCGTAACAGTGCAGGTTTACTCCCTTTGTCGGAATCCGTTATCCACTACGTGCGAGCCATGGTCAACCCTCCTGCCCGCCGTCCCTGAGGGTTTCCTGTGAGGAAGGCGAGCGCCCGCCCCGCGGTGCTCGGTCGGGAAGCGCGGGGCGGGCGCTCGTTCGGGGCCGCGGGCGGGAGCGCGTCCGCCCGCGACGCCGGGTCAGGAGCAGGCGGGGTTGGCGGGCTGGCTCGCGGGGCCGTTCGCGGTGAAGCCGATGGCCACCGACGCGCCGGGGGCGAGGTTCTTGGCGTGATCAGGACCCTTGGCGGTCCACGTGGTGCCCGACTGGGTCACGACCGCGTTCCAGCCGTTGACCAGCGTCACCCCCGACGGGAACGTCCAGGTGGCGGTCCAGTCGCTGATCGTGCCGGTGCCGGTGTTCTGCACCGTCACCTCGCCCTGGAAGCCGCCCTGCCAGGAGTTCGTCTGCTTGTACGTCACGGCGCACTGCCCCGGCGGATTGGGCGTGGGCGTCTCGGAAGGCTGCTGCCCGCTGCCGAACGGCGGGATCAGGTACGGCTGGAGGATGTCCTGCTTGGCCTGGTTGACCGTGGTCCAGTCGTCGTTGAGTATGCCGCCGGTGTCACCGGAGTTCGGGTTCCACGACCAGTACGTGAACGACATCCCGTTCACCCCGGTCCCCGTGTATTTCATGAGCTCCTGCAGCCAGATCTTGTCCACGTTCGAGGCCAGCGTGGTGCCGAACTCGCCCAGCATGATCGGCGCGATGTTCTGCTTGTACAGGTATCCCCAGTACTTGTCCCAGATCCCCGGCAGGTTCGCGGGGTAGTCGGGGGCGTCGAACCAGCTCTGGTGGTAGACCGAGGTCGCGTAGTCGTGGGGCGAGTAGACCAGGCGGTTGGCCACGTTGAGCCGTACCGGATACTGTCCCGCCTTCGACAGGTTGCCGCCCCACCAGCCGCAGTCCTCGTCGTTGCTGGGATCGCCGTCCCAGACGTTGGACAGGCCGCCGCTCGGGCAGCTCACGCCCTCCACGAAGATCAGCCAGTTCGGGTTGACCGACAGGACCGCGTTGCCGGCCCGTTCGGCGGCCAGCCGCCAGTCGCGCGCCTGGTCGCCGCAGCCCCAGCACGCGCCGGTCGCGTTGGGGTTGGTGCCCTCTGCGTGCGGCTCGTTGTGCAGGTCGGCGCCGATGACGGTGGGGTTGTTCGCGTAGTGCTGGGCCAGCGCCTTCCAGTCGTTGATCCAGGTGCTCTCCGGGGTGGCGGCGACGTACCAGAGCGGTGACTGACCGGCTGCGGTCGGGCGGTGGCGGTCCAGGATGATCCGCATGCCCTTGCCGCCCGCGTACGCGATGATCTTGTCCAGGATCTGCAGCGGCGACAGGCCGATCAGGTCGGGGTTGACGTAGTCGTTGATGCCGGTGGCCGTGGCGCCGGGCTTGAGCGCGTCGTTGGAGTAGGGCACCCGGATCGTGTTGTAGCCCAGCGAGGCCATCTTGTCGATGTGGCCCTTCCAGGGGGTGCTCGACCACAGGCCGTGGAAGGTCCTGTTGTCGGTCTCCATGCCGAACCAGTTGATGCCGGTCAGGCGCACCGTCGCGCCGGTGCTGTCGACGATCTTGTTCCCGCTGGTACGCAGGTAACCGGTGCCCGTGCCGGCGAGGGCCCCTGCCGGGGCGGCGGTGGTCACGGCGACCGCGACCGACGCCCCGGCCACCAGCGTGGCGAGGGCGGCCGTCATCGCCTTTGACAAGTGCATGGGGGTTGCCCTTTCGGAGAGGGAGAACGCGGCGTCATGCTCACCAGCCCGCTTCCTGCACGTCAACGCGCCGCCTGCCGATCCGCCCTGACCTGCGCGAACGCGTGAAAGTTTCACAAGCGGCCGCCCCGTACCGAGCGTCCATTGACACATGATCGACACAAACGTACCGTTTCGTGGGAGCGCTCCCAAGAAGGTGTGCGGGAGGGAAATGATGGGTCTTCGGTTCGGCATCCTCGGACCGGTACGGATTTGGCGAGACGGCGCGATGGCGCCGCTGGGCACGACGAAACAGCGGCTCCTCCTCACCCGCCTCCTGCTGGAGCCGAACCGCGCGGTCTCCCACGACCGCCTGTTCAGCGCGTTGTGGGAGGACAGCCCGCCCAAGTCGGCCCTGGCCAACGTACGCAGCTACGCGAACCTGCTGCGCAAGGACCTCGACGGCCGCCTGCGGGCGAACCCGCCCGGCTACCTCCTCACCGTCGAGGCCGGTGAGCTGGACGCCACCGAGTTCAACGAGCGCGTACGGCAGGGCCGTGACGCGATGGCAGGCGACCGTTACGAGGAGGCTCTGGGATATCTGACCGCGGCGCTCGACCTGTGGCGGGGAGCCGCGGCCGAGGACCTGCCCAGGACCGTCGGGGTGGCCGCCCAGCTCGACGCGCTGGAGGAGCAGCGCTACATGGCGATCGAGGAGTGCGCGCGGGCCCGGCTCGCGCTCGGCAGGCACAGCGAGGTCATCGGCGGCCTCCGGGAGACGCTGGCCCTGCGGCCCACCAGGGAGCGGCTGTGGGGGCATCTCATGGTGGCGCTGTATCGCACTGGAGACGTGGCGGGGGCGCTGAGGGTGTATGCCGAGGCCAGGCAGGCGCTCGACCGCGAGCTCGGCATCGAACCCGGGCCCGAGCTGGCCGAACTGCACCACCTCATGCTGAACCGGGATCCCCGATTGAGCGGCCCCGCGCTGGGCTGGCGCCGCCGCCGACTCCGCTGCCATCGCCGCCCCGTCCGTCTCTTCCCAGGCTCCGCATGACCACCGCGGCTCCCGTGCCGCCGAGTCTCCGGTCTCACGGTCCCGGATGACCGCCAGGGGACCCGGCCTCGGCGGACTGGTAGCCCTGGGCCTGCAGGGTGAACAGCCGCCGGTAGAGCCCGTCGAGCATCATCAGCTCTTCGTGCGAGCCATGCTCGGCCACCTGCCCGTCGTCGAGCACCACGAGCACGTCGGCCTCCCGCACGGCCCCCAGCCGATGCGAGATCAGCAGGCTCGTACGTCCGGCCCGATGCTCGCGCAGCCGGTTGTGGATCTCGGCCTCGGCCTCCGCGTCGAGCCCCGAGCTCGGCTCGTCCAGGATCAGCAGGTCGTGTCCGTCGCCCAGCACCGCCCGGGCCAGCGCGAGCCGCTGCCACTGCCCGCCCGACAGCACCACCCCGGCCTCGGCATCGGGGTCGGGTCCGAAGAACATCCTGGTCAGCAGCGTGTCGTAGCCGCGCGGCAGAGCGCTTACCGCGTCGTGGACGCCGGCCTTCCTGGCGGCGGCCTCGATCCGGGCGGCGGAGGCGGTCAGGTTGTCGCTCCCCGCCACGTCGCCGATCGCGATGTTCTCGGCGGCGGTCAGGTCGTACTCCATGTAGTCCTGGAACACCGCGCCGATCCGGCCGCGCAGCTCCTCGGGGTCGAGATCGCGCAGATCGACGCCGTCCCACAGGATCGTGCCCCGGTCCGGGTCGTAGAACCGGCACAGCAGCTTGACGATCGTGCTCTTGCCCGCGCCGTTCCTGCCGACGAGTGCGACTGCCGAGCCGTACGGGATCGTGAAGCTGACGCCGCGCAGCGACCAGGGATGTTCGGGGGAGTAGCGGAACCATACGTCGCGGAACTCGATGCCGTGCCGCAGCGCCGGCGGGGACACCGGTCGCGCCGGTTGCCGCAGGTCGGGCTCCGCGCCGGTCACGGCCAGGTAGTGGTCGAAGTTCAGGAGTTGCTGGTGCGCCATCGTGACCTCGCTGACCAGCGCGGCGAGCGCCGATTGCACGCCTACGATCGAGGTGGCGAGCAGGGCTATGTCGCCCGCGGTGAGCCGCCCGTCTCGTGCGGCGAGCAGCGCCCAGATCAGCCCGGCCCCGGCGATCACGCCGGACAGCAGCCCGAGCCCGCCCTCGACGACCAGCTCGCGGCGGTCGAGGTGGCGGCGTTCCGAGTCGGCCGCGGCACGTTCGGCGTTCATCCTGGACCGGAAGTACCGGCCCGCGCCGAACAGGCGCAGCTCCTTCGCGGCGCGGACGCTGGTAAGGAGCTGCCGGTAGAACAGCTGCCGGCGTTCCATCGGCCCGATCCGCCACATCATGGACGCCCGCTGGCGTGACAGGCGCAGCTCGGCGGCCAGCGCGGGGAGAGCCGCCACCAGGACCGCGCCCGCCAGCAGCGGGTTGACGACCAGCAGGGCCCCGAGGAAGCCCAGCACCGTGACGAGCCCGCGGCAGATGGCCAGCGTCCCGGCGACCACCGCGCTCGGGGTGGCGCCGCCCGAGGTGTGGGCGAGGCTCATCCGGTCCAGGAACGCCGGGTCCTCGAATCTGGCCAGGCCGGTGAAGCGCTCGACGCCGGCGAAGAGCTGGTCCTGAGCCAGGCGGCCGGTGCGGCGCTCGAGCTCCTTGCGTACGTAGCGGGAGACGTGCGGGAGCGCGATCGCCGCCACGCCGGCCGCCGCCAGCGCCACGCCCACGGCCACCAGCGCGGACGCGCCGCTCTGCCGGTGGGCGATCACATCCAGCGCCGACTTGGTCAGCCAGGCGGCGGTCACGGGCACGGCCGCTTCGAGCAGGGCCAGCACCGCGTACGCGAGGATGTGCCACGGGCCTGACCGCCAGGCCAGGCCGAGCGCGCGCGCCAGGGCCGCCGGGCTGGCCTTCATCCGCACGTCCGGCCCTCCCGCCACCGCCGACCCGGCTCCGTTCACCTCCGCTGCCTGCGTCACGGCGGCTATGCCCGGGCGAGTGCGACGACCTGGCCGAGCCGCAGCCCGCTGGCCAGGATCCGGCCGCCGCCGCCCACCAGCGCGAACACCGGGAACGCCTGCGCCCGCAGCGCCGACGTGACCGGCCCGTCCATGTCCTCGACCACCACGCGGGCGACCGGCTCCAGCTGCTCCCGCTGCGGCCCCGCCAGGCCGCCCTTCTGGTCGACGACCACGGCGAGCACCTGCTCGCGGGGGAACTTCGCGGCCATGTCGAGGAAGCCCGGCATCGCCTCGTGGCAGGCGTCGCAGCCGGGCGAGAAGAAGCCCACGAGGACCGGCTCGGTGATCAGCTCACTGGATACGGCGGATCCGTCGGTGGCCACGGTGGTGTACGGCGGCGCGACCGAGCCCTCGGTCAGTATCGCCTGCCGCCCGTCGGCGGACCGCGAGGCGAGGGCCTCGGAGTGCTTGCGCAGCCGCCGGATCACACCGACGGTCAGCATCAGGTTCAGCAGGCACAGTACGCACAGGAAGGTGACAAAGGTGACGAGGTAGGGCATGGCTGGACTCCAGGTCAGGAAGCAGGTTGATCAGGTCGTCGCCGAGTCAGGACAGGCGGCGGAGCACCACTCCGAGCAGGGTGCCCCCGTCGATGAGGCCGCACTGGCGGGAGTCGAAGCTGGCCGAGAGGTTGTCGCCCAGCACCACGAGCCGGTCCGGCGCCACCCGGCGATCCGGCACCACCGGCCGGACCGAGTCGGGGACGGGATCGCCGGGAAGCGCCACCGCTCGCTTGACCATCCAGCGCCGCTCGGGCGGCAGGGGCTCGCCGGTCTCCAGCCAGTCGGGCGTCTCGAACACGACGACGTCCCCGGCCGAGATCCTGGCCAGCCCGGTCCGCCTGACCAGGAGCCGGTCGCCCGCGTGGAAGGTCGGCTCCATGCTGAGGCCGGACACCACGACGACGGTGAGCCGGCGCCGCAGGACCAGAAGGGCCGGCAGGAGCACGGCGACGGCGAGGAGACCGGCCGTCCACGCGAACATGGTCATCTACGTGGCCGTCAGCCGCAGGTGTACTGCCAGGGACCGCACGACTCGCCGGTGCCGCAGGAGGCACCCCAGGTGCAGCACTTGCGGATCAGGCACGTGGTGCCCTCCCACCAGCACGGACACGCGGCCTGCGCCGACTGCTCAGGGAGCACCTTGGCCAGCAGCCAGTCGCTCAGCTTTCCGATCTTCATGTGAACCGCCTCTCGTCGGGCGTTTTTGGGATCACCGAAGACGTTAGAAACGGGCCTGACAATTCACATACCAGCGAGGTACGCCACAGATACATTCGGCACGGCCGCTTGCCGGGGAGGAACGAGAGTACTGTTGATGGATGTCCGCTTCTCGCCAAGGTGTCCTCCTCGGCGTGGCGGCGTACCTTCTCTGGGGATTGTCGGCACTCTACTGGCCGATGGTCGAGCCCACGGGCGCGGTCGAGATCTTGGCCCTGCGCGTGCTCTGGTCGCCGGTCGCGGTCGGGATCCTGGTGCTCGCGCTCGGCCGCCGCCGGCAGGTGGCGGCGATCGTGTGCCGTCCGCGCGACCTGGCACTGCTCGCCCTCGCCGGCGTCCTGACCTCCGCCAACTGGGCGTTGTTCATCTGGGCGACGATGAACGGCCACGTGGTCGATGCCTCGCTCGGCTACTTCATCACCCCGTTGGTCAGCGTCGCACTCGGGGTTACGATCGAGGTAGCGAGCGGGGCTATGTCGCCCGCGGTGAGCCGCCCGTCTCGCGCGGCGAGCAGCGCCCAGATCAGCCCGGCCCCGGCAATCACGCCGGACAGCAGCCCAAGCCCGCCCTCGACGCCCAGCTCGCGGCGGGGCTTCCATCAGCCCTCCGTCATGCCTCAGAGGCTATGGACGGCTGGGATAGGGCCGGAATGAGGCGCATGGCCGTTTCCGAGGTGAGGAAAACCGCAGGACGGCAGGGTGCCGGGATACGAGTCGGGGCAAACCGCAAGCTATGTGGCAGCCCTTCCAAAGTCCGGTCGCCTCTGCGAGGCCGCCAGTCTCCGAAGCGCGAGCTCGGAGAGGAGCACAGCTCCATCGGTCAGCACAGCGTCATCGAACGCCACATCGGCTGCATGATTGAAAGGCGCAGTAAGGAGATCGCGATCGGGTGGACACGCGCCAAGGAAGACAAGCGACCCAGGCACCCGGTCGAGAACGTACGCGAAGTCTTCAGACGCCGTTAATGGGTTGGGCGCCCAGACAAAGCGATCCGGACCGAAGACACGGCTCACCGTATCCGCTGCGTGCTCAGCCTCGCCCGAATCGTTCACCAGGACGGGGTGGCTGCTGTCGAAATCGACGTCGACAGTAAGCCCATGAGCGCTCGCGATGCCGCGCAGCACACGCGCCACGCCCTCTCTTGCGCGGGTTTGGGCTGTCGGGGACATGGAACGGATGGTGAATTCGAAGTACGCCTCCGCTGGGAGAGTGTTGGCCTTGCTCCCCGCGTGTAGGCTGCCGACCGAAAGCACAATGGGATCGAAGGCGTCGAAGGCCCTTGCCGCGAAGGTTTGTAGTGCAGTCACCATCTCGCAGGTCGGAGGAATCGGGTCCCTTGCCAGATGCGGTTGGGAACCGTGTCCCCCCGCTCCATGTACTGTGACGTGCACCTCGTCCACGGCGGCCATTATGGGCCCCCGCCGGGTCATGAACCAACCAGATGGCAGTTGGGAGGCGGCGACGTGCAGGGCGTAGGCGGCGACAGGCAGCTGTCCG
The DNA here is from genome assembly GCF_040137845.1 of Nonomuraea sp. B19D2. Classification (NCBI taxonomy): domain Bacteria; kingdom Bacillati; phylum Actinomycetota; class Actinomycetes; order Streptosporangiales; family Streptosporangiaceae; genus Nonomuraea; species Nonomuraea sp. B19D2. The sequence goes on along the minus strand of NZ_JBEFAK010000002.1, from coordinate 186,891 downwards.
GCCGCCTCCAGCACACCCTCGTCGATCATGTGCTTCGCGCCACCATAACCCTCTTCGCCTGGCTGGAACATGAAGATCACGCTGCCGGCGAAATCCTTGCCGGCCAGCAACCGTGCCGCGCCGACCAACATAGCTGTATGCAGGTCGTGACCGCAGGCGTGCATACGGCCGGGGAGGAGTGAGGCGTAGGCAACGCCGGACAGCTCATCCAGCGGCAATGCATCCATATCAGCTCGGAGGAGCACAGCTGGCCCCGGACTTCTGCCATGAAGCACGGCGGTCACGGACGACAGCGACTTGCCAGTCGTTATCTCCAACGGCAGCCCGCCCAGCGCCTCGAGCACCTTTTCTTGCGTGCGCGGCAGCTCAAGACCTAATTCAGGCTCGCGATGCAACGCACGACGAAGCCGTACGATTTGATCTTGGAACGTCGCACCATCCATGGGGAGAAACGACTCCAAAGATGGATGGCTATTGGTTACATTCATTGGCCATCGGGAGCACGGTAGTCTTACGAGACCGCATCCCCATCCTCTCTTCCAGTGAGCGGTCCGATACGGTAAAGCGTTTCTGGCGCGTGCGCATCTGGAAACAATTCCTCACCGAACAGCGGTGTGCGCTTCACCGGTGCGGCACAGCTACGGGCGAACGATGTGAAGAGTCGGGCGGATGCGACATTATCGGGGCACACGGTGGCCTCAAGAAATCGATATCTGCTGTCCACGAGGCAGTGGAGCATATTACGGCCCACGCCACGGCCACGCTGCCCGGCGTCAACCGCCACCTGCCAAACGAAAACTGTATCGGGCTCGTCTGGACGGCTGTAGCCAGCCACGAAGCCGCAGGGGGTGCCGCCTGATCGTGCGACGATTGACGTAGCCGCGAAATCACGACACCACAGCACATAGGCGTAGGAGGAGTTCAACTCCAAGGCCTTTGAGTCACGCGCGATCCGCCAAAGCTCCTTACCGTCCTCAAGACATGGCGTGTCAAACGCGAGATCATTCGATTCCTCGGACCGATAAGACGAAGAGCCGACGCCTAGCGCCAGAGTGAAGGGAAGGATACATGGCCCGTGTTTCATCCTGACTCCGTCCATCTTCCATGCGAAGACTATGCCTCAAAGCATCTTGGTCGAACGACGCGTAAGTATCGCTCCGAATATGATCGTCGCTCCCCCTGCGACCTGATTCCAGGTGAGAATCTCTCCATACAGCAAGACGCCGAGCACGGGTGCCACCACCGGAAACAGGTACGTCACAGTCGACGCCATCGTGGCGCCGGCGTCCCGGATCAACCCATAGTAGAGAGCGTAGGAAACCCCTGTTCCCAGCGCGCCCAGGGCGAGCATCGCGAGGACGACACGGGGCGGCAGATGCCCTGGCGCCTGAGTGAACCAAGGGGTTATCAGACCGAGTTGAACAGTCGCGCACGCCACCTGGCCGACGGACAAGGAAACAGTCGAGTATCCAGAATCGGTCAGAAACCGCCGGGTATAGACGCTTGCCGCGCCATAGCATGCAGATGCGCCCAGCACGAAGGCAACACCGACTTGATAGCCATCAGACAAAGTTCCCGGCAGCCCGCCCAGGTCGCCAGCCATGATGACGACCACACCGGCGAAGCCGCACAGAATCCCTATGGTCTGCCAGCGATTCTTCCCTTCCTTCAACACCAGGAATGCAACGAGGAGCGTGAAGATCGGGGTCGTCGCATTCAAGATGCCGGACAGCGATGACGGGATGCGCTCCGCTGCGTACGCCAGAAGGGTGAAGGGCAATGCATTATAGAAAAAGCCTACGACCGCCAGGTGACCCCATATCATCCACCCGCGAGGAATTTGTTCGCGCCGTATAAGCAGAATCAGGGAGAGCGCTATCGTTCCCAACGCGACACGCGCCAGAGCCACATGCAGGGCCGCGAGGACTTCAACCCCGATAACGATGAACAAGAAGCTAGAACCCCAGATGAGCGCGAGAGCAACGTATCGCAACCGCCAGTCAACAGGTGGCATGACGTTCCTTGATATGACCGGGCACTGGACGAACCGAAATATCTCGCTCGTGACTTAACCGTGGATGGCGCACAGGGCACGATCCAGCCTCGCTACGACTTCGTCTAGTTCCAGTGGATTGATGATGAGTGGCGGCAATATCCTGACCACGCTCCCATGCCTGCCGCCGGTCTCGAGTATCAAGCCGTTGGCGAGACACTCTCGCTGTATCGCGCGTGCCGCCATGCCATCAGGCGGTGGGTTTCCGACCATGTCCAACGGACCGTCCGGATCGACTATCTCCAGCCCCCACATGAGTCCGCGGCCTCGCACGTCCCCGACGCGGGGATAGCGGTCGGCCAGCTCCGCCAGCCGGACTGCGAGATACTCCCCCTTTTCCTGTACCGCCTTGATCAGCTCATCCTCCAGCAGGATGTCCATGGTCGCTGTCCCGGCGACCATGGCTATCTGGTTCCCGCGGAACGTCCCGGCGTGCGCACCGGGCGTCCAGGCGTCGTATCGCTTGTGATAAAGCATGAGCGCCAGCGGGTATCCACCACCAAGTGCTTTCGACACCACAACCGCATCCGGCTCGATATCCGCCGCCTCAAAGGCGAACATCTCGCCGGTTCGGCCGAAGCCCGTCTGAATCTCGTCGATGATCAGCGGAACCTCGGCCTCCGCGGTGATTCTCCTCAGGCCGCGTAGCCAGTCAATAGGAGCCGGAATCACACCACCCTCGCCCTGCACGACTTCCACGACCACGGCAGCAGGCAACGTGATCCCGCTCTCGGGATCGCTCAATACCTGCTCCATATATGCCAACGAAGCGCGGTAGCCTTCGACGCCAAGGCCGAACGGACAGCGGTACGGGTGCGGGTATGGCATGAAGTGCACATCCGGCATGAGACCACCCATGAAGTTCTTGGCAGTAAGATTGCCGGTCAGCGCCAATGAGCCGCTCGTCATACCGTGATATGCGCCGTGGAACGCTATAATCGAGTTACGTTTCGTCGCCGTTTTGAACAGCTTCAGCGCTGCCTCAATCGCATCAGCGCCAGTGGGGCCACAGAACTGCACTCGGGCGTTCTCGGCGAACCTCGCAGGCAGGCATTGGTAGAGCCTCTTCAGGAAGTGATATTTCACCGGAGTAGTGAGGTCAAGGGCCTGCTGAAGCGCGCCAGACCCGAGGAACTCCTCGACCGCTCCCTGGATCCGTGGATGGTTGTGCCCCAACGCCAGAGTACCGGCTGCAGCGAGACAATCGAGGTATTCACGGCCCTCCAGGTCGTAGAGCCGCATCCCCGAGGCTCGTTCGAAGACCAGCTTGAAGCGATTGGCATAGGTACGGGCTGCCGACTCTCGTTCCTGGACAAAATCGTACATCGCTGATGTCGTGGCGATATCAGCGGCGCGATGCTCGCTCATATAGCGGAGCGCTCCTTGGCGTCTGGTCATTCAATAAGTGAGAGTGTTGTCGGCCGCACGAGGCACTGCTGGTTCGGGGCGGGTGGAGCTCCGTTCAGTGGTAGCCCCACTCGCCCTTCGCCGGGTGCAGGCATTCATGCGCTTGAGCGGCTAGAGGACCAGGTCACATCATGAGGGAAGGGACTGGATAGTCCGTGCTGAGGCCGGCGAGTGCGCGCAGGTCCCGAACACTCGCCGACATGTAGACGCCGCAATAAACGTCTCCACCTATCCGTGCGTAGTCCTCCAGGCGTCCGTATTCCTGGAACCCGAGCCGTCGCCACAGCTCCACGGGGCCGTCGCTACGGACGTCGAGTATCATCTGCTCACAGCCGAGGTCCTTTGCCTTTTCCAGGACATCTATGAGGCCTTGGCTGAGCAGCATGGATCCGCGATAAGTGTCGTCGATGACGCATCTTTTCACCGCGATGATGTGCTTCTGTGCAGGGAGCTTCTGCTGTTCAAGCGTGATCATGCCGATGATGCGCTCAGCTTCGTTCCGGGCGATGAGGACATGGCAGACGCCTTTCTTGAGGCCGTCATTGATGCTCTCCATCAATTCTTGCCTCAAGTCGGATGACAAGGGTTCGTAGTACCCATTTGTCGCCTCCTTGAGCGCCACCTGATCTAGGAGCGCCACCACGTCTTCCATGTCTTGGCGGGTCAGCTCCTTGACGAACCCGATATGCATGGCTTCTCCAGCAGCATGTTGAGTACGTGGTCATCTGTTTCTGCTCGGGCAGGGCGGCGCGATCGCGGCGGATCGCGCTGCCCAAGACCCTCTGGTGGAACTGCTCAAGACTGTCTGACGGCAGTCTTCACCGCGGCCAAGGGCGCGGCCATGGCCTGCTGCGACGCGGTCGCCGCGCTCCTCTTCTCGGAGATCTCGTTGACTTCAAAGAAGTAGGCGATGAAGAGCGCGTTGATTTTGGTGAGGTGACGAATGACGGCTTCCTCGTCCTCCTCGGTCTTCACCACATTCATGATCATGTTCCAGACCAGGTCTACGTGTTCGTCCTCCTCATCCAGATTCAGATGAGCGCGCGCGCCCCGAGTCTTGTCCTTACCGATATGCTGCTCCATCACGTCCAGCCAGGCCGGCTGGGTCCGATCGGCAACCGACTCCAGGTAGAAGACAGCCGCCATCGCACCGAGCGGGCCGTCAGTGGCGAGGGTGTAGTAGTAGTAACCGGTGAGCAGCTCAGTTGCGAAGGTGGGCGGCGTCGAGTAGATCTCCTCGTCGGTCACGCCGACGAGATGCATGTCACGGGCGAACATCCGGTCGTGGCGGCCTTCCTCCGCCCCGTAGAGGGCCCACTCCTTGCAGAGCTTGGAGTTCCGAGATGCCCAGTAGTTCGCGATCAGTGGATCGATGGGGCGCCTGAGCACGATCCGGAGAATCGTCTCGATGTTGTGCCGCTTGTAGAGTTCGAGCGAGAAGAAGTCGTTGTTGAGCATCTTCTGCGCCTCGGGGTCCTTGTAGAACTCCTCCTGGAACTGGTCAAGCAGCGCTTCGACGCGCTTTCGGAACTCCGGTCGCTGAAGCGTGGAGTAGGTGTTGTAGGACTTGCTGATCGGCATTCTTTCACAGCCTTTCATCTGGCAGCGCTATTTCTGGGCAGGCTTCCGTGGGGATGTCGTTCTGTAGGCCAGGCACCCGTAAGGGGTGACCAGCACCGGGAGGTGGTAATCTTCAAACGGCTCGCGTATGCGGAATGTCACTGCAACCCGTGGATTGAAAGGGATGATGCCCAAGGTCGCATAATACTCGTCCGTGTTGAATTCAAGGCGATAGAGGCCGGTGGCCGTTGCTAACTCAGACTGCCAAGCGGTGAGCCAGCCATTTTCATCGGTATAGCGTTTTACGGGTTCTTCCCAGATTCCACCAACATGGCGTTCGAGGCGAACAGCTATACCTGACGCAGGACGACCGTTCGTCCAGTCGATCACATCCACCGTGATGTTCATTGCAGGAGTCCCATCCGAGAGCGATGACACACAGGCTCTCCGGGGCTGCTATCGCGATGCTATTATCGCGCAATCATGAAAGATGGCCGGCGCCGACAGCACGGTAATAGTGATCTGACATCTGGGTTGTCTGTAGTGGGGCTACGTACATAACGCAACTGCCCGGGAGGTTGAGATGGTTCGCACCACAAGAACAGTCACTTGCTTCGCTCAGGCTTCGTCCGCCATCGACGGTCCTCCGTGGGGTGTGCCCGGAACGACGAAGTGAGCTCTCGCCGGCCGATGCGGAGCCGCCAAAGCCGCCGGGCAGATCAGGCGCTTGACCAGGAAGAACGCACGGTCGTGGATCCGTACGCGAAAGGTCGGGGCTTGTAGCCCTCGGTCCACGGCGGGATGGCGACGTCCGCCCGACGAGCTGTTTCTTGATCAGGTTCGGAGCCAGATGGCCAGGTTTACGATCGTGAGAGCGCCCAGGAATATGTAGGCGCATCTGTCGTATCAGGTCACCTTGGTGGCTAATTCTGATCAGGCGGCCAAGGCGAGTTCGAGGCGGGCGAGGTGTCTGGTGCGGGTCCGGTCGAGTGGGTGGCCGTTCCAATCATGCGCCCAGGCGGACCAGGTTGAGCGCGACGGCGGAGTAGACGTGTTCGAGGTGGGCCTTCTTCCATCCTGGTCGGAAATTAGGACCGTTTGGTAGGCGCACGTCGGCAACCCACCGCTGCTCCAGCGCGGGTGATGCTCTTGAGCTGCATGAACGTGAAGTGTTGACCGGCCAGCGGGGTGCCGGGGACTTACGAGCTGGGGTTGAGTCGTTCCAGTTCCCGGATCTTGCTGCGGGTACGTTTGTCCGGGTTGAGCGTGTCGCAGTACTCGGCGCCCAGGTCGTGGAAGGGCGGAGCGTGGCATCGGCGATCAGCCGGTAGGCGATCTCCAAGATGGTGCGGGCGATTGCGAACAGGGCTTTCTGTTTGCCGCGGCGGCGACGGATCCGCTGGTAGCGCTCGCCGAGGAAGGTGCCCTTGCTCTTGGCGGCTGCCATCGCGGCGGTCCCCAAGCGCGCCGCGTAACCAGCGGTTGCCTTTACCCGGCGGGCCGGTCCGCGAGGCGCGCCGGACTGGTGGGCGATGGGGACCAGCTTGGCCCAGGCGGCGGCATGCGCCGGGGTCGGGAACTGGGCGGACACGTCGGTGCCGAGTTCGGCGATGATGACCTGAGCGCACGAGGTGTCCACCCCGGTGATCTCATCGAGGCGTCCGGCCAGACCGGGCAGCAGCACGTCGGCATCGGCGCAGCCGGGGGCGTGCTCGCCGCCGACTAGAGCGCACCTGCCGCACGCGGGAGTCGCGCCTGGCAGCGCGTCCGACCATAGGTGACGGCAAGTTGATCGCGCTTGGCCTGCGAGGTCGGCAACCGCCAGAGTCCACGCGCGCCCAATACCGCTCGGCATAGCCGCTCTCCTCCAGCACCCGCCCGGTCCAGCCCGGAATTGCGGCCGTGATCGCCTCCAACGCCGCACGCACACAATCCCCGGCCAGCTCCAACCGGTTCAAGTCCCGCACCGCGCTGATCACATGGGTGCAGGTGAGCACTACGTCGACTCCGGCTACGCCTTGGCGGAGCTGGTTGTCGGTGCGCGTGAGGCTTACGCCCTGACATTCGTCACTCCCGTGCTGGTGGATCAATCGCCTCAGGCTCGCGCCCGGAGCGGGTATGACCGGAGCGCGTTGACCGTGGACTGGGACAACCAGCAGGTCACCTGCCCGCAAGGACGCCGGAGCACCTCGTGGAGCCCATGCGTCCAGCGCGGCACCGATGCCATGTGGTCACCTTTTCCACCACGTCATGCCGTCCGTGCCCGGTCCGCGCGCTCTGCACGACCTCCACCCGAGAACGTTGTCAGCTCACCCTTCACCGCAGCCGTTCCAACGGGCCTGGAAGCCGCCCGTGCCGAACAGGCCAGCCGGCAGCGGCAGGACCAGTACAAGATCTGCGCCGGAGTCGAGGGGACGATCCGCTCGGCCATCGGCCTGCGTCGCGCCCACTCCCGAGAGATCAAGAAGGTCCACCTTGAACACGTCTTCTCCGCCGTCACACTCAACCTGATCCGGCTGGATGCCTGGTGGAACGGCACCTCCTCGATCGAGGCCGAACCAACCATCTCGCCCGCCTTGAACTGGCAGAGGAAGCACAAGCAGTCTGAAGGCGAGTTAGCCAGCAAGGTCTCCCCCGTGATCAAAAACATTGGGAACTTGTAGACATTTCGGTAGATTCCAGTAGACAATTCGTCCAGGAGGTTAAAGACGCTTGACGGCTTCGGCGTGCTACGCAGCCAAGTCGCCCAATGTCCTCGTTGGTCTATACGCCCGGCTCAGTGTTGACAGGGGAACACGTGGATGAGAGCGAGCGCCCAGGACACATGCGGATTGAACTGGCGTCGTCGTCCTGGCTGGGGAGATGGCATGGAGCGTATCGAACCCCAGCATGTCGCGTGCGCGGCGCTTTCCTCACAGTCAACGTGTTGGCGACGATGAGAAGCCCTGCAACAAAGGACGTACCCTCTCAAAGGAACGTTTATGCTCGAATTCAGGCTGCTGGGATCTGTGGAGATCGTGCTCAACGGCAAGCCGATCGGCATTTCTGCGCCCCGGCAGGAGATTATGTTATCCATGCTTCTCCTAGATTCGAATCAGGTAGTTTCGGTCAGGCGGTTAATTGATGCCTTATGGGACGCGGATCCGCCTTCTACTGCCAAGAGCCAAGTCCAGTTCACCGTGTCGGCGTTACGACGCCTGCTCGGCCACTCGGACGGCAGCGGGGTCATCACGACACGTTCACCCGGCTATCTGATTCACGTGTCCGATGACGCCTTGGATGTCAAGGTCTTCGAACGTCTGGCGGCGAGAGGGGAAGCCGCGGCCGCAGAAAAGCGACCGGAAGAAGCGGTGCAGCATTTGAGGGCCGCGCTAAAACTATGGCGAGGCCCTGCCATGACCGGAGTGTCGAGCAGGCTCGTTCAGTCCGCGGCGACCAGGCTGAACGAAAAGATATTCGTAGCGCTGGAAAGCTGTCTCGAACTGGAGCTCGCGCTCGGACGCCATAATGAAGTAGTCGGCGAGCTGACCGAGTTGGTGGCAGAGAATCCGCTGCGTGAGAGATTTCGCGCACAGCTGATGTTGGCGCTGTACAGGTCTGGCCGGCAGGCAGAGGCCCTTGAGGTGTACAGGAAGGGACGCGACACCTTCCAAGAGGAGTTGGGGCTGGACCTTGACCCGGAATTGCGCGCCCTCGAACAGGCGATTCTGCAGAATGCCCCCGAGCTCCGCAGTCCGGCCGGATCGGAGTACAACGCCGAAAGCGCCCCTGCAGTTCCCATACCACGCCAGCTCCCTGCGACCTCAGGCGACATAGTAGGCAGGGATGCCCTTCTCCGCCAGGTGCGCACCATCCTGTCACCAGGCCGAGCATCCAGCTCAGAGTCCGTGGCGGTTGTCACGTTCACCGGGCCTGGGGGTGTGGGGAAGACCTCCCTCGCGATTCATGCCGCACATCTGATCAAGGATGAATATCCTGACGGACAGCTGTTTGCCCGGCTCCAGGATGGAAATGGGCAACAGAAAAGCCCCGCCAGCCTGCTGGAGCAGATCCTCCGCTCGTTCGGTGTCGAACCGTCCACGCTTCCGCCCAGCATGGACGATCGGGCTGCCTTGTACCGGAGTCTGCTGGCCGAGCGCCGTGTTCTGATCGTTCTGGATGACGTCGACAGCATGTTCCAGGTAACACCACTTCTGCCCGGAACGCCCCGTTGCGCAGTCATCATCACCACCCGGAACCGTCTGACCGGACTGGTATGCGGAGGTCAGCAATTTGAAATCGCCCCTCTTGACGAGCAATCCAGCGTAAATCTTGTGACGCAGTTGATCGGCCCTGCGCGAGCGGAAGCCGAGCTGCACTCTGTACGTGATCTGGTCAGGTTCTGCGAATATCTCCCCTTGGCGATTCGCATCGTGGCGGCAAAGCTTGCCGCAAGGCCTCATTGGGCTATTCACCAGATGGTTCGTCGACTTGAAAACGAGAAACGCAGGCTGGACGAACTCGACCTGGGATGCATGAGCATGCGGGCGACGATATCGCTCTCCTATCAGAATCTGGACAAGGAGAGTCAGACCCTTCTCCGGCGTCTCGGGCTGCTCGGCTCAATCGAGTTCGCGTCCTGGGTATGCGCTCCTTTGCTGGATCGCGATTTGGAAGCCGCGGAGAACATGCTGGAGAACCTCGTGGACGCCCGGCTCGTGGAGGTCAGGCGAACAGCGGACGGATCCGTGCGTTTCCAGGTGCACGACCTTGTGCGGATCTACCTGACGGAGCGGTTGGTAGACGACGAGTCGACCACCGAGCGAATAGCATCGATACGCAGATACCTCGGGTGCTGGCTGACCCTCGCCGCTGAAGCCCATCGTCGGGTCTACGGCGGCGACTACAGCGTCTTGCATGGAACCGCCGAACGCTGGCACCTCCCCGAAGACATCGTTGACACTCTGCTTCAATCTCCCATGCGCTGGTTCCGGCGTGAGCATGAGGCGCTCGTCGCTGCGATTTTCCGGGCTGCCGGAGCCGGTTTCGACGAGCTGTGCTGGGACCTGGCCTTGACCTCAGTGACTCTCTTCCAGCCGGATTCACATGTCACTGACTGGCGTGAGACCCATGAGGCTGCCCTGGGTTTGGTCAATGAGACCCGCAACCGTCGCGGCCAGGCCGCAATACTGTATTCGCTGGGCATACTCGCCCTCACCAGTCATCTGAAAGATGCTTCGAGCTACTTCGAGCGCGCCCTCAAGATCATGGATGAGCTTGGTGACACGCATGGGCGTGCCCTGGCTCTGGGCGGGCTGGGCTATCTGGATCGACTGGCCGGCCGATACGGGGTGGCACTGGCTCGGTACGCGGAGGCGCTGCAGGGGTTCCAGGAGGCAGGTGACCTCATCGGTGAGGCGCACATGCTCAAGGACATCGCTTTGATCCATATGGATCAACAACAGAATGCGACTGCCGAAAGTCTGCTCCAACAGGCCCTCAAAGTATGTCGGCGGCTCGGCGCGCAACGGGTCACCGCACAGACCCTGCATCAGCTCGGTGAGTTCTATCTGCAGACACGGCTCCTGGAGTCTGCGAGGGAGATGTTCAGTGCGGCCAATACGATCACCGAGTCTAGTGGGGATGTCACTGGGCAGGCGTACACACTGTTGGGCATCGGCATCGTTCGAACCCGGCAATCGTCGTTCAGTTTGGCTGAGGCCAGTCTCAACGCGGCCCTTGCCGCCGCGGATCATGCGCAAGACCTTCTCATTCGGGGTCGGGTGCTCCTGTCCTTGGCCGAACTCGATGTGGCACGCGGCCAGCCTCAAATGGCCATGGGAAGACTTGACCAGGCTCTACAAGCACTCGGCGACCTCGGGCCGGCTGCTGTATGGCGCGCTCGGGTGCTGGAGCTCGTTGGGCGGCTGCGTGAGCAAGCAGGACACGGGGAAGAAGCCGTACGAAACTGGCGCTCGGCACTGGAGTTGGTGGGTGATGCCGATCCCCTGCTTTATTCCCGCCTCATGAACGCGATCGACTCAGCGGACGCGAGCGGTCTGGCCGTCGGTGACGACTCTTGATCACGGTTTGGTGGTGTCGGGGCGGTCCCGCCGTTGTGGCGGGAGCGCGCGTGGCGGGGTCAGGTGGACGAGGACTCACCAGACGAACTGGCCGAGCAGCTGCTGCGCATGTTCAGAATGGGCCAAGAGGAGGCGCACGCCATCGTCCGCACCCGCCCGAAGGGCTAGCCCTCGGCGGCGCTGTGGTCCAGGAAGAAGCGCCGTACGCCCGCCGCTACCCAGATCGTGCCGAGCTCGGCGTACACGCTCACCAGTGCGACGACGGGGGCGCCGGCGATCACGGCCACGGCGATGGTCGCCACCAGCAGGCCGGTCCAGCCGTAGAGCGTCTTGCGGCCGCGGGGCGACCCGGTGTGCGTGGCCTCCTGCACGGCAGTGACCAGGGCCATGACCGCCACACCCGCCGTACCCACGGCCTCCAGGCCGAGCGCGATGCCCAGCCCGAGCACCGCCGTCCCGCCGGCGACGAGGGCGCAGCACGCCAGGGCCACGCGGGCCTCGGCGCCCTCGAACAGCAGCCGGGTGGCCTTGGCGCGGGCCAGCCGCAGCACGGTCACCGACTCGGAGACCCACGCCGCCCAGTGCAGCAGCGCGACGAGGACGAAGACGGCGATGAGCGGCGGGGCCACGGGCAGCAGGAACACCAGCCGCCAGCCGCCGCGGTAGCGGCGCCGCAGCTTCGACAGCGTCTGCTGGAGCGGGTTGCGCTGCTTGAGCGCCGTCACCAGGAGGTCCCTGGCCGAACCGAAACCCGGGTCGAGGCGGAGCACCTCGCGGAAGGAGTCGACGGCCGCCTTGGGGTCGCCGAAGGCCAGCGCCGCCCTGCCGGACACCAGGTGCGCGGTGGCGCTCTCCGGATCGAGCCGTAGGGCGTGCGCCGCGGCGGCCCTGGCCGGCTCTGCCTCCCCGAGCTTGGTGTGGGCCAGCGACAGCAGGCTCACCAGGTCCGGCACTTCCGGATCGATGGCCAGCCCGCGGCGGGCCGCATCGGCCATCTGGCGCCATTGGCCCTTCAGCATGTGCCCGCGGGCGAGCAGTTCCCAGACCGCCGCCTGTCCGGGATCCGCGGCCAGCGAAGCCTGGGCGGCGGCGATCGCGTGGTCGGCCAGGTTCGCACGGTAGTACACCTGTCCGGCCACGTAGTGCGAGTACCAGTGATCGGGTGCCAGCCGCACCGCCTCCTGCGCCACGGCCACCGCCTCGCCTGCCCTGCCCTGCTGGATGAGGGCCAGGGCGAGCAGGCATTGCGCCATGCCCTGCTGCGGCTCGACGGCGAGCACGCCGCGCAGCTCCCGCTCGGCGTCCGCTGGGCGGCGTAGTTGAAGCAGCGTCTTCCCGCGATTGATCGACTCGCCGACGTTCACCACTTGCCCTTGATCCAGGGCATCAGCTCGTCCCACGCGCCGGACTCGTTGGCGTGCAGCACGTAGTTGCGCGCGGTGGCCAGCCACTCGCGTACCGCCGTGGGCCGGACGCCCTGGGCGGCGGCCAGCAGGTCGCCGGTGGTCATCGGGATGGGGCGGCCCGCGCTGATCGACTGCTGGAGCTTGACCTCCACCGCGCGGTCCACCAGGCCCTTGAGGTCCGCGCCGACGTAGTGGTCGGTGACCTTCGCCACCGCGTCGAAGTCCATCTCGGCCAGCGGCTTGTCGCGGCAGAGGATGCGCAGGATGGCCGCGCGCGCCGCGGCGTCCGGCGGCGGCACGAACACAAGCTGGTCGAAGCGCCCCGGGCGGCGGAACGCCACGTCGATGTACCAGGGCGCGTTCGTGGCGGCCAGCACCAGCACGCCCTCGTTGGCGCTCTGGTCCACGCCGTCGAGCTCGGCCAGGAACTGGTTGACCAGTTGCCGGGTGTGCGCCTGGCGCATGTCGGAGCGGCGCGCGGCCAGCGCGTCCACCTCGTCGAAGAAGAGCACGCACGGGCGGTTGCGGCGGGCCAGGTCGAAGGTCGCGCGCAGGTTGCGCTCGCTGGAGCCGACGTACATGTCGAGAATGTCGGCCAGGCCGACGTTGACGAACGCCGCGCCGAGCTCGCCGGCCGCGGCCCTGGCCAGGTGGGTCTTGCCGGCCCCCGGCGGGCCGTACAGCAGGACGCCGCCGCCGGCGCGCTTGCCGTACGCGGCGAACAGCTCGGGCTGCTGGATCGGCAGCAGCAGCTTCACCCGCAGCGACTCCTTGACCGCCTCCATCCCGGCCACGTCGGCGAAGGTCTGCTTCGACTTCTCCACCTCGGCCCCCGAAGGCGCGTCGGCCGGTGTGGCATATGCCGGTGCCGCGTGAGCAGGTGCGGCGGGCGGGGGCGGGGGCGGGGCGGTCAGGCGGGCGGCCAGTTCGGGATCGGCGACGGACGGATCACGGGAGACCGCCTCGTGGTAGCGGTGGCCCGCCCTGCCCGTATCCCCCTCGCCGAGCAGCGCCCTGGCCGCGAGCACGCCCATGCGCGGCGGATATCCGGGTGTGGCAAGGAACGGCTCCAGCACCGACAGTGCGGCGCTGTGGGCACTCTGCCGTACGAACGCCTCGGCCAGCCCCGCCGTGATGTCCGGGTCCTTGGGCGCGAGCACGAGAGCGGCGCGGAACTCGGCCTCCGCGTCGGCCAGATAGCCCTTGGCCAGGAGCTGCTCGGCGAGATGCCGCCGGAGAGGGAGGTTGTCCGGGGACAGGCGTGCCGCCTCGCGGAGCGCCTGGAGGCCGGCATCTTCGAGCACGTGCCTGGTCCCTTCTGTCACAGGATTCGGTCGTCCCTAAAACTACGCAGACTATCGAGATCCCGTGCATAGAGGTGCAGCGTCGGGTGGTAGCGCTGGGTCTACCTCGGGTTCTCGCGGCAGCGCCCATGTGCGGACGCGCTCCGGTCGCTTGGATCGATGGCATGACGATCAAGCACACGCTTCCCGGGCGCTGGGTCGAGGGCGCCGGTCTGGTGCTCGGCCCGTCGCTGCTCATCGCCGGGGTGCTCATCCGGGCCGGCGAGGGCGACTTCTTCCCCGACCAGCTCGCCGCCTACGCCGCGCGGCCGGAGCAGATGGTCCTGTCGTACAGCCTGTTCGCGGCCGGGGTCGTGCTGCTGTGGCCCGCGGTGACCGCGCTCGCCCGCGTGTGTCCGGCTGAGCTAGGCGGCCAGGAGCTTGACGATCGCCGCGACGCCGATGCAGACGATCACGCCGCGCAGGATCGGGGCGGGCAGCCTGCGGCCCACGCGGGCGCCGAGGAAGCCGCCGATCATCGAGCCCAGCGCCACCAGCAGCACGGCGAGCCAGTCCACGTCGGCGACCAGCGTGTAGAGGACGGCGGCGGTGAAGTTCACCAGCAGGGCGAGCACGTTCTTGGCCGCGTTGATGCGCTGCAGGTCCTCGTGCAGGAGGATGCCCATCAGGCCGATGAGCAGGATGCCCTGCCCGGCGCCGAAATAGCCGCCGTACGCGCCGGCCGCCAGTGTGCCCAGCCACAGCCACGGGCCGCCGTGCGTGCGCCCCGGGTGGGCGGCCAGCATGCGGCTGATCCTGGGCTGGATCACGACCAGCACGCAGGACAGCGCGATCAGCACGCTGACGATCATGTTGAAGCTGCTCTCGGGCAGGTTGAGCAGCAGCAGGCCGCCGGCCAGCGAGCCGATGACGGAGGCGGGGGCCAGCCTGAGCAGCCGCTCGCGCTGGCCCTTCAGCTCGGGCCGGTAGCCCATGGCACCGGTGAGGCCACCGGGGACCAGGCCGATGTTGTTGGAGACGTTCGCGGTGATCGGCGGCAGGCCGACCGCCAGCAGTGTGGGGAACGTGATCAGCGATCCCGACCCGACCACGGTGTTGATGCCCCCGCCCACGACGCCGGCCGCCAGCACCGCGACCATCTCCCAAGGTGTCATGCCATGGGACTTTAGGGCATGTCTTATTTTCTAAGACGAATCGTCTCGCCATATGGGACGCATGGTGTGGAAAACCGCAGGTCTATCCGGGCGCGCACATCATTCCGCTGCCCTGGCCAGGGTACCTAGCGTTCCCGGTCATGATGGGAAAGTTGTTCGACCTCCCGCGCCGGGCGTCTGCGGGGGTGTGCGCCCTGCTCGTGCTCGCCGGAGTGATCATGTTGACCGCCATGGCGAACAGCACGATGCAGCCGCTGCCCGCCTCCGCGCCGGCCGCGGAGTTCAGCGCCGAGCGGGCCCTGCGCCACCTCGAGAGGTTCGCCACCGAGAGCCGCCCGATCGGCAGCCAGGCAGGTGACCGGGCCAGGGACTACCTCGCCGGGCAGCTGCGCGCGGCGGGGCTCGACGTGCGGGTCCAGCGGGCGATCGGGGCGAACCCGTCGACGGGGCTGGCGTCGTTCGGGCAGGTGGACAACGTCGTGGCCACGGCGAAGGGCGCCGACCCGACCGGAACGGTGCTGATCGCCGCGCACTACGACTCCGCGGCGATGGGGCCTGGCGCCTCCGACGACGCCGCCGCGGTGGCGGCGATGCTGGAGACGGTACGGGCGCTCAAGGGCGGCGCGCTCCGCAACGACCTGGTGCTGTTGATGACGGACGGCGAAGAGGACGGAACGCTGGGCGCCGAGGCGTTCGTCAGGGAGCACCCCCTGGGCCGCGCGGGCGGGGTCCTGCTCAACTGGGAGGCCAGGGGAGTGAGCGGCCCGTCACTGATGTTCGAGACGTCCAGGAAGAACGCCGGGCTGGTCGAGACGTTCGCGAGCGCCGTGCCGCACCCGCGCGGCGACTCCACGATGGTGGAGATTTACCGGCTGCTCCCCAACAACACGGACTTCACCCCGATGTCCAAGAGCGGCTTCGGCGGCATGAACTTCGCCTACATCGAGGGCTCGTCGCGCTATCACACCGCCGACGACTCGCTCGCCCACCTCGACCGGGGCAGTCTGCAGCACCACGGCTCCAACATGCTGGCGCTGGCCCGCGCACTCGGGAACGCCGACCTCCAGGCGCTGGCCGCCGATCACGACGTCACCTATTTCCGCGTCTTCGGGACCATGGTCACGTACTCGAACGCGCTCGTCTGGCCGCTGGCCGCGCTCGCGGTGGTCGCGGTGGCCGGGCTGGCGCTGCTCGCGCGCAGGCGGCGGCTGGTCAGCCTGCCCCGGCTCGCCGCCGGCGCGGTGTCCGGCGTCGTGCCGCTGGTGCTCGCGGCGGCCCTGGCGCAGGGGCTGTGGGAGGTGCTGGTGGCCGCGCGGCCCGCGTACGACGGGATGGGCGGGCTGCTGCACCACCCGCGGGCGTTCCAGGTGGCCGTCGCGGTGCTGTCGGGGCTGGCGCTGCTCTGCTGGTACCTGCCGCTGCGCCGCCGCCTCGGGCCCGCGGCGCTCGCCGTCGGGGCGCTGGCCTGGCCTGCCGGGCTCGGCCTGCTGTGCGCCCAGGTCGCGCCGGGCGCGTCGTTCGTGTTCACGCTGCCCGCGCTGTTCTGCGCGCTCGGCGGGACGGCCGCGATCCTGCTGCGTGGCGCGGTCTGGCCGGTGGTGGCGGCGACGCTGGGCACGGTCATGGCGGCGATGCTGCTGCCCGCCCTGGCCGGGAACGCGTTCGACGGGATGGGCCTCGCGCTCGGCGGCGCGCCCGCGCTGGTGCTGGCGCTGTTCGGGCTGACGGTGCTGCCGATCGCGGAGCTGTGCCTGCCGGAGCGGGTGCCGAGCCTGGTCCCTCTGGCCGCCGCCGGGCTCGCCGTGGTGCTGGTCGGCGGCGGGCTGGCCACCGACGGCTTCGACGCGGACGACCCGCTGCGCACACACCTCGCGTACGTGCTGGACGCCGACGCCGGGACCGCGAGCTGGGTCAGCGCCGACCCGGAGCCGCCCGCCTGGACCAGGAAGTACGTGTCGAGCCATGACACGACGAAACTGCCTCCCGGCTACGCCCGCGGCACCTCGCTCTGGACGGGACCCGCGCCGGTGACGAGAGCCGCCGAGCCCCGCGTCACCGTGCTCTCGCGCGACGGCGACACGGTCAAGCTCCGCGTGACCGCCGGCCGGGCGGCCCGCTCGGTCACGCTGAGAGTCGAGCGGCCCATCACCGGGGCGAGCGCCGCCGCGGCCGGCATGACCCCCGTGAGCGTCGAGGTCACCGGCACGCGGGCCAACACCTGGCCCGGCGAGATCCGCTTCCGCGGCCTGCCCGATTCCGGCGCGGAGATCACCGTGCGAGTGCCGCGGGCCGGCCGGTTCAGGGTGACCGCCATCGCCGAGACCGACGGATTCCGGCAGGTGCCCGGCTTCGTCCCGAGGCCGGTGGGGGTGGTGGCGGCGACGCGCGAGGACGGCGATCTGGTGGCGGTCACCCGTACGTACACGATCAGCGAGAGATGAGCGCCCGCTTGAGGATCTTGCCGGTGGGACTCATCGGCAGCTCGTCCACGAACGAGATGCGCCGCGGGTACTTGTAGGCCGCCACCCGCTCCCGCACGAAATCGCGCAGCTCCTCGCAGGTCACCGCGGCGCGTACGGCCACCACGGCCTCGATCTCCTCCCCGAGCCCCGGGTGCGGCACACCGAAGACCGCCGCCTGCCGCACCGCCGGGTGCTCGTACAGGACCTCCTCGACCTCGCGCGGATAGACGGTGTAGCCGCCGCGGATGATCACGTCGCGGCGGCGGTCCACCAGGTAGAAGTAGCCGTCCTCGTCCACCCTGCCGAGGTCGCCGGTGTGGAACCAGCCGTCGCGGACGGCCTCCGCGGTGGCGGCGGGGTTGTTCCAATAGCCCTTCATCACGTTGGGACCGCGCACGACGATCTCGCCGATCTCGCCACGCGGCGTCTCGCGGCCGTCCTCGTCGACGATCTTCATCTCGACGCCCCTGATCGGCCAGCCGATGGAGCCGGGCCTGCGGTGGTGGCCGCCCCGGTTCGTGGTGGCCACGGGGGACGTCTCGCTGAGCCCGTACCCCTCGATGATCTCGCAGCCGAACCTGGTCTCGTACGCGCGCTGCACGTCCAGCGGCAGCGCCGCCCCGCCGGACGCGCGGACGCGCAGCATCGACAGGTCGGCGGCGCCGGGATGGTCGAGCAGCGAGATGTACATGGCGGGCACGCCGTGGAAGACGGTCACCCCGTCGCGCCTGATCACCTCCAGCGCCCGCCCCGCCTCGAACCGCCGCAGCAGCGTCAGCCGCGCCCCCGCGTGCACGGTTGCGTTGAGCGAGCACGTCTGCCCGAACGTGTGGTGGAGCGGCAGCGCCCCCAGCACCACGTCGTCCACGCCGAGCGCGTGCATGCGGGCCACGGTGGCGGCGTTGCCGCCCAGGTTCGCGTGGGTCAGCTCGATGCCCTTCGGACGGCCCGTCGTCCCGGAGGTGTAGTGGATGACGGCCGTGTCGCCGTCTCCGGTGGCGGCGATCTCCCGCTCGCCCGCCACGCCCCGCAGCAGCCTGCGGAACTCCTCGGGCACCACGAAGAAGCAGTCCGCCTTCGTGCCCGCCGAGCCCGCCTCGGCGGTCTCCGCGAACGCGTGCCAGGCGATCAGCAGCCGCGCCCCGCAGTCGCCCAGGTACGCGGCGATCTCCCGCCGCTTCAGCAGCGGGTCCAGCGGCACCACGATCGCCCCGATCCGCAGCACCCCGTAATAGACGACGCCGAACTCCGGCACGTTCGGCAGCATGATCGCGACCCGGTCGCCGGCGCCGATCCCGCGGCCTCGCAGCAGCCCCGCGAGCCGGGTGCTCAGCTCGTCGAGCCCGCCGTAGGTGAGCTCCGCCTCGTCCAGCGTGAGAACCGCTCTGCCGCCGAGTCGCCCGGCGGCGATGTGGAGCCGGTCAGCGAGGTTCATGGCATGACCGTACGTCCGCTCTCCCTCGCCCCTCATCGGTCGCGGTGACCAGTCTTTCCCGCCCGGCATTGGTGGTGTGGAGCGAGTCCTGCAGCGCGATCGCCACGAGCAGCTCGACGAGATCGCTGATCGAGCGCAGGCTGCGCCCCGTGCGCTCCTGGATCCGGCGCAGCCGGTATTGAGCGGTGTTCGGATGGATCTGCAGCCGCTCGGCAGCGGCCCGCAGGTTCAGGTCGGCGGCGGCGAACGCCCTGATCGTGGCCGTCAGCACGCCGCCCCGCGCCCGGTCCTCGGCCAGCAGCGACGTGATGCGCGGGTCCACCAGGTGGCGGGCGGTGTCGTCGGCCTTCAGCGCCAGGTACTGGAACGGCGTGATCCGCGGCAGCGCCGCCACCCCGCCCTCCTCGGGCACGAAGTCCAGCACGGCCCTGGCCTCCTGGTACGCCTGCGGGATCTGCGCAATCCCCGCCGACACGGTGCTGATGCCCATGGCCAGCCTGATCCCCTCGCGGGCCAGGCCAGCCAGCACCGCCTGCAGCCGGTCGCACAGCTCCTCGGGGCCGGTGCCGGGGCCGAGCACGGGGATCGCCACGATCTCCGACTGGCGCACGACGGACAACGTACGGGTGCCGTTCCCGCCGGTCCTGGCGATGGCCGCGCAGGCCGCATGCCGGGCGTCGGCGCCCTCGTCGAAGGCCGCGGGCGGCCCGGCGAGCACGGCGATCACCACGAGCAGCGGCGTGCGCGCGTCCGGCGCGAGGCCGTGGGCCTGCGCCGCCGCCAGCTCCCTGCCCCGCGTCGGCACGCAGCCCGCCAGCAGCGTCTCCAGCAGGTCACGGCTCTCGCGTACCGCCTCGGCGGCCGCGTACTGCTGGAACTCCATGTACGCGTTCGCCGTGTGCGTGCTGGCGAAGTCCGAGTACCGCATCAGCGGCGCCACCAGCGACAGGGCCGCCTCGCGACCGGCGTACGTGTGCCCGGCCCGCTCGACCACCGCCTCCCAGAAGACCCGCTGCCCGACCCTGAACGCGTTGATGTAGTCGGCCAGCGGCACCCCCGCCCTGGCCCGGCGCATGGCCGGCCGGCGGGTGAACGAGATGTCCCCGTGTGTGACCGTGCGCTCTTCCAGCAGCACGGCCAGCTTGGCGCGGTAGTGCCTGACCACGTGCTCCCGCACGTCGGCGTGGAAGTCCGGCCCCTGCGCCGAGTAGACCGGGATCTCCCGCAGTATCGCGGCGAGCGCGGCATCGGCCAGTGCGTCGACGTCGGTGAGCAGCTCGGAGAGAATCCGCGCGCGTTCCACGCGGACGGCTTCCACGGTGTACGAACCAGTGGACATGCCCGGGATGATCCATGGCCATAGCCGGGAGGTCAACGGGTCGTGACCGGTCCGAGACCCACCCTGTGCTCAGCGGACAACTCGCCTGGAACATCTTGGGTCACCGTGCCCAATGCGGCCTGTGACCGGCCGATCCTACGCTGAGCCCACCTTCAGAACATTGTTCTCCAGGAGGCCGGATGCTGGAGGTAGACGATCTTACCGTCCGCTTCGGCGGCATCACGGCGCTGGACGGCGTGGGCTTCGAGGTGGCGCGCGGGGAGATGGTGGGACTCATCGGGCCGAACGGAGCCGGCAAGACCACCCTGTTCAACTGCCTCACCCGGCGGTACGAGGCCGACTCGGGGACGATCGTGTACGAGGGCAGGGACCTGACGGCCGTGGCGCCGTACGCGATCGCGGAGTTGGGCATCGCCAGGACGTTCCAGAACCTGGGCCTCTTCCCCCGGCTGCCGGTACGCGACAACGTGCTGGTCGGCGCGCACCACAGGGGCCGCGCCGGCTTCCTCACCGCGGGACTGCGGCTGCCCGGCGTGCGCCGCGAGGAGCGCGCGCTGCGCGCGGACGCCGACGCCGTGATCGAGCGCCTGGGCCTGACCGGCGTGGCCGACCATCCGGCGACCGGACTGCCGTTCGGGACGCTCAAACGGGTCGAGCTGGCCCGCGCGCTCGTCGGGCGGCCCCGGCTGCTGCTGCTTGACGAGCCGGTGAACGGGCTGAACGCGGCGGAGGTCGAGGAGTTCGCGGGCACGCTGGGCGCGATCCGGTCCGAGTACGACCTGACGGTGATCGTGGTCGAGCACCACATGGGCTTCGTCATGGGGATCTGCGAGCGGATCGTGTGCCTCGACTTCGGCCGCAAGATCGCCGAAGGGCCGCCTGGCGAGGTGCAGCGCGACCCCGGCGTCATCGAGGCGTACCTGGGGACGGCGGTATGACACTCGTCGTCGAGGACCTGGTGGCCGGGTACGGGGACGCCCGCGTGCTGCACGGCGTGAGCCTGACCGTCCGCGAGGGGGAGATCTGCGCGATTCTCGGGCCGAACGGCGCGGGCAAGACGACGCTGCTGCGTGCCCTGTCCGGCATGGTGCGGGCACGCGGCCGGGTCTCGCTCGACGGCACGGACCTGGCGGGCCGCTCGCCCGACGCGCTCGCCCGGCAGGGCGTGGCCCACGTGCCGGAGGGGCGGGGCACGTTCATGCCGCTGACCGTCGAGGAGAACCTCCGGCTCGGCGCCTTCGTCCGGCGCGGCCGTGCCGAAGTGGAAGAGGACCTCGAACGAGTCCACACGTACTTCCCGGTGCTGAAGAGCCGGCTCAAGCAGGCCGCCGGCAGCCTCAGCGGCGGCGAGCAGCAGATGCTGGCCATCGGCCGGGCCCTCATGCTGCGGCCCCGGCTGCTCCTGCTCGACGAGCCGTCGCTCGGCCTGGCCCCGCTCGTCACCCGGGAGCTGTTCCGCATCGTCCAGGCCGTCAACGCAGAGGAGCGCACCACCGTGGTCGTCGTCGAGCAGAACGCCCATCTCGCGCTCGGCATCGCCCAGCAGGCGCACGTGCTGGAGACCGGGCGGATCGTCCTGTCGGGCACGGCCGAGCAGATCAGGGCCGATGAGCAGGTCGCGCAGTCGTACCTGGGATACCGGGTGTAGCCGATGGGCGGATTCCTGCAGCAGCTCGTCGAGGGGCTCGGCGCGGGCGCCATCTACGCCAGCCTGGCGCTGGCCCTCGTGCTGATCTACCAGTTCACCGGCATCGTGAACTTCGCCCAGGGCGAGCTGGCCATGTTCGCCACGTACGTCGCCTGGCAGTGCGTGGCCGCCGGGCTGCCGTTCTGGCTGGCGCTGGTGCTCACGCTGGTGGTGTCGTTCGCGGGCGGGATGCTCATCGAACGGGTGATCATCCGTCCGGTCGAGGGCGCCCCCGAGCTGACGCTGGTCATCGTCACCGTCGGGCTGTTCATCTTCGTCAACGCCGCCGCCGGGTGGATCTGGACGTTCCTGATCAAGGACTTCCCCAACCCGTTCCCCGGCGGCGGGCTGGAGGCGGCCGGGATCAGCGTGAGCTTCTCGACGCTCGGGGTGCTCGCCGTGGTGGCGGTCGTCATGGGTCTCCTGTACCTGCTCTTCCAGCACACCAAGATCGGGCTGGGGATGCGGGCGGTGGCGAGCAACCCCGAGTCGGCGCGGCTGGTCGGGATCCGGGTGGGCTGGACGCTCGCGCTCGGCTGGGGACTGGCGGCCACCGTGGGCGCGGTGTCAGGGGTGCTGGTGGCGCCGCTGCTGTTCCTGGAGCCGAACATGATGGGCGGCGTCCTCATCTACGCGTTCGCGGCGGCCACCCTCGGCGGCTTCGACAGCCCGGTGGGCGCCGTCGTGGGCGGGCTGATCGTCGGAGTGGCGGAGACGCTGGCCGGTGCCTACGTCGGGTTCATCGGGTCCGACCTCAAGGTGGGGGTGCCGCTGGTGATCATCCTGGGTGTGCTCCTGCTGCGGCCCCGGGGCCTGTTCGGGCGAGCGGTGGTGGAGCGGTCATGACGCCCACCGCGATCTCCAAAGGCGCACCCGGCACGGCGCTGCGTACGACGCGCCTGCGGTGGGCGGGTGCGGCGGTGCTCCTGGTGGCAGCCTGCTACGCGCCGTTCCAGCTCGCCCCCTTCCACGTCTTCCAGCTCACGATGGTGCTGGTCTACGCGGTGGCGCTGCTCGGGCTGAACCTCCTCGTCGGCCACGCGGGCCAGATCTCGCTCGGGCACGGCGCGTTCTTCGCCGTCGGCGCGTACGCGACCGCGATCCTCCTCGACCGCTGGGCGCTCCCGTACCCGCTGACCCTCCCCGTCGCGGCCGGGGCGGCGTTCGTGTTGGGCCTGGCGTTCGGCCTGCCGGCCATGCGGCTGCGCGGCCTCTACCTGGCGCTCGTCACGCTCGCCGTGGCCATCTTCCTGGTGCCGCTGCTCAAGCGCTTCGAGGCGGTCACCGGCGGCTCCATGGGGCTGACGCTGGCCAAGCCCGCGCCGCCCGGCTGGAGCGGCCTGGCCGAGGACCAGTGGCTGTACTTCCTCACCCTGCTCGTCGCCGTCGCGGCGTTCCTGGTGGCGGGCAGCCTGCTGCGCTCGCGGGTGGGCCGGGCGCTGCACGCCGTCAGGGACGACGAGGCCGCGGCCGAGGTCATGGGCGTGCGGCTGTCGTCCTACAAGACCCTCGCGTTCGCGTGGAGCGCGATGTTCGCCGGCGCGGCGGGCTGCCTCTACACGTGGGTGATCGGGTTCGTGTCGCCGGACTCGTTCACCGTCAACCTGTCGATCACCCTGCTGGCCGGACTGGTCGTCGGCGGGCTCGGCTCGCTGTCCGGCCCCGTGCTGGGCGGGCTGTTCGTGATGTTCGTGCCGGGCATCGCGCAGGACATCAACGACGCCGCTCCCGGCGTCGTCTTCGGCCTGCTGATCATCGCGGTGATGTACGTGGCCCCGACGGGTCTCGCCGGGCTGGCCGGGCGCTTGGTCAAGAAAGTTCCCCGGAAGGAGTAAGAGCGATGCGTGTATCTGCGATCGGGGCTGCTGCGGTGCTTCTCCTGGTCGCCGCCTGCGGGGGGCGGGACAGCGGCGGCGGCGCGGGCACTGCGGCGTCGGGCGAGTGCCAGGGACAGCAGACGACCGGCATCACCGACAAGACCATCAAGCTGGGCGGCATCTACCCGCTGTCCGGCCCCGCCTCCGCCTACGGGGACATCCCCAAGGGCATCAAGGCGTACTTCGACTACATCAACGCGGAGAAGGGCGGCATCGGCGGGCGCAAGGTCGAGTTCGTCGTGCGCGACGACGGCTACCAGCCGCCCAAGGCCGTCGAGGAGGCGCGCAGGCTGGTGGAGCAGGAGCAGGTGTTCGCCCTGTTCCAGACGCTCGGCACGCCCTCGACCACCGCCACCTGGGACTACACGAACCAGCGCAAGGTCCCGCAGATCTTCGTCGCCACCGGCGCCTCCAAGTGGGGCACCGACACCGCGCACCCGTGGACGATCGGCTGGCAGCCCAACTACGTCTCCGAGGCCCGCGTCTACGCCCAGTACCTCAAGAAGGAGAAGCCCCAGGCCAAGGTCGCCGTCCTCTACCAGAACGACGACTTCGGCAAGGACCTGCTCGGCGGGTTCAAGCGGGCCGTCGAGGGCACCGGCATCACGATCGTGGCCGAGCAGAGCTACGAGGTGACCGACCCCAGCATCGACCCCCAGATGCGCAACCTCGCCGAGTCGAAGGCCGAGGTGTTCCTCGACATCACCACGCCCAAGTTCGGCTCGCAGGCGCTGGCCGCCGACGCCAGGAACACGGCCTGGAACCCGCTGCACATCGTCAACAACGTCTCCGCCTCGATCACCGTGCTCAAGCCGGTCGGCTTCGCGAACGTGCAGGGCGTCGTCTCGGCCACGTACTACAAGGACCCCAACGACCCGACCTGGCAGAACGACCAGGAGATGACGCTTTACCGGCAGAAGATGCAGCAGTATGCGCCCGGCGCCGACCCGAACATCCCCTACCACGCCTTCGGCTGGGCGGTGGCGAGCAGCTTCCACAAGGCCATGGAGGCGGCCAAGTGCCCGACCCGCGAGGGGCTGCGCGACTCCGTACGCGACCTCAAAGGCGTCAAGATCGACATGCTGCTGCCCGGCGTGACACTCGACACCGGCCAGGCGGACGGCTTCCCGATCGAGTCGATGCAGCTCATGACGTTCAAGGGCGAGCGCTGGGAGCTCTTCGGCGACGTCATCGACACGCGGAAGGAGTTCGGCCCCCTCACGGGGTGATGGGCCTCACCGCGTGACGGTGCCCGCCCTGAGCAGCCAGTCGACCGCCTCCGAGATGGCCTCGAGCGGCGCGTATCGGGGCCGGTGCCCCAGGAGCCGCTCGGCCTTCTCCATGCTGCAGTGGGGGCTGTAGGCGATGTGGTCGTACGTGATCTGCGCGTCCTCCTCCGACACCGTCTCCCGCCACCGCTCGAACGGCAGGAAGGTCAGCCGCGCCTCCCGCCCGAACCAGCCCGCCACCGCCTCGGCGTAGCCGCGCAGCGTCAGGGCGGTGGTGGCGACGGAGTGGAAGCTCTCGCCCACGGCGACGGACGGGTTGACCATGGCGTCCACGAACAGCCGGGCCACGTCGTCGGCGTGCACGTGCTGGACGGTCTCCATGCCGAAGTTCGGCAGCGCCAGCTCGGCGCCGTCGGCCAGCGTCTGGAACACGGCGGGGTTGACGTTGCCCGCCGGGTTGACCGGCACCCAGCCAGGCCCGGTGATGTGTCCCGGGTGGATGATCGTGGCGGGGAATCCGTCGCGATGCGCGCGTTCGAGGAGGTGGGCCTCGATGGCGGCCTTCTGCTTGCCGTACTCGCCGATCGGGCGCTTGGGCATGTCCTCGGTCGTCGGCACCCGGGCGCTGGGCCCGTGCGTCCAGATCGTCCCGCAGTGCAGGAAGTGCCGGACCCGCCCGGTCAGCGCCGCCGCCAGGTCGCGGGCGCTGGACTCCGTGAAGCAGATGAGATCGATGACGACGTCCGCCTCCAGGTCGGCGATCCGCCGCCCGAACGTGCCGTCGGCGTCCTCCGCCTCGCGGTCGGCGGTGATGGCGGTGACCCGCTGCCAGGCCCCGTGCGGGCTGTAGGGCTCCCGCTTGCCCCTGCTCACGGCGACGACGTCGTGTCCGGCGTCGACCAGCCGGGGGATTAGATATGTGCCGATATGACCGCTGGCGCCAATCACCGCTACTCGCATGCGCCCAGCTTGACGTGCTCCTCCATATAAGTAAATGTGGAGGGTTCCTGTGCTGCTTACGCAGCAGCTCGCGGCGCGGGTGCGGGCGAGGCTGTGGGACAGGATGCTTGACGCTTCACAGGCCCCGGTATCCCGGAGTCTCCACGTCCTGTGACCGCCCGTCCGGCGGCAGAGTTGTACCGATGAAGCTGGTTTCGGGCGGCGTTGGTATCGGCGTTGCCGGTCCATCCGCACGCCAGGTTCTTGCACGCGAACCGCGATTGCGTTTCGCGTGATCCTGCAGTGGTGGTGTGGCAGCGGTGGCACTCTTGGCTGGTGCCGTGCGGGCGGACCTTGGCGAGCAGACCGCCATGGTCGGCGTTCTTGTAGGTCAGCAACTCGACCGTCCGGCCCCACGCCTGGTCCGCGATCGAGCGGTTCAGGCCCCGCTTTTGGGCGACGTTGATCCCCGGCTCCTGCACGGTCCCGCGCACCGAGGCCATCATGGCGGTGATGTTCAGGTCTTCGACCACGATCGCGCTGAATCGCCGCGCGAGGTCGGTCGTGCTCTGATGCTGCCAGTCGACGGCTCGGCGCTTGGCTGTCGCGCGGAGCCGGGCGATCTGGTCGTAGGTGCGGCGTTCCCGGTTGGATACCGGGTCGCCTTTCTTGCGGGTGGCACGCTGACGGGCGCTTTTGCGCTCCAGACGCAACAGCCGCTCGTTCTCCCCCTCGGTGAGCCACGGGCCGTGCCGAAGGTGTTGACCGTTGGACAGGGCCAGGGGGACCGTGATGCCCCGGTCGATGCCGACCTTCGGCCCGGTGTGCGGGACGGGGGCGGATACGAGCAGCTCGGTGCGGAAGACGATGGTCCACCCGTGGGCGTCTTTCACCAGGCGAGCCCCGGTGATTCTG
The DNA here is from genome assembly GCF_040137845.1 of Nonomuraea sp. B19D2. Classification (NCBI taxonomy): domain Bacteria; kingdom Bacillati; phylum Actinomycetota; class Actinomycetes; order Streptosporangiales; family Streptosporangiaceae; genus Nonomuraea; species Nonomuraea sp. B19D2. The sequence goes on along the minus strand of NZ_JBEFAK010000002.1, from coordinate 160,062 downwards.
CCGGATGGTCCGCCCTTGGTGAGGCCGGGCAGGTCTTTTGTCCACCGGAACTTCACCCGCCCGACCTTGGGCAGGTTCACCGCGCCCCATCTGCGGTTGATCCGGCTGATCTGCAGGTCGCGGGCCTGGGGGACGTCCACGGCCATCCGGGATCGGACCCGGCTTTTGAACGTCGGGCGTTTGGCCGGGTGGCCGGGGTTGAAGAAGTTCGCCCACGCCTGCCGGTAGGTCTTCAGCACGGCTTGCGCGGCCTGAGCGGCCAACTGCCCCATCCACTGGATCTCGTGGCGGGCCGCTCGGATCGCCGCGTCGCATTCCTTTGGTGACGGGAACCGGCCCTGCCGGAAGGCGAAGTACTCGTGCAGCAGGTTCCACAGGGCGCGCGCGGTGTGAGCTTGACCGTCCAAAGCGGCCGCCTGGGCCGGGCTGAGGGCGAGTCGCGCCACGTGCGCACGAGCCCGTTTCACCTTCTCCACACGCTGATCATATCTTTTGGTTTATGTCACCGCGATGGAATCCGGACCCCGATGTGAGAAGGGGACGATATGTCGTCTCTAACCTCCATGCCCATTTGGTGTTCGTGACAAAGTACCGGCGTGGGGCCTTGACCGACGAAATGCTGGTCCGCTGTGAGGAAGTCATGCGCGGGGTGTGCGCCGACTTCGAGGTCGAGCTGCGCGAGTTCAACGGCGAGCATGACCACGTCCACCTGTTGGTCCACTACCCGCCCAAGGTCGCGCTGTCCAAACTCGTCAACTCGCTGAAGGGGGTCTCGGCTCGGATGCTTCGTAAGGAATACAGCACATACGTCCGCAAATACCTCTGCGGCGGACATTTCTGGTCTGGTTCCTACTTCGCCGGGTCGGTCGGCGGGGAGCCGCTCACCGTGCTCAAGCAGTACATCGAGCAGCAGAAACGACCCGTGTGAGTGAAGCTGCCGACGAATCCGAAAGATCAGGGCATGCGCACGCCCTAGCAGGCACTCCCACGCGGGCATTCACCCCCGGTGTGAACGCCGGAGCACAAGCCCACATTCTGGTAGACCCGCCGCTTTGCCGGTCAACCATCCCGATACGCTGCTGAACGTCCCATTTCGGAGGTTGGTCAGTGTCGGGGGTTGTCGCGGCGTTCGCCGCCCTGGTGTCCGTTGCCGTGACCGGCTACCTGATCGGGATGGGGGGCCTGCTGCGGGCCAGCGACGAGCTGGTGCTGTCACGCCTGGCCTTCTTCGTGGCCACCCCGGCGCTGATGTTCGCCACTGTGTCGAAGGCGGACCTCCACATCCTCTTCTCGTCGGTGCTGCTGACCGAGGTGGTCGCGGTGGTGTGTGTCCAGCTCGTCTACGTGCTGGTGGCGCGGCTGGTCTGGCGGCGCGACCGCCGCGAGGCGACCATCGGCGCGCTCGCCTCGTCATACGTCAACGCGGGCAACCTCGGCGTGCCCATCTCGATCTACGTGCTGGGCAACGGCGCGCTGGTCGCCCCGATCCTGCTCTTCCAGCTGCTCGTCCTCACCCCGGTCTCCTTCCTCATCCTCGACAAGGGGGCACGGTCGGCGCGGGCGGCCCTGCTCCTCCCGTTCCGCAACCCGCTCACGGTCGCCTCGCTCCTCGGGCTCGCGTTCGCGATCAGCGGCATCTCCCTGCCCGCCCCGGTCATGCGCCCGGTCGAGCTGCTCGGCGGCGCGGCCGTGCCCGTGGCGCTGCTGGCGTACGGCCTCAGCCTGTACGGCTCCCAGCGCACCCCCACGACCCCCGAGACGAACGGCGTCGGCAAGGACATCTTCCTCGCGGTCGCGTTGAAGGCCTTCGTCCAGCCGGCCATCGCCTACCTGGCCGCCCGGCTCGCCCTCGGCCTCGACGGCAGCGACCTCCTGGCCGCCACCCTGTTCGCCGCCCTGCCGACGGCGCAGAACATCTACGTGTACGCGGTGAACTACGACACGGGCCGCCGCCTGGCCCGCAGCGCGGTGCTGCTGACCACGGGCCTGTCCATCCCGATCATGACCACGATCGGCGCGGTCCTCGGGTGATTACCATGAGGGTGTGTTTCGTTCCGTGTGGGACGAGCCCCGTCCCCCCGACCCTCCGTAACGCGTCTGGCGGGACTGGGCGCTCGTAGGGGTGCTCGTGCCGGTCGCGGTGCTCGAAGGGGTCCTGCGGCCGGAGCTGCCGTGGCGGGCCGTCGCGGTGGCCATGACGGTCGGGCTGGTGCCCACGCTGCTGTGGCGCCGCACCAGGCCGCTGCTGATGCTCGCGACCGCCTTCGTCACCACGAGCCTGGCTCCGCTGCTCACGGGCGGCGTGCGGCCGGAGACGTACACGATGGTGTTCCTGCTGCTCGTGGTGTGCGCGCTGTTCAGGTGGGGGTCGGGACGCGAGGCCGCGACCGGGCTGGCGATCATGCTGGTCTCGGTCGGCATCTCGGTCGCCTGCTACGGGCTCGCCCGCGCCGACGCCGTCGCCGCGTTCGCCGTCATGTTCTCGGCCATCGCCCTGGGCCTCGCGGTCCGGTACCGGGCCAGGGCGCGGATGCGCGAGCTCGAGCAGGTCAAGCTGCTCGAGCGCGAGCAGCTGGCCCGCGACCTGCACGACACCGTGGCTCACCACGTGTCGGCCATGGCGATCCGCGCGCAGGCGGGCCTGGCGACGGCGGCCTCGCAACCGGAGGCCGCCACCGACGCGCTCCGCGTGATCGAGGCGGAGGCGTCGCGTACGCTCGCCGAGATGCGCGCCATGGTCCGCCTCCTGCGCCGTGACGAGCCGGCGGAGCTGTCGCCGGGGCGGCAGCTCGCCGATCTGCAACAGCTCGCCGGTCACGCCCGCGTCGGCCCCTCCGTCGACGTGGAGCTCTTCGGCGACCTCGACGGCCTGCCGCCGTCGGTCGGGGCCGCGATCTTCCGCATCGCGCAGGAGTCGGTCACCAACGCCCGGCGGCACGCCCGCCACGCCACCCGCATCGCGATCCAGGTCGCCGCCGACGACACGTCGGTGCGCCTGCGCGTGAGCGACGACGGCGAGGCCAGCTCCGTACGCTCGATATCGTCGCCCGGCTACGGGCTCATCGGCATGATCGAACGCGCGGGCCTGCTCGGCGGCACCTGCGAGGCAGGACCGAACCCCGACGGGGGCTGGACCGTGACCGCCGTGCTGCCCCGCACCGGGACGGCGACATGACCGCCGGGGGCGAGGGCATCAGGGTGATCGTCGCCGACGACCAGGAGATCGCCCGCACCGGGCTCAGGATGATCCTCGACGCGCAGCCCGGCATCGAGGTCGTCGGCGAGGCCGCCGACGGGCGGCGCGCCGTGGAGCTGGCGCGGCGCCTGCGGCCTGACGTGTGCCTGTTCGACATCCGCATGCCCGGCCTCGACGGCATCGAGGCCACCCGCCGCCTGGCCGGTCCCGGCGTCGCCGAACCCCTCGCCGTCGTCGTCATCACCACCTTCGACCTCGACGAGTACGTCTACGCCGCGCTCAGAGCGGGCGCCCGGGGCTTCCTGCTCAAGGACGCCGGCCCCGACCTGCTCTCCCAGGCCGTCCGCGCCGCCGCCAACGGCGACGCCCTCATCGCCCCGAACATCACGGCCCGGCTGCTGCAGACCTTCGCCTACTCCGGGCGCGCCACGCCGCCGGCGCAGCCCCGCGAGGCGCTGACCGGCCGGGAGGAGGAGATCCTGGCCACCGTGGCGCGCGGGCGGACCAACAACGAGATCGCCGACGAGCTGCACATCTCCCTCAGCACCGTCAAGAGCCACATCGCGAGCCTCATGCTCAAGCTCGGCGTCCGCAACCGCGTCGAGATCGCCATGTGGGCGTACGAGACCAAGCGGGTCAAGCTCTGATCGGGCCGATCGGCCAGGGACGACGTCGTACTTTCGGCTGTAGAGGACGCGTGGCGGGCTTGGCGACACTGGTCGCGAGTCCCCCCACAAGGAGAAAGCGATGAAGGCGTTCGTCCTACCCTCGTACGGCTCACCCCTCGTCCTGACGGACCTCGACCAGCCAGTTCCCGGCGACGACGAAGTGCTGGTCCGGGTGCGCGCCACCTCCGTTCAGCCCTACGACTGGCACTTCCTCCGCGGTGAGCCGTACATCGCCCGCCTGATGGGCGGCGGCCCGGGGCTGCGGCTGCCGCGGTTCCGCGTCCTGGGCGCCGACGTGGCCGGGCACGTGGAGGCGGTCGGCAAGGACGTGACCGAGTTCCGCCCCGGCGACGAGGTGTACGCGATGCCCAAGCAGGGCGGCTTCGCCGAGTACGTGTGCGTGCCGGAGAGCGAGCTGGCGCCCAAGCCGAAGAACGTGTCGTTCGAGGAGGCGGCGGCGGTGCCGATGGCGGCCTGCACCGCCCTGCTGGCCCTGCGCGACGACGGCCGCGTCCAGCCGGGAGACCGCGTCCTCGTCAACGGGGCCTCCGGAGGCGTGGGCACGTTCGCCGTGCAGCTCGCCAGGGCGTTCGGCGCGCACGTCACCGGCGTGTGCAGCGCCAGGAACGTGGGCCTGGTCCGGTCGCTCGGCGCGGACGAGGTCATCGACTACACCAAAGAGGACTTCACCCGAAACGGGCGGCGCTACGAGCTGCTGCTGGACATCGCGGGCAGCCGCTCCGGCTCCGCCTGCCGCCGGGTGCTGACCCGCAAGGCGACCCACGTCCTCGTCGGCGGCCCGCCCGGCCGCTGGTTCCAGCCTGCGAGCCACGTCTTCGCCACGCTCGCGGCAGGGTCGTTCGTGTCCCAGCGGATGGTCGTGACGCAGGTGGTGCACTGCACGGAGACCAGGCGGAACCTCATGACGCTGACCGAGCTGATCGAGGGCGGCGAGATCCACCCGGTGATCGACCGGATCTACCCGTTCGCCGATCTTCCGGCGGCCGTCGGCTACCAGGAGGAGGGCCACGCATCGGGGAAGGTCGTGATCTCCATCTGAAACCATGCCCGAATGGACACATCACGTCTCACGGCCTACAGCGACGTCGCCACCTCCCTGGCCCTTCGCGGTGACGTCGAGCTGGGCGAGCTGGTCGAGCAGGCCGACCCGCTGGGCTCCGGCATCGGCGGCCGGTCCGCGCTGTTGGCGGTGGCCGGGACGCGGGTGTTCGTGAAACGGGTGCCCCTCACGGACCGGGAGCTCCTGCCGGAGAACGTCAGGTCCACCGCCAATGTCTTCGGCCTCCCGGCCTTCTTCAACTACGGCATCGGCAGTCCTGGCTTCGGGGCGTGGCGGGAGCTGGCGACGCACATCATGACCACGAACTGGGTGATCGCCGGGCAGTACCCCGGCTTCCCCCTGATGTACCACTGGCGGGTCCTGCCCGACACCCCGCCGTCCCTGCCCGAGATCATGTCCGATGTCGAGCAGACCATTGCCTACTGGGGAGGAGGCCAGGAGGTACGCGAACGCATCGAGGCGCTCCAGCGGTCCTCGGCGAGCCTCGTGCTGTTCCTGGAGTACTTCCCGCACAATCTGAGCGATTGGCTGGGAACGCAGCTGCGGGCCGGCGACGAGGCCGCGAACGCCGCCTGCGAGCTGGTGGAGCGGGAGCTGGAGGCGGGCGTCTCCTTCATGAACGCCAACGACCTGCTGCACTTCGACGCGCACTTCCTCAACCTCCTCACCGACGGACGGCGCATCTACTTCGCCGACTTCGGGCTCGCGATCTCGTCCCGCTTCGACCTGTCGCCGGATCAGGCCGACTTCTTCCACCGGCACCGCACGTACGACCGCTGCCACACGCGCACGCACTTCGTGCACTGGCTGGCGTCCGCCCTGTACGGCCGCAAGTGGGGCGATCACGACGACCTGGTGCGCGCATGGGCCGGGGGAGAGCCGCCAGCCGGAGTGCCGGAGGCGGCCGCGGCGATCCTGACCCGTCACAGCGCGCTCGCCCTGGTGATGGACAATTTCTACCGCAGGCTCCAGAAGGAGAGCAGACGGACGCCGTATCCGCAGGAGGAGATCGATCGACTCCCCGCCTGAGCCTCAGGCCGGGCAGACCGCTTGTGGCGGGTCACTGGAGACCGACCTCCCCGATTGTTACCGTTGTCGCCTCAACGACGATCATCAAGGGGTAGCCATGACCGAGTCCTCGGTGATGCCGCCGCACATGCGGCGGGTGGGGTTCGACCCGGCACCTGAGCTGGCGGCGGTCCGGGACGAGGCGGGGATCGTGCGCATCACGAGTGCGTTCGGCCTGGACGCCTGGCTCGTGACCCGGTACGCGGACGTACGCGAGGTCCTGGGCGACGCCGAGCGGTTCAAGATCGCAGAGCAGACGGTCGCGCGGCTGCCGGGAGCGCCGGAGATGACCCCGGAGCAGCTCGCCAAGGCGCAGGCGGGCAACCTGCTCGGCGCGGACCCGCCCAAGCACACACGCCTGCGCAAGATGCTGACCCCCGAGTTCACCATCCGCAGGATGCAGCGGCTGGAGCCGCGGATCAGGCGCATCGTGGACGACCACCTGGACGCCATGGAGGCCGCCGGGGCGCCCGCCGACCTGGTGCAGTCGTTCGCGCTGCCGATCCCGTCGCTGGTCATCTGCGAGCTGCTCGGCGTTCCGTACGAGGACCGCGCGGGTTTCCAGCACCGCACCAGCAGGATGCTCGACATGTCGGTGCCGGGCGAGGAGCGGCTGGCGCTGCAGTTCGAGTCGCGGGCGTACATGGAGGACCTGGTCCGCCGCATCCAGCAGGACCCGGGCGACGAGCTGCTCGGCATGCTGGTACGCGAGCACGGCGACGACCTGACCACGGACGAGCTCGTCGGGATCGGCGCCCTGCTGCTGTTCGCCGGTCACGAGACCACCTCCAACATGCTCGCCCTCGGCACCCTGGCTCTCCTCCGCCACCCCGAACAGCTCGAACTCCTCAGGAAGGAGCCCGAGCGCATCGACGCCGCGGTGGAGGAGCTGCTGCGCTGGCTGAGCATCGTCAACTCGGGCACGACCAAGGTCACGACCACGGAGGTCCAGCTCGGCGGCCGTACCATCCCGCCCGGCGAGCTGATCGTCTGCGCCCTGCCCGCGGCCAACCGCGACCCGGCGCTGCTGCCCGACGCGGACACGTTCGACGTCTCCCGCGGCGCTCCCGGCCACGTCGCCTTCGGCCACGGCATCCACCACTGCCTGGGCGCCCCGCTGGCCCGCATGGAGCTGCGCATCGCCTTCCCCGCGCTGCTCCAGCGCTTCCCGGGGCTGCGCGAGGCCGGCGCCGCGGACTTCCGCTCCTCCCACATCGTCTACGGCCTGAGCTCCCTGGAGGTCGCCTGGTAGCCGTTGATGGGAATTGTCGGTCCCGGCGGATAGCGTGCAAGGGTCATGCCTATCGACGTCGCGGCACACGAGCTGATCGGCAGGGAGCATCCCGCCGCGCTGATGCGTGCCGAGATCGACCGGGTGATCGGCAGCCACGGCGGCCTGGTGCTGGTCACCGGCGAGGCGGGCATCGGCAAGACCACGCTGGTCACGAGCGCGGCGGGTGCGGCCAGGCGGCAGGGCGCGCTGGTGGTCGGGGGCGCGTGCTGGGATTCGGACAATGCCCCCGGCTTCTGGCCGTGGGTCCAGGTCATCCGGGCTCTGCGGCGCGCCGCGGAGCCCGGGGAGTGGGCCGCGGCGGAGGAGTCGGCCGACGGCAGGCTGGCCGCCCTGCTCGGCGAGGGCAGGAGCCGCGCGGCGGCCCTCGACGCCTTCCGGGTCTACGACGCGGTCACCTCCGCTCTGGTCTCGCTGTCGCAGCGGCGCCCGGTGGTGGTCGTCATCGACGACCTCCACGAGGCCGACCCGGCCTCGCTCCGGCTGCTGGAGTTCGCGGCGCAGCAGACCTGGTTCGAGCGGCTGCTGCTGATCGGCACCTATCGCGACGCCGAGGTGGAGTCCGTCGACCACCCGCTGCGCGATCTCCTGTCGCCGCTCGTCGCGCGGGCCACCACCATCACGCTCACCGGGCTCGACCAGGCGGGCGTCGGCGCGCTCATGACCCGCACGGCCGGCCACGAGCCGCCGCCCGAGCTGGTCGCGGAGGTCCATCTGCGCACGGGCGGAAACCCGTTCTTCGTCGAGCAGACCGCCAGGTTGTGGCGCAGCGGCGGCTCGGCCGGCGCCATCGCGCCGGGCGTGCGCGACGCGCTGCTGCGCCGGTTGTCGCTGCTGCCGCGGCAGGTGTCCGAGCTGCTGCCCGCCGCGGCGGTGCTCGGGCGGGAGTTCCACCGGCAGGTGCTCGCCGCGATCGTCGCGGCGCCCGTCGCGCACGTCGACCGGCTGCTGGACGTGGCCGTGGCGGCCAAGCTCGTGGTGGCCAAGGGCGGCGGCGTGTTCGCATTCGCCCACGACCTGGTGCGCGAGACCCTCTACGACTCGCTGGACGACCCGCTCGAGCTGCACGGCGCCATCGTCCGCGCCCTCGACCGCTCGCCCGGCCTGGCGGGCAAGGTGCTGCCTGGCGACCTGGCCGGGCACGCCTACCTCGCCCGCGACCGCCTGGACCCTGATCGGGTGATCGACCTCCTGCTGGCCGCCTCCCGCGACGCGAAGGGCCGGCTGGCGGACGAGGAGCAGCTGGGCCACCTGCGCAGGGCGTGCGACCTGAGCGGCGGCGTCGACCGGCGCAGGCAGGCCGTGATCGCTCTCGACCTGGGCAGGGACCTGCACCACGTCGGCGAGCAGGACGCGGCGAGGGAGGCGTTCGAGCTGGCCGCCGCCATCGCCGGCGAGCTCGACGACCCCGAGCTGCCCGCCCGTGTCGCGCTGACGTTCCACTCCTACTACGGCCTCGACGAGGCCCTCGACCGGTTGCGACAGGCCCACGGCAGGCTGGTCGGCGGCTCGGCGCCCGACGAGCGGCTGGCGCTCGAGCTCGTGCTCCACCTCGCCAACCTGGCCAGGCGGGGAGGTGACGACGACGCGCTGGCGTTCAGCCTGTGGACGCACCACGAGATCATCTGGGGGCCTGGCACGGCGGAGGAGCGGTTGGCGCTGACCGGCGAGCTGCTCGACGTGGCCAGGCGCACGTCCGACTGGGAGCTCGCCCACTTCGCCGCCGCGCTGCGCTGGGTCGCCATGATCGAGCAGGGCGACGCCCGCTACTTCGACGCCTTCCACGACTACGCCGCCAGGGGGCGGCGCAGCGGCCGGCGCCACCTCGACCTGTCAACGTCGGTGGATGTGAGCATCATCGCCGCACTCACCGGCCGCTTCGCCGAGGCGGAGTCGGCGCTGTCGGGCATCCACGTGGACTCGGTGCACGATCATTTCCTGTTCATGATCACGCACCATCGGTGGGCGATGATGTCGCTGCAGGGCAGGATCGAGGCGGCCGAAGAGCTGCTCCGCGAGCTCAGGGAGACCACCCACCCGTGCGTGCCGGTGCTGGAGGCGCTCACCGCCCTGCAGGTCGGCGACCTCGACACCGCACTACGCCATTTCGCCGCCGGGGAGCCGCGCGAGCGCATGGCACAGCCGCTGTGGCTGCGGTTCCAGGCGGAGGTGGCGGCGGCCACGCAGGACCCGGAGCTGTGTGCGCGGGCCCGCGCCGCGCTGGCCCCGCATCGGGGCCGGTGGGTGGTGTCGTTCTACGGCTGGGACATCAGCGGACCTTATGATCTCTGGCTCGCCCTGCTCGACGCCGCCGAGGGGCGCTGGGCGCAGGCCGTCGAGGGGTTCACGGCCGCCTACCGCTCCGCCGACCTGATGCGGGCGCGGCCGTGGTCGGTGATCGCCCGCACGCACCTGGCCGAGACGCTGCTCTCCCGTGGCGGGCCGGGCGACGCCGAGGCGGGGGAGGGGCTGCTCGCCGGTGTGCGCAGGGAGGCGGGCGAGCTGGGCATGCGCCACGTCCTGGAGTCCGTACGCCCGGCGCGTCCCGAGCCGGTCGCCCCCCGGACGGGCAGAGGCGGCACCGCGGAGTTCAGGAGGGACGGGAAGGTCTGGTCGCTGGCGTTCGCGGGCCGCACCGCGCACATGCCCGACGCCAAGGGCCTGCGCGACCTCCACACGTTGCTGAGCCGTCCCGGTGACGACGTGCCCGCCGTGCTCCTGCTCGACCCCGAGGGCGGCGAGGTCGTGGTCGCGGCCCGGCGGATGGGCGGCGACGACGTGCTCGACGAGGAGGCCAAGAGCCGCTACCGGCGCCGGCTGGCCCGGCTCGACGACGAGATCGACCGGGCCGCCGAGCTGGGGGACGATCGGCGGGCGGCCGAGTTCGACCGGGAGCGGGCGGCGTTGCTGGAGGAGCTGCGGGCCGCGGCGGGGCTCGGCGGGCGCACCCGCCGCCTGGGCGACGAGGCGGAGCGCGCCCGCAAGACCGTCACGGCCAGGATCCGCGACGTGCTGGGCAAGCTCGACCGAGCCCATCCCGAGCTGGCCGCCCATCTCCGCGCCGCCGTCTCCACCGGCTCCACCTGCCGCTACCAACCTGACCGCCCCGTCACCTGGCGCCTTTGAGCAGACATGATCGCCGAGTTGCGGGTCCGCTGCGGGGATACGGAACTCTCGCATGTGCGCCAGCGTATGAGCATGTCACTGTGGGTACATGGCCCACTCACGCTAGGGGAGGAGGACACGTCGGCATGATCCCTGGATGCGGCAATTGCGACTGCAACGACGTCATGTACGAAGGAACGCCGTCGCACTGGACGGCGTTGCGCGTCGAGTGACCGAAGGCCCCAGCAGCCCCGCTCTCTGCATCTCGGAGGGCGGGGCTGTGCCGCATGGACTCCGGGACAACTGGGCTACTTCCGGTTGTACAGGCGCATGGTGAGGGTGCCGAACACGACGATCAGCACCAGCGCCGACCCCAGCACCCACATGAGCTCCGCGCCGTCAGGCGCGCCCGCCATGAGCGACCGCACGGAAGCCACCAGGTGCGTGATCGGGTTGGCGTTCACGAAGATCTGCAGCCACCCCGGCATGGTCGAGGGATCCACATAGACGTTGCTCAGGAAGGTCAACGGGAACAGCACCAGCATGCTGAACCCCATCACCGACTTCTCGCTCCGCAGCAGCAGCCCGAACATCGTCCACACCCACGAGAACGCGAACGAGAACCCCAGCAGCACCAGGATCCCGGCCACCGCACCGGCGACCCCGCCCTGCGGCCGGAAGCCCAGCACCAGACCGACCGCCAGGATGACCGTCGAGGCCAGCGTGTACCGCAGGACGTCGCCGAGCAGGTAGCCGACCATGGTCGAAGGACGCCAGATGGGCAGGGTGCGGAAGCGGTCGAAGACGCCCTTCTCGATGTCCTTGTTGACCTCCACGCCGGTGTACATCGTGATCATCACGACGCTCGTCACCATGATGCCCGGCAGCAGGAACTGCAGGTACTCGGTCGGCGACCCCGCCAGCGCGCCGCCGAAGAGGTACGTGAACATCAGCGTCATCATCAGCGGGAACGCCGTCACGTCGAACAGCTGCTCCGGCACGTGCTTGATCTTCAACATGGCCCGCCAGCCGAACGTGACCGACGCCGACCAGGCGCTGGGCCGTGGCGGCTTGACCCCCGGAGCGAGCACCGTGCCGAGCATCTCGGCCGCCGGCGCGTACGTGGTCTCAGTGGTGGTGCTCATGCTGCCTCCTCGGTCGCGGGGCGGTCGGTCAGTGCCAGGAAGACCTCGTCCAGGCTTGGCTGGCCGAGTGAGAAGTCGTCGACGACGATGCCGGCCTCGGCCAGCCGCCCGAGGGCGCGGGCGGCCTGCGCCGCCTCCCCGCCGTCGCCGGTGACGCGGGCCGTGAGCGCCACCGGGTCCGCCTCCAGGTAGACGGGCGCGTCCAGCGTCTCGGCGAGCAGGCGCTCGGCCTCGCCGCGGGTGGCCGGGTCGCGCAGCCGTACGTGGACGGAACCGGAGCCGATTGACGACTTCAGCTCGCCAGGAGTGCCCTCGGCGATGACCTTGCCGTGGTCGATGACCGCGATGCGGCTCGCGAGCCGGTCGGCCTCCTCCAGGTATTGCGTGGTCAGCAGCACCGTCGTGCCGTGGGCCACGACGACGCGCACGATGTCCCAGACCTGGTTGCGGCTGCGCGGGTCGAGGCCGGTCGTGGGCTCGTCGAGGAAGAGCAGGTCGGGCGTGTTGAGGATGCTGGCCGCGATGTCGAGCCGCCGGCGCATCCCGCCCGAGTACGTCTTGACCTGCCGCCCCGCGGCCTCCGTCAGCCCGAACGCCTCCAGCAGCTCCGCCGCCCGCTCCTTCGCGGCCGGCTTGCGGTGGCCGAGGAGGCGGCCGAGCAGGATCAGGTTCTCGGCGCCGGTCATCTCCTCGTCCACGGAGGCGTACTGGCCGGTCAGGCTGACCCGGCTGCGTACGGTGTCCGCCTCGCGCACGACGTCGTGCCCGAACACGGTCGCCTCGCCTCCGTCGGGCCGCAGCAGTGTGGCCAGCATCCGTACGGCGGTGGTCTTGCCCGCGCCGTTGGGGCCGAGCACGCCGTACACGGCGCCGGTCGGGACGGCGAGGTCGAGGCCGTCCACGGCACGGGTATCGCCGAAGACCTTGACCAGGCCTGAGGTCTGTATCGCTAGATCTGGCATTGCGGTCCTTTCATGAGACGTACGGCTGCGCGTGCCGGGCGGCGCGCAGCGCCCGGCCCCACCAGGTGAGCTGGTCGAGCATGGCCCCGACGGCCCGCAGGCGGTCGTCGGTGTCGCGCGGCCGCCCGCGCTCGTCGACGTCCTCGCCGAGCAGGTCGAGCCCGACCCAGTCACGCATGGTCACGGAGTGCAGGGCGCAGAAGACGGTACGGAGCTGCTCGACCGCGTACATGCCGGCCGATCCCGACCCGTACGCCACGAACCCGATGGGTTTGGCCTGCCACTCGTCGTAGGCGAAGTCGATCGCCTGCTTGAGTGAGGCGGGGAAGCTGCGGTTGTACTCGGGGGTGACCACGACGAACGCCTCCGCGCCGCCGACGGATCCGGCGAAGCTGCACATGTCCGGCGTCGCCTCATCCGGGTAGCACCGGGGGAAGGCGTAGCCGGCCAGGTCGAGCACCTCGATCGCGAGGTCGCGGCGGCGGCGGGCCCGCTCGGCGAACCACGCGCCCACCGAGTCGCCGACGCGGCCGACCCGGGTGCTGCCGATGATCAGCGCGACCCGCAACGGATCCATGGTGCGCCCCCTTCCTGCGCCGTCACCTTTCAGGCGCTAGAAGGGCTGCTAGATCGGATCTAGCAACGCTCCCATGAGGGTCATCCGGCGGGTCTGATCGTGTAGCCGACGCCGCGCACGGTGTGGATCATCGGCTCGCGCTGCGCGTCGATCTTGCGCCGGAGGTACGAGATGTACAGCTCGACCACGTTGCTCTGACCGCCGAAGTCGTACGCCCACACCCGGTCGAGTATCTGTGCCTTGCTCAGCACCCGCCCCGGATTGTGCATGAGGAACCGGAGCAGCTCGAACTCCGTGGGTGTGAGCCTGATGTCCTTGCCGGCCCGCCGTACCTGGCGGGTCTCCTGGTCCAGCGTGAGGTCCCCGACCACCAGCCCGGCGTCGGGCCGCTGCTGCGCCGCGCCCGAGCGGCGCAGCAGGCCGCGCAGCCTGAGGACGACCTCCTCCAGGCTGAACGGCTTCGTGACGTAGTCGTCGGCGCCCGCCCGCAGGCCGACGAGCCGGTCCTGGAGCGAGTCCAGGGCCGCTAGGAACAGGATCGGCACCCCCGGCAGCACCGCGCGCAGCCTGGGCAGGAGCCGGATCCCGTCCATGTCGGGCAGCATGACGTCCAGGACGATCGCGTCGGGGCGGAACCCACGGGCCGCGCGGATGGCCTCGGAGCCGTTGAGCGCACTGCGGACGTCCCAGGACTCCTGGCGCATGACCATGGAAAGGAGCTCGGTCAGCGACGGCTCGTCATCCACCACGAGGATGTTGACCGGGCTGGTCGGGTACATGTTCGTGACGATGACGTGCGTTTATGAAAGTTTGATGATTTCTGCTTGTGAATCGCCTGTGAGCTCAGCTCGAGCCCGCTGCCTCCGCTTATCCAATACACAAGTGGCTTAAAGGCGTTTCTCAGATTGAGTCGGCAGGTTGTTCGGCGTGGGGGCTGACCTCCGCGGCTGAATTCAAAAGTTCGGCCGGGTCGTCCCGGATTGGATTATTGACTGATGCGTTTCGCCAAGCCTTTCGTCGTGACCCTTGCCAGCGCCGCCGTGCTCGCCCTGCCCCTGTCGGGCGCCGCCCTCGCTGACGCCAGGCAGCCGCAGCCCGCGGCGACGGCCGAGGCCCCGCAGCCGACGTACTCGAACCCCGCCGTGCCCCAGGACCAGCTGGCCATGGGACGCGATGCTGTTCGTGCGGCCTCGCTCAAGGTGTCCGTTGACCCGGGCCGTGTGCGCGCCGGTGGCTCCTACGAGGTGACGATCGCCGCGAAGGGCCTGCACTCGCGCACGGCCATCGTGATCAGCCCTGAGGGCAGGAGATACCGCGTCGCGCTCTCCGGCGGCAGCGCCACCAAGACCCTGACCGTGCCGCCGAAGGCCAGGCCCGGCAGCGAGACGGTGACCGTCAAGGTCGGCAACAAGGTCGCCACCGCCGCGTTCGAGGTGGTCGGCGCCAGGAAGCACCAGCGCGACGACCGCCGCCACGAGGCGAAGTAGCAGGTGGGGCGGGACCCCCTACGGCGTCGAGGATTCACATCGGCAAAAGCCCTCAAATACGTCATATGCGACATAAAGCCGCCGGCAGTTCTTCGATTTCCGTGGCTGGTCATTCTTTTCCAGGGGAATTAGGATTACTCCCGGGGTTGATGCTGGGTGATGGACAGTGAAGGGCGGATCGCCCGCGAACTGTGTGCGGCGCTCGGTCCCGCCGGTAGCCCGGCCGAGGTCGGTGCGGCGATTTCGCGGATCGTCGGACGCCGGGTGGCGCACGACGCGCTCCGGCTGGTCGGCCTGAATCCGGCGATCGGCATCGGCCTGGGAGCGTTCAGCTTCTGGCACGAATACCAGCCCACGCTGATCAGCGCCCTGGTGCTCAACCGATATCTGCACGGCGACCCATGCCCGCTGCCGGTCCTCGCCCGGCAGAGCGTGCCGGTGTGCGTCGTGGGAGCGGGTGCCGGAGACGGCCGGCGCAACGCGCTGGTTCGGCGGGTGCTGGCCGCCCACGGAGCGGGCAGCGAACTGCGCCTGCTGATTCGGGACCGCCATGGGGTGTGGGGTCTGCTCGGCCTGCTCCGTGCCGAGGGCGGCAGGCCCTTCGGCGAGAATGACATCCACCGGGCCCAGCAGCTCGCCCCTGCGCTGCTGGCGGCGTTGCGCGGATATGTGACGGCCGGCCCGCTGACCCCCACCGTTCCGGCGCTGCCGACCGGAGTCATCACGATCGCCCCTGATCACACGGTCCGGTCGATCTCGCCCCAGGCGCGGGAGTGGACGCGGCAAATGTGGCCGGCTGCCGGGAGCGGGGTGCCGGACTGGATCGCCAACGCGTTCTGGGTCGGTCTGTCCTTGCAGGTGCGGGCACATACTCGCGATCCGCACGCCTGGACGCCGCTGATCTGCGCGCCGGCGGCGAACTTCGGGCGCTGGGTGTTGATCCACGGCCAGCCGCTGGATGAGAGCGGCGAGAGTGACGTCGCCATTCTCATCCAGGCGGCCGGCGGCAAACTGCTGCTGCCGTCATTTTCTGATTGGTACGGCATCACCGCCGGCGAACGCCGAGTCATCGAGTGCCTGTATGCCGGGGCGGCGGCGAAACAGATTGCCCGAGACCTGGACCTCTCCCTCTACACCGTCAACGACCACTTGAAATCGGTGTACCGGAAGACCCGGGCGCAGAGCCGGGACGAACTCATCGCGGCGATCGCCGGCTGACCGGCCTTTCTCGCCCTACCAGCCGGCGAGCTGTTCCAGGAGCCAGTCGACCAGCACCTGGGAGACGCCGCCGTGCGCGGAGTTGCCCGTGTCGCAGCAGAAGACGTCCAGGAACGTCTCGTCCTTCCGCAGGTCGCGCAGGTCCTTGTAGAGGTCGGCCTGCCACCGCAACGGGTCCCTGGCCAGGGCGATCGCGCTGATCGCCGGGACGAAGCAGCTCCTGCGGAACCGCTCCTGGATCGGCAGCCCGATCTCGTCGGCCACCCTGCCCCAGAAGTCCAGCGTGCCGCCCGGCGCCCCGTCGAACGCGGGCACGCGCGACGTGGCGCTCGACCACACGGGCACGCCGAACTTGATCGTGCCGACGTTCTGCAGCTCGCCCAGGTCCGGCTGGATCCAGGCCGTGAGCTGCAGCGGGTCATGGTGCAGGTCGAACACCGGCGTGCCCGGCGGCAGGTCGGGCCCCATGCCGTCGCCGGCCCCGTTGGCCAGACCCAGCTTGTACGGCCGCATCGGGAACCAGCCGACCCTGCGCAGGTCGTCCAGGAAGTCCGTACGCAGCCGGCTGGCGGTGGTCACCGGACCCGAGTAGTCCTCGCTCTCGACCCAGCCCCACAGGAGCTGCTGCGCGGCCGGGCTGCGGATCAGCTCGGCCTGGCCGGGACCGCCGGGCTGTGGCAGCAGCGACTCGTGCAGGTAGGCGAGCTGCTGCAGCACCAGCGGGATCCAGGCGCCGAGGTGCGGCGTGTCGTAGGAGAAGTATTTGTCGGTCTGGTGGTCGACGCCCTCGCTCTCCAGGCGTGCCAGCGCGTACCTGGTGATCATGCCGCCCAGGCTGACGCCGCCGACGACCAGCGGGAGGTCGCCACGCCGCTCCTGGATGGCACGCCGCACGCAGGTGGCCGCCACGGCGGCGTTGGCCTGGATGTACGTCTGCCGCTCGTCGAAACCGAGCAGGATGACGTCGATGCCCATTGTCCTGAGCCGGTCCAGGAAACCGGGAGCGCCCGCGTTGAAGTGGCTCCACAGCGCGTCGAGGTCGCTCGGCCCGTAGTCGAAGCCGTCAGCGAAGATCAGCGGCCGGGTCAGCGCGGCGTGCCCCTGCGCCAGGTAGACCGCGGCCCGGCCGGTGGCCGTGCGCCCCTCATGCGGCTGGTCGCCCACCAGGTCCCAGATGCGGTCGGGCCTGGGCGCGCTGACCGCGCTGGGCCGCGGGGCCGCGAACCAGACCCCCTGCTGCCCGAGCGCGTCCGCCACCCGCTCGACCTGCTCCTCCGTCAGGCTGCCCCTGACCGAATCGGCTCTGGTCTCGACGTCGATTCTCGGTTCCTGCGCCATGCTCGATCCTCTCGCTAGGTTCCGAGGCCTCACTGGGGCCACTCACCCACCTTATGGTCACTGTCAGCAATTGACCGAGTACTGTAAGTGGGTGGCGCGTCCTCCCAAAGACCGCCCAAATGCGCAGGTCACGCCGCTGATGGCCGGAGATCGACGGTGAGCGTGCCCGCCTCGTGCCGGACCTCGGTGCCGAGGTCGGCGCAGGCGTTGGCGAAGCGGTGGCGGATCCAGCCGGACTCCGCCTCGTCCGCCACCCTGGTACGGCAGTAGTCGAGCGCGATGGGCACGACGCTCAGCCGTACCGGACCGTGCTCGTCCAGGGTGACCAGGAAAATCAGCCCGAGGTCGTTGCGCAGCTCGGGATCCACGATGTAGTCGTCGATGAAGTCGCCCAGGTCGTACAGGACCGGCCCGGCCACCCCGTGGAAGACGTGCGCGGAGTGTCCGGCCACCAGGGTCGCTCCCGCGCCCACCAGCGCCTTGGCCGAGCGGCGGACGTGGGTGACGGGTGCGGCGGTCATGTTCGGGCCCCAGTGGACGCAGACGAGGACGGCGTCGCCGTTCATGCTCCTGATCGTGTTCGTGAGCCGGTCCGGCACCCCGGTGCCCAGGTCGGCGTACGCGACCCCAGGCCTGCGCTCGGTGGCCGCGAAATCGGCGGGATGGTCGGTGACGCCCAGCACGGAAAGGCGCAGGCCCCCGGCCTCCAGCACGGCGGGCTCCCACGCCTGGGCCAGGTCGGCGCCCGCCCCCACGGTCCGGATCCCGACCGCCGCCAGGTGGTCGAGGGTGTCCAGGAGGGCGTCCTGGCCGTAGTCGAGCGCGTGGTTGTTGGCCAGCGTGACCGCGTGCACGCCCAGCTCCGCCAGCATGGCCGCGGCCTGCGGCGGGGCGCGGAAGTGGAACGGCTTGCGCATCGGGTCCCACTGCCGGCCGCGGTCCGACAGGCAGCACTCCAGGTTGAGCAGGACGAGGTCGGCCCGGGCGAGCACCGCGCGCACACCCGCGTCGAAGAAGTGGGCCGGATCCGCGGTCAGCTTGAGCCGCTCGGCCACGCCGCGCCCGAGCATCGTGTCACCGGCCAGCGCCAGCGTGACCGTCATCGCGGGCTCCCCCGATGCCGTCGCGTTCCCTTCGGTCATATTCGTCCAGCTTCCCTGCCGGATGGCTTCGACACCCGCTCCTGCCTGCGGCGGAACCGTTCGTGGGAGGAGTTTGCGGGTATTGGCGCGGGTAGTGACGGGATGAATATGGAGGAGGGGGACGAGGGTGTCCCTCGCGCCACGGGGGTGAAAAGCAGTGGCCTTGCCGATAAGGCGTAATCGCGGAGCGACGCAGACGGGTGTGCCCTGGCAGAGACGGGCGTGGGATCCGTTCACGGAGTTCCAGCAACTGTGGGATCAGATGGGGCGGCTGTTCGAGCAGGGCGCCGAGACCGACGTCGCCGCCTGGCGGCCGATGGCGGAGACCGAGGAGACCCCGGACGCCTACGTCGTCCGCGCCGAGCTTCCCGGCATCAAGCGGGAGGACATCAACGTCGAGGTCAACGACAGCGAGCTCTGCGTGTCCGGGGAGATCAACGAGGAGGAGAAGGGCAACATGCTGCGGCGGCGCGCCGGCCGGTTCGTCTACCGGACGATCCTGCCGAGCGACGCCGACACCGAGCACATCGGCGGCGAGCTGGCCGACGGCATTCTGACCGTGCGCGTTCCGAAGACCGAGAAGGGCCGCGCCCGCCGCATCGAGATCAAGGGCTGACACGGGGGAGGCGCATGGCCGGCACGCAGGCCTTCTGGATCGGCGCCGCGCGGGGGCACGACGGCGAGGACCAGGGCAGCGCGCAGGAGCGCTACGGCGAAGAGCTGCGCAAATGGAGGCACGCGTTCGAGGCTGTGGACGGTGAACCGGCCGCGGGCGGCATCACGCTGGACCCGCTGCACTTCGCGCTGGGCGCGTGGGAGGTGGCCACGCGCCCGGTGGCGGAGCACGCTTACGTACGCCGCCATCCGCGGGTGCTGGATGCGACCTGCCACCGGCCCGAGGAGGCCGCGGGGCTGCTCGCCGTGGTCGAGCTCGCGGCCCCGCCCCAGGTCCGGCTGCCCGCCGGGTGGTCGAGCTGGCAGCGTCAGGAGCCGACGTACGTGCCGCCGCCGTACGAGCGGCCGACCGCGCTCAGCACGCTGGAGCTCCGCGTGCCCCTGCCGGTGGACCGCCTGCCCACGCCCACCCACGCGCGGGCCGAGGGCCTGCCGAACCTCGACGACGCCCAGGCCTCGCTCGAAGCGCTCCTGGCCGAGCTGAACGCCGTGGTCAACCCGTTCCTGCGCGAGCTGGACGAAGCCGACCCGGCGAGGTGATGCGGGATGAAGAGGCAAGACGAGGATCCTGAGGACGAGTTCTTCGCTCCGGTGCTGCGCGAGCCGCCGCCTCCCGACGAGGTGAGCCGCTCCGGCGTGGTGAGTGACACCGGCGTGCCCGACGTGCACGGAGGCGGCCACGGGGAGTGGCCGAAGTCTCCGCCGCCCTCCAGCTGGCTCGGCGTGCGCCTGCTGGCCGCCGCGCTCGCGCTGCTCGCCGGGGTGGTCCTGACCGTGCTTGCCCTGCTGGCCGGACGCCCGCCCCTGGCCATCCCGCCCGCCGTCGTGGCGCTGGCGGCGGCCGTGTACCTCGTGGGGTTCAGCGTGCGGCGCACCCGCTCCGACGGCGGTCCGCCGACCTTCGGGTGAGTGGGGCGGTTATCTGGGTAAGCGCCCTGCTGAGGTCCAGTCCGGGGCAGAGGAGCGGAGATGTCTCTCATCGATTGCGAATGCGTTCGCCACCTGCTGCAGTCGGAGCATCCCGACGCCACGCTGGTGTACGTCCGTGGCGAGTGCGTGGTGCTGCCCGCGGACGAGATAGACGATGCGCACAAGCCGCTGGTCATCGCGCGCCGCGACGAGATCGCGGCCCGGGTGCCCGAGGGCGACCTGTCCGACCAGGCCCTGGAGGACCTGGCGATCCGGCTGGACAACGTCGCCCGCGATCTGGGCGACTGACAGTACCGCGCTGGTCAGACCGTGATGACTCGATTGTTATCTGGTAGTGGAACCTACCTGTCAGAAAGCGCGTTGCACAGATCGTGGGGAAGGGATGGTTAGGGCCAGGGATAGCTCTGGCCGGGGTGGGGGCTGCCGGATGGGGGCACTTCCTGCGGCGATCGTTACCCGTTGAGCTGCCGATCCTGATCAACCTCGGGCTGCTGCTTGCGCTCGGGCTGCTGGCGTGGCTGGTGGCCGACGTGGTCCGGCTGGCGCGCGTGACGGCGCGCGCGGAGGGCGACGATCCCTGGCTGGTCGAGGCGCAGGTCACCGTGCGCGTGCGGGCCGTCGCCGTGGCCTTCGTCGCCGTGCCGCTGGCCCTGTACGGGGCTGGACGGGTGCAGCGGACGTTCGCCGGCGGGCTTCCCGAGCAGGGTGAGCTCCTCTTCGGCACCGGCCTCGTGGCCGCCGCGGCCGGGATCGTCCTGATCGCGGTGGTCGTACCCGACTTCACGGTCAAGCCCTTCGCGGGCCTGGGCACGGGGCTGGCCGCCGCGGCGGCGGTGCTGGCCGCGATGTCGCTGGCCGGCGCGACGCTGCCGGTCGAGGCCGTCACCGCGGGCGGGGGAGCCTCTCCTGAGGCGGCCGTGGCCGGGTCGGTGAGCAGGCTCGCCTGGCGGTGGAAGGTGCCGGATGGCACCCCCGCCAAGCAGGTGGCGGTCGCGGGCGGCAACGCGCTGGTGCGGATCGGCGACGGCGTCGTGGCGCTGGACGCCCGGACGGGCCGCGAGCGGTGGCACTACCGCAGGCCCGCCGCGGCGGCCACCGGCTTGGCGGCCGCCCCTGACGGCAGCGTCATGGTGCTCACCTTCGGCCAGGCGACGGGGACGGAGCGGACCAGGGGGCGCACGGTGGTGCTGGACGCCCGCACCGGCGAAGTGCGCGCCGAGCACGCCGGGCGGCCCTTCGCGGACACCGATCCGGCCTCGCACGGCCTCGTCGGCGTCTCCCGCGACGGCACGATGATCGGAAGGGACCTGGCGGATCCCGCCAGGCATGTCTGGGAGCGTCCCGTACGGAAGGGCTGCCACGTGGACCGCCGGCTGGCGAAACCGTACGCGGTGCTGCGTGAAATCGTCGCGGTGGTGTCCGACTGCGGTGAGGAGACCGTGGTGACCGGCCTCGACCCCGCCGACGGCACCGAGGTGTGGCAGTACGAGAGCGACAAGTCGGGCTACGTGGAGATCATCCCCTCCTACGACCTCAGCGCCGTGCGGCTGCGGATCGCGGGCGAGGCCGGTGAGCAGGATGTCGTGCTGGACCAGCGGACGGGGAAGGCGGTCAAGGACGCCGCCGGGAGCGAGACCATGCTGGACCGCTTCACCGCCCACGGCCACGTGCTCACGCCCGCGTACGAGGGCGGGCGCGCGGAGTATCGCCGGGAGCCGTACCGCGGCGGCGGGGCGCGCAGTGCCCCTACGCCGGACCAGGGCGATCGTCCCGGCTGGAGAAGGGGCTTCCTCCCGCTGAAGGACAGCATGGTCGTGGCGGAGGTGACGGCGACCGTCCAGACCTCGACGACGGTCACCGCGCACGTCGTGCCCTGGGGCGCGGCGGGCGGCACGGACATCCCGTTCGACATGGACTTCGACGGGCGCGAGGGCCGGTTCACACTCCTCCCGGCCGCCGGGGCCGTCGTGGTCGCCTTCAGCCCGAGCGCCACGATCGTCGGCCTGACCTGACCGAGTAACGTGTACATCCTTGTTCGAGGAGAGGAGCCACGCTTGTTCGGTGCCGATGTGCACGCCTATCTCAGGTCGGCGGCGGGGGATCGGGCTGTCCGGTCCGGGCCGTTCGTGATCCGGTTCGACGAGCATGACGACGCGCTCCCGTTCAACTACGCCATCCCCGACGACGACGCCGCGCCGACAGCCGATGAGATCGCCGCGCTGGTCGCGGCCTTCCGCGGGCGGGCCAGGACGCCCCGGCTCGAGTACGTGCCGCAGGCGGCCCCGAAGGTGGCGGACGCCCTGCTCGCGGCCGGGTTCACCGTGGAGGGCCGCTACCCGCTGCTGGTCTGCCCGCCGGACGAGGTGGTGGACACACCGGTGGACGTACGGGTCGGGCTCGTCACCGACGACGCCGGCCTCTGGCAGGTCGCGCGCGTGATGAACGAGGCGTTCGGGGCGCCGGAGGCCACCGGGCACGACGTCGCGCGGCTCCGGCGGATCCTCGACGGCGGCGGCCTGGTCGCCGCCGCCGTGGACGGCGAGGAAGTCGTCGGCGCCGGTCAGCTCGGCCGTCCGCACCGAGGGGTCGCCGAGGTGGCGGGCATCGCGGTACGGGTCTCGCACCGGCGGCGCGGCATCGCGGGGGCGGTCACGGCGCTCCTGACCCGCGAGGGCGCGGCTGCCGGGATCACCGCCCCGTTCCTCACGCCCGCCGACGACGGCGCCGCGCGCGTCTACGCCCGCGTCGGCTACCGCAAGGTGGGCGAGGTCCTCCACATCTCCCTCCGCTGAGGCCGTGTGCCCCGGTCGGCGGACGTCCCGCTGAGGTGGGGTGTGCTGCAGATGCCGGTGCTCACTCGGCCGGTGGGATCAGGACGAGCTGGGCGAGGCGGTCCGGGTCGGAGAGGATGTCGAGGGCGGCGATCCTGCCATCCGTGACGAAGAAGCTCAGCACCGACCGCACCTCCCCGTTCTGCCTGCCGACGAGCCCGACAACGCCGTTCACCAGCACCGGCTCCGCCGCGTAGACGGTGCTGAACCGCTTGAAGTTGGCCATCTGACCGGCCACGGCCGCCGCGCCGGTGATCGTCCACATGCCGCCCTTCGCCACGGCGCCCGCGTCCACGCGCACCACCACGTCGGGGTCGAGGATGGAGAGGAGCGCCTCGAAGTCGCCGCCGCGAGCGGCGGCCAGGAAGGCGTCCACGACCTGGCGCTGCCGGCTCGGGTCGGGGTCCGGCAGCGGCACCGTACCCCGCACGCGCTGGCGCGCCCGGCTGGCGAGCTTCTTGGCCGTGGACGGAGTGCGGTCCACGATCGTGGCGATCTGCTCGAACGGCACCGCGAACATGTCGTGCAGCACGAACGCCAGCCGTTCCGCGGGACTCAGCGACTCCAGCACCACGAGCAGCGCCAGCCCCACCGCGTCGGCGACCAGCGCCTGCTGCTCGGGGTCGCCCCCGTCCTCGGGGCTGATGACCGGGTCCGGCAGCCGCTGCTCCAGCAGGTCCTCCCGCCGCGAGGTGCGCGCGCGGAGCATGTCCAGGCAGACCCGGCCGACGACCGTGGTCAGCCAGCCGCCCAGATTGTCGATCTCACGCGAGTCCGTACGGCTGAGCCGCAACCACGACTCCTGAACGGCGTCGTCGGCCTCGGCGAGCGAGCCGAGCATCCGGTACGCCACCGCCTTGAGATGGCTGCGGTGTTCTTCGAACCGGCTGGCCAGGAAGTCGTCGGTGTTCACGGTCACATCCTCGATCGGGGCTCCTACCCCACTGACGAAACAGACCCGTCAATGGTGACCGAAAGGCGGACGTCACCTTCTCGCCCCTCGCGTCGTCATAGACCCGAACCACAACTGAGAGGGAGACGATGACACTCAACGATCTGCGGAACGCCGTACAGGGTGAGGTGCTGCTGCCGGGCGACGGCGAGTTCGAGGGCGCCGCCAGGGCGTGGAACCTGACGGTCGCCCAGCCGGTGGCCGCCGTGGTCACGGCCGCGGACGCCGACGACGTGGCCGCCCTGGTGCGGTACGCCCGCAAGGCCGGGCTCAGCGTGGCGGCACAGCCCAACGGCCACGGCGCCTCCGGCGACACCGACGGTGTGATCCTCCTGCGTACCGGCAGGCTCGACGGCGTGGAGGTGGACCCAGGGCAGCGCGTGGCCAGGGCCGGCGCGGGTGTGCGGTGGACGCAGGTGCAGCAGGCGGCCGGGCCGCACGGCCTGACCGGACTGGCCGGCAGCATGCCGGGCATCAACGTGGTCGGCTACACGCTGGGCGGCGGGCTGTCCTGGTTCGGCAGGAAATATGGATGGGCGTCGGACTCCGTGCGTGCCTTCGACGTCGTGGACGCCGACGGCGAGCGGTCACGGGTCACCGCCGGTTCCGATCCGGACCTGTTCTGGGCGCTGCGCGGCGGCGGGGGCGACTTCGCGCTGGTGACGGCGGTCGAGTTCGACCTGCATCCGGCCCCGGCCCTGTACGGGGGGCGCGTGATGTGGCCGGGCACCCGTGCGGCGGAGGTGTTCGAGGCGTTCCAGCGCATCACCGAGACGGCGCCGAGAGAGCTGTCGGTCTGGTTCCACCGGTTCCAGTTCCCCGACGCGCCGCCCATGGTCGCCGTGGACGCCGCCTACCTGGGCGACGGTGCGGACGGCAAGGCACTGCTGGCCGATCTAAACAAGGTGGACGGCGCGATCGCCGACAAGCGGGCCGAGCTGCCGGTCGCGAACCTGGGCGACATCACCGCCGAGCCGACCGACCCGGCTCCGGCGATGTCGCGGGCCGAGCTGCTCGGCGAGCTCGACGAGCGGGTCCTGCTCGGCACGCCGGTGGAGCCGCTGATCAACATCCAGGTGCGGCACCTGGGCGGCGCGCTGGCCGAGGCGCGGCCCGGCGCCGGTGCCCGGGGGGCGGTCGCGGAGCCGTACCTGCTGTATCTGCTCGGCCTGGGGCTGCCGCAGCTCAGGGACGCGGTCGCCGCCAAGCGGGACGAGCTGTCGGCGGAGCTCGGTGCCGTCGGGCGCAAGCCGTACACGTTCCTGACCCCGGGGGAGCGGGCGGCGCACGCCTTCGACGAGCCGACCCTGACCCGGCTGCGTGAGCTGAAGCAAGCCCGCGACCCGCAGGGCGTGTTCCGCGCGAACTTCCCGGTCAGCGCATGATTCGCGGGACCGTCGCGGACGGGTTCGAGGAGGTCCCCCGGAGCGGGATCGCGTTCGGTTACACCCGGCGCCGCTTCGCCTTCGGCTGGTCGTTCCCCGAGCACGACCGGCTGGCGGCGGCGGTCCACCGCGCGGCCACGTGAAAGGCCGAGCGCCGGGAGCCGCCGAGGCTCCCGGCGCTCGGCGGGCTGCTACTTCTTCTCCTGCATGGTCACGGTCACCGTGCTGGTCTTCCCGTCCCGCTGGTATGTGACCTCCACCTGCTGGCCCACCTTGAACCCGCGGACCTGCCCGACGACCGTGTCACCGCCCTGAACGGGCGTTTCGCCGATCTTGGTGATCAGGTCGCCCTGCTTCAACCCGGCCTTCTCCGCCGGGCTGCCCGCGGTCACCTGGCGGATCAGCGCGCCGGGCACGTCGCCGGTGGCGTCGGTGACGCTCACCCCGAGGAACGCGTGGCTCACCTTCCCCTTGCTGATGAGCTGCTCGGAGACCTGCTTGGCGGTGTTCACCGGGATCGCGAAGCCGAGGTTGACCCCGTCGGCGGCGACCGCGCTGTTGATGCCGACCAGCTCGCCGGCCGCGTTGACCAGGGCGCCGCCCGAGTTGCCGGGGTTGATCGCCGCGTCCGTCTGGATCATGCCGCCGAGCGTGGTCGTCTCGGCCGACTGTCCCTGCCGGCCCCAGCCCGGCGGGAGCTGCTGGTCCTGGCCGCCGCCGGCGGTCACCGTACGGTCGAGCGCGCTGATGATGCCCGACGTCACCGTCCCGTCCAGCCCGAGCGGGCTGCCGATGGCCAGTACGTCGTCCCCCACCTTGAGCTGGTCACTGTCGCCCAGCGTGGCCTTGGCCAGCCCTGACACGTCCGCCGCCCTGATGACGGCGAGGTCGGTCGCCGGGTCGGTGCCGACCACGCTCGCCTTGGCGGTCTTGCCGTCGCTGAACTTCACCGTCAACTGGTCGCCCTGCCCGGCCACGACGTGGTTGTTGGTCAGGATCAGCCCGTCCTCCGACAGCACCACGCCGGACCCCTCGGCGTTCTGCCCCTGGATCATCACCACCGACGGCTGCACCTTCTCCGCCACCTGCGCGACCGTGAGCTGGCCCGAGGCCGTGCGGAACACCGGGCTGGCCACGTTCGTGGTGATGGTCGGCGCCGGGCGCGCGCCCTCCGCCACGTACGCGCCCACGGCACCGCCCCCGAGCGCCGCCGCCGTCAAGGCCGTCACGGCGGCCAGCGCGAGCCCGGCGATCGCCTTGCGGCTGAGCACGAACCCCGCCCGCCCGTCCCCACGAGGGGGCGGCGGGAGCACCGGCGCCGGACGGGTGAAGCTCCCGGCTGTGGGCGGCTTGTCACCGAACTGGGTCCAGCCGCCGGCGTTGTCCTCGCGAGGCGCGTTCGCGTCCATGTCATCTCCTAGAGTCCCGATGACACAAGAGTGGCGAAGGGCGAGTAAGTCCTGATTAAGCCGTAGATCCCCTCGCCCGGCGCGCCCTGACACCGGCCTTATCGCCGCAGGCAGCGCCGACCCGCGCCGGTCGGATGTGTTTTCCAGCAGCGAACTTGCGCACATCAGACTCTCATGCGTACAGTGTTCGCATTAGGGAGCGACGTACGCACATACACCGTGGAAGGTTCCGATGTACACAAGTTCACGCCGCTGGCTGATCCTGGTGGTGCTATGCCTCAGCACGCTCGTGCTGGTGGTCGACAACATGGTGCTGTCCGTGGCGATCCCGCCGCTGACCGCCGACCTGGGCGCGAGCGCGCAGGACGTCCAGTGGATCCTGGACTCGTACATCCTGGTCTTCGCCGGGCTGCTGCTGACGGCGGGCAGCCTGTCCGACCGGTACGGCAGGCGCAGGGTGATGGTCATCGGCCTGGCGCTGTTCGGCGTGGCCTCGCTGGCGGCCGCCTACGCCGCCGATCCGGCGCTGCTGATCGCCGCCCGTACGGTGATGGGCGTCGGCGGCGCGCTGATCATGCCGAGCACCTTGTCCATCCTGATCACCGTGTTCGACGAGCAGGAGCGGCGCAAGGCGATGGCCGCCTGGAGCGCGGTGGCCATGGTCGGCCTGGTCGGCGGGCCGGTGCTGGGCGGAGCGCTGATCGCGTGGTTCTGGTGGGGTGCGGTCTTCCTGATCAACGTGCCGATCGCGGCGCTGGCGATCGTCGCCTCTCTGGTGCTCATGCCCGAGTCCAAGGGCCGGCAGACCAGGCCCGACCCGCTCGGCGCGGTCCTGTCGGTGGCCGGCATGTCGGCCCTGGTCTGGACGATCATCGAGCTGCCGCACGGCCTGTCCGTGCCGGCGCTGGCCGTGGCCGTCGTCTCGCTCGCCGGGTTCGTGGTCTGGGAGCTGCGTACGCCGCACCCGATGGTCCCGCTCCGCCTGTTCCGCAACCGCACCTTCAGCGGCGGCAGCTTCTCGCTCACCCTGGTCCAGGTCGGCAACGGCGGGCTGCTGCTGGTGCTCACCCAGTACCTGCAGTTCGTGCTCGGCTACACACCCACCCAGTCGGGCCTGGCCTTCATCCCGATGGCCGTCGCCTCGCTGGCCTGCAACACCCTGGGCGCCGCCCTCGGCTCGAAGGTCGGCAACCGGACGCTGATCGTCACCGGCTTCGCCGCGAGCGCCGCCGGATTCGGGCTGCTGAGCACCATGGACCCGTCGAGCGGCCTCGTCACCGCGGCCGTGGCGCTGCTTCTGATGGGCGCGGGCGGCGGCCTGGCCATGCCGGCGGCGGTCTCCGCCCTCATGGGGACGATCCCGGCCGAGCACGCCGGCGTCGGCTCGGCGCTGAACGACACCATCCAGCAGGCCGGTGCGGCGCTGGGCATCGCCGTCCTGGGCAGCGTGCTGGCGAGTTCCTACACCACGGCCATGCCCGCGACCGCGCCGGACGCGGCCCGGCTCTCGATCGGGAGCGCGCTCGGCCTCGGCGACGCCGGGATCGCGCAGGCCGCCCGCGAAGCCTTCACCGCGGCCATGTCCGCCGCCTTCCTCATCAGCGCCGCCGGCGTGGTGGCGGCCGCCGTACTGGCGCTGCTGGTGATGCCCAAGAAGACCGCCCTTTCCTAAGACGCCTGAGACACCTGAGAGCAAGGAGAAAGATCGTGAACACGAACTGGAACGCCACGGGCGACTGGGGAGCGCTGAACTCGGCCGGGCGGAGCTTCTACCCCGAGCGCTGGCAGCACCGGCTCGACGAGCTGCGCGCCGCCCACCACGTGCCGGGCGCGACCCTGGCCGTGCTGACCGGCGGGAAGGTCTACGAGCTGGCCAGCGGCGTGCTGCACCGGGGCACGGGCGTGGCGGTGACTCCCGACTCGGTGTTCCTGTCCGGCTCGATCGCCAAGGTCTACACCGCGACGCTGGTGATGCAGCTGGTCGGGGAGGGAAAGCTGGACCTCGACACGCGGGTGGTGGACGTGCTGCCCGAGTTCGCCACTCCCGACGAGGCGGCGACCAAGGTGATCACCGTGCGCCAGCTGCTCAGCCACACCGGCGGGGTCACCAACGACTTCAACCACGACTCCGGCCGGGGAGACGACTGCCTGGCCGAGTACGTGAAGGCCGCCCGCGACGTGGCCCTGGACTGCCCGCCGGGGATCGCGGTCTCCTACGGCGGCCTCGGCTACGTCGTGCTGGCCCGCCTCGTCGAGGTGCTGACCGGCAAGACCTGGGACCAGGCGCTGAAGGACATGATCTGCACCCCGCTCGGGCTGGCGCGCTCGGTGACGTTGCCGGAGGAGGCGCTGCGGTTCCAGGTGGCGATGAGCCACCTGGGCGAGCCGGGCCAGGACCCCGACCCGGCGCCGGTCTGGGACATGATGCCGCGCTCGGCGGGCCCGGCCGGCCGGATCATCACCTCGTCCGGCGACCTCGTCCGCTTCGCCCAGATGCACCTGGCCGGTGGCCTGGCCCCCGACGGCACGCGCGTCGTGCCCGCCGACGCGGTCGCCGCCATGCAGCGGCGCGAGGTGGACGTGCCGGACAAGTGGACCGTCAGCGCGGACGGCTGGGGCCTGGGCTGGACCCTGTACGACTGGAATGGTGTCTTCGGCTATGGCCATGACGGCGCCGCCATCGGCCAGTACGCCTACCTGCGCGTCATTCCGGAAGCAGGCGTGGCCGTCGCGCTGATGACCAACGGGGGCGGGGCCAGGCAGCTGTACGCCGCCCTGTTCCGCGAACTCCTCGGCGAGCTGGCCGGGGTACGCATGCCGGAGCCGTTCGGCCCGCCGGCCGATCCGCCCGCGGTGGACATGACGCCGTACGTGGGCACGTATAAGCGCGAGGGCGTCGTCATCACCGTCTCACCCGACCGGATCCGGTACGAGTTCGTCGACGGCATGAAGGACCTGTCGCCGCCGCTGGAGTCGGAGCTGACCGCGGTCTCGGAGACGGTGTTCGCCGCCTCGGGCGCCGGCACGTCCTTCAGCGAGGACTACATGCCTGTGGTCTTCTCGACCCTGCCCGGCGGAACTCCGGTGTGCTACGTCGGCATGCGCGCCACGCCGAAAGTGTCCGGTTGAGGTTGTCGATCCTGACCCGCTGGGTCTCGCCGGGCGGCGAGACCCGGCGGGTCAGTCTTCGGTGCAGGCGGTCTCGTCGATGGAAGTGTTGATCCGGGACAGCAGGCGCTGCAGGGTGCTGATCTCCTCGCTGTCGAGGTCGGCGAAGAGCGCGGACTCCACGGCGGCGATGGCGTCGTGGATGCCGTTGACCATGACCTTGCCGCCGGCGGAGATCTCGACGATGTGGCGGCGGCGGTCGGCGGGGTCGCGGCGCCGCTCGGCCAGCCCGTTGCTCTCGAGGTCGTTGAGTATGGCGACCACCATGCTGGGATCGACGCCGAGGGTCTCCACGAGCGACTGCTGGCTCGTGGCGCCCTGATCGGACAGCAGCATGAGCACATGGCCGTGGGCAGGCTTGAGCCCGTGCTGGGCCAGCGCCTTCTTGATCCGCGTGTTGGCGATCTGGCCCGAGAGGGCGAGCGCCAAGCCGGGACGATCGACCATCACCCCCAAAACTCTAGCAGTACCTCAAATCATCCTCGGGAAACAATAGTTGAGAGTTCTCAACGATTTGCTAAGCTCCACGGTGCTGCATCGACGACTGTTGGGAGCCGACCATGTTCATTGCCTATGCCGTCATCGCGGTCCTGCTGGCGATCGCGCTCAGCGCGTCGGGATACGCCAAGCTCAGCCGCAGCGAGCGCATCGTGACCGGGCTCACCGGGCTGGGCGTGCCGCTGGGGCTGTTCCCGTTCCTGGCGGCGTGCGAGATCGCCGGCGCGGCAGGCGTGGTGATCGGGATCTGGTACGCGCCGCTCGGCATCGCGGCCGCCGTCGGCGTGGTGCTCTACTTCGTCGGCGCGCTGGGCACGCACCTGGTCAAGGGTGACTTCAAGGGCATGCCCAACGCGTTCATCATGTTCGTTCCGTCGGTGGCTGCGCTGGTCCTGCGGCTCGCCTCCCTCTGACGGTGAAGGGCGGGCGCCGGGGTGACGGCTGGTCAGGCAGGGACCAGGCGCACCAGGGAGTCGCGTAGCCGGGAGCGTTCGGTGCTCACGAAGCGGTGCAGGGTCCGGGAGCCGAAGGCGACCCGCTGAGCGCTGCGGCGGCGCTCGGAGTCGTACGCGCGCAGGGCCGACGGCAGGTCGGCCGCACCGTACCGGGCGATCGCCCGCGTGAGGGCCTCCGCGTCGAGGATGGCCGTGCACGCCCCTTGCCCGAGGTTGGGCGTCATGGCGTGGGCGGCATCACCGACCAGCGCCACTTTGCCGGCGCGAACGAACGTGGGCAGTGCGGGGAACAGATGCCGCATCTCGTACCGGATCCACGAGGCAGGATCCGTCTCGGCCAGGATTCGCGGGATCGGGTCGTGCCATCCGGCGAAATGGTCGCGCAGGTCAGCGGCTGTGGTCGCGGCCGGCACCGCGGCGTACCAGTTGGTGCGGCCCGGCTCGATCGGGGTCATGCCGAAGAAGCGCCCACGGCCCCAGGTCTCGCCGTAGAGGCCCGTCTCAAAGTCGGCGACGCCGATCCAGGTGACCGTGCCGACATGCCGGACGCCGCTACGTGTGCCGAACAGAGCGGTGCGCACGCCGCTGTTGATCCCGTCGGCGCCCACCATCAGGTCGTGCTCCTCGGCCAGGGCGGCCGCGTCCGAGACGTTCTCGTCGAAGACCACCGGCACGTCCAGCGCCGCCAGTAGCGCGTCCAGCAGGTACGGTCGCGAGATCAGCAGCTCCGGCCGTCCCGCCCTGCGCTCGATGCGCTCGAGCGGCAGACTCGCCATCACCTTCCCGTCCGGTGTGCGGATGCGCCCGTCGCGGTACGGCAGCGCCCGCACGCGAAAGGCGTCACCGACTCCGAGCCGGTCGAGCGCCGCCTGTGCGGTGGGGTGGATTCCGAACGCCGTGCCGTACCGCTCCAGCTCCGCCCGGCGTTCGAGGATCTTGACGTGCCAGCCGGCCCGGCGCAGGCCGATCGCCGTCGCCAGGCCGCCCACGCCCGCGCCCACCACAACCGCCGATCCCGACATGACGCCCTCCTCCATGAGTGATACCACAACTGTGGTACCATAATTGGGGTAAAATCGCATCTGTGGGAAATCAAGATCGTCGGAAACGGTTGCAGGACGCGGCCATCGAGGTTCTGGCCGAGCAGGGCGGGCGCGGGCTGACTCATCGGGCTGTGGACACCGCCGCGGGCGTTCCTCTGGGCACCACCAAGAACTACTTCCCGACCAGGCAGGCATTGCTGAGGGCGGTCGCCGAGCGCTGCGTGGAGCTCTACCGCGACGTCCCGAGGCCGGTGCCCGGCGACAGGCGGACGCTCGTGGCCATGATGAGCACGCTGCTCGCCGACGTCGCGGGCCCCGGGCGGCCACGTCTGCTCGCCTACCTTGAGCTCCAGGCCGAGGCGGCCCGCGCGCCCTGGCTGGCCGACATCGTGGACGCCATCGCGGAGGCCGACTTCATCGCCTTCGAGGAGGCGCAGCGGGCCGCCGGCCTGCCGGTCACGCCGGAGCGCGCCCGCACCGTCACCCTGGCCCTGCATGCGGCGATCCCGCACCTGCTCGCGGCCGGCCCGCGGACCCTGGCCGCCGCCGGCCTGGACGACCCGGTCGGTTTCGCCCGCGATCTGCTGGACTCCGTCTACGGCCGGCCGAGTGACGCCATGTCGTGAAAGTCTGGTGGCGCTTCGGGCAAGAAGGGGTGACCGTCGTTCACTCGACCCAGCGGAGACGCCTGCATGGCCGTTCCCCCCGATCTGACCGTTCCCCCCGATCCACGGGCCGGCTTCGAGCAGATCTTCAACGCGCACTTCACCGAGATCCACCGCTACATCGCCAGACGGCTGTCGGACGACACCGCTGACGATCTGGCCGCCGAGGTGTTCCTGGCGGCGTACCGAGGCGGGTACGACGCCTCCCGCGGCGGGGTGCGACCGTGGTTGTACGGCATCGCCACCCACCTCGTCGCGCGGCATCGCCGTACCGAGATCCGCAGGTGGAAGGCGCTCAGCCGGGCCGCCGAGCGCGCCGAGCACGACCCCGAGGACGCCGCGCTGTCCCGCGTGGCGGCGGGCGAGCTGACCGGGAGGCTCGCGGAGGCGCTGGCCGGGCTCAACCGCGGGGACCGCGACGTGGTCCTGCTGAGCGCGCTGGGCGAGCTCAGCCACGCCGAGGTCGCCGCGGCCCTCCAGATCCCGGTGGGCACGGTCGCGTCCCGGCTCAACCGGGCGCGCAAGAAGCTCCGCAAGGCGCTCGGCGAAGTCAACCCCCTGAAGGAGTCCCATGGATGAGCTCGACCTGCTGGCCAGATCGTTGCCCGACGCGCCGCCGCCCTCGGCCGAGGTGGTGGAGCGGGCCCGCTCCCGGCTCTCCGCCGCCCAGCTCTCCGCCGCCCAGCACGAGCTGACCCGGCCGTCCTTGAGGTTCCGGCCGGTACGGCGCCGCTTCCGGTGGGGCTGGACACTGGGGACAGCTGTGGTCACGATCGCAGTCGTCATGGCCGTCGTCACGCTGGTGTCGAACATGACCGCCGTACCCGTACCCCCGCCCGTGCTGGCGCCGGCCCGCGGCAATGACGCCCTGCGCCGGCTTGCGGACCAGGTCGCGAAGCTGCCGGACGACAGCGGCGCGTACTGGCGCAAGTCACTGGTGGACGACTATCTGGTCCGGGTGCGGGCGGGCGGCAAGACCTTCAACGCGCTGGGCACGCCGAGATCAGAGTTCTGGGAGCCTCATGACCCGAAGGATCCCGTCCAGACGCAGCACGAGGAGTCAGGACTGCGTCCGGCGACCCCCGAGGACGAGCGCGCGTGGCGGGCGGCCGGCTCACCCGCCAAGGTCCAGAGGGTGTGCACGCCCGGCACCCGAGCGGCCGACTGCCCGAAGGTGCCGATGGGCGCCAAGCGCGTGGACTGCCGGTACACGCGCGCGGTCGAGCCGGACGGCGTGCTCGGCGACCGGCGATTCGGCGACCTCACCATGGCGGAGCTCGCCGCCCTGCCCACCGACGACAGGGGGCTGCGGGATTGGGTGCGCGCCCATTGGGACCTGGGCAGGCCCGGCAAGCAGACGGACGACGAGGTGCTCCCCCGCTCCCGCCACCTGCTGGAAATGGCGATCAGGCCCGCGGCCAGGGCCGCCGTCCTGCGCCTGCTCGCCGACCTGCCGACGACCACCGTGCGGGGCCGGGCCGCCGACCCGCTGGGACGGCCTGGCCTGGAGGTGGACTTCATCAAGGGCGACCCGTCCTTCGCGGAGTTCGGCAAGGACGACGAGGTGACCGAGCACCATACGACCATCCTCGACCTGCGGACGGGCATGATCCTCGCGGACGTCACGGCGGCGGGGGAGAGCACCGAGGGGCTCCCCAAGGGGGCGGTCATGCGCTACACGGCATGGGCGCCGGGGTCCGGCTGGACCGACGACCGCCCCGAGCGGCCGCGCGGCTGCCGCGCCGTGCGTAGCATGCCCTAGTCGCGCATGATTGCCGATAGTTCGCGGGGTCTTGGGCCGGGCCGCCAGGGCGCTGGGACGGTGTCCGCGTAGGAGACCTCGCGTGCTCCCGCGAACGCGGCAAGCCCGGCGACCGCCTCGCCGACGGCCCCGGCGGACGACTCGTCGCCGGGGAAGCCCGGCTCCGGGAACAAACCCTCGATCTCCAGCACGCCCCGGCGGCGGTCCAGGCGCGGCACGAGCCGGCCGACCAGGCGCTCGCCGTGCAGGATCGGCATGATGTAGTAGCCGTAGCGCCGCTTGGCCTTGGGCACGTACATCTCCGTGCGGAACTCGAAGCCCCACAGCCGCTCGGTGCGGGCCCGGTCGCAGATGAGGTTGTCGAACGGCGACAGCAGCGTGGTGCGCGGCTGCCAGTCCCGCTCCAGCAGGCCCAGGGCGTCGCGGTGCACGTACCAGCGCTCCGGCCCGCCCTCGACCTCGGCGGGCACGACGCGGCCCGAGCTCTCCAGCTCCCGCAGGATCTCGGCGAGGCCCGGATAGCGGTCGCGGATGAAGTGGCGCTCGACGTCGGCGGCGCGGGCCACGCCGAGCGCCCGCAGGGCGTGCTCGGCCGCCAGCGACACCGCCTCCCGCCGTGGCAGCGGCGTGGCGCTGGCCCACTCGGGCAGCCGGCGCTCGGCCAGGTCCCAGTGGCGGGTGCGGCCGGCCCTGCCCGCGACCACGATGTGGCCCTGGAGCCACAGGAAGTCCAGCATGCGCTCGACACCGCGGCCGTTGGTCCACCCGCTGGACTGCCAGGCCACGCTCACGCGGTCGTCGAACGCCCCGGGTGGCAGCGGCCCCGCCGCACGTAACCGGTCGAGCACGTGTCGCCGCAGCTCGTCGTTGGCCGCCAGCCAGTCACGGACCCGCTGCGCGTAGGCCGACTCTCCCCGCGGGTAGCCGCGCATCATGACCTGGTGGATCGGATAGTCCTCCGCGAGCACGATGGAGGCGGCATGCGCCCAGTATTCGAAGAGCCACCGGTCCTTCCACAACAACGTGTCGAGGTCGGCGGGGTCGTACGTCCCGAGCCGGCTCCAGAGCACCAGCAGGTGGCTGCGGGCCACCACGTTGATCGGGTCGAGCTGCAGGCACCGCAACGTGCGCAGCACCTGCCGCAGCCCTTCGACGCCGCCGCCCGGCCGCGGCCCGGCCAGATGCTGACAGGTCACGGCCAGCCGGCGCGCGGTCTCCAGGCTGAGGGCCAGGGGGTTCGGCATGGCCAGCAGTGTAATCGAAAAAGAGTTCGACGGAGGTCTCACGCGAGCGCGCGGATCAGCGCGCCGATCGCGGCCGGGTAGGCGTGGGCCGGCGGCGTGGCGTATCCGACGACCAGCGACGGCGGGTGCCGATCGCTGCGCAGGTAGCGGCCCAGCGAATGAGCGTCGACCGAGGCCGCGCGCAACGCCTCCAGCGCGGCCTGCTCCGTGCGGCCCGACGGGAGTTCGAGCACGGCGTGCAGGCCCGCCTCGATGCCGCGGACGCGGGCACCGGGCAGGCCGGACCGCACGGCTGCGACCAGCGTGTCCCGGCGCAGCCGGTAACCGCGGCGCACGGTCCGCAGGTGGTGGTCGTAGTCGCCCATGTCGATCATGCGCGTGAGGGCCAGCTGGTCCAGCGGGCGGGTCTCCCGGGCTCGGCGTTTGGCCTCCGTCAGGGGCTCGAGCAGCAGGGGCGGGCAGGCGATCCAGCCCAGTCGTACGGCGGGGCCGAGGGTCTTGCTGGTCGAGCCGACGTACACGATGCGGGACGGGCGGCGGGACTGGAGCGCGGCGACCGGATGCCGGTCGTAGCGGAACTCGCCGTCGTAGTCGTCCTCGACGACCCACCCGAGGTTGTCGTCCGCCCACGCCAGCAGCTCCGACCGGCGTTCCGGCGTCATGCTCATCCCCAGCGGGAACTGGTGCGCCGGCGCGCAGACGGCCACCTCGGCGCCCGACGCGCGCAACGCGTCCACACGCAGGCCCGCGCGGTCGACGGGGATGTCGGCGACGCGCAGGCGGCCGGCGAGGAGGCGGACGTGGTCGTCCATGGCCGGGTCCTCCATGCCCGCCGTACGCACGCCCAGCTCGGCGAAGACCTCCGCCAGCAGGCCGAGCGCCTGCGTGTATCCCGAGCAGACGATCAGGCCGGCGGGGTCGATGCGGACGCCGCGGGTCCGGCCGAGATACGACGCCAGCGCCGTACGCAGCTCGATGCGCCCGCGTGGATCGCCGAAGCCGAACACCTCGGTCGGCGCCTGCCTGAGGACGTGCCGCATCGCGCGGGCCCACGCCTGGCGGGGGAACGCGTACGCGTCCGGGCGTCCGGGCCGCAGGTCGTGACGCGGCGAAGGTCGCACGGCGGCCTTCGCCGGGCCTTCCACGACGCGGGACTCCGCGGCGCCCTCCGCCACCCGGGTGCCCGAGCCCTGCCGCGCCGTCAGCCAGCCCTCGGCGACCAGCTGCTCGTACGCCTGCGTCACCGTCCCCCGCGAGAGCCCGAGCTGGGAGGCGAGATCCCGGCTCGACGGCAGCCGCGTCCCGGCCACGAGCCGCCCGTCGCGGATCGCGGTACGCAGCGCCTCCTCCACCGCCCCGCGGCGGGAACCCCAGCCGGGCAGGTCCAGCAGGAGCTCGGGCCCAAGTGACTCCGTCATCGAATTGGTCCAATTTCCAGGCCGGCAACTGGTCCATGGTAATGGGCTGATCGCCTCCTAGCCTGGCCGGGTGAATGTCGATCAACCTGGGCTTTCCCGCGGCCTGAGCCTGCTCATGGCGCTGGCGTGCGGACTGATCGTGGCCAACCTCTATTACGCGCAACCGCTGCTGCCGAACCTCGCCGTGGACTTCCGGGTCTCGTCGGACGTGGCGGGGCTCGCGGTGGTGTTCGCGCAGCTCGGATACGTGCTGGGCTTGGCCTTCCTGGTGCCGCTCGGCGACCGGGTGACCGGCCGCCCGCTGATCGTCTGCCTGCTGGCCGTGAACGCCGCCGCGCTCGTCGTCGCGGCCCTCGCCCCCGGCGTGTGGGCGCTGATGGCCGCGCTGACCGTGATCGGCGTGGCGGGCTCGGCGATCAGCCTGCTCATCCTGCTCGCGGCGAGCCTGGACAGGAGGAACGCGGGCGGGGCCGTCGTCGGCACGCTCATGACCGGGCTGCTCATCGGCATCCTGCTGGCCCGTACGGTCGCCGGGGCCGTCCAGGAGGTCGCCGGCTGGCGGGCGGTGTACGGCGGCTCCGCGGCACTGATCGCGCTGCTCGCGCTGGTGCTGCGGGCCCGGCTCCCGAGGCTGCCGGTCACCGCGACCATGAGCTACCCGATGCTGCTCGGCTCGATCGCCGGGCTGATCAGGTCGGAGGGGTTCCTGCGGCGGCGGATGGCGTTCGGCTTCCTGGCCTTCGCGTGCACGCAGCTGCTCTGGTCGGCGCTGCCGCTGCTGCTGTCACGCCCCCCGTACGGGTACGACCCCGGCGCGATCGGGCTGTTCGGGCTGCTCGGCGCCGCGGGGGCGCTGGTCGCGCACGGCGTCGGCCGGCTGCACGATCGCGGGCTGGCGCACCGGGCGACCGGCGCGCTGGTGCTGCTGACGGCGGCGTCCTGGACGCTCACCGGCACCGGCGCCGAGCTCGTGGCGCTGATGGCCGGCGTCGCGCTCTCCAGCGCCGCGGTGCAGGGCGTGCACGTGCTGAACCAGGCCCGCCTGCTGGCCTACCCGCCGGGGATCAGGTCCAGGGTGACCACGGCGTACATGACGTCCTACTTCCTCGGCGGAACCCTCGGCGGCGGCATCGCGGCGCCGATCTTCAACCGCGGCGGCTGGACAGGCGTCGCGGTCACCGGCGTGGTGCTGTGCGCGATCGGCGCTGCCCTGTGGTTCGCCGACCGTACGGCCGCTTCCGCCACCGTTCGCGTCTCGTAACGTAAGGAACCATCATGCATGTCTTCGTCGCCGGCGCCGCGGGCGCCATCGGTCGTTTCCTCGTCCCTGAGCTGATCGCGGCCGGTCACCGCGTCACGGGCACCTCACGTACCGAATCCGGCCTCGACCGGCTGCGCGCCCAGGGCGCCACCGCCGTACGGCTGGACGTCTTCGACGCCGAGGCGGTGGCCCGCGCCGTGGCCGACGCGTCCCCCGACGCGATCGTCCACCAGCTGACCGCGCTGAACGGCGGCACCTCCGCCGACAACAGCCGCATCCGCCGGATCGGCACCCGCAACCTGGTCGACGCCGCCAAGCGCGCCGGCGTGCTCCGCATCGTCGCGCAGTCCATCGCCTGGGCGTACGAGGCGGGCGACGGCCCCGCCAAGGAGGACACGCCCCTGGACGTGACCGCGCCGGCGCCGCGCTCGAACGTGATCGGCGGCATCCAGGCCCTGGAAGGCGCCGTCGCCGAGCTGGCGGAGCACGTCGTGCTCCGCTACGGCCTCTTCTACGGACCGGGCACGTGGTACCGGCCCGGCGGACTCGTGGCGGACGTTCTGCGTAACGGCGGCCCCACCGGCGACCCGGCCTCGGTCTTCCTCAGCGGCCTGGCCGCCGACGACGGGGTCACCTCTTTCGTGCACGTCGAGGACGCGGCCGCCGCCACCGTCGCGGCGCTCCGCTGGCCGAGCGGGACCGTCAACGTCGTGGACGACGAGCCCGCCCCCGCCCGCGAATGGCTGCCCGCGCTGGCCGCCGCCGTCGGCGCTCCGGCCCCCGCTCCCACCAGCGGGCGGGCCGGCTGGCAGCGCGGCGCCGACAACGCCCTCGCCCGCTCTCTCGGGTGGACGCCCCGGCACGCCACCTGGCGCACCGGGTTCACGGGCCAGGTTGTCCGAATCCGGCCGGTGAACGGGCCGCGGGTGACGTAGACCTGGGGCATGACCGCGTACTCCGCCGTCGTCACCACCGGCATCTACTGCCGGCCGGGATGCGGCGCCAAGCCGCTGGCCCGCAACACGCGCACGTATGGGCACCCGGCCGCCGCCGAGGCCGCCGGGTTCCGCGCGTGCCTGCGCTGCCGGCCCTACCGGGTGGCCGCGCCGATCGCGGCCGGCGCGCCCGAGCTGGTGTGCCG
Source organism: Nonomuraea sp. B19D2 (assembly GCF_040137845.1). Taxonomy (NCBI): domain Bacteria; kingdom Bacillati; phylum Actinomycetota; class Actinomycetes; order Streptosporangiales; family Streptosporangiaceae; genus Nonomuraea; species Nonomuraea sp. B19D2. Next base: position 120,947 of record NZ_JBEFAK010000002.1, on the reverse strand, counting down.
GGCGTGGCAGTTGATCATCGACGGCGTGCTGGACGACGGCACCGAGGCGGCGCTGGCGGCGCGGATGGGTATGTCGCCGCGGCACCTGCGCCGGCTGTTCGTCCAGCATCTGGGGGCGACCCCGGACCAGCTGGCCCGTTCGCGGCGGGCGCACTTCGCCCGGCGCCTCCTGGACGACACCGATCTGACGGTGCTGGACGTGGCCTTCGCCTCGGGGTTCGGGAGCCTGCGGCAGTTCAACCGGATCATGCGCGAGGTGTTCCACGCCTCGCCGACCGACCTGCGCGACCGGCGGCGGCGCGCCGACCGGCTGGTCGCCGACGGCGGGCTGGTGCTGCGGCTGCCGTTCGTGCCGGGTTACGACTGGGCCGCCGTGCGGGACTTCCTCGGCGTGCGGGCCGTGCCGGGGGTCGAGGAGGTGGACGGCGACACCTACCGCCGCACGATCACCGTGGAGGGCGCGCCGGGCGTGCTGGAGGTGTCGCCGGGCGGCGGCGGGCACCTGCTGCTCCGTGCCCACCTGCCGTACTGGGAGGGGTTGATCCACGTGGTGGGGCAGGTGGGGCGGATGCTCGGCGTGGACACCGACCACACGGCGGGGGTGGCGGCGCTGTCGGCCGATCCGGTGCTCGGCCCGCTGGTGCGGGCGCGTCCCGGGCTGGCCGTGCCGACGGCGTGGAGTGCTCTGGAGGCCGCCGTCCGGGCGGTGCTCGGGCGCGGCAGGACTCCGCGGGAGGCGGCGGACCGGCTCGGGGCGATCGTGACCAGCCTGGGGACGAGGGTGCCCGGGCTGCCTGGCGGCCTCACGCACACCTTTCCCGAGGCCGCCGCGATCATCCAGGCCGACGTCACGGAGGAGGAAGCGGCCCTGATCGGGGCGCTGGCGGCCGACGTCGGCCGCGAACACGGGGCGGTCGGCCAGGGGCACGGTGCGCTCGGCCACGGCACCGGCCCGGACGCGCCGGTCACCCTGCCCTACGCCGATCGCGACCTGAGCCACGACCTGGCCTTCCGGCTCGGGAACCGCGAGGCGTTCCCGCTCGGCGACGCGTCCCTCCGTGCCGCGCTGGCAGACCTCGGGTTCGACCCCGCCACCTGCGAGAAGCGGTGGCGGTCACTGGCGGCGGTCCATCTGATGGCCCACGGTGACGCGAGCTTGACCGGCAGCGGCAGCGCCGTCCGCCACAGACATCGAACAGGGTGACCAGCACGTCGAGCAGCGTCGATGAGCGCTACTGACCGCGCTGTCGGCTCTTCACCCCCACCCGGCGGGAGTCGCTCAGCAACGGTGGCCCAGGTGACCTGGTCTCAGCGCACCGCATAGCTCCCGAACGCCGGCTCCATGAGATCGAACACCTCGCGCGCGGACTCTGCCACGATCTCGGCGATCCGCGCGTTGTCCAGCCCCTCCAAGGTGAGCTCCATGATCTGACCGAGCAGGACCCGGTAGGGGGCGGCGAGCTGTGCCGCCACCACCCGGGGCACCATTGCCTGGTCGCCCGTCTCCGCGGCCAGCACCCGAGCCAGGGTCTCCTCCCGCTGCTCCAGCAGCTCGCGCAGGCGCGCCACGAGCGTCGGCGACTCCACGATCATCCGCGCGAACCCGTCACGGGTGAACCCGAGCATCGCATCCTGCCGTTCGGCCGCTTCCATGAAGACCCTCCTGAGCGCGGCGAGGGCGGACTCGCCCGGCGACCTGCCGGCCACGATCTCGGCCAGCGTGGCCACGAACTCCTCGTGGTGGTCGAAGGCCAGATCCTCCTTGCGTGGGAAGTAGTTCGTGACGGTCTTCTTGGCGACCCGCGCGGCCTCGGCAATCTCGGCGATCGTCGTCTCCTCGAAGCCATGTTCGATGAACAGGCGGGTGGCCTGGTCGGAGATCTCCTGACGGGTCTCTCGCTTCTTCAGCTCCCGCAGGCCCAAGATTTTTACGTCGGACATAAAATTCCTCTTGACGGTTGCATGCCTTGGGCATAATCTTACCACCATAGTAAGTTTCATCCACCTGAAAGGCCTTGACGTGCGAGAGCCGATCCAGATCAAACTGCCCGCCTCCATCACCGCCGCCACCGCTCGTCGTGACAACCCGAGGTCGGCGTGCCGCCACGTCACACCGGCCCGTGACCTGAACCCCACGGCGCAGCCGTATCTCACCCGCCGCCCCAGCGCCGCCCCCAGGCGCGGCGCGTACTGACCTCAACGCCACCAACCACGTCACCTGCCAGGAGCTGAACTGGCCTTCATCCGCACCGCCGCCACCCGCCGCTCGTCCGCTCACCCGCAGGAGGTGCCCATGGCAGCAGTCGCCACCACCACGACCGCGACCACCGACCCGGTCAAGGACTACCTCAAGCAAATCGGCAAGATCCGGCTGCTCGACGCCCACCAGGAGGTGGCGCTCGGCGAGCGCATCGAGGCCGGCCTGTTCGCCCAGGAGCGCCTCGACCGCGAGTGCCACATCCTGTCCTCGCAGGACCGCGCCGACCTGGAGTGGATCGCTGCCGACGGCCGCCTGGCCAAGGACCAGATGATCGAGGCCAACCTGCGCCTGGTTGTCTCGATCGCCAAACGCCAGACCGGACGCGGCCTGCCCATGCTCGACCTGATCCAGGAGGGCAACATGGGGCTGATGCGGGCGGTGGAGAAGTTCGACCACAAGCTGGGGTTGAAGTTCTCCACCTACGCCACCTGGTGGATCAAGCAGGCCATCGGCCGGGCGCTGGCCGACCAGTCCCGCACAATCCGCATCCCGGTCCACATGACCGAGCTGATCAACAAGGTGAACCGGGCGCGGCGCGAGCTGTTCCAGTCACTCGGCCGTGAGCCCTCAGACGAGGAGATCGGTCTCCGTGCGGAGCTTACCGCCGAGAAGGTCAGGGAGATCCGCGGCTACGCACGGGAGCCGATCTCCCTGAGCCTTCAACTCGGCGACGAGGGCGACACCGAGCTCGGCGACCTCATCGAGGACGTCGAAGCCGGCGACCCTACGGATGTCATCGGCCACGACCTGCTGCGCGAACAGCTCCTGGAGGTCCTGGGCGGCCTCACCGAGCGGGAGGCGGGCGTCATCGCGCTGCGGTACGGCCTGGCGGACGGCGAGCCCAAGACTCTCGACGAGATCGGCAAGGTCTACGGCGTCACCAGGGAGCGCATCCGGCAGATCGAGGCCAAGACGATGAGCAAGCTGCGTCACCCGAGCCGCGCCATGCCCCTGCGGGACTACCTCAACTGATCCGAGTCCTGGGAACGTGGTGTTCAATGCTGTTGCGTTCAGTGCCGCGGGCGTGAGGCGATCCCTTTCTCGAAGATCGTGATGTCGGTGAGGATGCTGTAGGGTCTGCGCGGTCGCGGGATGCTGTCCGGTGTCCGGGCCGTACTTGCTGGTGGGGGTTCTTGCGGGAGCGGTCGTAGCCGATCAGCGGGAGTTCTGATCAGCGCACGCTCTCGCCGGTGGCGCTGAGGTCGCGGCGGAAGGACTCCGGCGCCTTGTAGACCGCGAACATCGTGATCAGGGCGCCGATCATGACGTACGCGGCGACCAGCGGCCAGCGGGAGCCGTCCTTGCCGGCCAGCGCCGTGGCGATGAACGGGGTCAGGCCGCCCGCGAAGATGGAGGCGATCTCGCGGCCCGCCGCGGCACCCGTGTAGCGGCGCTCGGCGGGGAACAGCTCGGCGAAGAACGCCGGCTGGATGGCGTTGATGGCGTTGTGCCCGAAGTTGAGCACCAGCACGTACCCGAGCACGATCAGCACCATCGACCCGCTGTGCAGCAGGGCGAAGAACGGGAAGGCCATGACGAACACCACGACGGCGCCGAAGAAGTAGATCGGCCGCCGCCCGACCCGGTCGGAGATCGCGGCGAACACGCCGTGGCTGACGAAGGAGAGCACGGCGGCGATGAGGATCGCGTTGTTCAGCTGGGTCTTCTCCAGCCCGAGCGCGCTGGTGCCGTAGGACAGCGCGAAAACCGTGAGCAGGAAGTACGGCGTGGACTCGGCGAACCGCAGGCCGATGATCAGCAACAGGTTGCGCCAGTCGTCCACGAAGATCGTGCGGATCGGCCCGCGCTTGGGGCGCTCGGGCTCCGCCGCGGCCGTCTCGCTCTCCTTGTCCGCGGCCACGGCTTCGGTGAAGACGGGGGTCTCCTTCAGGCTGCGCCGCATCCAGAACGTCACGACGAGCACCACGGCCGACAGCAGGAACGGGATCCGCCACCCCCAGCTCAGCAGCTGATCTTCGGGAAGCGTGTAGATGTAGGCGAAGATCCCGGTGATGAGGATCTGCGCGGAGAAGCCGCCGGTGTTGGGCCAGGCGCTGAAGAATCCGCGCCGGTTCGGCGGCGCCGACTCCAGCACGATGATCATGGAGCCGCCCCACTCGCCGCCGACCGCGAACCCCTGCAGCAACCGCAGCGCCACCAGCAGGACGGGAGCCCAGATCCCGATCGTGCCGAACCCCGGCAGCAGCCCGATGAGGATGGTGCTGAGTCCCATCACGACGAGCGTGACCATCAGGGTGGACTTGCGGCCGTGCCGGTCGCCCCGGCTGCCGAAGAACAGCCCGCCCAGCGGCCTGGCCAGGAAGCCGACGGCGAACGTGCCGAAGGCGGAGAGCGTGGCCACGAAGCCGCTGGCGTCGGGGAAGAACACCTTGGGGAAGACGACGGCGGCGGCCGTCCCGTAGACGAGGAAGTCGTAGTACTCCAGCGTGTTGCCGAGGAAGCTGGAGGCCGTGACCTTCCAGGTGTAGCGGAGATCTGTCTTCGGAAGGGTCGCGACCATGGCGCCTCCCTTTCTGCTGGCGGCTTGCTGAGTTTCCGCAGTGGTTCAGTTGTCGCACACTATTACTTGGATGACGGTTAACCGTCAACGGTTATCCGTTAACGTTGACCGTGTGCAGTCGAGCGGGATAGTCTCCGGACGGGCGGAGACTCAGGAGAGGAGAGCTGGTGTCGATCACCAATCCGTTGCGCAACCCACCGCTCGGAGATCAGCTGCTCGTCCAGCTCCGCTCGCTCATCGTGCGTGGCGAGCTGAGTGTGGACACGCATCTGGTCGAGGGCCGGATCGCGGAGCGCTTCGGGGTGAGCCGCGGGCCGGTCCGTGACGCGCTCCGCCAGCTGGAGATCGAGGGGCTGGTGGAGACGCGCAAGCGTGGCGTTTTCGTCCGCGGCCTGTCTGACCAGGACCTTCGCGAGCTCTACTCGCTCCGTGGCGCACTCGAGAGCCTGGCCATCAAGGAGGCCGTCGCGCGCCTCGACGCCGACTGGACCCCGATCGACGAGGCGGTCGAGCAGATGCGGGCCGCGGCCGCGGACTCCGACGCCGCCAAGTTCGCCGCCGCCGACCTCGACTTCCACAGCGGCTTCTACACAATCGGCGACAACCGCTGGCTCACCGCCACCTGGGAGCTGCACCGGCCGTTGTTCGCGGCAGTGCTGGAGATCACCAACACCGATCGCGACCTGGTGCCCGTCGCGCAGGACCACGCCGACCTCAGGGACATCGTCCGCTCGGGCGACGTCGACGCCGCGCTGGCCGCACTCACCGCCCACCTCGACGGATCCTGCGCCCGGATCCGCGCGACGCTGATCGAGCGGGAGCGCGCCCAGCCCGCCCTCTGACCTGCCCCCCACCTCCTGTCCAGGGTCCGCCCCGGGTCCCGTCCGCCTGCCCTCAATGACGTACCGAGGCATTGCCGTGCCTCACCATCACCGACGAACCGAGGCCCCGCCATGCCAGAAAACACAGCCCTGCCGGAAATCACTGCCATGCCGGAAAACACCCGGCCCCGTGGCGAGATCCTCGCCGCCGTCCCGACCTTCTTCGACGAGGCGGGCGAGCTCGACCACGCCACCACCAAAGCGCACTTCACCGATCTCGCGAGCCGTGTCGACGGCGTCTTCGTGTGCGGCACCACCGGCGAGTTCCCCGCACTCGACCGCGCGGAGCGCCGGGCCGTCGCCGAGATCGCGCTGGCCGTGTTCGGTCCCGAGCGGGTCGTGGTGCACGTCGGCGCCGCGGCCACCAGGGAGGCGGTGGCGCTGGCCCGCGACGCCGTGGCGCTCGGGGCACGCAGGCTGGCCGCGCTGACCCCGTACTACCTGCCTGCCGACAACGGCGCCGTGCTCAGGCACTTCGCCGCGGTGACGGAGGCGGCGGGCCCCGCCGCCGTCTACGGCTACCTCTTCAGCGAGCGCTCCGGCGTGGTCGTCGAGCCCGCCGACTTCGCCGCGATGGCCGGCGAGACCGGGCTGGCCGGGGCCAAGCTGAGCGGCCTGGCGGCCGAGCGGTTCGCGGAGTACCGCGCGGCGCTGCCGGCCTCCGCCCAGGTGTGGTCCGGCTCGGACACCAAGCTCGCCGAGGTCGTCCGCGGCGGTGGCGCCGGGGTCGTCTCCGGGCTGTCCTCGGCGTTCCCCGAGCCGTTCGCGCTGCTCGCCGACGCCGTGGCGAGCGGGGACGCCGACGCGGAACGTTCCGCCCAGGCGCGGGTGGACGAGGTGCTGGCCGCGCTGGGCGGCACCGTGGAGGGCATCAAGCTGGCGCTGAGCCACCTCGGACGCGGTACGGGCGCGCTCCGCATGCCCGCCCCCGAGATCGGCCCCGACATGCGTCAGCACATCGCGCGGCTGGCCGGGACGGTCCTGGCGTCCTGAGCGCGATGATGATCCACCGGGAGTTCGTGACCGTTGACGATCCCCGCTGGACGCAGTGTCACGCGTCCACGCTCGCGGTGGTGGACGGCACTCCGGTCGTCGCCTGGTTCGCCGGCACCAGGGAGGGCACGCCCGACAATCGCCTCCGCATCGCCCGGGGCCGGGAGACACACACCCTGGATACCGGCAGGAACGTCGCGCACTGGAACCCGGTGCTCGCACTAGGCCCCGACGGCGCACTCTGGCTGTTCTGCAAGGCGGGCGAGCGCATCTCCGAGTGGGTCACGCTGGTCACCCGCTCGCACGACGCCGGCGCCACGTGGGAGCCGGTGCGCGAGCTCGTCCCGGGAGATCGGTCCGGCGGCCGGGGACCGGTCAGGAACCCGCCGCTGCTCGCTCCCGGAGGCCGGCGCTGGCTGGCGCCCGGCTCGACGGAGCGGTGGGGTGAGCCGCCCCGCTGGGACCCGTTCGTGGACGTCTCCGACGACGGCGGGCTGAGCTGGACGTGCGTCCCGATCCCCGTCGACCACGGCACGACGGACCCTGGCCCCTGACCCCGGCCACCCACCCGGATCCCCGCCCGTGACGGCGGTTCGCTCGGCTGTGGCGTAGATCTTGCCGCCGGGAAATATCCGATGTGCCGCGGACGACATGGCAAGATTGAGCGGGCGGACTGTGGCAAGTTGCCGATTGAGGAGCATGCATGTCGACTGCTCGCGATAGGGGTGACCTGGCCGAGATGCCCGGGAAGGAAGCCGTCCGATCCGGGCCGACCGCGCTGCGCATCCTGGTCGGGGCGCAGCTGCGCCGGTTCAGGGAGGCCAGCGGGATCTCTCGCGAGGACGCCGGATATGCCATCCGAGGCTCCCACTCCAAGATCAGCCGCATGGAGGGCGGGCGCACGAGCTTCAAGATGCGCGACGTCGCCGACCTGCTCTCCCTGTACGGCGTGGCCGACACGGCCGAGCGCGAGGCCCTGCTCGCCCTGGCCAAGCAGGCCAACGAGCCCACCTGGTGGCACGACTACCGCGACGTGGTCCCCGACTGGTTCGAGGACTACCTCGGGCTCGAGCAGGACGCCGCGCTGATCCGCACCTACGAGGTGCAGTTCGTGCCCGGCCTCCTGCAGACCGAGGAGTACGCCCGCGCGATCTTCAGCCTGGGCAACAAGGGCGACTCCGCCGAGCGGATCGAGCGCCGCGTCGAGGTGCGGATGCGCCGCCAGCGGATCCTCGCCCCGCCCATGTCGCACAAGCTCTGGGTGGTCCTGGACGAGGCGGCGCTGCGCCACCGCGTCGGCAGCCCGGAGATCATGCGTGACCAGCTGGAGCACCTCGACCGGATGGCCGCACAGCCCAACATCACCGTGCAGGTGGTCCCGTTCACCTCCGGCTGGGCCGTCGGCGGCGTCGGCCCCGTCACCATCCTGCGCTTCCCCCAGGCCGAGCTGCGCGACGTGGTCTACCTCGAGCAGCTGGCCGGCGCGCAATACCTGGCCAAGGAGTCCGAGGTGCTGCCGTACCAGAGGCTGATGGACGAGCTCGGGGTGCATGCCTCGCCCGCCCCCGACACCCCGGCCATCCTGCGTCAGATCATCGGCACGCTCTGACCGTCACGGTTTGCGGGCCACGGCGCAGAACGCGTCGACCTCCGGGGGCAGCCCGAACGCCTCGGACTCCAGCCCCCAGAGGGAGACGGACACGACGCCGGGATCCACGAGCTCCAGCCCGTCGAAGAAGCGGGTGATCTCCGCGGGGGTGCGCAGCCGGTACTCGTACACCTCGCCCTTGTCGCGGAGCCGCTCGGCCGCCGCCGCCGCGTCGGGCTTGACGATGTTCGTGCCGTCCTCGAACACCAGGTAGCTGCCCGAGGGCAGTGCGTCCATCAGGCGCCGGACCAGCGCGTACGCCTGGTCGTCGTCGAAGACCGTGCCCATCACGCCCAGGAGCATGAGGGCGGTCGGCCGGCTGAAGTCCAGCGTCTTGGCCGCGAACGCCAAGATGGTGTCCGGCTCGCGCACGTCGGCCTCGATGTAGTCGCAGGCCCCTCGCGGGTCGCTGGCGAGCAGGGCGCGCGCGTGCACCAGCACCAGCGGGTCGTTGTCGACGTAGACGACGCGGCTCGTCGGGTCCACCCGCTGGGCCACCTCATGGGTGTGGTCAACGGTCGGCAGGCCCGTGCCGATATCCAGGAACTGCCGGATACCTGCCTTTCCGGCGAGATATCTGACGGCTCGCCCCAGGAAGACGCGGGTGTGCCGGGCGATGTCTTCCATGCCCGGGTAGACGTCCCGGAGTTTCTCGGCGAGCTCCCGGTCGGCGGGGTAGTTGTCCTTGCCGCCCAGCCAATAGTTCCAGACCCTGGCCTGATGCGGCTTGCTGGTGTCGATCCTGGAAAGGAGTGCGGAGTCCAGGGGTGAGTCATCTGTCACGAAGAGCTGCACCTCAAAGGTTGATATGTCGCATCTACGTATCTTGCAGGCTTTTGCCTTTGTATCAGGCGTGCCTGTTGGTGTCATTCGGGCTCAGTGATAAGGGCGGGCCGCCTGCTGAACCCGCGCGGGCGGACGGCCGTACCTCGCTGTAGGACGAGATGGGGAGGTCGGCCACATGCGGCGCCGGATCACGATTGTGAGCGTCGGGCTGGTGCTGTCGCTGGGGCTGGTCACCCTGCTGGTCACCGGTCCGGCGGGTGCGCACGGCGCGCTGCAGAGACCGCTCAGCCGGGCGGCGGCCTGTGGCGCCGACAGCCCGCTCAAGACCCCGCCGGCCGCCTGCCGCGCGGCCGTCGCGGCGAGCGGCAGGGCCATGCCCGCTGACTGGGACAACCTGCGGGTGGCGAACGTCGCGGGCAGGGACCGTGAGGTGATCCCGGACGGCAAGTTGTGCAGCGGCGGCATCCCCGCGTTCAAGGGTCTCGACCTCCCCCGCGCCGACTGGCCGGCCACGACGCTGACCGCGGGAGCCCGCTTCACCTTCAGGTACCGCGGCACCATCCCGCACCGCGGGACCTTCCGGCTGTACGTCACGAAGGACGGCTACGACCCGGCCAAGCCGCTGAAGTGGTCCGATCTCGGGCGCAAGCCGTTCCTCCAGGCCACCGACCCGAAGCTGACGGACGGCTCGTATGGTGGGCCGCGTTTCAGTGGTCCGCCACAGGTAGCGGACGAAGTCCGCACCTACGTCATCAGGGGCCGCCTGCCCGCCGGCAGGACCGGTCGCCACCTGATCTACACGATTTGGCAGAACTCCGACACCCCGGACACTTACTACTCCTGCTCGGATGTGATCTTCCGCAGCCCCGCCGCCGCTGCCGCGGCCCCGCCCCGGCCGGTGGCCGTCAAGACCGCCGGGTACACCGGCATCCCCTGGCTGGTCACCATGGGAGTCCTGGTCGCGGCCGGAGTCGCGGCCATGATCGTCCTCATGGTCCGGCCCCGCCGTCGCTAGGCCCCTACGGTGGCGGACCATGTCATGGATGTGAGCTCTCCAGCAGGGCGGTGCTGAGCCCGCAGACCGCCGTGATCAGGTGCTCGCCCAGCCGGCGCCACGACTGCTCGGCGTCGGCCGAGGCGACCCGCCCGCCGGCGAGATCCCCTTCCAGCTCGGCGCACATGTGCACGATGAGCAGGCGGATCATGGCTCCGTACTGGGCGGACAGGTCGGGGTCGCGGTCCTGCCCGCGCGGGGGCCGGAGCTTCTCCAGGCGGCGGAACGAGGGCGTCTGCAGACTCGCCTGGACGGCGTGGTCGCGCAAGGAGGGCTCGACGACGGCCTGGGCGAGGAAGCGCCCGTACCAGGACGGCGTGCCCAGCTCGATGTGATGCTCGATGTGCGGTGCGATGACACAGGTGATCCACTCGTGGAGCGACACCTCGCCGGACGCCTCCAGCGCGGCCACCATCGGGATCCGGTGCTCGTCGATGGCGGCCGCGTGGCGGGCCAGGATGGCCTGGATCAGCTCGTCGCGGGTGCTGAAGTGATATTGGACGGCGGACTTGTTGCGCTGGCCCGCCGCCTCGCCGATCATCCTGATCGAGACGTTCGCGAAGCCGTGCTCGGCGTAGAGCCGCTCGGCGGTGTGCATCAGCTTGTCCCGGGCGCGCATGGATCGGGGAGACGGCGTGGCGACCGCCGTACTGACTTGCATGACTGATCCTTGATCTCTTCTTTCTGCACCGTCCCCCGACGATTATCGCTCCTTACCGCGAGTACGTCAGGTCACCACGTGACCCATACGTCCTGGAGACCTCCGGACATCGCACCGGTACGCAGCCGCAGGTGCTCGGGGGAGTCCCGCAGCTGCAGGCCGGGCAGCCTGCGCACCAGGGTGCCCAGCACGACCTGGAGCTCGACCCTGGCCAGCGGCTGGCCGAGGCAGTAGTGCGGGCCCGCGCCGAAGGTGAGGTGCTGGTTGCTGTTCGGCCGCCGCGGGTCGAACCGGTCGGGGTCGGCGAACTTGCCCGGGTCGCGGTTGGCGGCGGGGATGGCGGGGATCACCGTGCTGCCGGCGGGCACGGGGGTGTCGCTGAACGTGACGGCCTCGGTGAGATACCTGGGCACGCCGCCGATGGCCGACAGCGTGCTGTCCAGGCGCAGGACCTCCTCGACGGTGCCCGGGACCAGGTCGGGGTCGTCGATCACGGCCTCGAAGCGCTGCCGGTCGGAGAGCAGCATCGCCATCATGATCGCGATCATGTTGGAGGTCGTCTCGTGGCCGGCCAGGAGCAGCCCCCTGACGGTGGCGATCAGCTCGGCCTGGCTGAGCCGGCCGTCCTCGGCGTCGGTGATCTGGGTCAGCTCGCTGAGCAGGTCGTCGCCGGGGTTCTCCCGGTTGTGGTCGACCAGGTCCGACACGTACGCGTTGAACTCCCGGTAGGCCTGGTCGACCTCTTCCTGGGTGTTGAGCGTGAGCGTGAGCATGGTGCGGGACCAGTGCGCGAACTTGTCCTGGTCCTCGGGCGGCGCGCCGACCAGGGCACAGATGACCCGCACGGGAAGTGGCAGGGCCAGGCCGGCCGACAGGTTGCCGGGGGAGCCCTTGGCCAGCATGGCGTCCAGCAGCTCGTCGGTCATCGCCTGGACCCTGGGCCGCCACACCTCCATCTTCCGCGCGGTGAACCAGCGGCTGAGCAGCCGCCGCCACCGCATGTGGCCCTGCCCCTCGCTGATGTCCGTGGTGCCGTCCTTGGGCCGGTTGAACAGGCCGCCGTCCTCGGTGGTGGCCAGCCGGGCGGCGCCCTCCCTGGCGAGGTTGCGGCTGAAGCGCGGGTCCGCCAGCACCGCGCGGGCGTCGTCGTACCTCGTCACCAGCGTGGCCACGTCGCCGCTCGGCAGCCGTACGTGCGCCACCGGGCATTTCTCCCGCAGCTCCGCCAGCTGCGGCGGCGGCTCCAGGGCGGTGGGGCGGTCGAACGGGAACTCTGGGATCGCGTCAGCAGTCATCTCTGTCCTCCAGCTCGGAAGCCCAACGTATCCGAATATAAGGCGATCGCCTTATTTAAGGCAATTGCCCTGAGTGTCCGCCGCGCGAGTCCGGAATTCTTATACCTCGCCTATATACACTCGGTGTATAGTCATGCGACATGATCACTTTCTCCAAGGGAATCCGGCCCCTCGCCGTCGGCCTGCTCGCCGTGACGGCGACCGCCTGCCTCGTCTCCGCCCCCGCGGCCTCCGCGTCCGCCACACCGTCTCTCACGCGGCCGACCGGGACTCATCCGGTCGGCACCACGTCCCTGCACCTCACGGACACCTCTCGCCCGGACCCTTGGGTCCCCACGGCCAAGGCCAGGGAGCTCATGGTCTCCCTCTGGTACCCGGCCAAGGCGCCGGGCCGTGACCGGGCGCCGTACATGACGGCGAAGGAGTCTGAGCTCCTCCTGAAGGCCGCCGAGATCACCGGCGTGCCCTCCGACGTGCTGAGCAAGACCCGCACCAACTCCTTCACCGACGCCAAGCCGGCGGGCCGCAAGCACGGCCTGCCCCTTGTCGTGCTCTCGCCCGGCTTCGGCAAGCCCAGGAGCGAGCTCACCGCGCTGGCCGAGGAGCTGGCGAGCCGGGGGTATGCGGTGGCCGGGATCGAGCACACGTACGAGAGCGTCGCCACGACCTTCCCCGACGGACGGGTCACCACCTGTGTCGTGTGCGAGATCAAGAAGACCCCGGAGTGGTGGGTGAAGCTGGAGAAGGGCCGGGCGGCCGACGTCTCCTTCGTGCTCGACGAGCTGACCGGGTCCCGCCCGAAGTGGAAGGGCGCCCGCTTGATCGACCCCGCCAGGATCGCGATGGCCGGCCAGTCGGTCGGCGGCGCGAGCACCATCACGGCCATGCTCGCGGACTCCCGGGTACGCGCCGGAATCGACATGGACGGCACCACGGACGCTCCGATCCCGGCCGGCGGGCTGTCACGGCCCTTCATGTTCCTGGGCAGGCAGTCCACGTACAGCCCGGGCACCGGGGACGAGGCCGCCACGTGGGAGCGTGACTGGAAGAGCATGACCGGCTGGAAGCGCTGGCTCGTCGTGACCGGGGCGGTGCACGTCTCCTTCACCGACTACGGCCTGCTGACCGATCAGCTCGGCATCGACTCCGGAGCGGAACTGCCCGGGGCGCGGTCCGTGGAGATCACCCGCCAGTACGTGCGCGCGTTCTTCGACCTGCATGTGCTCAAGAAGGCGCAACCCCTGCTGGACAAGCCGTCGGCGAGTTACCCCGAGGTCAAGTTCTGCGCTCCTGAGACGAAGACCTGCGCCTAGCTTTACACGATCTTTCGGCGCCGGTTGGTTGGGTATGACCCGTAGATCAACTCCGGGGAGGCATTTGTGAAGGCTCGGACCGCCTTGACCGCAGTCACCGCATTCCTGTCCCTGTCGGCGCTCGCGCCGGCGGCGGGCGCGAGCGCCGAGCCGGCCGATCCGGCGCCAGGAGGGCCGCGCCGGGCCCACGAGCCGGACGTCCAAGGCGCCCGCAACATCGACTCGCTGGCGGTGACGGCCACCACCGGGCCAGGCCGGAGCCTCACCCTCGCCTTCGACCGGCGCAGCCGCGCCGAGTCCGGAAAGGTCCCGGCCGCCGCCCGCCGGTTCGTCTTCCTCTTCGACCGGTCGGTGAGCTTCAACCCGGACGCCTTCCCCACCTGTGACCGAGACGTGGTCGAGCAGGAGGGGCCGGGGGCGTGCCCGACGGGCTCCCGGGTGGGCGGCGGACGGGGCGAGTTCCCCTCCGGGGAGTCGCAGGACGTCCTCGTGCTCAACAGCAAGATCGGCAAGCTCCCCGGAGTGCTGGTCGTGTTCCCCGGCACCGGCCTCATCCTGGAGCAGACGCTGGAGCGGGTCTCGGTCCCGTACCGCGAGGACTACCGGTGGGCGTTGGACGAGATCGTGCCGCCCAACTCCACCCCGCCCCAGGACCGCGTGGGCACCACCCGCTTCCAGCTCTCCTTCGGCGCCACCCGTCAGCACCGCGGCCGTACGGTCGGCTTCGCGGAGACCACCGCCATGCCCGGCGACACGCTGGAGTTCGGTCTGTGGAGCGACTTCGTCACCGGCCAGACCATCCTGCCCACTGCGAGCGCCGACCTGCTGGAGGAGTAGCTCAGAGGGTGTCGGCGCTCTGGGCTGCCTGGTAGACGGCCATCGCCTCGTTCCCGAAGAACGGGCCGAACATGAAATCGGGGGCGAAGTCGTACTTGAAGCTGTTGACGGAGTTCAGCATGCCGAGCCCGGTGGACTCGTTGAACGCCTGGAACCACGGGCCGCCGCTCGATCCGCCGGTCATGTTGCAGCGCAGCCCCTGGTCGCTGGTCATGACGGTGTCGTTGAACGTGCGCCCACTGCAGTAGATCAACCGGGAGCCGTCGAACGGCTGCGCCGCCGGATAGCCGAAGGAGAACATCTGCCGCCCCCTGGCCTGGTTGAACGCCACGCCCTGCCCGCCCACCACGTCGGTCAACGTCCGCCCCTGCAGCGGTGCCACCACGGCGGCGGCGACGTCGAAGTTGATGTCCTCGCGGGCGTTCCACTGCTGGGTGGTCAGCAACCTGGTGGCGACCCACGTGCCGAACGGGCGCCGGCCGTTGTCGAACCCGGGGACGAACACCACGTTGCGGTGCGCGGCGCCGTTCAGCTTCACGCAGTGCCCAGCGGTCATCACGACGCTCTCGTTGGCGCTGGTCACGGCCGAGCCGGAGCAGGACGCGTTGCCGCCCTCCGCGGTGGTGAAGAAGACGCGTCCGGTGGTGCGGACGACGGCGCCGCCGTCGGTCCAGCGCAGGCCCGGGCTGTTGGGCACCGCGGCCACCCGCTGGGCGTCGACGGCCGCGGTGCCGCGGACCGACCACGGGGCGCCCTGGACGGCCGAGGCGGTCCCGCGGGTGGTCCAGGGGGTGCGCCGGGCGGTGTCGGAGGCGCCGCGGGTGGCCCACGGGTCGCCCTCGGTCGGCCCGCCCGAGCGGGTGCGTCGCGGCCTGGGCGTGTCCAGCGCCTGCGCCGCCAGCATGCGCTGCGGCGTCCAGTACTGCTGGACGCTCCTGGCCTCCGACCACGAGTCTGCGCCGGACCACCCGACCGGCCTGCGGTCGAGGCCGTTCGTGGCGCTGGCCTGCGCGGTGCCCACGGGGGCCAGGGCGCCCGCCACGGTGAGCGCGACGGCGGAGAGCAGGACGACTCTGCGGTGCATACGTACCTCCCGAAACCGGAATCTGCCGCTTGGAGGTACGTACGGGGACATCCATCTGCCTCAAGACATACGCAAATGGATATAACTGGCGCCGCGCCCCTATCGGCGTAGCAGCCGGGCGGGGACCGCGTCGGCCAGCGCCTTGTAGCCGGCCGGGCTCAGGTGGAGGTGGTCGCCCACGTCGAAGGCCGCGATCAGGCGGCGTGGGTCGGCGGGGTCGCGGGTGGCCCGGTCGAAGTCGATCACGGCGTCGAACCTGCCGCTGGTGCGGATCCACTCGTTGACCGCCTGCCGGGCCGCCTCGCGGTATCCCTGGGCGTCGTCGTAGAAGCTGCCGCCGAAGGGGGTGAGCGTGGCGCCGTACACCCGGATGTCCTGCGCGTGCGCGCGCACGATGATCTGGTCGTAGGCGGCGATCAGGTCGTCGGCGATCTTCTTCTGGGCGTCCTGGGTGGCCCCTGCGGTGCCGAGGTCGTTGACGCCCTCGAAGACGATCAGCCACGTGACGCCGCTCTGCGCGAGCACGTCGCGGTCCAGCCGGGCCAGGGCGTTGGGGCCCAGGCCGTCGTTCAGCACGCGGTTGCCGCCTGCCGCCTGGTTGGCGATGGCGACACCCGCGGTGCGGCGATCGGTCTGCAGCCGGTCGAAGAGCTGGTCGGGCCAGCGGTTGTTCTGGTTGGTGGTGGAGCCCCGGCCGTCCGTCAGGGAGTCGCCGAGCAGGGCGAGCGTCGCGGTGGCGGGCTTCGACCAGACCTCGATGCCGCTGAGGAAGTACCAGTGGTCGACGGGGGTGGCGCCGGTCAGGTCCGCGGCCTCGGCCTGGTTGCCGCCGGCGAGGTAGGAGGTCGTACGGGAGCCGGGGTGGGAGGTGACGGAGGCAGACGCCTGGCCGTCGGCGAGGTAGGCGGTCACGCTCAGCACGGTGCCAGGGGGCAGCGCGAGGTCGAGCGGGTCGGACACGACCTGCGCGCCGACCGGCACAACCGCCGAGGAACGCCCGTAGAACGTCACCGGCTGGAGGGTCTGCGGCTGGATCGCGCTCACCCCGGCCTTGCCGCCGCTCGGGAGCGCCACGGTGACGCGGGTGATGGGCAGCGGCGCGCCGCCGAACGCGTTGGAGAAGCGCAGCCGCATCCGCGGCCCGCCGACCGACACCCGCACGGTCTGCCGCACTGTGCTGTCGGCCAGGACCAGGTTCTCCCGCGTGTACGGCGGGGGCGGCATGTTGCCCGGCTCGGTGAGCTGCGGCATCGCCGTCCACGTGGTGACCCAGTGCCCGCTTGGCTCGGAAGACCCGTCGGCCACCCCCGACGCTCCCATGGCGAGTCCCAGAACCGCGACGATGGCCAATTTCCGCGTCCTACCCATAGACCGGCCCCCCGAAATTTTTCGGGCAGATGTCGAATATTTCGGTAGCGAAGGTATGACAGGTGGCCGCTGCGGTCAATGGTGCCCGAGATGCCCAGTTCATGATGAGGTCATGCCGGGCTCATTATCGCCTCTCTGGTAGGCGAGTTCGCAGGTCAGCAGGGTTGTACCCAGTCGATGCGAAGGAGTCGTCATGGGTTTCCTGCTTCAGGCGCGTGAACTTCGGAAGTGGCACGCTCCGCTCAGCTGTTGCGCGATGGCGATGGCGGTGCTGGCCGGTGTCAGCTTGATGGGGCTCGTCGTGGACGAGCGAACGCTGCTCGGCCAGGGAGTGTGGCTCAAGCCGGTGAAATTCGCGCTCTCCTTCGGCCTGTACGCGATCACGCTGGCCTGGATGATCGGTCAGGCCGGGCGGTGGCGGCGGACGCAGCCGCCTACCTCGGCTGGCTGCTGACCTTCGGGATGGGGGGCCTCCTGGTGGTGCAGCGCCGGGTGGACCGGGCGATGGCATGGGCGATCCCGCTCGGGCTGGTCATCTCGCTCGCCGGCATGTCCGTCGGCTACCTGATGACCGCCCCCACGCCGGACCAGGCACGGGAGCTGGCCGGCGGGCTGGACCTGGCCACGATCGGCGCGCACAGCGTCGGCGCACCCGACGGCGGCGCCGGCATGCCGGTCACCGGCTGGGAGCAGGACTCGGGTGACCTGCGGGTGGCGCACTTCGTCGGCCTGCACGCCCTGCAGGTGCTCCCGCTGGTCGCGATCGGCCTGCGCATGCTCGCCCGCCGGTTCGCCGTGCTCGCGGGCAGCGCCACCCGCACGGCGCTGGTGATCACCGCCGCGCTCGGGTACGCGGGGCTCACCGCGCTGGTGCTGTGGCAGGCGCGACGCGGACAGGCCCTCGTCCACCCCGACGCGCTGACGCTGGGAGCCGCCGCGGGCCTCGTCGCACTGGTGTCCGCCTGCGCGGTCGTGATCCTGGCCGTCTCCGCGCCCCGGCGCGCCGGGCTCCGGGACGTGCCCGGTCCGCCCGGCCGCGACGCTTGCCGGCCGATGAGCCGGTCCCCGCGTCCGGGAGGCGAAGAGAGGCCGCCTAGGCTGCACGCGTGCGCAGGCGGACGAAGCTGATCGTTGTCGTGGCGTTCGCGGCCTTCGCGAGCGTCTACGTGGTGGCCGGATCACCTCTGGCGCTGGCCGTGTTCGGGGTGCAGGTCGCCTTCGTCTGGCGGCGATCATGGTGGCTGGTCGCTCTCCAGGCCGCCCTGGCGTACACCTCGGTGCTGGCGTACGGCTCCTCCGTCGGCATCCTCGGCTTCGTCGGCGGATCGTTGCTGCTGACCTCGTTGTGGCCGCTCGCCCTGGCGGTGGTGGCCGGCGCCGCCCTGCTCGGCCCCGCCGACCCCGTGATCAGCATGGTCCTGGTCTCCCTGGTCGTCTACGGCCTGACCAGGATGGTCGACCGGATCGAGGAGGTGAACGCGGCCAGGCTGTCGCTGGCCGTGACGGCGGCGGCCGAGGAACGGTTGCGCATCGCCGCCGAGCTGAGCACGGGCCTGGGCCGGGCACTGTCCACGATCGCCGACGGCGCGCGTACGGGCACCCCCGACGTGGAGACGGCGCGCCGCTCCCTGGCCGAGGCCAGGGCGGCGGCGGCGAGTTACCGGGCCATGTCCCTGGCTCCCGAGACGACCACCGCCAAGGCGATGCTGACCGCCGCGGGCGTCACCGTGGACGTGCGCGTGGGGCACGCCGAGCCGCTCGGCCCGGCGGGCGCGCTCCTGGCGGCGGTGCTCAGGGAGGCCGTGACAGAGATCGTCCGGCGGCGCACGGCCACCGCCTGCCTCATCGAGACACTCACGGAATCCGGCACGGTACGGCTGCGCGTCTCCAACGACGGCGCGCGCACGGCCGGCGACGAGAGCCTCGGCGACCTGCCTGCCCAGGTCGAGGCGGCAGGTGGCACTCTCACCGTCGAGCTCGCCGATGACGCCTGGATGACCGTGGCGACCACGCTGCCCACCACGCGCCCGCCCGTCGAGCCGGCTCGCGACAGCGCCCTGTCGACGGCGGTGCTGGCAGCCGTGCTGGTGGGCTTCTCGGTGAAGGCGCTCCTCATCGCCGGCTCGCTGTGGCCGGCGGGCCTGCTGGCCGTCATCGTCGTCATGCAGCTGCGATCGGTCGAGGGGCGGCACCCGGTGGCACTGTCGATCATGGCGGTGCTGACGTTCGCGCCGATTCCGCTGTTCGGGCTGGCCTGGCTGGGGGTGGCGGGGTTCCTGGCGGGGCCGATCCTGCTGGCCTTCTCGTGGGCGGTGGCGCTGCCGCTGGTGGCGGCCATCGTGGCGGCCGTCGCGACCGCCGGCGTGCTGCTGGGCCTGCCGATCCCGCTGACCGTGAACTACGCGATCAGCACGCTGGTGACCGGCCTGGCCGTGTACGGGCTACTCCGACTGGCCCAGCTGGCCAGGGAGCTGCGCGAGTCGAGGGACGGCCTGGCCCGTGCGGCCGTCGTCGAGGAACGCCTGCGTGCCGCCCGCGACCTGCACGACCTCCTCGGCCACACCCTGGCGGCCATCCTGCTCAAGTGTGAGCTCGCCCGCCGGCTCGACGCCGAGCGGGCGCGGAAGGAGCTCGACGACGTGCTCGCGATGACCGAGCGGGCGATGGAGGACCTGCGGACGGTGTCGGGAGAGCACGGGGAGCTGTCGCTGACCGCGGAGGCGGAGTCGGCCCGCTCGGTGCTGGCGGCCGCGGGTATCGAGGCCGTTCTCGACCTGGGCCACGACAGCCTCGGCAGGGAGGTGGACACCACGCTCGGCATCGTGCTCAGAGAGGCCGTCACCAACGTCCTGCGGCACAGCTCGGCCGGCCGGTGCACGATCACGACGTCCGTACGGGACGGCACCGTACGGCTGAGCGTGCGCAACGACGGAGTGCGCTCCGCGCAGGGGCGCCGCGGCTCGGCCGGGATCGGCAACCTCACCACCCGGCTGGCGGCGCTCGACGGGCGACTTGCCGTCGCCCGGGAAGACGACTGGTTCGAGCTGACCGCCAGGGTGCCGACGCAGGCCTGGGTACCGGTCTAGATCCAGCCGGCCTCCTCGGCGATGCGTACGGCGTCGGTGCGGTTGCGGGCGTTGAGCTTGGCGACGATCGCGGTGATGTAGTTACGGACGGTCCCCGCGCTCAGGAAGAGCTGACCGGCGATCTCGGTGGCCTCGGCACCCGCCGCGACCAGCCGCAGGACGTCGGCCTCGCGCGGGGTGAGCGGGTTGTCGGCCAGGTTCCACGCGGTGACGGCGAGCGAGGGGTCGAGGACGCGTTCGCCCCGGGCCACCTTTCTGATCGCGGCCGACAGCTCCTCCGGTGAGGCGCTCTTCAGGAGGAAGCCGTCCACCTGGGAGGCGAGCGCGCGGCGGAGGTGGCCCGGCTTGCCGTGGCCGGTGAGCATGAGCGTGCGGCAGCCCGGCAGCTTGGCGCGCAGCTCGCCGGCGGCGCCGAGGCCGTCGATCGCGCCGGGCATGTCGATGTCCAGGACGGCCACGTCCGGCCGGTGGATCAGGGCGGCGGAGACCGCCGCGTCCCCCGACTCGACCGCCTCGACCACCTCGATGTCGGGCTCGAGACTGAGCAGGGTCACGAGGGCTTCCCTGATGACGTGCTGGTCCTCGGCCAGGAGCATACGAATCACCTGACCATTATGTCCGGATCATGATGAGGTCATGGCGCGGTCGTGACCGGCTCTCTGGTGGGCGAAAGCGCAGATCAGCAGGCTTGATCCCATGACAGAAGCAGTGCGGTTGGACGCGGTGAGCAAGGTTTACGGCGGGGGACAGAGCGCGGTGGCGGCCCTGCGGGAGGTGTCGGTCGGCATCCCGCGAGGAACCTTCACCGCCGTCATGGGTCCCTCGGGCTCGGGCAAGAGCACGTTCCTGCATTGCGCGGCCGGGCTCGACGTGCCCAGCTCGGGATCGGTACGGCTGGGCGGCGCCGACCTGACGGGCATGGACGAGAACGCGCTGACCGAGCTGCGGCGGCGCCGCGTCGGCTTCGTGTTCCAGGCATTCAACCTGGTCCCCGGGCTGACCGTGACGGAGAACATCACGCTGCCGCTCAAGCTGGCCGGCGCCCGGGTCGACCGGGCCTGGCTGGACGAGGTCGTGCACAGGGTGGGCCTCGGCCGACGTACCGATCACCGCCCGGCCCAGCTCTCCGGCGGCCAGCAGCAGCGGGTGGCGCTCGCCAGGGCGCTCGTGACCAGGCCGGAGGTGGTCTTCGGCGACGAGCCGACCGGCGCGCTGGACACCATGACCGCCCGCGACGTGTTGACCCTGCTGCGGGAGGCGGTCTCCGCGCTCGGCCAGACCGTGGTGATGGTCACCCACGACCCGGTGGCCGCCTCCTACGCCGACACCGTGCTCTTCCTGGCCGACGGCCGGATCGTGGACGCGATGACCGGCCCGACCGCCGAGAAGGTGGCCGAGCGCATGACCAGGCTCGGAGCGTGGAAGCGATGATCTCCTTCGCGCTGAAGACGCTCAGGCACCGCAAGGCCGGTTTCGCCGGCGCATTCGTGGCCCTGCTGTGCGCCGCCGCGCTGGTGACGGCGTGCGGGATGTTGCTGGAGACCGGCCTGCGCGGCGGGGTGACGCCCGAGAGGTACGCGGGCGCCCCGGTGATCGTGGCGGGCGACCAGTACGTCAGGCAGGCCAAGGAGAGCGGGAAGCAGAAGGCCAAGCTCCTGTCCGAGCGCAGGTGGATCCCCGCCTCACTCGTGGAGCGGATCAAGGGCATCCCCGGCGTCACGAAGGTGGTCACCGAGGTGAGCTTCCCCTACGCCGGGTTCACCGCACACGGCTGGGAGTCCGCCGCGCTCACCCCCTTCACGCTCGCCGCGGGCCGCGCCCCGAAGGCCGCCGACGAGGTGGTCGTCGACGCCCGCCACGCGGATCAGAAGATCCCCGGCTACCAGGTGGTCGGGGTGACCAGAGAGGCGCTGCCCAGCCAGGACACGATCTTCTTCAGCACAGGTGAGGCCCGCCGCCTGGCTGGCCATGGCGGTTTTGTGACAGCGATCGGCGTTTGGCCCCGGGTCGACGTCACCGTCCAGGGCGCGCTCGTCTACACCGGCGACGAGCGCGGCGCGGTCGAGTTCCCTGAGGCGGAGAGCTCCCGGGTCAAGCTCGTCAGCCTGGGCGGCGCGCTCGGCGGGACCTCGCTCCTGGTGGCGATCCTCGTCGTCGTGGGCACGTTCGCCCTGTCCATGCAGCAGCGCCGGCGTGAGATCGCCATGCTGCGTGCCGTCGGCGCCATGCCGCGCCAGGTCAGGAAGCTCATCGGCGGCGAGGCCCTGCTCATCAGCGTGGTCGCCGGGCTGCTCGGCTCCGGCGCCGGGATCCTGCTGGGGCTCTGGCTGCGGACCAGGTTCGTCGCGCTGGGGGCCATGCCCGCCAACCTGCGGCTGGTCGTCAGCCCGTTCCCCGCGATCGTCGCGGTCGTGACCACTCTCGTGGCCGCGTGGGTGGCGGCGCGCGTCTCCGCCCGCCGTACCGCCAGGATCAGGCCGGTGGAGGCGCTGGGTGAGACGGCGATGACGGTGAGCCGCCTGCCCCGGGTCCGGCTGGTCGCGGGCCTGCTCGCCCTGGCCGGGGGCGTGGTGCTGACGGTCGTGCTGTCCTCCCTGTCCACCGAGGCGGCCTCCAGCCCTGTCACCATGCTCACCGCGCTGGTGTGGACGACGGCGGTCGCGCTGCTCGGGCCGGCGATCGCGCGGGCGGCGACGGCGCTGCCGCTGCGGGCGCCCGGCGTCGGCGGGTACCTGGCGCGCAAGAGCCTTCGCGCCGGCACCGAGCGCCTGGCCTCGGTGATCGTGCCGTTGACCCTGATGACCGCGATGACGTGCACGATCCTGTTCGTGCAGACCACGATGGGGCACGCCGCCCAGAGCGAGGTGAACGCGGGCGTCAGAGCCGATCACGTGCTCGCCCCTGGCGCGTCCGCAGCCGCGGTGCGCACGGTGCCCGGCGTGCGCGCCGTCACCGAGGTGCTGCGTACCTCGGTCCGGATCGACCTCGAGAAGTACGAGGTCCAGGCCGTCACACCCGACGGCCTGGACCGGACGATGGATCTGGGCGTGGTGGCGGGCTCGCTGAACGGGTTCGGCGACACGTCGGCGGCCATCAGCCGGACGGCCGCCGAACGTCTGGACGCCGGCCTGGGCGACCGGGTCGACCTGGTGCTCGGCGACGGCACGCCCGCCACGGTGCGGATCGCCGCGATCTACGCTCGTGGCCTCGGCTTCGGCGACCTGACCCTCTCCCGCGGGCTCGTCGCGGGCCACGTCGACGACCCTCGGGGGACCGTGCTGGTGTCCGGCGGGGAGCGCGAAGCACTCCGGAGGCTGCCCGGCGTGACCGTGCTCGACCAGGCCGGGGCGGCGCAGGCGGGTACGGCCAACGCGGAGGTGACCTACGTGGCCATGGGGCTGATCATCGCCTTCTGCGCGATCGCCGTGGTCAACACGCTGGCCATGTCCACCTTGGCCCGGTCCC
The DNA here is from genome assembly GCF_040137845.1 of Nonomuraea sp. B19D2. Taxonomy (NCBI): domain Bacteria; kingdom Bacillati; phylum Actinomycetota; class Actinomycetes; order Streptosporangiales; family Streptosporangiaceae; genus Nonomuraea; species Nonomuraea sp. B19D2. The sequence continues at coordinate 97,695 of NZ_JBEFAK010000002.1, read as the reverse complement.
GCGAGCTCGCCCTGCTGCGTGTCGTGGGCACCACGCGGCGGCAGGTGGCGCGCATGCTGCGTACGGAGACGCTGACGGCCATCGCCCTCGCCGTGGCCATCGGCACGGCGATCTCGCTGGTGACCCTGGCGGGCTTCAGCAGGGGGATGACGGGGTCGGTGCTGCCGTACGCGCCGCCGCTCACCTATCTCGCGGTGGTCGCCGCCGTGGCGGGTCTGGCGCTGGCGGCCACGGCGATCCCGGCCAGGCTCGCGCTGCGCCCCCGACCGGCCGACGCGCTCGGGGCGCGCGAGTGAGTGCCGGCCGCCGCGCCGCTTTAATTCGGTTGCGCCGGGTTTCGGAAAGCTCGTACGTTACGGACATGCGCCTTTACCAGTAATTCGCACTCAGCAGCGAAACCGCATCAGTCCACCCAGACGCGGCAGCTGTGCATGTCGAGCGGCCTCCACGAGCCGCGTCGCGAGTTACGTAGAGGAGCTTCCCCATGCGAGTTCGTTCAGCCAAGAAGAAGAACCGGCCCGAGTTGCCCGCGCCACGGCAAATGCCCAGGATGCCGCAACGCCCGGTCGCGCCACCCAGGCGCATCCCGTCCAAGGGCCGCTGAGACAACTACCCGGGATGGTAGTTAGCGAGCGCCGCCTCCACCGTACGCCAGGAGGCGGCGCTCGCCCCCTTTTCACCAGGTGGTGAGCTTCGCGGGGTTGCGCATGGCCCGGATGCGTTCGATGCGGCCGTTCGCGATTCCGATCGAGACCACGGCGAGGGTCTGTCCTGCCCCGTCGCGGACCACGAGCCCTGCCTGCCCGTTCACGGTCATGAGCGCTCCTCGGTCCGCCGCCGACAACGTCATGCTCCGCACTCCTGCCGATGCACTCCTCACGACTGTAATGACGAAACACCACCGCGGAATGTGACCCTCCGTCCTGGCCGACGCCGCCGGGGTCGACGTCCCCAGCAGTGGCTGGGTGCCTGACGCCGCGGGCGCGACATCGGCGGTATCGCTATCAGTAATCGTCGATTACTCAGTGCTATCGTCGGGAAGTCATGTCGTGCTGGTGGCGGGGGGAACGTTGAAGGCATTCATACGGATCGCGGTAATAGCCGTAATGGGGGGCAGCACATTGCTGGCCGCGAACACCGCGTCGGCCTCCGAGCCGCCTCGCGCGGACTCCCTGCTCACCCGGCTGTTCGGCGCGGACGTCGGGTCCCTGATCGACGCGCTCCCGAGCGTTTTCTGCGGCAATCGGCTGGTCAGCTACAACTCGCCGGCGCCCAATTCACCGACGAAGTGCGTCAACGGCGCGGAGAACTCCGGAAACTCCACCAACAGCGGCAACTATCACAATGATGGAGATCCCATCAACAGCGGCAACTTCGCGAATACCAACGGCTCCACCGGCAGCAGCAACATCGGCGATGGCGGCAACATCGCCAACGGATTCCAGTCCAGGGGGAAGCGATGATGCGCAGAGCCGGAGCGGTCGTGGCATATCTCGGGCTGATGGTGACGACGACCGCGATGTCGATGCCGCACGGAGGCCCCGAGAACAGCGGCAACTCCTGGAACAGCGGAAACTACTGGAGCAAGGGCCGCCAGATCAACAGCGGCAACTTCGGCTTCTCCAAGCGCTCACCCATCAGCAACAACGTCCACGGCGGAGCGAACTTCGCCAACGGCTTCCAGTGCTTCATCGAGCGCAAGAGCATCGTCAAGCGGGGCTGCTGACCGACCTCCTCGCCGGCCGCAGTGCTGCCCGCCGCAAGAACGTGAGGGACGGTTCAGGGTGAAATCAACCAGGTTCAAGATGGCCGCGGTCGCACTGGCGGCATGCCCATGAGCCCGGCACTCATCCGGCGTGCCCTGCTGGCGCTGACCGCGATCGGCGTCCTCGGCGCCGCCTTCGAGCTCACCACGGAGCAGCACTGGAAGAGCGCGGAGCAACTGATTCCCTGGGGCGCCCTCGCCTTCCTCGGGGTCGCGGTGCTCCTCATGCTGGTCAAGGACTCGCTGCGGCTGGCCGCCGCCGTCCGGCTGATCGCGCTGGCCGTTCTGGTCGCGTCGGCCTTCGGCGTCTACGCGCACGTGGCCGCTAACTACGACGCGGGCCCGCTCGACCAGCGCTACGCCACGACGTGGGATGCCCTGTCGGCCGTGACGCGCTGGTGGTACGCGCTGACCAAGGCCGTGGGCCCGGCGCCGCCGCTCGCCCCCGGCATGCTCGGCCAGTCGGCCCTCATGCTGCTGCTCGCCACGCTCCTCAGGCACAGGCCCACCGCAAATGACGCCGTACAGGGGGACCCGGCCCTGCAGGCCTGAGGCTCTGCAGAAGAATTTTCCGGCAAGTAAAGGTGTCGTAGATCCACCTGCACGGTCACAATTGCCGCATGCCCTCCTTCATGCCGCTCATGCCCGGCGACCCCCGGACTCTGGGTGGCCTGGAGCTCCTCGGCAAGCTGGGTGAAGGCGGACAAGGCGTCGTCTATCTGGCCAAGACCCCCATGGGCATACACGTGGCCATCAAGTGGCTGCATATCGACCGGTCCGACGAAGGAAAGAGCGTCGAGCGTTTCCTGCGCGAGGCGGAGGTCGCCCAGCGGGTGGCCCCGTTCTGCACCGCGGCCGTGCTCAGCACGGGCGTCGAGTACGGCCGCCCGTACATCATGAGCGAGTTCGTCGAGGGCCCCTCTCTGGAGCGGGCCGTGCGCAACGATGGCCCGCGCACCGGCACCGAGCTGGATCGGCTGGCCATCGGCACCGCCACCGCGCTGGCCGCGATCCACCGGGCCAACGTCGTGCACCGGGATTTCAAGCCGGGCAACGTCATCATCGCCGCCGGCGGGCCGCGTGTGATCGACTTCGGCATCGCGCGCGAGCTCGATCCGGTCACGATGACCAGCAGCACGCAGATCGGGACGCCCGCGTACATGTCTCCCGAGCAGATCCTGGGGCATGCGGTCGGGCCTGCGGCCGACATGTTCTCCTGGGCCGCCATGATCGTCTTCGCGTCCTGCGGGCGAGCGCCGTTCGGCAGCGACGGGACGCATGCCGTGATGAGCCGGGTGCTCAACAACCAGCCCGATCTGGGCTCGCTCGGCGGGCCGCTCCGTGACGTGGTGCAGCAGTGCCTGGCCAAGGATCCGGCCCAACGGCCGACGGCCGAGCAGGTGATCATCCGGCTGCTGCGGAACCCGCGGTCCGGCTCCAACCTCCTCGTGGAGGGAAGCAGGCAGGCTTCTCCGACCACCACCCCGTCCGAGAGCTGCACCCGATCACCGCGCAAGCCGATCATCATCGGCGCGGCCATTTTGACCGCCGTGCTCCTCTCCGCGGCCGGGATGGCCCTGGCAACGGCGCTGCCGAAGCGCACGCCCGTGGCCGGTCCCACCGCATCCACGGCCGCGCCGCCGAAGGAGACGACTGGGACGCCGCAGCCCACGACTCCGGCCGAGCCGGTCAAGACCACACTGCCCGGCGGCGCGATCACGCTCTACGAGTACCCGTCCGATCCGATCACGCTGACGGCGTACGAGGTCCACAACAAGAAGGTCGATGACCACATCGACTACGCGAGGGAATCGCTGCACGGCAAGTTCGCGAAGTATCCCGACAACATGGAGTCGCGGCTCTCGCCGAACGGCCGCTATCTCGCGGAAAGGCCCCAGGATTACACCTCGGACGACTACGACTCGATCCTCATCACCGACCGGCAGGCGGGATCCAGCTTCCGCATCAAGACCGTGCGCAAGCCGCTGGACACCTCCATCCGCTCCTGGTCGAAGGACGGCAAGAAGATCCTGCTCAACCTCAACAAGAAGATCAAGACCACGAACGGCAAGAACGACTGGAACACCGTGGGCTTCGCCATCGTCGACGTGGCCCCGAGCGACCTGGCACAGAGCAAGGTCGACGTGGTCGAGGTGGACGACGACGCGATCCACGACTACGACTTCGGCTGGGACGGCGACGAGCAAGGCGTGGTGGACGTCTACGGCAAGGACGAGGGGTTGCGCTTCTTCGACGCCTCCGGCAAGCACACGCGGGACCTGCCAGGAGTGGGGTCGCTGGGCTCCGACGCCAGGGACCTCTTCTCGCCCTCGGGCAGGACGTTCGCGGCCGACTGCCCGCGGGGCCACGGCGGGGACACCTGCCTCCACGACGCCGCCACCGGCAAGCAGGTCCGCAAGTTCTCCTCCGACTGCGACAGTGTGCTCGGCTGGTACGACGAGACGCATCTGTACTGCTGGGAGTGGGACAACGCGAACAACACCGAGCTCCAGGTCGTGGACTTCGACGGCAAGCTGGTGCGCAGGCTTATGGAAGTCCCGAAATCACTAGATGTGATCGCTCATTTCACGATCGATCCCCCTGGCACCTCCTGAACTGCTGTGCTCCAGCCGGCGGTAGGCGTTGGGGCTGAGCCCGTGAACGCGTTTGAAGGCCGAGCTGAAGCTGAAGGCGTCGGTGTAGCCGACGCGGTGGGCGACGGAGGCGACCGTCGTGCCTGGCTCATCGAGCAGGTCGGCGGCCAGCGCCATGCGCCAGCCGGTCAGGTAGGTCAAGGGCGGCTCGCCGAGCAGCTCGGTGAAGCGGCCGGCCAGAGTGGTACGCGAGACGTTCGCGACGGCCGCGAGCGAGGCGATCGTCCACGGCCGGGAAGGGGCGTCGTGGATGGCGCGCAGGGCCGGGCCGACCACGTCGTCACCGAGGGCCGCGTACCAGCCGGGCGCTTCGGCCTCCGGCCGGTCGAACCAGTCGCGCAGCGTGCACACCAGCAGCCAGTCGAGCAGGCGGTCCAGGACGATCTGGCGGCCGGGACGGCATGCCAGCAGCTGCGCCTCCAGATAGGTGCGCATGCCGGTGCAGTCGTAGTCGTCGGGCACCACGACCAGGGCCGGCAGGATCCGCACCAGGCGCCGCGCCACCTCGCCGTTGACCTTGTAGGCCCCGGCCAGCAGGACCGTGTCGCCGGTGACGTCAGCACCGTCGTGCCGGGCATCGGTGATGAGCCGCGGCGTGTCGGTGTCGGAGAACACGAACGGCTCGGGCCCCCGCACGATGGCGGCCTCGCCCTCCCGTAGGCGCCGGGCCTCGCCGTCGCGGATGATCCAGCCTTCACCACGCAGGGGCACGCAGAGCGTGAGTGACGCCTGGTCGTTGAACCTGAGCGCCCACGGCGGCGACAGCACCGACGCGCCGAAGACGGAGCCTTCGCCGCGTACGCCATGCAGGAGGTCGTCGAACGGATCCACGGGCTTCACCATAACCGGACGATCGGACAGGTCCGGCGTACGCGTGACCATGGGCGCCGGACCGCCTGGCCGGTTGGCTGTTCTCCATGAACGACATCGTGATTCTCGGTGCGACGGGCAAGACCGGCCGTCGAGTGGTGGAGCTCCTGCGCGCGGAGGGCAGGCAGATCCGGCCCGCGTCCCGTTCCAGCGAAGTGCGTTTCGACTGGTCCGACGCGGCCACATGGGAGGGTGTGCTGACAGGGGCGAGGGCGATGTACCTGGTCGCGCCCGAGGACCCCGCCCTCGTCCGCGACTTCGTCAAACAAGCCGACCGGGTCGAACGGTTCGTGGTGCTGTCCGGGCGCGGGCTCGAGCACGTCGGCGAAGCGTTCCGCGGAATGGCGGCCGCCGAGGAGGCGGTGCGCGAATCAGGCGCGGAATGGACGATTCTGCGGGCGAACAACTTCAACCAGAACTTCGACGAGTACACGTGGCGGGCGCCGCTGCTGGCGGGACGGCTGGCGTTGCCGGCCGGAGACGTGCCGGAGCCGTTCGTCGACGTGCACGACATCGCGGCGGTCGCGGCGCGTGTGCTGGCCGAGGGCGGCCACGCCGGGCGGGTCTACGAGTTGTCAGGGCCGCGCGGCCTGACGTTCGGCGAGGCCGTGCGGGTCATCGGGCAGGCCGCCGGCCGGGACATCGAGTACGTGGAACTCACCCCCGAGGCGTACCGGGCCGAACTGCTCGCAGAAGGACTTCCCGCGGAGGCGGCCGACGAGTTGGGCGCGCTGTTCGCCGTGCTCCGTGAGGGCCATCTGGCCGAGCCCACCGACGGGGTCCAGCGGGTGCTGGGCAGGTCGCCCGTCAGCTTCGAGGACTACGCCGCCCGGGCCTGGACATGACGCCTGGGGAGGGCCAGGTCAGCACATGGTCCACGAGATCGACTTGGACCTCCGCACCGGCGAAGTGAGCTGGAAGGTGACCGTGTGCTTGGACCCGAGCTCAGGGGTGATCGTCTTCTTCGAGCCGAAATAGTCGCTCTTGCCGTTGTACGGAATCCGCCTGGAGCCGCTCTCGATCACCTGGCCGTCGACGAGCCACTGGTAGGAGAACGGCGCTCCCATCTCCGACGCGTCGAGGCCGATGCCGAAGCCCAGCGAGCCGTGGTAACAGGTGACGCCCTCCTGGTTGATCCTCGACGCCCCGGCGACCCGTACGTAGGAGAGGCTGAACGAGGCGGCCCTGGCCTTGGTCGCGGTGGGCGACGGGCGCCTGGTGGTCGGCTTGCTCGTCGGCGTTCGGGTAGGCGTGGCGGTCGCCTTCTTCTTCGTCGGCGTCGGCGTCGGCGTTGCCCGGACGGTGGTGCGAGCCTGAGACGGCGAGGGGGTGGGGCGCGGGCGTTTGGGGGTGATCGTTGGGGTCTGCGTCTTCTTGGGGGCGATGGTCTTCTTGCGTTTCGCCGTGGCGGTGGCGGAGGGGGACGGCTCGCTGGAGCCGGCGGCCAGCGTCGGCGGGGCGGGATTCCGGTCCGCCGCGGCGTTCCAGACGACGACGCCGGCCGCCAGGCACAGGGCGACCGCTCCGGAGACGCCGGCGATCAGCGGGAAGCGCAGTGCCGTGCGGCGCGGCGGAAGGGCTCGGGGCCCGCCCGCCGGGGCGTGCCAGGGCCCGGGCGCGGCGGGCTGCCCCTCCATGGGCCTGCCGACGGGGGCGTGCCCGCCGAGCAGGCGCAGCAGGACGTCCTGCATCTGCGGGCGGGCGCGAGGGTCCTTGGCCAGGCACGCGTACACGACCGAGCGCAGCGGCTCCGGTAAGTCGCCCAGGAACGGCTCCTGGTTCAGGACGCGGTTGATGACCGCGGGCAGCGAATCGTCACCGAACGGCGGCGTGCCCGTTCCCGCGAACACCATGACGCAAGCCCAGGCGAAGACGTCCGCCGCCGGGCCGACGTACGCGCCCGCGAGCTGCTCGGGGGCCATGTACGCGGGCGTCCCGACGACACTGCTGGTGACGGTGACCGCGGAGTCGGTGACGCGCGCGATGCCGAAGTCGATGACGCGTGGCCCGTCCCGCCCGAGTAGCACGTTGGCGGGCTTGAAGTCGCGGTGCACGATGCCCGCCTTGTGGATGGCGGCCAGCGCCGTGGCCGTGCTGACCGCCAGCCGCTGCAGGTCGGCGCCGTGGTGGCGGCCGGTCTGCTGCAGCGAGGGGCCTTCGACGTACTCGCTGACGATGTACGAACGCGCACCCATCGACGCGTCGAGCACCTGGGCGATGCAGAACGGCTCCACTCGCCGGGCCGCGGCGATCTCCTTGGCGAAGTGGTTGTCGCTGCCGACGGACTGCCGTAGCACCTTGACTGCCACCGGCCGGCCGTCCGGGGCCTGGCCGAGGTAGACGACACCCTGGCCCCCCTCACCGAGCCGCCCGACGATCCGGTAGGCCGCGATCGTCTGGGGGTCTCCTGGGCGTAGGGGCTCGGCGTTCGGCATGAGTGGAGTTGCTCCTGTGGCGGCCGGCACGGACCTTCTGCACCCTAACGGGATAAATCCGGATCTGTAGGTGTATTACGCCGACTGCGCCATGGTGAGCAGCCATTTGCTCATCGGGACATCATGGCGCAGCCACAACGGCAGGCCGACTGTTTATTCCGATGGCAGGAGGAAACGCCAGGTCATGGCGAAGACGCGGCCATGGCTGTCGCGATAGAACGGCCACCCTCCCGGCCCCTTGTGCCGTGCGACGGACCGGATCACCGCTCTCGCCTGGCCGCCCGTCAGGTTTCTGACCAGGACGTCCCCCTCCGCCTTCGCCGGTTCGGGGATCTGGGACGGCCAGGTCATTTTCGCTTTCTCGTTGCGCAGCTGCTCGGCCACCAGCCGTACTCGGTCGGTGCTGTAGCCGGTTCCTTCGCGTCTCACCCGGTCGGCGAGGGTCGTCAGGGTCTCCTGCGCGTGGTACAGGGAGTCGGGGTAGCGCTTGTCGCCGGGGTACCCCTGATGGAGGGCGTACGCGCTGACCGTGCGCAGGGTGCGGCCGCCGGTCCAGACGCCAAGGGTCGCCGTGGTGGCGTCGTAGATCCTGGAGCCGCTCGGGGTGGGGGACGGAGGCTGGTTGATCAGGTGCTTCCTGAGCGAGCGGACGAGGACGCTGACATCGGCGGGCGTCAGCCGCAGCCGGCGGTCGGCGTCGGCGACCGCCAGGCCATCCCCGTACACGATGATCTCGGCCGGTTCGATCGCCTTGAACCCGGGCCGGATGTAGCCTCCCCCATCCCGCAGCAACGCGACCACCTGACGGCTGCCCGGCCTCTCATCGAGCGGGGCGACCTTCGTCGGGGCGGCCCTGGTCGGGACGAGCTTGGCTGGGGCGACCTCGGGCGGGGCGACCTCGGAAGAGGAGGAGCAGCCGGTGGCTGACATCATCGAAACGGCTGTCACCAGAATCGTCCAGAACACGCGCATACCCGAAAGACGGGAAAGATCCTTCGCCGGTTCGGCCGGCCACCCGGCAGGCGGAAACCTGCTGCTTGCGGCCGACCGCCCGCCCGGGCTCAGAACGGCGTACGTCCCGCAGAAGTCGCACCCCCGCCGCACTCAGCCGTCGGCGGTGAGACCCTCGGCGATCTTGTTCAGCTCACGGTCGACGGCCTTGTCATCGGCGAATTTCTTGGCGTACGTGGGGCTGAACATGATCTCGGCCCGCCGCTGCTCGCCCATGTTCAGGATGAGCGTGGGGGTGCCCTTCATGCCGTCCTCACCGACCCCTTCGACGACCAGATAGCCGGTCCGGTCGCCGATGCTCACCTCTTCGCCTTCCCCCTCGTCGCGGTGCACCTGCACGCGGTCGTCGACCTCCTTGACGGCCCGGCCCTCGTAAACGTAGATCTGGACGCAGTAGAAGCCGCTCTTGTCCCCGTCGTAGTTCCACGAGGTCGTGTAGCGGTCGCCGAAGTCCAGGGACCAGTGGGACCACTGCAGGCCCTCGGGCAGGTAACCCACCTTGATGTGCTTGAACGCCTTGCCGTCGCCCAGGTTCCTCAGGCTCGGGGGCTCGGACGGCGCGGGTGGGGTGTCGTCGATGGCGGGCGGGTCGGGGGTCGGGGAGACGGTGGGCGTCTGCACGGAGCCGCCCTGGGCCACCGTCAGATAGAGGGGGGCGGCCGCGACGACGGCCAGCGACGTGGCCAGGGCCGCGATCCTGCCCCGCAGCCTCTTGCGCCGCGAGGACCGGACGACCCGCTCCACGAGGTCGGGCGCGGCGTGCAGTCGCGCGGTCTCGTCCGCCATGATCTGGCGGAGTTGTTCCTCAAGCGTGGGCATTGCCGATCACTCCTTCCACGGATGCCTCGCCGAGCGCCGTACGCAGCTTGGCCATCGCCTTCGACGCCTGACTCTTCACCGTGCCGACCGTGCAGCCGAGCACCTCCGCGGTCTGCGTCTCGCTGAGGTCCTCCCAGTACCGCAGGACGACCACCGCGCGCTGCCGGGCAGGCAGGTCGCGCAGCGCGTCCATGAGCACGTGGCGCAGGTCGACGTCGGTCGAGCGCGCCGGCGTCTCCGGCGGCATGCGCATCGGGATGATGCGCAGGATGGCCCGGCGGCGGGCCCGGCTGATGGCGGTGTTGACGATGACGCGGCGCACATAGGGCTCGGGGTTGTCGTGCCGTACCCTGTCCCAGTTCCTGTAGGTACGCTCCAGCGCCGTCTGCAGCAGATCCTCTGCCTCCGCCTCGTCTCCGCAGGCGAGGTAGCTGACCCGCAGCAAGGTCGTGGCCCGCGCGGCCACGAACGCGCCGAAGTCGTGGTCTGTGCCGCTCACGGCTGTCTGTCCCGTTTCACGCCTCTTAATACGCCTCGGCCGCTCCAACAGTTGCCCGAGTGTCGCAGGCAACCTCGCGAGGCGCCCAGGCGTATTGGGGGACGTCACTTCGTACGTCTGGAGGAAGCACATGAAGCTCGCGACCGCACCGGCCCGGCCGCTGATCGCCATCGGGACCGGCCTGACCGCCGTGGTCACCGCTGCGCTGCTGGGCCTCCCGAGCCCCGTCCAGGCACCGGAGACGCGGCTCACGGCCGCAGCGTCGGCTCCGCCGGAAGGCACGTACTGGCATACCAGGGTGCTGTCGCAGCGCACCAATCCCCGCCAGTTCGGCAGCGGCGCGAATCGCTACTGGGTGGTGGAACAGGACCTCGCCGAGCAATGGACCATGCCCGACGGCAGTTCCTGGTTCGGAGTCCGGGGGCTGGGGGCGTACCCGAAGAGCGCGGCGGACCGGAAGGCGTGGCGCCGCGACGGCTCGCCCGCCAAGTGGACCCGCACGGCCGACGGCCAGTACGTGAAACTGTCCACCGAACCAGACAAGGGCCACGTCTCCCCCGTACGGGGCCGGAACACGTTCTTCCTGGCTGGTCAGAAACTGAGGTACGACGAGGTCCAGCGACTGCCCGCGGACCCGAACGGGTTGAAGTCCTGGCTCACGGAGGCGGCGCGAGTCTCACGGGTCAAGGAGAACGGCGTGGACAGGTACGTCACCGGAGCGCTGAGCGGGCTGTTCCATCAGCTTCCTGCGCCGAAGGAGGTCCGCACCGCGGCCTACCAGGCCTTGCTGACGATGCCCGGCGTCCGCGCCCAGGGCAGGACAAAGGACAACGCGGGCAGGACCGGCGCGGCCCTCTCGGTCGACTACCCGGAGACCGTCCAGAGCGGCGACACGATCAAGACCAAGACCGACCTGATCATCGACACCGACACGATGCTCCTTCTGTCCCGAACCTGGACGACCAGGCTCAACGGCAAGCTGTTCATCAACAAGATCAGCACAGAAACCGTGCTCCAGGCCGGCTGGACCAACGCCGAACCGGCCGTACCCGCCCTGCCGTAACGGCACCCCCGCTCCGTATCCCGCCAGAGGCATTTGCCCTTAGGCGCGACCCGAGTCTGTGGGTGGAACGCACACGGTGGCGCGGGTCGGTGAGCTGCTTCCCGAACGCAGTTAGCGGCGATCCCAGATCCGGCCGGTGGCCCAGGCATACTCCCACGCCTGGATGTCCGGCGGCTCGATGCCGAGGCCGGTCAGGACGGCGCAGACCTGCTCGCGGTGGTGGTTGGCGTGGTTGAGGGCCTGAGCCACGAAGATGCCGCCGCGGACCTCGCGGGTGCCGTTGTCCACGATGACCACGCGTTCCACGTCGATCGGCTTGGCCAGCAGCTCTTCCCAGAGTTGCTCGGCCTCCGATGCCCAGATCAAGAGTTTCTGCAGGTCGAAGTGCTCGTCGCTGTCGACCCAGGCGAGCTCGGTCTCGGCCAGGCGCCGTACGTAGCTGCCGTCCGCCTCGATGATGTGGTGAAGAGTGGACAGGATGCCGCCGAAAGTGCCGACGCCGCGCACTTCGAGTTGTTCCGCTGAGAGATTTTGATCCAGGCAGAACTCCACTAGCCGCTTCGTTGCCCAGTTGTTGTGGCGGATCGCGTCGAGCAGGACCTCGTTCATGATCTTCCCCTCGGGGCCGGCGCTAGTCATGATGGTGCGGGGCTCCGTCTGGGCGTGCAACGCATTTTCGGTAGAGCGGGACCGGAACGGTTGCGGAGCCGCGACAGCGCGAACCGGTCGGCGCGCCGAGCGCAGGGGAGCGGTCAGGAGTGGACGGCACGGATCTCTGTCACGGTGAACGCGTCGACGATGTGCCGATTCTCGAGGAGGAACCCGACCAGTCCCGCGACTGCCTCCGTGCCCGTGGCGGCCCGCGCCTGTCCGCTGAGGAGGTAGACCAGGGGTGTGGACGGCTGGTCGAGCGCGAAGCGACGGCCGTGGCGGCGTACGTCCTTCAAGGCCCTGATCGGCATTGGCCGCTCCGACGTGAACCACACCGCGATCTCCCACAGCGGCAACATCGGGTCGGCCTCGGCCGAGGCGTGGTAGCAGTCGACACAACCGTTGCCGGCGTGCACCCCGTGTGGACAGGTCCATTGGGCGACATCTGCGGCGAGTTGGGGGCGCGCGCTCAACTTCGCCTCGCGCACGCAACGACGTACTCGTCGTACCGGCTGGTCGGACGGGGGAATGGAACCGGAAGCGATGATCGAGATCCTTTCGCTCAGACGGCATGTACGAACGGCACGCCAGTTTTCCCGCCACGGGTCAGCGTGGGGTCGAGGAACACCCGGGCCGGCTGGAGAGCGATGGGTAGGACTGATGAACGGCGGTTCGGCATCGGGTGTACCGCCTGTCTCCGGCAACAAGGCCGGTTGTGTCCGGGGCGCAGCCGACGCGGCTGTCGGCGGGCCAGATACCCCAGGGAATCCACCATACGCCGCTCGGCTCTCCGTGCCCGTCACACACGCTGGCCGCGCAGGCCAGGGCTGGACGCCGCCGCCGTCTTGCGCCGTGAAGAGGGTCGAAAGCCCTGCTCGGCGGCAAGAACGAGGGCGGCCACGCTCGCGCACCAGAAGCCGGAAGACGCGCCCCGCCTGCAGGTGACCGGCCAAGCCGATCGGCAGCCACCCGCCTGTCCGGCGAGCTCGACATCTTCACCAGTCCGACGTTGTGCTCACGCCTGCTGGACGTCCTGAAGTCCAGCACCAGCCTGCTCATCCTCGATCTTGGCGCGGTAGGCCGGAACCGCGTGCTAGGCTGTAGGCAGTTGCAGTTGTGGTACCCATAAAAGACTTTGTGCGCGCCTGACAGATTGTGATCTTCAGGCGCGTTTTGTTTTGCCGGTCATTTCCGGATGGGCTCATTGCGGCAACGCGGGATTCGCGCGGTGCGGATTCCTTACGTTGTGCACGTATCCGAAGGAGATCGACATGGCAACCGGAACCGTGAAGTGGTTCAACTCCGAAAAGGGCTTCGGCTTCATCGCGCAGGACGGCGGCGGCGCCGATGTCTTCGCGCACTACTCCAACATCGTCTCCAACGGCGGCTACCGCGAGCTGACCGAAGGTCAGAAGGTGTCCTTCGACGTCGTCCAGGGCCAGAAGGGCCCGCAGGCGGAGAACATCGTCCCCGCCTGACCTGACGGGTTTCCCGGGCCCGGTCCGCACCCGGTGCGGACCGGGCCCGTTCCGTCGCAATTCCCGTCGGCGATCTGTGCTTTTCGCGCGGTGACCGGCGGTGTTTCGCCGCCCAGCGCATTCATTCGGGCAAAAGACAGGCGGGTTGATCGCGCGCGCGTCCTGGCGAAAGCGCATCAGCCGCAGGAAGCGGAAGTATTTTTGGGCGACCGTCGATTTATTCGCCGGTAGAGCGCATACTGACTGCAATGAGGCCTGATCACGCCGCGGCCCGGCGACGCCCGCCAGGAAGTCCCTTCAAGGTTCCCGAGCCCCCTCCACCAGCCCCCGTCGAGCAGTTCGCCGTGGGAGACCAGGTGAGCCACGACAAATACGGCCTCGGCCGGGTCGTCGCAGTGGAGGAGGATGTCGCCGTTCTCGTCGATTTCGGTGCGGAGACGCGTCGTATCACGGCGCCGTACGCCAAACTCGTCAAGCTGTGACGAGGGCAGTCCGCTTCGAGTCAGCGGCTCCGCATGTCGGCATTCGCGTCGGCGTCGCCTCAGGCTCAGCCGGTCCTTGATGGCCGGAGACGGGCGGCACGCAGATGCCGAACCACCATTCACCGGACATACCCATCGCTCTTTCGACGCCGCAGCGGCATGCCGCTGGTCGTAGGTGGTCTGCAGCAGCTCCGCCAGGATGGTGGCTAAGAGGTGCAAACAGAATGAATCTTGACCGGCCGTGCATCCATGCTTCGATGCCCATCGAGATGTCTGAAGCCTAGGTTTGCGTTCCGGAGCCGTTGTCGGTCTCCGCCAGGTTGGGGGCAGTGAGTGTGCCCTGTCCGATCGTGTAACGCACTGAGGTGGAGGCCGAGAATGTCCGGTGAGATCCCGACCACTGATGATCGCGAACCAGCGCTGGTCGTGACGTTGATGATCGACCACGTACTCGACCTGGCGGCAACCTGGACAACGTGGGACGGTCGCCCGGTGCGCGCCGATGAGCGGGTCTACACCCCGCACAAGGCGATCCGCCGAGTCACCGATCACCTCATCGATCACCTCGCCGAGGTGGAAGCACGGCTGGCCGGCAACCCCACGATCCCTGATCGCTGGCATGCGTCGGCGAGCACAACCCCTGCCGATCTGGCGCCCTTCACTGACCAGGACCTGGACGAGGCCAGGAGCCGGCTCACCCGGCTCAGCCAAATCTGGGCCGACCGGCTGACCGCGCTCACTCCGGACCAGCTCGACCGGTCGCCCGGTGCGGGCTGGACATTCCGGCAGATCGCGTTCCACCTGGCCGACTCGGCCTACTACGCCGACGCCGTCGGGGACCTCTCGGCGGTTGGATCCGATCGCTGACCTCGATCACCGCCTTGGACCAGTCCTGCTGACCGGCGGTGTGCGGCAGGAACTCCCAGGGAATGCCGGTGTAGCGCACGAACGGGATGCCCGACAGGACCTTCCGGTTATCCAGGCGCTTGCGGCCCAGGTGATCGCCACGGCGTGGCACGATCGGCAACAACGGCTCAATCCGCGCCCACAACTCGTCGGGCTCGATCCACGGTGGCTGCTGGGCCGGCCTCAGCGCCCGTTGCCGGAGATGATGCCGCCGTACGAGCCCACCACCTTGACCTGGCCGAGCTTGGCACTTTTCGGCGGGATGTGCGCGACCACCTGGATCAGCTCGGTCATGGTCATGTACGTGTAGTACTTGCCGCGCAGGAGCCCGTTGTTCTTCTGGAAGACGTAGTTGCGCTTCGGCCCCTGGCGTACGTCGTAGCGCCTGGTCCGCTCGATGGTCGTGAAGGTGAGCGCGCCGCCGTCGGTCGTGCGCAGGGCGTACGAGGGGTACGCGGCGGCCGGCCGGGCGCTCTCGGTGAGCCGGGCGTACTGGTTCATTTTTATCCGGTTCGACGCGGCGGCGGTGGTGAGTTTGTCGGCGGCATAGCGGCTCTTCTCCGCCGTGCTGCCCTTGCCCACCAGGTGGGCGGTATAGCCCGAGGCGAACGCGGCAGGCGACATCAGCAGCCCGGCGGCGTCCGTCTGGCCCACTTCGGTGGCCGTCCCCGAGGCGTCCGTCGCGATCTGAGGCACTTCCCCGGCGGTCGTTCCCGCGAAGGAGTCGGGGGCGTACATCTGCCGCCAGCCGCCCCCGTCACGGGCGAACAGGAGATAGGTCGGCTCCTCGGCGGTCTCGCTCCTGCCCTTCCAGTACGCGGTGGTCAGGAACCAGCGCTGCCCCGGCACATAGAACGTGGGTCTGGTGTAGCCGAACGGCTGGTAGTCGTCGTCGCCGCCCAGCTTCCGGCTGGAGGCATAGGACGCCTTGTCGATGACGAGGCTGGAGCCGCCCTCGTAGCCCGCCAGCAGCTTGTCGCTCATGGCCTCGTTGGCCGCGTTGTTGCGCTTGACATAGTCCTCGACCACCGAGGCCGTCTCCTGGGCCGGCACGGGCGCCGAAGGCTTCGGCGTGCCGCTCGTGGCAGGTGGTGCCGACCGGTTCGCGCCCGGCACCGGCAGAGCAGAGCACCCCGCCATCAGGCACCCGGCCATCACGCCACCAACAACCCACGCAAACCGCCGCACCCCACACACCTCACACGCTTCCGCCCTAAAGCGCCCAAAGCTACCAATAGCGGTAACGCCGTGCGGCAGAACCCCCCGCCGACGCGGCTTCTTCGGAACGCTGCGGGCCGGGCGTACAGGTGGGATCCGCGAAGCATGGGTGTCTCCTGGCAGCGACGATCAGGGGGCGCGTCACGTGGGACCCGGCCGGGCCCGCCGGCTGGCGGGCCCGGCCGAGGGTGCTACGAGAGTGGGTTCTGAGTGAGCAGGTGTGCCTTGAAGCCCTCGCCGTAGGTGCTGGTGGGGGTGCCGCTGTAGTCGGTGATGAGCACGTTGCCCTGGCTGCAGCCCCATGGGTTCCACGTCCAGGCCGTGTACCCGACGCCGTGCGCGTCGGCCCATGCCATCACCTGGTCGATGTAGTCGTGAGCGCAGGAGTTCTGGCCGATCTCACCGGCGTGCACCGGCACCTGCGCGGCGACCGCACCGACCTGGCTGTCCCAGCACGAGGTGTTGGAGCAGGCGTTGAAGTTGTACGTGTGCCAGGCGGCCATCAGGTTGCCCGTCGGGTCGTCCGGCTTGTAGGTCAGCCACTGGCTCAGGTCGTTGGACCAGGTCAGGCCGCCGAGCATGATCACATTGGTGGCGCCGGTGGCGCGCACGGTGTTGACCAGCGACTGCATGCCGGCCACCGGGTAGCCGATGCCGGTGCAGGTGCCGCCGTCGCGCCAGCAGGTCCAGCCGGCGGTCGCGTTCCAGTTCGCGGCGGCGTCCGGGTAGGGCTCGTTGAACAGGTCGAAGACCACCGCGTTGTTGCCCTTGAAGGCGTTGGCCACGCCGGTCCAGAACGTCGGCGCGTACTGCGCGTCCGGCATCGGCTTCTGGCAGGTCGCCGCGGTGTCGGAGCAGCCGGTCCCCTGGCCGGTGTACTGGCCGTAGTTCCAGTGCATCTCCACGATCGGCGTGATGCCGTTGGCGACCAGCAGGTTCACGTAGTCCTTGACGTTCTGCTGGTACGTGGCGCCGCTGGGCGAGCCGTTGGTGCCGACCCAGCACTCCTCGTTCAGCGGGATCCGTACCGCGTGGATGTTCCAGGCCTTCATCGCGTTCACCGAGGCCTGGTCCACCGGGCCGCTGTCCCACATGCCCTTGCCCTGTACGCAGGCGAACTCGCCGCTGGCGCGGTTCACCCCGAGCAGGCGGTAGGTGGCGCCGCTGGAGGTGACCAGCCGGTTCCCGGAGACGCGCAGAGCGGGTGCCGTGCTACCGGTGCCGCCGTCGTTGTCGGCCTCGGTGGCGCTCACGGTGACGGAGGCGAGGCCGGAGGAGGCGACGGTGATCGGCCGGGCGCCGTTGGTGTTGTCGGCGTCCTCCGCGGCGCGTAGGGTCACGGTCTGCGGGGTGTCCCAGTTGGACGTGGTGAAGGTCAGGCCGGCGCCGCCGCTGACGGTGATGTCGCTGTCCCCGGCGCCCGCGGCGCTGGTGACGGTCACGTTGCCGGACGGCTGGGATCTCAGCCGGACCGTGTAGGTGCCGGTCGCCCCCTCGGGCACGCTCACGCTGGTGGAGGAGACCACCAGGGCCTGCTGCGTCCCTCCGGTACCGGTGCCTGAGCACGAGACGCTGGGCGCGTTGTTGACGCCACCGGTGTAAGTGCCGTTGAAGCCGACGGTCCAGGTGGCCCCGGTGCCCTTGGCGGCGTTGTAGGAGGTCGGGTTGACGGTGACGGCCGCGCCCGCCGGGGTGGGCGTCGCCGGGGTCGGCACACCCTCCCACATCTGGGTGATCACCTGGCTGTCGGGGAAGTCGAAGCTCAGCGTCCAGCTGGTCAACGGGTCACCGGTGTTGGTGACCGTGATCGTGGCACCGAAGGCGCTGCCGTTGTCCCAGCTCTTCGCATAGGTGGCCGAACACGACACGGCCGCGTCGGCAGCGGTCTGGACGGTGGCGAGCCCGAATCCGGCGAGCAGAACGGCGGCCGCGGCCGTCAAGGCTCTGCGCCACGAGTTCCGGTGGATTGGCATAGGGGTTCTCCGTGACGGGATCGAGGGGCGGAAGCAACCATGCGACATCCACCCAGGGAATGGGAGCGCTCCCAAACGATCTGCCTGCCCGGACCGCTTCGCAAGGACGCCCTACTTCCGGAACCGGGACGCCTGCGCCGACCTTGCACAAGAGGGAGAACGGCACTGAAACTTTCATCCGGGGTTCTCCGACGGGAGGCATCGCGAGGTGCCGACCTCCCGTACTCGGGTGCGAGGCCCGGCAGGTACGCAAGTGACGCAGTTCTATGACGACCGGACGGCGGGCAATCTGCTGCTCTGTATTGTCCGCCTCCGCGCACAGAACCCGACCCTGAGACAGTAGTTCGCCACACGAATTTGTTACGCTGGGCCGATGAGCAAGCATGTCGACGGCCCGATCGGGATGGCGTCCGCGCTGGTGCGGTCCACGTTCGTGGTGAATGCCGTGTATGCGAACTCCGCCCGCGAGTACGGCCTCACCCAGCAGCAGGGCCAGTTGCTGTGTGTCCTGATGGCGCAGCCGTACGGCATGGGCGAGCTGGGCCACGTGCTCGGCCTGGCCAAGTCGAGCCTGACCGGCCTGGTGGACCGCAGCGAGCGCAACGGCCTCGTCCGGCGCAAACCCGACCCTCGCGACTCCCGCGCGGTGCGGGTGGCGCTCACCAGGCGGGGCGCCAAGCTGGCCGATGGGTTCTACACCGAGACCTGCCGCCGCGTCGCCGAGCTGACCTCGGGGTTCGCCCCGGCGGAGCGCGACGCACTCGCCGGCCTGCTCGGCCGCGTCGTGGCGGACAACAAGGTCCACACCGTCTTCGTGGGGCCGGATCACATGTGCTGAACCCAGGAAGGAGTTGCAGTTCGGCCTACGAACTAATATGGTTCGTAGCACGAATTCAATCTCTTTCTTGGGTTGGAGTGTGTGAATCATGAGTCGTACAGTTGTGGTCATCGGCGGAGGTTACGGTGGTTCTGCGATCGCCAAGGCACTGGCCCCGGAGGCCGACGTCGTCCTCATCGACCCCCGGGACGCGTTCGTCAACACGGCCGGCTCGCTGCGGGCGCTGACCAGGCCCGACTGGGCGCACAACATGTTCTTCCCCTACGACCAGTGGCTCAGGCGCGGCACGGTGGTCCGCGACCGCGCGGTCTCGGTGGACCCCGGTGGCGTCACCCTGGCTTCGGGCCGGCGGGTCGAGGCCGACTACCTGGTTCTGGCCACCGGCTCCAGCTACGCCTACCCCGCCAAGCCTGCCTCTGACTCCACGGACGAGGTCGTGGACGACCTGCTCCGGACCCACAAAGAACTGGCGGGTTCCGAGCGGGTGCTGATCCTCGGCGCCGGACCGGTCGGTCTGGAACTGGCCGGCGAGATCAAGGAGGTCTGGCCGCACAAGCACGTGACCATCGTCGACCCGGCCGAGCAGCTGCTGGCCGCCTTCCCCGCGGAGATGCGCGAGGAGCTGCACCGCCAGCTCGACGAGCTGGGTATCCAGCTGCGGCTGGGCACCGGCCTGACCGCGCCTCCGGCGACCGAGCCCGGCCAGGCGGCGACGTTCACCGTCACGACGACCGGCGGTGAGGAGATCACCGCCGACATCTGGTTCCGCGCGCACGGCGTGCGCGTCAACAGCGACTACCTCGCCGACGGCCGGCTGACGACTCGTACGCCGCAGGGGCAGGTTCGGGTCACCGAGACCCTCAACGTGCACGGATACGACCACGTCTACGCCATCGGCGACATCACCGACGTCGCCGAGGCCAAGATGGCCGGGTACGCGATGCAGCACGCCGAGGTGGTGGCCCAGAACATCATCGCCCACCTGCGCGGCGAGCAGCCGGAGGCCGCCTACCGGCCGCTGCCCCACCCCATGATCCTGCTCCCGCTCGGCCCGCGTGGCGGTGTCGGCCAGCTGCCCACCCCCGACGGACCGGCCGTCGTCCCGGCCGAGACGGTCTCGGCGTACAAGGGGGCCGACCTGTTCACCGGCCGCTTCGCCGAGCAGTTCGGCTCCGCCTGACATGGACTACACCCAGCGGGTACGCCGGGTTTGCAGAGAAAGGCAGAACATTGTCCACACATAACGTCGTCTTCGGTTTTGGTGCGCATTCCAGAATTGACGACATACCAGAGCTGTTGCGCATGGCCCAGCAGGCCGACCGGGACGGGCTTGACATCTTCACGTTGTCAGACCACCCCTACATCGGCGACCGCCTGGACGCCTACGCCGCGCTCGGCTTCATCCTCGGGCGTACGCAGCACATCGCCGGCTTCGCCAACGTGAGCAACCTGCCGACCCGGCCCGCTCCCATGCTGGCCAGGACGGTGACGTCGCTGTCGGCGCTGTCGGGCGGCCGGATCGTGCTCGGCATGGGCGCGGGCGGGCTGTGGGACCGCATCGCCGACATGGGCGTGCCGCGGCTGACGCCCGGCGACGCCGTGGACGCCTTCGAGGAGGCGATCGTCCTGGTCAAGCTGCTGTCGGGCGGCGGCGCTCCAGTCACCTACCAGGGCACCCACTACCAGGTGAACCAGATCGAGCCCGCTCCCGTCGCCGCGCCTCCCGTGTGGACCGGATCGGTCGGCCGGAAGTCCCTGGCCGCCACCGGCCGGGTGGCCGACGGCTGGATCCCCGGCCACGCGGCCGACTGGCTCAGCGAACGCTACCGGGCCTCCCGTCCGATCATCGACGAGGCGGCGGCGTCCGCCGGCCGCGATCCGAGCGAGATCCGCACGGTCTTCAACTTCCCCGGACGCATCACCGACCGGCCGCTGCCCGCCACCCGCGACCGCGACGGCCGCTGGCTCGGCGGCTCCGTCGACCAGTGGGTCGAGGAACTGACCGGAGCCGTGCTGGAGCACGGCGCGTCGGGCTTCACGCTCTTCTCCACCGGCCACGGCGCCGTGGACCTCACCGTCCTGGCCCGCTGGGCCCAGGAGATCGTCCCGTCCGTACGGGAGGCGATCGCGAAGTAGGGGCCCATGAGCACGTAGTCACAGCACCGAGACGAGCACCATGGATCACGCCGGATTCCTTCCGAAACCATGCAACGGACCTGACAGGTGCGGAGCTGGGGTGGAAGGAGTAGGGGGAGCGAGGAGAGGAAGGCGGAGGGGTTGAAACGGGGAGAGGCTGCGGCGGAGACAGGCTCAGAAGATCGGGAACCTGGGGGTCGCGCCGGGACGCGCGAGATCGAAAACCGCCCGAGGCGCTCGGCGCGGCCCACGCCCGGGCCCTCCGCAACGGCCACGGCCGCGCCGTGGCAAGCCCGCGTCTCTGCCCCTCCATCTCTCCTACGTCATCGGTGATGACCTCCTGAGATGCCCGGACAGTGTCGCCGCCGCGGCGTACCGTCGAAACTCCAGCCCCGACCTCCTGCGGAGTTGCGACATGAGCACGCCCCCGCACGACCTCCAGCCCCCGGCCTCCGCCCCCGCGTCGCTCGGCGACCCACCGGCCCGCGCCGGGGCCTCCGCCCGTGCCCAGTACGGGGCGGAGCTGGCCAAAGGCCGCCGCTCCCGGCTGCTGCTCCGCGTCCTCAAGGCGGCCCTGCCCGGCCTGCTGGTCGGCTACCTGCTCGGCTGGAAGCTCGGCCTTGCCCTCGCGCTCATCGTCGCCCTCGTCGATCTGGGGCGCTTCTGGCGCTGGTCGAGCGTCTCCGCCTGGCGCAAGGGCGCCGCCGGCGAGCGCGCAACCGCCCGGCTTCTCGTTCCGCTGCAGGCCGAGGGCCACATCTGCCTGCACGATCGCGCCATCCCCGGCAGCAGGGCGAACATCGACCATCTCCTGGTCGGCCCTACCGGCGTCTGGATCATCGACAGCAAGAAGTGGCACCGCCGCACGCAGCTCCACGGGCGCGGCAAACAGCTCTGGATCGGACGGCGGCCGGCCGATCGCCTGCTACGCGGCATCGCCTACGAACGTTCCGCCGTCGCCCGGGTCGTCGACCGCGCAACCGGCAACATGGTCGGCGTCTGGCCCTTGGTCGCCGTGCACGGGGCCAAGGTCCCCGGCATCGGCCGCCCCCTCGTTCTCGTTCTCGACGGGATCACCCTCCTGAAAGCCGGTCAGCTCCGCCGCTACATCCGCCAGACCAGCGAGTCACTCTCGCCCGACCAGGTGGCCGATCTGGCGCGCACCCTCGACCGCGCGTTCCCGCCCTACACCGCGTAGCCCGCCCGCCCGCGCCACCGCGGCACACGCCTCGGCCAACCCGGCACGAGTCCGGCACGGGCGCGCGCCACTCCCACCGAACGGGGTCTCCGTAGCATCCGCCGAACATCCAACGCATTTGGCTGACCAGCAGAAACGGTGGAGGTAGACCCATCGTGGGTGGGCGCGGCAGGAAATGAAGGGGGTCCGCTCACCCCATGGTCGTCGGCGCGGCGGCGGCTCCGTCGTGTTCGCGCAGCATGCGTAGGACGGTGGCCGGGGACGGGTGCCGGCCCTTCTTCTTGCCCTTGGTGATCACGAGCCTCGCCGCGATGTCGCGCAAGCTGAGGTTCTGCTCGCGCAGGTGCAGGGCCATGGACAGCATGGCCTCGTCGGTCACAGCGGCGCCGCCGATGGTCCTGCCGCGGGCGCGCGCCGATTCGTGGCCTTCTAGGGTGCGGTCGCGAATGTACTCGCGCTCCATCCCGGACAGCGCGGCGAGCACGGTGAACACCACCCCGGACGGGTCGTGCGAGCCCTGCAGCTCGCCGGTGAGGAATTCCAGGCCGATGCCGGCGGCGCGCAGCTGCTCGGCCAGGGCGGCCAGGTCGAGGCCGCGGCCGAGCCGTTTGTGCTCGTGTACCACGAGGGTGACCGCGACCCCCGCCGAGCGGAGCTCGCGGGCCAGGGCGACAGCCTTGTCGAGTTCGGGGCGGGTGGTGGCGCGGGTGGAGATCTTCTCGGAGAAGACGCGGGTGACGCCGGCGGCCTGGAGCGCGTCGAGCTGGGTGTCGAGGGATTGGCGGACGGTGGAGGCGCGGGCGTAGCCGATGCGTACGTGCCCGGCCGGTTCGGTGCCGGCCGCGATGGGGCGGGGCAGCTCGATCCAGAGCGTGCCCGGCTTGCGGATGGGTGGGGTAGCCACGGTGAGCGCCTTGGCGAGCGCGGGCACCAGCCGGAAGCGGGCGGTGTGGTACTGGACGGCCACCTTGCCCTTGCCGGTCCGGCAGGGTGAGCCGGCGGGGGCGGCGCAGGTCATCGGGCAGGCGTGGGCCTCCACGCGGAGGTAGTCGTCGTGCACCCCGGAAGTGTTTCATAGGAGCGTTTCACCCGGCTACATGTTTGCACCGACCTATGAAACAGCATTTGCCCTGGGCGCGTCCGGCCGGAGACGGTGTTTCATAGGCGTTCATTATCCTATGAAACAGACGGCGCATGCCACGATGTTCAGCCCGCTATCACCACTGGACGCGGCACGCGCTCGTGGCGGCGAACGGGAGCCTCCGCCTCATACGACGGAATCCTGGACCGGGCCCGCGAATTCCTTGCCGGGACCCATCCCTTCAGCGCGGGCGGGTTGGGATGTGAGGGTAATGGCCAATTCGGCGAAGGCGGTGGCCGTTGGGAGCGGGTTGGCAGGCAAGGCGAGAAGAATGGTGCGCTCAGCAGGCGGGTCCAGCGGGATCGCGTGCACGCCCGGGCGATGGGCGGGCAGCGACAGTTCAGGGACGATGCTCACCCCGAGCCCCTCGGCGACCATGGCGAGAATGCTGTTGGTGTCGCGCACCCGGTAGTGGCACTTCAGGCTCGCCCCCGCTGCCCGCGCGAGTGCCGTGATCAGAGGCTCACAACCGCCCGTGGACATGATGAACGGCTGCCGGGACAGTTCGACCACCGGTATCGAGTCGCGGACGCCCAGGTCGTGACCGCTGGACAGGACGGCCAGCATGCGGTCGGTGGCGAGTGGTCGCGCCATCAACCCTGCAGGGAGCGCGGCCGTGGTGGCCCGTGCGCCCGCCACCCCGGCTGACACAGTTGCGATATCCGCCGCTCCCGTTTCGAGCCACTCCAGCACCTCGTCGTCCGAGCCTTCCATCACCGTGAGCCGCACCTGCGGATGCGCATCCTCGAACCGCCGCAGGATCGGCGGCAGCAGCCGGACATTGGCGCTGGGGATGACACCGACGCGTAGGCTGCCACGCCCATGCTTCCGGGCTGCGGCCACCTCCTGCTCCAGCACTTCCACCTGGGTGAGGATGAGTGTGGCGCGGCGGCACACGGCACGCCCAGCCGCCGTCAGGCTCACCCCGTGGTTGCCCCGCACCAGCAGCGCGACGCCGAGCTCGCTCTCCAGGGCGCGCAGCGCGTGGCTGACGGCAGACTGCGTGGTGGCCAGTTCCTCGGCGGCCCGGGTCATGTTGCCGGTGCGTGCGACCGCCTGCAGGATCCTCAGTTGGGTGAAGGTCATAGCGCCGCGCGCAGCAGGCCGACGACCAGCGGGTGCGGGGCCTCAGGACGCGAGCGGGTTTGCGGCACGAACAGTGTGGCCACGTAGTAGGGGTGGCCGGGAATCTCCAACACCCGGGCCTCGCCATCACCGTCCACTCCTGTGACTGAGAAGCCACCGTCGTGCAGGGTCTCCTGCCGGCTGGGGTCGAGACCGAAGTTGCAGTAATACTCCTCTTCTACCTCGGTCCGTCCGTACAGTGCGGCCACTCGGGTACCGGGGACCAAGGTGACAGGCATGGTCTTGCCGGCCAGCGAGCAGGTCAGTTCCGACACGAAGAGGGTAGAGGCGTATGGGTCGTACTCTGCGTGCTGTGCGTCCTCGTAGCCGAGCACGTGGCGGGCGTACTCGATGACCATGTGCTGGCAGCCGCCGCACGTCCCAAGGGTGGGCACGCTGTGTTCGCGGCCGTGCCGAAGCGCGGCGAGGGCGCCGCGCAGGCTGCGGTACGGACTGCCGGGCGCGCACCACAACACGTCGGCGGCCTTGACCTCGGCCAGGTCAGATTCGAGCGGTTTGGTGGCCAGCCAACGGACGTCCACCCCGATGCCGAGGTGCGCGGCGGCGTGCCGCAGCGCGTCGTCGGTAGCCACGTGCGGAGGAAAAACTAGGTCGCGGTCGCCAATGACCGCGACACGCAGAGATCGGTCCATGGCCTCACTATGCGACGTTCCGGCCTGAGCACCAATACCAGACCATGCGTGCGCCATGAGCAATCGCTCATATCCAGGCGGGAAGCCTCTCGCAAATTATCCCCTCGCCTCTGCCGAGGGAGCCCACAGGCGTGCAGACCACTTCGCGCATCCGTGCACACGACTTCGGAAACTGACACAGACAATCATGGAAAGTCTCGTTTTCACGTTCCGGGACCGTTTCAGGGATGGCTATGAAGGTGGATTCGAGAGCCAGGGGTCAGTCAGATTGAGAGCCACTAGGTGATCAACTGAGCTTGGAGTGTTGGTGAAAACGGGAGCCATGCTCCAGCGGGCGGGGCATGGCTCTGGTGACGCTGAGTGAGCTAGGTCAGCCGGCTTGTTCAGCTCTGGCTCGGGTTTGGGCGAGGCGGTAGGAGTCGGTGCCGGTCTCCATGATGTTGCCGGCGAAGGTGAGGCGGTCGACGATCGCGGTGCAAAGGCGCGGGTTTGCGGAGCTATCTCGAAAGGTGATCTGCAGAGTCAGCCCTGGAAGGAGGAGCCTGCCGGGTCAGCCCGAAAGGAGCCTGCGGGGTCAGCCCGAAAGGAGCCTGCGGGGTCAGCTTGGAGAGGCTGTGGGTCAGCTGGGAAGGAGGGCGTAGTTGACGATCCACAGGCCGGGGATCACCTCGACCTCCCCGACCAGCGCGAACCTCAGCCCCTCGTACAGCCTCCGCGCGGGCGCGTTGTCCCGCCCGGTGGCCACCACGACCCTCCGCCCGCCTGCCCTGGCCAGGACTTCCTTGACCAGCGCCCGCCCGATCCCGCGCCGCAGCGCGTCGGGATGCACGACCAGCCGGTTGACGTCCACCTCGTCGTCCGATTCCTCCCACGCCACGGCCCCCGTCAGCCGCCCGTCCTCGTCCACCGCCCCGAGCCACCGCAGCGGCTGCGCCCGCAGGTCGGCCAGGCTCTCGTGCAGGGGCGGTATGCGATCATCCTTGATGAGCCCGGCCTCGATGGCGTACGCCGCCTTCTGCAGGGCGAACAACTCGTCCCCGAGTGGATCCTCCGCGGGCGAAATTCCGGTAATGAGCACCGGACGATTATCCTTTGCCGACCTCCCGCAGCGCACTCACGGACCTGGACCGGAAGCGGTCACCGAAGCGCTGGCTATGAAGGTGGATCCGAGAGCCATGTGTCGGTCGGTTTGAGAGCCACTTGCTGATCAACTGCCTTGAGTGTTGGTGAAAACGAGAGCCATGCCCGTGGGTCTGGGGCATGGCTCTCGTGACGCTGTGTGAGGGGTGGGCCGGAATATGCCAGCAACCTGCCGCGAGGGTCAGTCTCCAGCACCGTGGCCAGGGCAGGTGATCCGATAACGCTGCCGCGAGAACGGGGTTTGTGACGGACCTTGTGAGCCATCGCCGCATTTCAGAGGCACACCTGCGCTGTTCTGCCAGCGGTGAACTCTGCCAGCGGTGAACACCGGCCCGACCGGGCTCGACGATCACTACAGTCCAGTCTCATGACGACAGTGACAACCCGCACGGTCGAGTACCCGGCCGACGGCCTGACGATGATCGGGCACCTTGCGCTGCCCTCCGGCACCGGGCGCCGCCCCGCGGTGTTGCTCGGACCAGAGGGCCCAGGGCTCAGCGACGTCGAGCGCCGCCGAGCCGATGCGCTCGCCGAGCTGGGATACGTGGCGCTGGCCTTCGACCTCCACGGCGGGCGCTTGCTCACCGACCCCGAGGAGATGCTGGCCCGTTGCATGCCGCTGCTCGCCGACCCCGACCGGATGCGGGGCATCGGCCACGCGGCGCTCGACGTGCTGCGCGCCGAACCGCGGACCGACCCCGACCGGATCGCCCCGTCGGCTACGGCACCGGGGGCGCCATCGGGCTGGAGCTCGGGCGCGACGGCGTCGATCTCCGCGCGATCGGGACAGTCAACGCACTGACCACGGGCCGACCGGGCGAGGCGGCGCGCATTCGCTGCCCGGTGTGGGCCGGGGTCGGGTCGGAAGACCCGATCATGCCGCCCGCGCAACGGGACGCGTTCACCGCCGAGATGCAGGCCGCGGGCGTCGACTGGCGCCTCGTGGTCTACGGCGGCGCCTTGCACGCCTTCCACCACCCGCCGGTCGACCACACCGTGGTCCCCGGCGTCGGCTACCACCCACGGCACGCGCAGCGAGCCTGGCGCGACGTCGTCGACCTGCTCGCCGAGTGCCTGCCCGTGACGGAGTGATCTGGTCAGTCCAAGCTCGGCCACCCGCTGACGGCGTCTCGGTCACCGAGGCCGCCCGCACCCTCAAGATCGGCCGCTCCACCGCCTACGCGGCACTCGCACAACGCTGACCAGCAGCTATCGGGCGAGCCTTGGTCTACTCGATCTCAGTGCGTGATCTCCCCCTGAGGATCACGCAGTGGTCCTGCATACGCTCTCGCCACGCCTCAAAGCACTACATCGAGAGTGGAGGAAAGTGTGGGAAAGATTGCCGCCTTGGGTGTTGGCGTTATCGCTGCGCTGACGCTCGGATCCGGGATGCCCGCACAGGCAGCCGACGTCACCACCGCGCCGGATTCGGCGCATAGCTTCTGCGTGGCCGGAGCCGAAGACCTCGGAACGGTCAAGTGCTACGCCACTCGGGAAGCCGTGGCCACGGCCAGAGCGGCTGAAACGATCTACGGGGAGGTCGTGTTCGACAAGTTCAACGGCGGCCAATTCACGGTATGGGCTCGGAGCCCCTGTTCCCCCGGGGCACGGCAGAGCGTCAATCTCGCCACCTGGGATAACAACACGGCATCCCGGGGGCGCATGACAGATATCTCTGGGCCGGGCGCTTGCAGGAAGTGGAACGGCTACGAACTGCCTGGGTGCAGTGGGAACTGGCTGGGCGGGGGCACGGCTGGAGGAGGCTGGGCGAGTGTGGGCATCAATCGCATGATGTGCGTCCAGTTCCTGACCTAGGACTGGCTGGTCACCAAATGAGGTCCTGGGCACAGGGATGCCCAGGACCTCATGCATGTCCGCTCTCTCAGGTGTCCCGGCACGTGAAGAGGTGCCCGCACTCATGCGCGGCCTGCCGGGTGCGCAGCCGGCGGTACGGGCCCGTCCGGCGCCAGCCCTGGCCTGCAGGAAAGCCCTTACCGTACGAAACGGTTCCGTTGCAGGTCCACCCCCGTAGCACGGGCGAAGCGACGGCGGCATCCCCGGATGGCTGCCGCGCGAATCGCGCTCGGCCCGGGCCTGGACCTTCTGCGGCCAATAACCAGGGGTCGTGTCGCCGTAGATGGTGAGCGGGTTCTCCACGAACCACGTCATCCGGTAGGGGCGGTACAGGTGCCCCTCCGCCTCCCAGCGCAAGATCTGCTCCGCCTCGGCCATGGCCGTTTCCTGCGCCTGGCGCCGGTAGCTCCGCTGCCACAGAGCGTGCCTGACCAGCACGGCCAGCAGGAACGCGAGCGCGATCCCGGGCAGCGCCCACAACCAGGTGTCCATGATCCTTCCTCTCTTCGCGGGTGGTTTCGGGCGACCGCGAGGGCGGGGGCGGCGACGAGGGCCTGTTCAAGGGCATCTTCTACCGGTACGCCGCGGAGCTGGTGAAGGCCGGTGACCAGCCGGGGCTCCGGCGGTTCCTGCTGGACGGCACCTCCCGGCTGTGGGAGTCGTGTCTGCGGGACGGCTCACTGCTCGCCAACGACGACTGGCGTCATCCAGCGGAAGGGAAGATCGCCTACTCCACCCAGCTCAGTGCCATCATGGCCACGGAAGCCTGCGCGATCGTCGTCGACCACGAATGACGCCCCGAGGAGATCCCCCGGCCTCCGTGCGATCGAGCAGGCCTTCGGCGATCTCCCTCGCTGCTCACCTGGGTGAGCAGCGAGGGGAGATCGCCGGACATGGATCACCTTCCTCCCGCCTCTCCGGTTGCCGAGGGAATGGGCTCAGCTCGTGGAGATGCGCAGGGCTGAGCGGTGGACCCAGGTGGCCCAGCGCCAGAGCCACTCGATGGGGCCCTGGCGGTAGCGGCGCAGCCAGAGGGCGGAGAACAGCCACTGGGCCGTGAGGATGGCTCCAGCGGTCAGGTACGCCGTCGTCAAGGACTGGCCGATCGGCAGGCCGAGGAGGTGAGTGGCCGCCAGAACGAGGAGTGTGGCGGTCAGATAGTTGGTCAGTGCCATCCGGCCCAGTGGCGCGAAGACGAACTGCAGCGCCGGTCGCAGCGGCGTTCTGAGCAGGATCAGCAGGACGCACACGTACACACCGGCGAGCAGCAGATCGGCCAGGGTGGACGTGGAAGACAGATACGTCGTGGCCCCTACCGCCCGCATGCCGGCCTGTACCCAGAGGGCAGAGGCCACCCCCGCCGCGAAGACCAGGCCCAGCAGGACCGGTCCTCGGGTGGACCGCTCGATCTTCTCGATCACGCCGTATCGGACCAGCGCCGAGCCCAACAGGAACAGCCCGGCAATCAGCAGGGGCCCGCCCCCGCCGATCACCGCCACCGTCAGGAGCGCGGCGGAGCTGCCGGCCACGGCCCACCGCGGCAACCAGGACGAGGGCAGCAGCACCAGCAATCCGACGATGGCGTACTTGGTCAGGATTTCGCCTGGCCACAGCAGCATATGGACGAGGCCGATCGCGAGCAGCGCCAGCAGCCGGCGCAGCAGGGCCAGCCGTGGGCGGGGGGCGCGGTTCGCGGCGGAGTCCAGCAGCAGCGAGAACCCGATACCGAACAGTAGGGAGAAGATCGGGAGCCCGAGCCAAGGGTCCCAGTCGCCCATGGGCTGCGCAACGACGGCGGTGCCGTCGTTGGCTATCAGCTGGATGTTGGCGAGCAGGATCTCGCACAGCGCGAACCCGCGCAGGACGTCGAGTGCGGCGATACGCGGCCGGCCGGGGGAGGTCACCGCGGGGGCCTCCCACGCCGTCGCCTCGGCGGAGGTTAAGGGAGCATCGGGACCGCCGGCGGCCGGTCCCGAAGCGTGATCTTCATAGGGCATGGGCCTCATCCTGCGGATGCGGCCCGGCGCGGACACCGGCCACAAGTTCAGTTCCGCGGTCTGCGACCGTACTTTCGGCCGGTTCAGCGCGCGGATGCTGGTCGCCTAACGGTCTTTGGTCGCCGTGCACAAACCGATGGTGGCCGCAAAGGATCGTCGCGATGGCCGTGCGGCCACATCACCGGGTTCCGCGCTTCTTGTCGCGCTCTTCGACCAGTTTGGCGAAGTCCGATTCGGAGGTGGCGAACTTCGTGATGCGCTGCTTCGGGTCGGTATTCACGTAGAAGAGCCAGGGACCGGTGGCCGGCTTCAGCGCGGCCCTGATGGCGTCGTACCCCGGGTTGCCGATGGGGCCGGGCGGCAGGCCGAACCGCCGGTAGGTGTTGTACGGCGACGGGCTCTTGAGATCCTTGAGCACTACGCTGACGCCGTACTTGTCCAGACCGTACAAGACGGTGCTGTCCAGTTGCAGGCGCATTTTCCGGTTCAGCCGGTTGTAGATGACCCGGGCGATCTTGGGCATGTCCTCGTGCCTGCCCGCCTCGGCCTGGACGATGCTGGCGATGGTCAGGATCTCCAGCGGTGTTCTGCCGGCCCGCCTGGCGCCGTCGACCAGGTTGGTTTCCTCGGCGGCGGGTCCGAACCGGGCCACCATCGCCCTGAGGATCTCGCTCGGGCTCATGGTCGGGGAGAGCTCGTAGGTGCCGGGGAGGGCGAACCCTTCGAGCGCCCCCTCGGCATAGGTCGGCAGGCCGAGCGCCGTGCCGTCCTTGGCGGCCTGCTCG
Organism: Nonomuraea sp. B19D2; assembly: GCF_040137845.1. Taxonomy (NCBI): domain Bacteria; kingdom Bacillati; phylum Actinomycetota; class Actinomycetes; order Streptosporangiales; family Streptosporangiaceae; genus Nonomuraea; species Nonomuraea sp. B19D2. The sequence goes on along the minus strand of NZ_JBEFAK010000002.1, from coordinate 67,004 downwards.
AACTCCGCCACCGGCTTACCGGTGAGCGACGACAGCTTCTTGAAGAGCTGCGAGAGCCGCATCCCTTCCACCACGGTGATGGTGGCCGCCGAATGGCGCTCGGGGGCCAGGCTCGGGACGGCGGCGGCTACATCACCGGGGGCCCGCGACGACAGCCCCTGGACCACGAGGGTGGATCCGACGGCCAGTGCGGCGACGGCCGACGCCGCCACCAGGGCGAGGCTGCGGCGACGGGGCCGGCGCTCATGGACCTGGAGGAACCGGCCCGGCGCGGGTGGCTGCTCTTCGTCGGCCATGTCGGAGAGGGTCTCGCGCAGCAGGTTCTCGATGTTCATCCGAATTCCCTCACGATGGTCAGCTCAGGTGCCGTCTTCTTCAGGCGTTCCAGCGAGCGGTAGATCTGGCTGCGTACCGACCCCACCCTGATGCCGAGCAGCCGCGCGATCTCGGTCTCAGAGAGATCCTCGAAGTAGCGCAGCACGAGCATGGTCCGCTGCCGGGGTGTGAGCCGGGCGAGGGCCGCGCGCATCACCATGCGAAGGTCGACGACGTCGGCGTGCCCGTCGCCGATCTGGTCGGGCAGCCATCCGGCCGACACCTCCACGACGCGTGACCGCCGCCGCCACCAGCTCACCTGCTCGTGGTACATGACGCGACGGACGTATCCCTCGATGGCGGCCGGATCGCGCAGACTGCGCCACTTCGCGGCTGTCTTGACCAGAGCCGACTGCACCAGGTCCTCGGCAGCGTGCCGGTCACCGGTCAGCAGGTACGCGGTACGGAACAACGCCCCCGATCGGTCGACGATGAAATGCCGAAATGCCGCCTCAAATCCTGGATCCACCCGTCCTCCTTGCGATGTTCACAGGCAAGGACGCGGGCGGCACGTCGATCTATGCCGGCACGGCCGAGGTTTCTCGCTCGTCTCTCCAGAAGGGATCAACGGCCGGCCGGGCAGGACGACGGCTGGTCAACACGAACGAGCGGCCCGCCAGCGACATCTTGGGAAAGGTGATCTGGTCGAGCCAGGCCTTCAGCGACGAGGGGATCGAGTAATGGACACGGTGTCCAGAGGACTCGACGAGCACGAGCGGGACCTGCAAGAACATCTCCTGCGCGGCGAGCCACCCCTGGGCCCCGGGGCGCCGCCCCGCCGAGCGGCTGGCCGCCTTCTACGCCGCCATGGTGCGTCTGCTGGAGGACCACCGCCACCTGGTCCTCGGCTCGGAGGTGGGCCGTTCGCGCTTCGAGACGGGCGCGTACGGCTTCTGGCCCACGTGCGCGCCCTCCGGCGTGGTTGAGGTGCAGGCGGCTCCATGATTCATGGCGAAGCGGGGGTGCGTTAGTGTGACCCGCGTGAGCCCGCGTGAGATGGCCGCCGACCGGTTATCGCGCCTGGTTGCCTGGGTCCGGTCAGCCGCACTGGTCGGGAGGATGGGTGGGCGCCCCGCACCCCTCGTCGAAGTGGCTGGTCTGCTGCTCGTGATCCTGCTCTTCTCACGGCTTCATGCCGCCGCCGGGAAGGACGTCGCAGCCGCCACCGCCAACGCTCTGGCCCTGCAGTCCATAGAACGGGCCCTCCACCTGGACATCGCACTGAGGGCGAACCAGTGGCTGACCGAGCATCCAGCGCTCATCCAGCCGGCGGTGTACTACTACCGCCTGTACTACCTCCTGATCATCGGTGTGCTGGTGTGGGTCTTCGCCCGGCACGCCGATGTCTACATCAAGGTCCGCCGGACCCTCATCGCGATGACCGTCCTCGTGCTGCCCGTCTTCTGGGCGCTGCCCATGTCGCCCCCACGGTTCGCCCTACCGGGCGTCGTCGACGTCATTGCCGAGCACGACATCCTGGGCGGCCATGCCTCGCGACAGATCGAGGACGGCCAGAACCTTTATTCGGCGATGCCCAGCATGCACGTGGGATGGTCGTTGTGGTGCGCGTATGCCGTGTGGTGCGCGCTGCGGGCCGGTCATCCGCGGTTGGCGTTGCTGTCGTGGATCTTTCCGCTGGGCATGGCCGCAGTCGTGCTGACCACAGGGAACCACTACGTGCTCGACATCGCCGGAAGCGCCGTGCTGCTGGCCGTCTCCATCGCTGTCATATCAGCGTGGGGCCACCTGGCCGGGCACCGGCGTGCTGGGGATTGAGCGTTGCCGCCTCACGGGCTCACGTAGTGGTGTAGCAGAGCGGGTTCACCGGCGGCGTTGACCCAGTCGGCGCGGCTGCTGCCGACCCTGCGCCAACCGGACCGTTCGTAGAACGCGATGGCCGCCTCGCCCTCAGAGGACACCCGCAGCTTCAGCGGCCCGCGCGCGGCGGCGCGGACTGAGTCGAGAAGTTGGGCGGCCAGACCGCGCCCGCGTGCTGCCGGAGTCACGAACAGGCGGACGATCTCCGCGTCTCGGGTAAGACCCACGTGGCCGAGCACGTTGTCTGCCTCGATCGCTATCCAGGCCGACGTCAGGTCGGCCGGGGTCAGCCAGCCCCCGGGATCGTCCGGCCAGTCCACGGGATAGCGGTCGGCGGCCTGGACCTGGGCCAGCGCCTCAACGCAAGCGTCCATGTCCGCGCGGTTTCTGAGGCGGATTTTCATGCAGGCAAGCCTAGGACCCACCAGGGCAAGGCTTGGTCGGCGCTGCTGTGAGAGGGGGCGGAGCCCGGGCTGACCGAACCCCGCCCGCGCACAACCGCTCAGCTGGAGAAAACCGCGCTGTGCAGGTCCACAGGGTTGGCGGCGTCGTCGGTGGCCACGCCGTACACGGCCGTGAAGGCTCCGCCGACCGAGACCAGGCCGGTGTAGTCCCCGATCAGGCGTCCCACGCTTGTCGCCGGAACCTTCCGCGCGTCGAACGGCCCCTCGATGTGCTGCTCGCGCCATGCCCCGGACCGCGTGCAGTCGTTGGTGCAGGTGACGGCCCACACGTCGGTGGGCAGGGTGGCGGGGTCGGACGTGTTGTTGCGGAAGTCGTAGTAGGTGACCGCCACGGTGCCCGTCCGGGACGCGGCGACGACCGGTACGGCGGCGGAACCGGTGGGCGTCTTGTCCACGCGGACCGGGCTGGACCAAGTCCTTCCGCCGTCCGTCGACCGCGAGTAGGCCACGTGGAAGGTGCCGTCGGAGTCCTGGCTCTGCCAGACGGCGTTGACCACCTGGGTGCCCGGCTGGGCGGCCAGCAGCGGCAGGGAGGCGTTGCGTATCGGGTCACCCGAGTTGTCCGGGTCCGGGATGCGGGGGCCCACCGCGAGCGGCGCCGGAACGTTCAGCGTCGGCGCCGACCAGGTCCGGCCGCCGTCGGTCGAGCGGATGACCTGGGTGGAACCGTCGGTGCTCGTCTCGTGGTGCATGCCGATCAGCAGCGTCCCGTCCGGGAGCGGCACCAGCTGGGTACCGATGACGCCGCTGTTGGTGGGCACGTCGTACACCTTGCTCGTGGTCCAGGTGCGCCCGTCGTCGGTCGACTTCGCCAGATAGATCGGCTGTACCCAGTTCTCCTCTGTGTCGGTCGACTGGTTGTCGATGCGGTCCCACACCGCGTAGACCACGCCCGGGCGGTACGGGTCCGCGGTCACCGATGGGCGATCGTTGAAGAAGCGCGGGTTGTCGTCCCGTTGCAGGGTTACCGGGGCGTCCCAGTGCCGGCCGCCGTCAGCGGACCGGGCCACCAGAATGGCGGTCACGTCGCCGGTGCGCGACAGCGAGAACGACGCGGCCACCGCCGCACCCGACGGTGTGACCGTGACCCAGTTGTCGGTCGTGACGTCGTAGTCTCCGCCGTTGGCGGTCGTGCCGCCGTTACACCGGGAGAAAGCAGGCAGGTTCTCGGACCGCTGCCAGGTCTTACCGTAGTCGTCAGATACGGCGGTAACCGCGCCGTTGCTGCCGTACCGGTTCCAGCGGTCCTGCTGGAACACCGTGACGAGGTGCCACGGACGGTTCGGGTCCCGCGCCAGCATGGGCAGGACTTCGGTGTTCGGGTTCAGCGTGTAGCCGTCGGCCGGGGGAAGCCCGCAGCCTGCGGGCAGAGGGCTGCTGCCCGAGACCGGCCGCACGATGACAGGTCCGGCAGATGCGGTACCTTGCGCGGCAGCGGGCTGCGCGACAGCGCAGGCGAGCAGGATGGCCGCGGCGGGCAATAACGCCCTGGAGCGTCGGATCACAAGTCTTCCTCATCTTCGTCGATGGGGCGTCTACAGGGGACGTCGACCGCCTCGCGGGGAGAGTGGCCTCCCCCAGGAGCCAGGCAAACGATGCGAGGGCAGATTACTGCCTCAAGATCAGTTTCGTCTGCCCCGTTGGCGGGTGACCCGGTCAGGTCGGCGCGGGTACCGGCCGGTCCTCCGCCCGCGCGATGCGCGCCTTGACGTCGCGGAAGTGCAGCCGCATCGCCTCCCGGGCGGCCTCGGCGTCCCGGGCGCGAAGCGCCGCCACGATCCGGCGGTGGTTGACGGTGATCTCCGCGGTCCGCTCCTCCGGCGGGCCGAGCGTCGGCTCGACCTCGTGGTAGACGTCCCAGAACAGGCCGATCAGCTGCAGCACCAGTTCGTTGCCGCACGACTCGTACAGCAGCGCGTGGAACGCCCGATCGGCTTCCGGGTCCCGATCCATGCCATTGGCCAGGGCTTCCAACGCGGCGAGCCGGGGGGCGCTGGTGCTCTGGGCGACCTGGCCGATCAGCCCGGTCTCAAGCAGTTCGCGGACCTCGACCAGATCGTGCAGCGCGCGGATCCCGCCCGGCCCCGAACGTACCCGGAAGGCAAACGACGGGGTCAGTGCGTCGAGCGACGCGTGCCCGACGAACGTGCCATGACCATGCCGGATCTCGACGATGCCCAACGCCTGCAGGGCCCGCACGGCCTCGCGGACGCTGTTGCGGCTCGCCCCGAGCAGCTCCATCAATTGCACTTCTGTCGGCATCGGTGACCCGGGGGCCAGCCCGCGCTCGTGGATCAGGGCGACGATGCGCTCCTGAAGCGACGCGCCCCCGTCACGCGTACGCATGCTGCCTCCAGGGTCGTCGAAGACCTTGCCTCATAACATCCCACCTCTCGGTCCCGGCGGGCCAGGCGGGGCAGGAGATTTTACGCCGACGACACCGATGGGCCATCGGAGGGACGTGGCTTGTTCGCCGTACCTCAAGACGTAGGATGTCCTATGTTTTCCAATCGGATAGCGGGTCGTCGTGGGCTTGACGGCCTGTACGCGCACGGTACCGCGGGCGAGTTCCACGCGCTCGGCGAGGACGAGTACGACCGCGTCAACGCGCTGCTGGCCGAGCGGTGCGAACCGCACCGGCTGCCGTTCCAGATCGGTGCCGGTCACATGAGCGCGCAGACCTGCCTGGCCCGGGTGGGCCGCGCGCGGGCGCTCCGGCCCGGTGCGATCCAGGTGACGCTGCCGGACTGGTTGCCGCTGTCGCGCGGCGAGGTGGTGCGCTTCCTGGCCCGCGTCGCGGCCGCCGCCGACCCGGTGCCGCTCGTGCGCCACGCGGCCGGCCTCGCCGTCTTCGTCCCCGGCCATGACCTGGCGACCGGACGGCGGCACGGTGCCGCCGGCTCCTACTCGAATATCGCCGCTCGGGCACAACTGCCATGGCGATGACGCCCGCCGCGACCCCGCGAGCGCCATCGCCAAGCGGCTCGTGTCCCCTTAGCTGACGTGATCGAACGGCAGACGCAGCCCGAGCCGCCCGCCGATCGGGGCGTTCCACTGTCGGATCAGGTCCAGCTCGGCGTCGGTGACGGCACGCCGGTAGACGCGTACCTCGTCCAGCGTCCCGCGGAAGCGGTCCACACCGTCCATCCGCTGTCCGATGTGGATGCCCTCGAGCCCGAACTCCTTGCCGAGGGTCAGCGATCCGGCCGGCGCCGCCGCCGCCGAGACCTGTACGCCGTCCACCAGGAGCCGGAGCTCGCCGCGCACCCGCTGGAGCACCACGAAATGCCACTGCCCGTCGTTGTACGCGCTCGGCGACTGTACGGTCACGTTGAACCGGCCGACGGAGAGGACCGCCCGGATGCGGTTGCTGGCCGGTTCGGCCCGCAGCCACAGCGCCGGCGGGTTGGTGCCCCGGTTCACCCGGTGGAACCACATGATCGCGTGCGCGCCGGCCTGCTCCGAGTACCGGATCCAGGAGGTCAGCGTGAAGTCCTTCGCGCCGAGGTCGATGGAGTCGTTGAACGGCACCTCCACCCGGTCGTCCACCCGGTCCAGGGCCAGCCCGTTGCCGAAGCGCCCGTCGGTGGTCTGGGCGCCGCCGCGGACATACGCCAGGTTGCGGTACGGCGAACCGTCCGGCGTCGTCGGGCCGGGCGCCGGGGGTCCGGGGATGCCTGGCGGGGTGCCGTTCGGCGTCTCCAAGTACGCCTCGTTGAACCGCGCGAACCGGATCTGCTCGTACGGCGTGATGTTGCCGGCCTCGTACATCAGGGCCGCCTCGTCGCCGTCCAGCCGCACCATGTCCGAGTACGCCGACGGCCCCCAGTAGAAGACCTTGCCCTCGTCCCAGGTCTCGAAGCGGCGTCCCTCGTCGTAGGACGACCGGATCCCCATCGCTTCCCGGGCACCCGGGTGCATCGGCGAGGAGAAGAGGATGCGCCCTTCGCTGAACCGCAGCAGCGACGCCTGGACGTCGGTCGTCGCCAGCGCCGGCATGGTGCGGAACGGAGCGTCCCACGTCTCGCCGCTGTCGCTGCTGGTCGCGTACGCCCGGTTCCCTTCGTCGGTGCCGCGCTCGCGAGCCGAGGCGTAGATCCGCCCGTCGGTGAGCTCGACGACGGTGACCTCCTGGGCGATGACCGTGCCGTCGTCGCGGGACGTCTCGGCGCCGATGTTCCAGGTGACCCCGCTGTCGTCGCTGTAGAGCAGGTGCGTGCCGTAGACGTGCTTGCCGACCCGGTCCCAGCTCTCGAAACTCGCCCCGACGACCAGTCGGCCGGCGTGCGGGCCGTGCTTGAGCTGGATGCCGTGCACCGGGCCGGTGGCGTACCAGAAGTTCCACTCCGGACGCTTGCCCTCGGTCATCTCCCTGGCGGCCGACCAGGTCGCCCCATGGTCGTCACTGAACTGCACCCAGGGGTCGCGGTCACAGCCGTTCGGGCACGGTTCCGCGCCGTTGTGGGTGCTCACCACCACGACCCGCCCGGTACGCTCGTCGACGATCGGCACCGGGTTGCCGTGGGTCGTGCCGTTGCCCTCCGAGATCACCTGCAGTGGTCCCCAGGTCCGCCCGCCGTCGGCGGAACGGCGCAGCACGAGGTCGATGTCCTCGTCGTCGCCGCAGTCCTTCACCCGCCCTTCGGCGAACGCCAGGAGCATGCCGTTGGTGGCCCGCACCACGGCGGGGATCCGGAAGCAGCCGTATCCGAAGTCGCCCTGCTTGTAGAGCACCTGCTCGTCCACGAACGGTGCGGTGTCGGCGGTCGCGCCGGCCTCGTGGGTTTCCGCCGTCACCGCGGTCGCCGGCGCGCCGAACGCGCTCACGAGTAAGCCGGCGAGCACCATTACGGCGCCCGCCCGGCGGTGCCGGGAGCGGCGCCCGGTACGGCCCTCCGGGGGATGACCATCGTGCATGTCCTCGCCCTTCCTGCAGGAGAAGATTACGATGGGACATCCTACGTCCAACGTGGGATGTTAATAAATAGTGAAGTAGACGTTTCACCAGAGGGTGTATGTGTTGTCCGGCTTGTAGCGGCGTGTCCGATGCTCGGCTGGGACAACCCGGCCCCGCGCGGCATGCTCCCCGGCCGGTGCCGTGGAATCGGCCGCCACTGCGTCCACTGGCAAGGCCGGCGAGCCTTTCGAACAGTGAGTGCTCGGCGCCCTCTTGCTCCTGCTCTGGTCTGTCATGGCACGTCAGCCATGCGGCGATCACCGCCATCCGCGGATGGACAGGACAACTCGTTAGGCTGCGTCACGGCGAGGTCGGTGAGCTGAGAGGTGACGGATGGCTGGGGAAGCGGCGCGGCTGCTGGTGCGCTTCGGCCGCCGGTATGCGGCCGCAGTGCGTCTGGCGACGTTGCTTCCGATCTGCGGGATCGCCCTGTTCCGCGCCGCTCCTGGGCACTTTACGGCCACCGCGTACATGGTCGGTGTCGCGGCCGCCTGGACCTGCGGATACGCGTGGTGGCTGCGCGCCGGCCGGGGAAGCCTGCCGGTGGCTCTGGACGTGGTCGTCCTGCTTGGGCTGTTCGCGAGTGTCTTCTGGACCGACGCCGTCGAGGACAGGAACACCGGGTGGCTGCGGCTTCTGCTCACGTTCGCCTGCGTGACGTGCCAATGGCACACATCGCCGCTGGCGGGCGGCGCGGCGGCGCTGGCGGCCGGGGGCGGGGCGGTGGGCCTCCTCACCGCGGCGGGAGCGGTGGACGTGGACGCGAGCTTGATCAGAGGGACGGCGTGGGCGATCCCGGCGGCCGCGCTGTCCAGAGCGGCTTGGGCGCTCGTCCAGCGCGCCGCGGAACGGGCCGACCGAATGGCGGCCGAGGCCGTACGGGTGCGCAGCGAGTCGCTGGTGGCCGCGGCAGCCCGTGCGGAGGAACGCGAGCTCGCCAACGCGTTACACGACACTGCGGCGACGACGCTGCTGATGGTCGGCGTCGGTCAGGTGCGTTCGGACGCGGACTGGCTGGCACCGCAGGCGCGCCGCGATCTGGACAGGCTGCGCTCCGACAGCGGGCCGGCACCGCAGTATGCCGACCTCGTCGACCTGCTGCGCGCCGACCTCGACGCCACGCATCTGACCGTGGAGTTCGACGCCCCCGAGCAGCTGCGGCTTCCGTTCGACGTCGCCAGGGCGATCGCCGACGCGGCACGGGAAGCCCTCACCAACGTACGCCGCCACGCGAGCACGACACGCGCGACCGTCCGGCTGCGCGGGGACGCGCGGACACTGCGACTTGACATCGCCGACCAGGGGAAGGGATTTTCGCCGACGGACGTGCCGGCCACCCGGCGCGGCATACGCGAATCCGTGCGCGGCAGGATGAGCCGCGTCGGCGGTACCGTCACGATCACCTCCGCCGAGGGAGAGGGCACTCTCGTACGGCTGGAATGGCGAGCCGGCCATGACTGACGCCGTCGAGGAGGTGACGCGCGCGCAGTTACGGCACGGCCTGCGGATCGCGACGTCGCTCGTCGCCATGGCGACCGTGTTCGGGCTCGGACTGGCCAATCTGCTCGGTCACCTGGATGTCCATGAGTCACCGCGTACGCAGCTGGCCGCCTTCGCGGCACTGGGGGCCGTGCTCGTCGGCGAGGCCGTGCTGCTCGTCCGGGGGCGTTCGTGGGGCCGGCTGCGTGGGCCCGCCATCGCCGTCGTGCTCGGCGCGTCCGTGCTGTCGTACGCGGCCCTGCCGGACGGGCGCACGTCGACGGGCGTGGACTGGATTTTCGGCGCGGCCAACTGGGTGGGCGTCGTCGTGCTGCTCGACCGTCCGTTGCGGGCGGCGGCGTCGTTCTTGCTGGCCCACGAGCTCGTTGCCCTGCTCCACCTGGTGCTGTTCGACAACCTCAGCCGGGGGGCGCTGGCCAGGTTCGCCACCGGCTCGGTGTCCGTGATCGGCTTTCCGCTGTGCCTGGCCGTGGTGGCGGCCGTTCTGCTTCGTCTCAGCGCGGCGGCGGCGAACTCCCGGAGGGAGATCGAGCAGGTGCGCATCGCCGAGGCCGTCGCCGTGGAGTCCCACCGCCGCAGGCAACAGCGGTTCGTGGAGCTGTCGGCCACCACGGTCCCGCTCCTGGAGGGGCTCGCCGACGGCTCGTTGCGTCCCGAGGACCCGGTGGTCCAACGGCACTGTGCCATCGAGGCGGCCCGGATGCGCAGACTGTTCGCCGAGGTGGACAATGTCGCGAATCCGCTGCTGCACGAGCTGCGCCACTGCATCGACGTGGCGGACCGCAAGGGCGTCGTCGTGGAACTGGACACACGCGGCCAGTGGCCCGAGCCACCCCTTGCCGTTCGGCGCGACCTCACCGAGGCGGTGCTCATAGTCCTCGCCACCACCGTCTCCCGGGCGCGGGTCACCGTCATCGGCAGTGCTGACCTGGTGTCGGTGAGCGTGGTCGCGGACTGCGGTGAGCTGGACATGCCGAGCCCGGCCACACCTGGCGTGCAGGTCGAGGCGTTGAACAACGACGACACAGTCTGGGTGGAGGCCCGATGGCAGCGGACGAGCTGATCACTGCGGTGATCGTGGACGATCATGCGGCCATCGCCGCAGGTGTGCGCCTGTGGTGCTCCCAGGCCGTGCCACCGATCGAACTCATCGACGCCGGAGACCGGCTCGCTGACGTCTGGACCGGACCCGGCGCCCTCGCCGACGTGGTGATCTTCGATCTGGAGCTGGTGCCGCGCCGGCCGGACTTCGGCGAGCTTCGCAGGCTGGTCGACAACGGCCGGCGCTTGATCGTGTACTCCCAGCACACCGACGACACGACCGCGATCAAATGCATCGACCTCGGCGCCCTCGCCTATCTGACCAAGCGTGAGGGGCCCGAGCACCTGGTGCCCGCCGTCCGGGCGGCCGCGCGGGGTGAGCCCTACACCGCGCCGTCGCTGTCCGGGGCGCTCATCGCCAATGACGATCCGGGCCGGCCGCGCCTGTCCCAGCGCGAGACCGAGGTGCTGCGGGCGTGGTTCGTGTCCTCGTCCAAGGAACTCGTCGCCGCGAAGCTCAACATCACGGTCAAGACCGTCGACACCTATATCGCGCGGGTGCGGGTGAAGTACGCCAACGTCGGGCGGGCCGCCCGCACCAAGAGCGAGCTCGTCAGCCGCGCGCTCGACGACGGACTCATCACGCTCGCCGAGCTCAACCAAACGGTGGCCCCGATGTAGGGCGTTCACCGGACACCGGCGCGCCCGGTGCCTTCGTAGAGTGGCGATCAGACGCGGCGCAGCCGTGCGGATACCCTCTGCGACGAGGCAGCAGGGATTGATGTGAAAGTAATGGGGGAAGGTTCCTGCCTTGCCGTTGATCTTCGCGACGGGCGCGTTCACGATTGCTCGCACAAGTGGGCATTCGTGTGTGAAGTGATCGACTAGTTCTGGTCGATGTCGAACGCCGAGACGGGCACTGGCACCTCGACAGGGGCGGTGGCAGCGTTGGTGGGAGACAGCGCCGCCGCCGGGCGATGACGCCGTTCCAGCCTGAGCCGTCCATCCAGCCGCTGTGGACAGCACGACGGGATCGAGGATCGTGGCGCTTGAGGTGTTCGCGCCCTGCGTCGAGTCACCGGGCAGGAGAGCCTTCGGTACGAGCCTGCTGTCCAGCGCCTACCAGCAGATGTCTCCTTCCCCTTCGCGTCGGCTATCCGAGAGGACAGGGAGAGCCCAGGTGGGACTGGAGATCAAATTCCTGGGGCCATGGGAGGCCACGGTGAACGGTGAGCCGGTGAAGGTAGCCGGTGAACGGCGGGTCGGGGTCCTGACCAGGCTGGCATTGAGCGTTGGGCAGCCGGTTCCCGTGGAGGAACTCGTCACCCAAGTATGGGGACAGAGCACAGCGACGACGGCAGGCAAACAACTGCACATCGTGGTGTCGAAGCTTCGCGGCGTACTCTCACCGCACCAAGGCGACGACATCATCGCGACCGTCTCCGGCGGCTACCAGCTGAATCTCGCGTGCGAGCGCATCGACGCCCACCTGTTCACGCTCCTGGCCCGTCAGGCACGTGCCGCGCGGGCCCAGGGCGAGATCGCGAGGGCGGACGCACTGTTCCAGCGGGCTCTGGCTCTGTGGCGGGGTAAAGCGCTGGCCGACCTGACCGCCTCATGGGCCCAGATCGAGTCCGCCCGCCTGGAAGAGGAGCACCTGACCGCACTGGAAGACCATGTCGACCTCCGCCTGGCGGTCGGTGATCATCACGCGGTGGTGCCGGCGCTCACGGCCCACGCCGAGGCCCACCCCCTTCGGGAACGCCCTCGCGCCCAGCTGATGCTGGCGCTGTACCGGGCCTCCCGATCGTCGGAAGCCCTCGCGGTGTACCAGGAGACTCGCCGCGTCATGGTCGATGAGCTGGGCATCGAACCAGGAGCGGCGTTGCGTCGGCTGCAGCAGGCGGTGCTCCGGCGAGATCCCGCACTCGACCTCACCTCCCCGGTGCAGCGAACCACGCTCACCAAGCCCGTCATCCCGGCCGAACTCCCCGCCGACACCCGGACGTTCACCGCGCGCGCCACCGAAATCGCCTGGCTGCACGAGACGCTCACCGACACCGTGCGCGGATCGACAGCCGTCGTTGCGATACATGGCCCCGGTGGGATCGGCAAATCCGCGCTGGCCGTCCACGCCGCGCACGCCATCGCCGATCACTTCACTGACGGCGTTCTCTACGTCGATCTGCGCGCCGCCACTGCCGGGTCCCAGCCGCTGTCGCCGGTCGAGGCTCTGAGCCGGCTGCTACGCTCACTCGGGCTCGACGGCACTGCCATACCGCCCACCCTGGACGAGGCCGCCGCCCGGTACCGTTCCCTTACCTCGACGCGCAACCTCCTGGTCATCCTCGATGACGCGTTCGACGCGAGCCAGGTCCGGCCGCTCATTCCCGCCGGGCCCGCGTGCGCGGTCATCATCACCAGCCGCGAGATCATGGCCGCACTCGACATGCCGAGGCATCTGCATCTGACTGGGCTCGACCACGCCGACGCGGCCGCGCTGTTCGCCCGCCTCGTGGATCCCGGCCGAGTCTGTGCCGAGCCGGAAGCGGCACGCCAGATCGTACGACAATGTAACGGCCTTCCCCTCGCGCTCCGCATCTCGGCGGCACGCCTGGCTGCTCGCCCCGATCGCACGCTGTCCCATCTGGCCGATCAGCTCGCCAACCCGGGCCGACGCCTCGATGCCCTCGAACACGCCGACCTGTCGATGCGGGACAGCATCGCGGTCAGCCTCCAGCACCTTCCAAAAGAGCCTGCAGGTCACGACGCCGCCCACGCATTCTTCCTGCTCGGCCTCCTGGAAACCCCCACCCACACGGTGGCTGCCGCGTCCGCCCTCACCGACTGGCCGGAACACCGCGCGGAAGCCGCGCTCAACCATCTCCTGGACGCCCGCCTTGTCGAATCCGCCGGGCCCGGCCGCTACCGGATGCACGATCTGATCCGCCTCTACGCCCGCGAGCAGGCCGCCCGTCACGTGCCCGAACCCGTGCGCATCACGGCCACCCGTCGCGCGTTCCATCACTACCTGGTCACAGCCAAGAACGCACACATCCTGATCGACCCCGGCACGGACCGTCTCATAGTGCGCTACCCGCCTGATCGGCGCGGTGCCGGCTCGCCGCCCCGGGCGAGGCGAACGGCCGGGTCGCGTACGGTCATGACGACATCGCCGCCATGACCAACGGCACTCTCTACGTCTGGAACGGCGAGGGCGGCAACGAATTCGGCCCCGCCACCGCCACGATGCCCGCGACCGGGTTACGCCGGTGATCTGAACCCCGGACGCACGTTGGTCACGGCCCGCCACCGTGGATGACTCAACCCGGCCTGAATTCCGCAAGCCGGTATGTCCGGGGTATGTTCCGCCGGCCATCACGACATGTTCTGTTGCGGTAAGCCCAGCGGCGCTGCGACGCTTTTTTCAGCATTCCTCCAGGCACCGGAAAGAGTAACCATGAAGAAGACACTGGCCGTTACCGTTGCGGCTCTGGCAGCGAGCGCCGCGCTGGCCGCTCCGGCGCAGGCCACGGCGCTGGACAAGAGCAAGTCGGAGCAGCTCATGATGGCGGTGCAGCTCACGATGGACTCCAAGTCCAGCTTCGACAGGTGGGTTAAGGCCCGCGCGAACCGGAACACCGAGGCCGTCAAGGCCTACAAGTTCGACTGGAGTTCCAACGGCTGCTCGGTGCCGAAGGCAATAAAGAACGCCGACACCTGGAAGGCCCTCTTCCTGATTCCCTGCACCCGGCACGACTTCGGCTACAGAAACGTCAAGAAAATCGCGAGTTCGAGCAGCTGGAAGAATACGTACAAGAAGAGCGTGGACTCGGCATTCCACGGAGACATGAAGAGAGTGTGTGACGGGCGTTTCTCCGGCGCGAAGAAGGCCGCCTGCAAGACCGTGGCGTACGAGTTCTACGCCGCGGTCAAGCTGTTCGGGTAGTCACAGCTGGTTCCTGATCGGTTCCGGCGTGTCCGGGACCGATCTGCGCGCGGTGGTCCGCCACCTCCGTGGGGGTCTGGCGATATGTGCAGGCCGATGTCTCAACGCGTTCCCAAGTGCTTGACGGGGTCGGGAGGCTGAGGGAGGTCCTGAGCGAGCAGGACGTCCAGCTCCTCCTCGGTGAGGAGGTGGACATCACACAGAATCCGAGCTGACTGGTGCCAGTACTTCCGTGCCTCTTCCTGCCGTCCAAGACCGTACAGGGTGTCGCCGAGCCCCCACAGGCAAACGGCCTCCACCGCGCGGTGACCGGCCTTGTGGTTGAGGTAGGCCGCCCTCCTGTATCCGGCCTCGGCCTCGACGAGCCTGCCAGCGCGTCGGCAGGCATCGGCCAGCGTGTCGGTCGCCGCTCCTTCGCCGTGGGGATTGTCGAACTCCGCCCAGATCTCCACGCTTTTCCGGCCCGCGTCGATCGCGTCGTCCAGCCGGCCCATTCTGATCAGCACCGCGGCCCGGCCGTTGAGGATGTTCGCTTCGTAGTCGCGCAGGCCGCTCGCTCGAGCTGTCGCTGCCGCCTCGTCCAGGGTGGCAAGCGCGTCGTCGAACCGCCCCAGCTGGCCGTAGGTCGAGCCGAGGTTTTTGAGGGCGCCCGCCTTACGCAGGGGCAGACCTGCTCGATCCCAGCACACCAGGGCACGCTCGAACTGCTCGACCGCAACCTCGAAGCGACCCTGGTTCTTGTGGATGCAGCCCAACTGGTTGTGCCCGCGGGCTTGGCCCGCCCAGTCGCCAGTCCGGACGGCCACCTGCAGGGCGCGGTGATGGATCTCGGCCAGATCAGCAAGCCAGCCTCTGTGGCTGAAGGGTCCGTTGAGACTGGTGGCGAGGCCTTCAACCATGCCGGGATCGTCGGTGCGGATGGCGGCCTGCCGGGCGACGGCGATGAGGTTGTCGCGCTCCAGCTCGATCCAGTCGATCGCCTCCTGCGGTGTGTCCAGGCGAAGGCCCGGCTGGTCGGCGCGAAGGTTTCTGACGAGGGGGGTGGGGTTGAGCAGAAGGCTGGCCGTCCTGACTGTGGCGAGGTAGTGGTGCAACGCGCGGCGGGTGGCGGCCACCCGATCGCTCTCCTGGACGATGTCGTCCGCTTGTTCGCGGGCGTAGAGGCGGACGAGGTCGTGCATCCGGTAGCGGCCCGGCCCCGCCGATTCGAGCAGCCGGGCATCCAGGAGGCGGTCCAGCGCGGCCTCCACCGTGCGCTCGGGCCGATCAGCGAGAGCGGCGGCGGCTGCCGAGGTGTGGGTGGGCGTGTCGAGGAGGCCGAGCAGGGCGAACAGGTGGGCGGCGTCCTGGCCGGAGGGCTCCTCCTGGAGGTGCTGGAGACTGACGGCGATGCTGGCGCGGACGACCAGGTCGGCATACTCCAGCGTGTCCAGGCGTCGGGTGGCGTCGGCGAGCCTGTCGGCGAGGTAGGACAGCGTCCAGTCGGGGCGGGCGGCCAGACGTGCCGCCGCGATGCGAAGGGCGAGGGGCAGGCCCCCGCAGAGCCGGACGATCCGCCCGCAGGCCTCCGGCTCGGCGTGGACCCGCTCGGGACCGGCGATTCGGGCCAGCAGCGCGGTGGATTCGGACGGGTCGAGCCCGGGCAGGTTCAGATGCCTCGCCCCGTCGACCGAGGTGAGAACCTGCCGGCTCGTGATGACGACCGCGCACCCCGAACCGGCGGGAATGAGCGGGCGGACCTGGCGGGTGTCGAGGGCGTTGTCGAGGATGAGCAGCACGTTCCGCGCCGAGGTGAGGGATCGGTAGCGGGCCGCGGCCTCGTCGACTGTGGTCGGTACGGCGGAGCCGTCCAGGCCGAGCGAGCGCAGAAGCCGGCCGAGCGCCTCGAGCGGCGACAGAGGCCGGAGGCCGTCGGTGGCGCCGTGCAGGTCGATGTAGAGAACGCCGTCGGCATAGCGGTCGGCGACGGCGTGCGCGAGGTGCACGGCCAGCGCGGATTTGCCGATCCCGCCGGGACCACCGATGGCGACGATCGCCGGCGTGCCTGCCCCCGAGGTGGCGAGCGCCTTGTCGAGCCAGGCGAGCTCGACATCGCGGGCGGTGAAGGCGCGGGTGCCGGCGGTCAGCTCGGCCGGGGCGGCGGCGTCGCCGAGCGTGGCATCCTGCGCCGGAGCGGTCAGGTCGAGGACGGGATCGCGAGCGAGCACCGCCTGCTGGAGCCGGCGCAGCGCGGCACCCGGCTCGATGCCGAGCTCCTGGATCATGACGCGGCGAGTCTCCTGGTAGACCGCGAGCGCTTCCGACGACCGTCCAGCGCGATACAGCGCCAGCATCAGCTGCGCGTGCGGCCTCTCCCGCAGCGGGTGCGCCTCGATGTGGACGGTCAGATCCGGTACGACCGCGTGGTGATCGCCCGCCGCCATCCGCAGATCGACGTGATCCTCCAGAGCGGTGAGACGTTCCTCCGCCAGGCGGGTGGCCTCGATCTGGGCCCACTCCGCCGACATGCCCGCCAGAGCCTCTCCCCGCCACAAGGCCAGAGCCTGCCGGAACGACCTGTCCGCCGTAGCGGTCTCTCCTCTGGCCCGGCCGGCACGTGCTTCGCGCACCAGCCGCATGAACAGGTGAGCATCGACGTGATCAGGTGGCACGTCCAGGCAGTATCCACCCGGCGCGGTCACGATGACCTCGTCGAGCGCCCGGGGCGCAAGGAACTCGCGAAGCTTCGACACCACGATGTGGAGCTGCTTCGGCGCCGTCGCCGCCCGGCTCTGCCCCCACACATCGGTGAGGAGCTGGTCAGCGGCGACCACCTGGCCGGCGCTCAACGCCAGCCGGGCCAGCAGGCCGATCCGCCGGCTGCCGGTCAGCGGCAGTACATCGCCGCCTGCCGTCAGCTCCCACGGACCCAAGATCTTGATCCTCAGTCCCATCGCACAACCCTCCGTGGGCCAGAGATCGGAGTTTATCGGTCGTGATCGTTACGCGCGTGAGGCTCTGCAGGTGATGAACCCACCCGCGACATAGCGCCTGCTGCCCTGGCATCACGGGCGCGGACCTGGCCAGAGCGCCGGTCACCCCCGAGCAGATGATCGCCAGGATCGGGGCGAGCGTCGATGCGAACCCAGCCACGGAGTTCGACGACGCCGACGCGACCAGGGAGGAGCAGATCTTCCAGACGATCTCCCGGTTGCTGAGCGACCAGCCGCTGGTCGCCGACGTGCGGGCCGCGTTGTTCCGGGCGCTGCCCACGATCCACGGCGTTTCGGTCAAGCAGGACGCGATCGATGCAGCGGGCCGCCACGGGGTCGCGTTCGTCTACATGGGAGCCTCGGAGCGCTACGAGATCATTGTGAGCACGCAGGACTACCGGTTCCTGGGGACGTATGGCGAGAGCGTCGCCGAGCGCACCTTCGACCTTCCTGGCGGCGCGACACGCACGGCAGCACGATGCGGTTCAACTCTCGACGTGACGAGGCGCGATCAGGCCCTGGAAGCGCACAGCGCCAGCCCAAGCAGCCCTGTGTTAGAGCGATGAGGTGCATCAGCCGTGCTCGGCGTCTGCCTCCTCATCGCTCCACAGACCGCGATTGCCGGTCGGGCCCGTCGCAAAGTAACCCGTTGATGCGGAGGCCCTCGTAACGCTTGACTCGGTCGCGAGATCCGATGGTGGCGAGCGCTGCAGGAGCATCGAACGCTGGTGTCGCGACGGGTCCGTCCTTGTCGCCGGCACGCCGTCCGGACTGGTCGGCTACTGCGTTGCTCCGTGGTGGCGTCGGGTCGCGGTGCCGTCGGGCCGGCTCGGTCAGCTGCGCTCCAGGACGACCACGGGGATCTGCCTGCGGCTCCTGGCCTCGTAGGTCCGGTAGACCGGCGCGAGCTCGGTCATCACGCGCCAGAGCCGCTCTCGCTCCGGGCCTTCGGCGGTACGCGCGCGGGCGGTGAACCGCTCGCCGAGGATCTGCACGCCGACCTCCGGGTTGGCCACCACGTTCAGGTACCACGCGGGGTGCGTGTGGGTGATGGCCGAGCCGGACGCCACCAGCACGTAGCGGCCGTCGTCCTCGCCGAAGAACAGCCCCGTGCGCAGCCACCGGCCCGACTTCCTGCCCTTGACGGTGAGGACGAGGTTGGTCACCCCTCCTTCCAGGTAGCCGTCACGGCCGTCCGTGGCCAGGTAGCGGCGGACGTGCTCGGCGACCGAGGAGTCGGGGCTGTCGGCGGCGTCGTCCCACATCAGTGGTCTCCCGCGGTGAGGCCCTGGGCGAACCCACCGTCGACCGGGAATTCGGCGTTGGTGGTGAAGGTCGCGTCGGCGGCCAGGAAGAGCGCGGCTGCGGCGACCTCCTCGACGGTGCCGTTGCGCTTGAGCGGAGTGGTCTCGCTGCCCTGCCGCTCGAACTCGCGGCGTTCTTCCTCGGTCAGCCCGGCGACGCCCATGGTCGGGGTCTTGATGTAGCCGGGGGCGACGGAGTTGACGCGGATCTTGCGGGGCAGGAGCTCGGCTGCGAGGACGTGGGAGATCGCGCGCACCGCTTCCTTGGAGCCGGAGTAGGCGCTCAGGCCGGGGAAGATCAGGTCGTTGGCGACGGTGGTGAAGACGATCGCCCCGCCGTCGTTGATCAGCGGTGACAGGCTCTGCACGGTGAAGAAGGCGCCCTTGGCGTTGACGGCGAAGTGCCGGTCCCAGGAGTCCTCGGTGACCTCCTCGAGCGTCTGCACCTCGGCGATGCCGTGGTTGACGAAGAGGTAGTCGATGCGGCCGAGCTTGTCCTGCACGGTGGCGGCGAGGGCGCGGATGTCGGCCATGCTCGCCGCGTCGGAGCGTACGACGTGCGCGGAGTCCGGCTTGAGCTCGCCACGCGCCTGTTCGATCTTCGTCTCGTTGCGGCCCGTGAGGACGACCTCGGCCCCGCCGTCCAGGAGCGCCTTGACGATGGCCAGGCCCATTCCGTGGGTACCGCCCGTGACGACGGCCTTCTTGTCTGCGAACTTGCTCATCGGTGACTCCCTGGTCAGACAGTGTGTGGTGCGCCGGTTCCGATCGGCGCACCACAAAGAGTGCGGGCCTGGACTCGCGGTCTTCTGTCGGTCTGCTTGCGGTGCGCTGACACGCCAGGCAATGACCACGTGGCCGTACGGTGAGTCCATGCGTTTCGGGGTGTTGGGTCCGCTTGCCGTCTGGTCGGCGGACGGTGAACCCGTGGTGGTGCCGGAGTCGAAGGTGCGCTCACTGCTCGCGGCTTTGCTGACGGCTCGGGGCCAGGTGGTCTCCGCCGACCGGCTCGTGGACGAACTGTGGGGCGACGCACCACCGGCGAATCCCACGAGCGCCCTGCAGACCCTGGTGTCGCGGCTGCGGCGGGTGCTTGCCCGGTCCGGGGGGCAGGGCCTGGTGGTGCATCGGGCCCTCGGCTACGTCCTCGACGTGGCGGACGAGGCCGTGGACGCAGGCCGGTTCACCGCGCTCACCACACGGGCCCGTGCCGCCGCCGACCCTCGCGAGCGTGCCGGCCTGCTCACCGAGGCGCTGTCGTTGTGGCGCGGCCCCGCCTTCGCCGACTTCGTCGATGAGGATTTCGCGCGCGCGGCCATCGCGCGCTTGGAGGAGCAGCGCCTGCTGGCTTTGGAGGAGCAGGCCGAGGCCCGCCTCGGGCTGGGCGAGCACGGTCTTCTTGCCGGGGAGCTCGGCGATTTGACGGACCGCCACCCGCTCAGGGAACGGCTGCGCGCGGCCCATATGCGGGCCCTGTACGGCGCGGGCCGGGCGAGCGAGGCCCTGGACAGCTACCAGGATCTACGCCGCCGCCTGGAGGAGGAACTGGGCCTTGAGCCGGGTCCTGAACTGGCCGCTCTCCAACGGGAGATCCTGCAGCAGGACCCGGCCCTGCAGGCCGTCCCGGCACCGGCGTCCGCCCCGCGCCGCCAGACCAACCTGCCCACCCCGGTCACCGGCCTGATCGGGCGGTCGGAGTCGTTGGAGCAGGTCCGCGCCCTGATCGCGGCAGGCCGTCTGGTGACGTTGACGGGGCCCGGTGGGGTCGGTAAGACACGACTGGCGGTGGAGGTGGCGTCCGGCCTGACCGGTTCCTACGCGGACGGTGTCTGGCTGGTGGAGCTGGCCGCGCAGGCCTGCTCCACCGAGTCCGGTGCCGCCACCACGGGTGATGAGCTGGCCGAGGTGGTGGCTGCGACGCTGGGCGTCCGGGACGACGCCAGTCCTGGCCCGCTGCCGGGCGGGCGGCCGCGCACACTGCTCGACCGCCTGTCCGACGCGCTCCGCACCCAGCGCCTGCTGTTGGTCCTGGACAACTGCGAGCACGTCATCGAGGCCGCCGCGGACCTGGCCCAGGCGCTGCTGCGGGACGCCCCGGGAGTACGGTTCCTGGCCACCAGCCAGGAACCGCTGAGCATCTCGGGCGAGCAGGTGTGGCCGGTGTCCCCGCTCGATCTGCCCGCGGACTCGGCCGACCAGGCGGTGCTGCGCACGTCGAGCGCGGTGCAGTTGTTCATCGAGCGTGCTGTCGCGGCCTCGCCCGGCTTCGCCCTCTCCGACGACAACGCCCGGGCGGTCGCCTCCATCTGTCGCCGGCTCGACGGGATTCCGCTGGCCCTGGAGTTGGCGTCGACCCGGGTACGGGTTCTTGGCGTGCGTGAGCTGGCCAGACGCCTGGACGACCGGTTCCGGCTGCTCACCGGCGGCCATCGGGGTGCCCCGGCACGGCAGCAGACCCTGCGCGCGATGATCGACTGGAGCTGGGAACTGCTCACCGCAGCCGAGCAGGCGGTGCTGCGCCGGCTCGCCGTTCACTCCGACGGCTGCACCCTGGAGGCCGCCGAGGCTGTCTGCGCCGGTGCGGGAGTGAAGCCCGCGGAGGTCCTGGACTTGCTGACCCGTCTGGTCGACCGTTCCCTCGTGCTGGTCGCCCACGAGGCCGACGGCCCCCGGTACCGGTTGCTCGAGTCGGTCTCGGCGTACCTCCTGGAGCGGCTGCGGGAAACCGAGTACGAGCGGGTAGGGCGCGCCCACGCGCACTACTACGCGGCGTTCGCCGAGCGAGCCGACTCCTTTCTGCGCGGCGCCGATCAGCAGCACTGGCTGCGACGCCTGGACGCCGAGACCGCCAATATCCGCAGCGCGCTCGACAGCGCCGCCGCCGACGGCGACGGTCGCCTGATGCGGCGGCTTGTCCACGCGATGGCCTGGTATTGGTTCCTGCGTGGCCGCCTCAGCGAGGCCAAGCGCTACCTCACCCTGGCCCTCGCCCTGCCGCAGGATCCGCCCGGACGCGGCGAGGGCGCGGCGGACCCCGCGGTGGACCCTGCGATGGACTCCGCCGCCGGCCGGGTGCCGGACCGGTCGGGGACCGTAGCGTGGCACACCGGGATGGGCCTGCTGTCCGGCTCCCCGGACGGACCGGCGCGCCACAGCCGCGCCGTCCTCGAGGTGTACGAGGGCATCCGCGACCCGCGCGAGCGGACCAGGGCGGGCTGGTTGCTCGGCTTCGCGGTCACCCGGTTCGGTGACTTCGCGGTAGGCGAGGAGCTACTGAACTGGGTGCTGACCGAGTCCCGTGCGCTCGGCGACCGCTGGGGACTCGCCGCGGGGCTCAGCACCCGGGGCATGCAGACGTACGTGTGCGGCGATCTGAAGGCTTCCCGGCGAGAGGCCGAGGAGAGTCTCGAGCTCTTTCACGAGGCCGGTGACCGATGGGGGCAGCTGCAGGCCACGGCCGTGCTGGGGCGGCTCGCGGAGATCGAGGGCGACTATCCGCAGGCCGCCCGCCTGCACAGGGAGGGGCTGCGGATGGCCGAGGATCTGGGGCTGTGGACCGACGCCTCGATGCGCTGGTCCGAGCTCGGCAGGATCACCCTGTTGACCGGCGACTACGCCAGGGCCGAGGAGTTCCACGAGCAGGGCCGACGAATTGCCGTTGAGCAGGGAGACAAGCCGGCCGAGGAGCTCGCCGAGATCGGGCTCGCCCTGGGGGCGCGCCGGCAGGGTCAGTTCGACCGAGCGGAGTCGTATCTGCGCCGCTGGCTGGAGTGGAATCGGCAGTTCGACGCGGAGTACGGGGCGGCGCTGATCCTGGCCGAGCTCGGCTTCCTCGCGGAGCTGCGAGGGAACGCGGATACGGCACTGGCGCTGCACCTGGAAGGGCTGGCCGCGGCCCGGGACACCGGCGATCCACGGGCGATCGCCCTGGCCTTGGAGGGACTCGCCGGGGCGCGAGCCCTCGCCGGACACCCCGCGCGGGCGGCGCGCCTGCTCGGTGCGGCGTCCGCGGCCCGCGCCTCGGCGGGCGCGCCGCTGCCGATGGCCGAGCGCGGTGACGTGGACCGGATCACCGCGGCGCTGCGGGCGGCACTGGGAGAAGCGGGCTTCGAAGCCGAATTCGAGCAAGGCATCGCCCTGGGCCCGGACACCGACGCGGAGTTGCTCGGCACGTGACGGGACGCCGGGACACGTCGAAGCGTGCATCGGGTGGTCTTTGTCGAGGGCGATGAGCATGGTCTCAAAGAGGCGCCAGCCCACCTGGATGGCAGCGGGCTGGGTAGCGCCAACAACCTCCGCCACCATTTCGCCGTGCACCTTGGAGTGGCGTCCACCGAATACCGGCGTGCCTTCCCCTGTCCAGGGCCGGAACCACGAACGCTCGATCGACCTCGCCCCAGCCTGCCGGCGCCCGCCTGAACCCAGACGCGCCCATCCGTAGAGGGCGAGGCGTGGGCTCGCGGGTCTCAGGTATTCCACCTGCCGCGCGCCCCCGCTCGCGCCATCCCGCGTACCACGAGCCAGTGAAAGGGCCGGATGACGAGGAAGTACAGCCTGCCGGTCCAGTGGAGATACCTGATCACGGTCACCATGCGGTAGCGGTCGTCCCCGTCGGCGACGATGGCGAGGTAGGCGGCCAGGTGCGAGTCGCTGGCCGCCAGCAACAGGTGGTGGTCCTCGACGCCTTCGACGACCGAGAAGAACCCGATCCTCCGGCCCGGCGTGAAGGGGACGTCCTCGGGCCGCATGCCGCCCGATCCCGGACGTACGACCGGGTGGGCCGTCCGCAGCATCCGCGCGAACACCCCGCGCGTCCAGTAGAGGAAGCGCAGCCAGCCGGGCGCCCACCCGAGCGCGCCCGCGACGAACGTGCGCAGACCTACCGAGGCGCGTACCCGGAGCGTGTCAGTGAAGTCGCCAGTGTCGCTCAGCGTCCGCAAGGCGGCGACGTCGGTGTCCATCCATCCTCCATTCACTGCTCTCTGAAACTTTTACCCGTGACACGGCCTCCCGGAGATCCCCCGCGGGAGGGGGAGGGATCCCCTGGCCGGGGGAGGTCCGCCGCTCCGACGCCGCCGCACAGTGATGGCCGAGGAGGAGTCATGAGGATTGCGTATGCGGCGATGGCATGGACGGGTCTGTACGTGGCGTCGAAGGTGTCGTACGCGTTGGAGGGGCGCCTCGGCTTCACCGGCGGGCCGCATGTCGGGTACCGGGCTTGTTCACCGACCGGGGAGACGCCGCGACGGAGCACGACGGCTGTAGAGGAGGAAGACGATGACGACACTCGCTGACCAGTTCGTTCCAAGGCCCCACTTCGCCGAGCGCCACCACATCGAGATCCCCGCCGCCCGGGTGGTCGTGTGGGACGCGTGGCAACAGCTGGATCTGTCAGACCCGCCGCTGGTGGCGCGGTTCCTGTTCGGGGCGCGCGATGTGATCGCGCGGCTGCGCCACGGTCACGCTCACCTGGATCTGCCGGACACGTTCATCCCGCTGGCCGAGGAACGACCGGTGGAGCAGGTGAAGGGCGTCGTGGGCACCTGGTGGACCTTCGGGGCGAACAGCAACCGCGTCGACGTCTCCGGCCGGCAGGAGTTCCTGGACTTCGCCGACCCGGGCTACGGCAAGGCCATCGTCGGCATGCGCTTTGAGGAGATAGGCAGCGAGCGGACACGCGTGACCACCGAGACCCGAGTCGTGTGCACCGATGAGGCCTCCCGCCGTGGGATGGCGCGCTACTGGCCGCTCATTCGCCCGTTCAGCGGGCTGATCCGGATCATGATGCTGCGGGCACTACGCAGCAGGGCCCTGCGATGACCAGGTCCGCATGTGTAACGGAGCTGTTGGAGGCGGGCGTCGCGACTGATCGACGTTGCTGTCTTTTCATCCGAATTCCTCATCGCTAAGTGGCGAAACACACCTGTTCACGTGGCCGGCGTCATCGCCCGAGACGCGTCCACGTGGTCAGGAAGCTCTGGTGGCGGCGAAACGCGCGGTCACGGCGGAGGGTCACCGTTCTTCTCGGTCGAGGTTGCCGTGAGCCTCTGCAGAAAGGTCCTGCCAGTCGGACCAGGTCTTGAGCCGGTCGGCGTAGGCCTGCTGGATCATCGGGTAGAAGCCCTGGCCGAAGAGGATCCGCAGGGGCGGGTTGTCGGAGTCGACGAGCTTGAGGAGTGCCTGGGCCGCGGCGGCGGGGTCGCCGGCGGGCTGCTTGCCGGCGATGGCGGCCAGCCGCTGGCGCAGTGCGTCGTAGGCGGGGTCCATCCGGGCCAGGTGGCCGTTGTTGAGCGGGTCGGGGTTCTTGCCGGAGCGGGTGGCGAAGCCGCCGGGTTCGATGATGGTGACCTTGATGCCGAAGTCGGCGACCTCGGCGGCGAGGGCCTCGTTGAGGCCCTCGAGCGCCCACTTGGAGGCGTGATAGGCGCCGCCCAGCGGCATGGCGATGAGCCCGGCGGCCGAGGAAAGCTGGATGATGTGTCCCGCGCCTTGTTCGCGCAGGTACGGCAGGGCAGCCTGGATCACCCACACCGCGCCGAACAGGTTGGTCTCCAGCTGGTCGCGCAGCTGCTGTTCGGTCAGCTCCTCGACCGCGCCGACCTGGGCGTAGCCGGCGTTGTTCACAATGACGTCCAGGCGGCCGAAGTGCTCTGCGGCCCGCTTCACCCCGTCGAAGACGGCGGCCTTGTCGACCACGTCCACCCCGAGGGGAAGCACCGCGTCGCCGTAGGCGGCGACCAGCTCGTCAAGGCTTGCGATGTTCCTGGCGGCTGCGGCCACCTGGTCGCCGCGCGACAGGGCCGCCTCGACGAAGCTGCGGCCGAGGCCGCGCGACGAACCGGTGACGAACCAGACCTTGCTCATGATGTCCTTCCGTTCTTTCTGCAGTGCGGTTGTGCGGCGGTCACCACGCAACGGGGCCAAGGTGATCACTCGCGGATTCGTGTGCCGCGTGGATCGTTCGCGCGGCGTCCTGACGACCGTGAGGCGTCGGCGACCTGGGCTTTGTGACGGCGCGGTCATGTGACATACGCCACCCGTCACAGGTGTCACACAATGGCGAGAATCGGCGTCTGGTGCATGGAGCACCCTTGGGAGCAACAGCTAGGAGACAGGTGTGAACGAGCGCAGCGAGCCAACGACGGGCCCAGCCGAGCCGCCCGCTGACGGCGGCCGGATGGAGGCCGCCACCGAGGCGTTCCTGGCCCACCGCAACCTGCTGTTCACCGTCGCCTACGAGATGCTCGGCTCGGCCGCCGACGCTGAAGACGTCCTGCAGGAAACCTGGCTGCGCTGGATCAAGGTCGACATCGCACAGGTGTTCGACCAGCGCGCCTACCTGGTCCGGATCACCACCCGGCGCGCGCTGGACCGGCTGCGCAGCCTGAAGCGCCGCAAGGAGGCGTATGTCGGCCCCTGGCTGCCCGAGCCGCTGCTCACCACGCCGGACGTGGCCGAGGACGCCGAGCTCGCCGAGAGCCTGTCGATGGCGCTCATGCTCGTCCTGGAGACGCTGTCGCCGACCGAGCGCGCCGTCTTCGTGCTGCGCGAGGTCTTCGAGGTCAGCTATGAGGAGATCGCCGACGCCGTCGACAAGAACCTCGCGGCCGTCCGCCAGATCGCGCACCGCGCCCGTCGGCACGTCGATGCCCGCCGCCCTCGTGAGGCGGTCTCCCCGAGCCAGGCCCGGGCGGCGTTGGCGTCGTTCCAGCGCGCGCTGGAAACCAGGGACCTGCAGGGTCTGCTGGACGTGCTCGCCCCCGAGGTCGTCCTGGTGAGCGACGGCGGCGGCGTCAAGCAGGCCTCGCCACGGCCGATCATCGGCGCCGACAAGGTGGCCCGCTTCTACCTCGGCGGCTCCGCCAAGTTGGAAGCGGCGATCACCTGGGACGCCACCCTGGTCAACGGCAACCCGGCACTCGTCGTACGCATGGACGGCGAGATCGACGGCGTCATGGCGATCCAGTTCGAGGACACCCGCATCACCGGCCTCTACTACGTCCGCAACCCGCAGAAGCTGACCCGCGTCGCCTCCGAGACCCCGCTCACCCTCCGGTGAAAAATCCGGGCCACCGATACACCACGTATCCACTGCCACACGCCAGAAAGCGGAGATCACACACCATGGCCGGACAGATGACGGCGGCACGCGGCGGCCGCACGTTCCTGAAGACCGCGGTCGCCCTGCAGACCCTGAGCCTGTTCTTCCAGGCCGCCACCGCCGGAATGCTGCTGTCCTCCTCCCACGACTCGGAGCTGCACCACATCGGATCACCAGTGATGTACGGCGCATCGATCCTGTACGTGCTCGCCGCGATCCTGGCCTGGCGCCCAGGCGGCGGCTCGCCCCGCCCCATCCTGTACGCCACCGGCTTCCTCGTCCTCGCGTCGGTACAGGTCGCGCTGGGCATCGCGGGCATGGCCGCGCTCCATGTCCCCCTGGGCGTCCTGATGTTCGGCCTCAGCACCCTGGCACTGGGCCTGATGCTGTCCGCAGACCGGCGAGGCGGCACCAGTATCCGGTCGTAGGCGCCGACCTCCATTACGAATAAACGGTCGAGGACGGTTTCGCCGTGAGGGCGAGCGTCACGCGGTGAACCGGCCCCGAAGAGCGCAGAGAACGGGTGCGCCCTGCTAGGGGTGCTCGCTCACGGGAGTTCCGATGTGACGGGTGGCTGGGGACAGCCACACCAGGGCCAGCGCGGCGAGGGACGCCAGGAACGACGCAAGAATCGGGATCTCGGGACTGAGCTCGTAGAGTGCGGTGCCCAGAAGCGGGCCGACGATGAAGGTGGCGCCCACTGTGGCGTTGATCAGTCCGGAGAGCGCGCCCTGCTCCTGGGGTTCGACGAGCAGCGTGGGTGCGGCGGTGAAACCGGGGATCGCCAGGCCGAGCCCCAGCGCGAGCACGGCGAAGGCCGCGGCGATCAGCCAGAGGTCGTGCGCGAAGACGAGAAGGGCGAAAGCGGCCGCGGCGATGGGCGTGCCGGTGCGCAGCAGCCGCAGCGCGGTCCAGCCCAAGGCGGGCACCACGGCACCCTGGATCCCGACGAGCACCAGACCGGCCGTGAACAGGGCGACGCCGACGGCGCCTGCCGTGCCCTGCGGGTCGAGGTGCAGCCGGTCCGCGACGAGGAAACCGATGATCACCTGCACCAGGCCGAGCGACAGGTAGAGGAAGAACCCGGTGGCGAAGAACGGCCACAGGCGCGCATCCCAGGGTCGTACTCCGCCACGTCGCGGGTGATCGGCGCGCTGGACGGGCGCAGGTCGTACGGTCACCAGAACCACCAGCAGGAGCAGCGCGGTGAGCGCCGGGGCCAGGTAGAGCGGGAGCAGCAGCGAGACCACGGCGAGCGCCCCGCCGCCGGCGGGCCCGAGCACCAGGGAGATGCCTTGCGCGGCCCCGACCAGGCCGGTGGCGCGCGTGCGCTCGGCTTCGCCGGTCGTGACCGTGCCCGCGACGGCGAGCGCGGCGACGGGCAGGGCCGCGACGCCGGCACCGAAGAGCAGGCTGCGGGTGACGAGCATCAACGTGAAGGTGGCCACCGGGGATATCCCGCCGTTCAGCCCGGCTGCGGCGACCGCGGCGAACCCGGTCAGACCGGCCAGGGAGAGCCCGAGCCCGGCGAGCAGGACCACGCGTAACCCGACGGCCCGCAGGGCGTTGCCCCACAGCGGGCTGGCGATGGTCAGGGCGACGGCGGCGGTGGTGATGACCAGCCCGAGCTGGGTTTCGGTCAGCCTGAGTTCGCGCGACAGGGGAGCCAGCACGGGGGTCAGCAGCTGTTGGGCTGAGAACAGCACGACAACGGCGAGGAGGAGGGGAGCCATGGCCTTCCGCACAGATGAAGCTCCTTCTGGATGGCTGAGACGGATGGATCTTGACATCAGCTGCTTAGGCAAGGCTAACCTTAGTTATCCATTGATCTTGCTTCAAGAGGCTTTGTCAGCATATCGACAACGACAACCATTTTCATTATCTTGTTGGCGTTCTGAAGAGAAAGATCCCCCTTTGAGGAGCCGCGTGACTGATCTGTGGTTGCGGTGCCGTACGCGTAGGGCGATGCCCCGAGCGCGGGTGGTCTGCCTTCCGCACGCCGGTGGGACCGCCGGTTTCTACCTCTCATGGGCGGCGAACGCACCCGCCGGTCTCGAAGTGCTCGCCGTGCAGTATCCGGGCAGGGGGGATCGCATCACCGAGCCGTGCCCCACCGACCTGGGCGAGCTCTCACATGCGATCGCCGCTGCGCTGGCCCCGCTGAACGATTGCCCGCTTGTGCTGTTCGGGCACAGTCTGGGCGCGATCGTCGCCTACGAGGTGGCCAGGACGCTCCAGTCGGCACACGGTGTCGACCCGGCCCACCTGGTGGTGTCGGGCCGCCGCGCGCCGTCCGACCCGCCCGGTGGCGACGTGCACCGGTGGCCTGACGCGGACATGGTCGACGAGCTCGTACGGCTTGGCGGCACCGACGGCGCCTTGCTTCGGCATCCGGAGGCACGAGCGGTCTTCCTGCCGGCGATCCGTGCCGACTTCCGGCTTGCGGAGACCTACCGGCACCGCACCGGCATGGAGCCGCGCTGCCCGCTGACCGCCGTGATCGGGACCGGGGACACCGAGGTGAACGCCGCTCAGGCCAGCCGCTGGGCGGCGCACACCACCGCAGCCTTCTCGCTGCGTTTGTTGCCCGGCGGCCACTTCTACCTGCTGAAAGAGGAGGATGCTGTGCTCGCGATCCTGGAGGGAACGGCGTGATGCGCTGGATCGAGCGTCGTGTGCCCGTCGAAGCCGACGCGCTGTCCACGGCCGCGGCGCTGGCGGCCGGCTCGGCGGAGCCCTATGTGGTGTACGAGGACCACGGGAAACTCTGCTGGGCCGAGGGCGAACTCGCCACCGTGACCGTCCACGCGTCAGGGGCGAGGCTGACCGTCGGCGGGGAGCGGCGCGAACTTCCAGGCCCACCGCTACAGGCGGCGGGCCTGGCGCTCGGAGGTCTCAACTGGGCGGGCTGGCGGGCTTACGGATGGGCCAGTTTCGAGCTCAGCCACGCGCTCCATGGGCGGGAGCCGTTCCAGGAGCACGCGCCGCTCGCCTACTTGGCAGTGCCACGACGCGAGATCCGCCTCGATCGCGGCACGGCGTTGTTGCGCGCCACCGACGAGGCAGAACTGGATGTTCTTCGCGATCGTCTGGCCGCCGCCGATGACGGCCGTACCCCCGTCAGCGGGGACAGGACCTCGGTGGACATCCGCGGGGGCGACGGCTACCGGGCCGCCGTCGCCTCGGCCGTCGCCGGCATCACGGCCGGAGAGCTGGACAAGGTCATCCTCTCGCGGGTGGTCCCGCTGGAGGAGGAGATCGACTTTCCCGCCACGTACCTGGCGGGGCGACGGGGCAACGATCCGGCACGATCCTTCCTGCTGCGGCTGGGCGGGTGGGAGGCCGCGGGGTTCAGCCCCGAGGTGGTCGCGCGCATCGACGCGGACGGTGCGGTCACCACGCAGCCGCTGGCCGGGACGCGGGCCCTGGACGGCGAGCGGGCCGGTGACCTGGAGCGCCGCAACGAGCTGTACCACGACGCCAAGGAGGTCTACGAGCACGCCATCTCGGTCCGGCTGGCCATGGCGGAGCTGGAGCGGGTGTGTGTGCCGGGCACGGTGCGCGTGGCCGAGTTCATGTCCGTGAAGGAGCGCGGCAGCGTGCAGCACCTGGCCTCCGAGGTGGCCGGCGGGCTGGCCGGCGGGCGCACCGGGTGGGACGCCCTCGCGGAGCTGTTCCCCGCGGTCACCGCCTCGGGCATCCCCAAGGAGGCGGCCTGCGCGGTGATCCGCCGCGCCGAATCCAGTGATCGCGGCCTCTACGGCGGCGCTGTGCTCGCCGTCGACGCGGACGGCACGATCGACGCGGCGCTGGTGTTGCGCAGCGTGTTCCGCCGCGACGGGCGTACCTGGCTACAGGCGGGCGCCGGGATCGTGGCCCAGTCTCATCCGGACCGCGAGCTGGAGGAGACCGTTGAGAAGCTGCGGAGCGTCTCTCGTTTCCTGGTGTCGCGCACTCGGGCGACTGCGACGTGAGTGAGCGAAGCGGCCCCCTGCGGGTGGTGGTGGCCGGGACCGCCTTCGGCCGGGTCTACCTCGACGCCGTGCTGTCCGATCCGGACTTCTCCCTGGCCGGGATCCTCGCGCGCGGCAGCGAATTCTCGCAGGAGCGCGCGGATCGCCACGGCGTGCCGCTCTACACCTCCGTGGACGCGGTACCCGGCGACGTGGACCTTGCCTGCGTGGTCGTGAGCTCGGGAGCGCTCGGCGGCCCGGGATCAGCGTTGGCGCAGGAGTTCCTGCGGCGGGGCATTCATGTGGTGCAGGAGCATCCGGTGCACGCCGAGGAGATCGCGGACTGCCTGCGCGCGGCCCGTGCCGGAGGTGCGGCGTACGCCGTGAACACGCTGTATCCACGGCTGCGCCCGGTACGGCAGTTCCTCGCCGCGGCCCGGGCGTTGCGGCTGGACTTCGTCGACGCCGCCTGCAACAGCCAGGTCGCGTACCCGCTGCTCGACATCCTCGGCCGGCTGGCCGGCGGGCTGCGGCCGTGGCGGTTCGGCGAGGTCGCCAAGGGCGCCGGCCCGTTCCAGAGCCTGCACGCGGAGATCGGCGGATTACCGGTGACCCTGCGGGTGCAGAACCAGGTGCATCCTGATGACCCGGACAACCACTCGTACCTGCTGCACCGGATCATGGCAGGCGGAGAAGCAGGCGTGCTCGCGCTCGCCGACACGCACGGGCCCGTGTTGTGGAGCCCCCGCCTGCACGCCCCGCGCGATCCGACCGGCCGGTTGATCATTACGGGCTCGGCGGCGCCCAGCACCGTCATGCTGGGCGATCCACCGGGGACGCACCGCGACGTCTTCGCCGCTCTGTGGCCGGATGCCGTCGCGCGCAGCCTGCACAGCCTGCGCCGCGACATCGCCGACCCAGCCCGCCGCATGAGAAGCGGCCAGTGGGCGCTCGGCGTGTCCCTGGCCTGGCGCGACCTCACCGCGCAGCTCGGCCTGCCCGAGCTGATCGAGCCGCCGGAACCCCGAGCGATCCCGATCGAGGAGCTGACCACGAAGGTGGGAGAGGTTTGAACTGCAGTCACGTGATGCTCAAGGTGAGCGACCTGCACCAAGCGGTCAGGGACTTCCGCGAGCTCGGCTTCGTCGTCGACTACGCCTCCGCCGAACGCAAGGCCCGGCACGCGCACATCTGGTTCGCCAAGGGGCCGATCATCGAGATCCTCACCACACCACCCGGGGCCGAGCTGCTCAAATGGCCGATCGACCTGGCGTTCGGCCGCGGCTCCGGCACCCGGATGACCCGCTGGGCACGGGCCGCCGAGGGCTTCTGCGACGTGGCGGTCGTCACCCGCGAGCCGGACCTGGCCGAGCCATCGCAGCGGCTGCGCCGAGCGGGGGTCGCGATGGGCAGGGCGGTCAAGTGGACGCGCAGCCGCCCCGACGGTGCTCAGACCCGCTTCCAGTTCGCCTACCCGCGCAACGACCGGCTGCCGTTCCTGGTCTCGCCGTACGACCCGCCGCAACACCCGGCGGAGGTCGCCCACCCCAACGGCGCCACCGGCCTGACCGGCGTCCACATGGACGTCAGCCCGGCGGACCGCCCGGCGTTCGACCTGATCGCCGGCGACGACCCCGTCTTCACTCCCACCACCGCCGACCTCACCCGGATCACCGCGATCGAGCTGTCCGGGCTGGCCGGCGACCTGGACCCCGCGCTCCTGCACGGCGGGCTCATCCGACCCACCTCCCGGAGGATCTGATGTCACTCAATCGCCGCGACCTGCTCAGGACGGCGGGCACGGCGCTCGGCGCGTCGCTGCTGCTCGGCGCCTGCGGCACCGCGAGTTCCGGAGCCGCTCCCGTGCGCGACGCCGGTACGGCGACGCCCAGGCGGGGCGGCACGCTACGCGCCGTCTTCACCGGCGGCGGGGCCGCGGAGAGCCTGGACCCGTTCGGCGGCGGCTCTCCGATCGACTACGTGCGCAACGACGTCATCTACGACTCGCTGTTCGTTCTGCGCGCGGGCGAGGTGGTGCCCGCGCTGGCGACCGCCGCGGAGCCGGCCGCCGACGCCCGCTCCTTCGTGGTACGGCTCCGCCCCGACGTGCGCTGGCACGACGGATCCCCGTTCACCGCCGACGACGTCGCCTACAGCCTGCGGTACATGAGCTCGCCCGACCGGGCCTTCCCGAGCCAGCTGTCGGCCTACCTGGACGTTAAAGCGGTCCGGGTCCGGGACGCGCGCACTGTGGAGGTGCCCACGCTCCAGCCGGTCGGCGACCCGGCCCTGTTCCTGGCCGCGTTTCCCGGCAAGATGGTGAAGAACGGCGCCACCGCGTTCACCGCGGGCAAGGCGATCGGCACCGGACCCTACCGGGTGACCGCCTTCGAGTCCGGCCGCGAGGCGCGGCTGGCCCGGTTCGACGGGCACTGGGGCGGCGCCGCCCCGATGGACGAGCTGGTGCTGATCAGCCTGGCCGACCCGCAGGCCAAGGTGAACGCCGTGACCACCGGACAGGCCGACTACGCCGGGGACATCCCGTTCACCACGGCCAAGACCGGGGCACCGGCCGGGCTGCAGGTCAGGACCGCCGGAGAGGCGGCGCGCACCGCGTTCGGGTTCGTGCTCAACACCACCCGCAAGCCGTTCGACGACCCGAGAGCACGCAAGGCCCTCCGGCTCGCCATCGACCGGCAGGCGCTTGTGGCGGCCGTACTCCTCGGCTACGGAGCGCCGGGCAACGACCTGCTGTGCGCCGGCGCGAAGTACTTCAGCGACCGCCCGGCTCCCGCCCGCGACCTGGACCAGGCGCGGCGGTTGCTGCGTGCGGCCGGGGCGGAGGGCGCGCGGATCGTGATCCGCTCCGCCGAGTGGGAGATCGGCTACAACGCCTCCACCCAGCTCCTGGCCGAACAGCTGAAGGAGGTCGGGCTCGACGTGCGCCCGCAGATCGTCACCCCACCGGAGTTCTACGAGCCCAAGGCGCTGGCCGAGGCCAACGGCGTGGCGTTCACCTCGGGACCGGTGCCGCTGGCCGTCATGTACGCCCGGCTGGCCGCGATCCCGGCGCTGGCCATGCCCGACAAGGAGTTCAAGGCCGCGCTCGCCAAGGGCGTCGGCGCCGCCGACGAAACGCAGCGGTCCCAGGCCTGGGCCGAACTGCAGGACATCATGGCCGAGCGCGGCAACACGATCGTGTGGGGCCAGGCCGACGTGCTCAGCCTGGCCAGGACGAACGTCGGCGGGATCGAGGTCAGGGACCAGCCGAAGTACCCCTACCTCGGCAAGGCCGGGCTCGCGTGAACGTGGCGCGCAGGGTCCTGACCAGCCTCGGCCTGCTGGGCTTGCTGTCGTTCGCCGTCTACGTGGGCGTGGACCTGCTGCCCGGCGATCCGATCAGCAGCAGGCTCGGTCCCACCGCCTCCGCCGCCCGGATCGCGGAGCTGCGTCATCATCTGGGGCTCGACCGGCCGGTGCTGATCCGCTACGCCGAGTGGGTCGCCGGGCTGGCCCGCGGCGATCTCGGAGTGTCGGCCTCGGGACGGCCGGTGAGCGAGATGCTGTCGGACCGGGTGGGCAACTCCGCACTGTTGGCCGGGATCGCGTCCGCGCTGCTCGCGCCGCTGTCGTTGGCGCTCGGGCTGTGGGCCGCGTGGCGGCGCGGGAAGGCAGCCGACGTGGCGGTCTCGGCGGGCGCTCTCCTGCTGGTGTCGGTGCCCGAGTTCGTGGTGGCCGGCGCGCTGGTGGTCGTGTTCGCGGTCACCCTGCGCGTGCTGCCCGCGGTCTCGCTGCTGCCCGTGGGGGCCGGCCCGCTGGCCCGGCCCGAGGTACTGGTGCTTCCGGTGCTCAGCCTGCTGCTCGTGGGGCTCGCCTACGCGGTCCGGGTGATCAGGGCCGCGGCCTCGGCGACCCTCACCGGATCGGCTGTCGAGTTCCTCCGGCTGAACGGCGCATCAGGTGCGAGGGTCATGCGGCGGGCGGTGATCCCGGCGGTGCTGCCGGTGGCCGTCCAGGTGTGGCTGGTCACCGCTGTCGCCTTCGCCGGCGGAGCCGTACTGGTGGAGAAGGTCTTCGGCTATCCCGGGATCGGGGAACTGCTGGTGGCCTCGGTGCAGTCCGGTGACCTGCCGGTGGTGCAGGCGCTGGTGCTGATCCTCGGCGCGGCCATGCTGGGCGCTCTGGTCCTGGCCGACCTGGGTGTGGTGCTGCTGACGCCGCGCCTGCGGACGGCGGTGGGGACATGAGGCGGACAGGCTGGGCGCTCGCGGGCGTGGTGCTGCTGGTGATCCTGCTGGGACCCGAAGTCGCGCCGCACTCGGCGACCGCACCCGTCGCTCCGCCGTACTCGCCGCCGGGAGTCGGCGGGCCGCTGGGAACCGACCACCTCGGCCGGGACGTGCTCTCGCGGATGCTGCACGGTGGCCGCCCGCTGCTGCTGACCAGCCTGGTCTCCGCGCTCGCGGGAGCGGGACTGGGTGCGCTGGCCGGGCTGTTCACCGCACTCGGCGGTCGCTTGAGGCAGGCCCTGATCATGCGACCGCTGGACGCGCTGGTCGCGGTACCGCCGATCCTGGTGCTGCTGCTGGTGCTCACCGCTCTGCCGAACCGGGCCGGGCTCGTGCTGGCGGTCGCGCTGGCCAGCGTGCCGCTCTCGGCGCGGGTCGCGCGCGCCGCGGCGGAGCAGGTGACCGGGCGGGCCCATCTCGAGGCCGCGATCGCGCGTGGCGAGGGCTGGGGCTGGCTGCTGGGCCGCGAGGTGCTCCCCCTGGTCGCGGGGACACTCCTGGCCGACCTCGGCATCCGTTTCGTCACCGCGGTCTACCTGGTCGCCGCGGCGGGTTTTCTCGGGTTGAGCACGTCCAGCTCCGACTGGGGGCTGCTGATCGTGGAGGCGCTCCCCGGCGCCGCGCTGCAGCCTTGGGCGCTGCTCGTGCCGGTGCTCGGGATCGCGGCCATCGCGGTGGCCGCCAACCTGGCCGCGGACGGCGTGAGCCGCCGATCCAGGGGGATGCTGACATGAGCCCGCTGGTGGAACTGGCCGGACTGCGATTGTGCGCGGGCGACCGGGCGATCGTCGACGGAATCGACTTCACGCTCGGCGCGGGCGAGGCGGTCGGGGTCGTCGGGCGCTCCGGGTCGGGAAAGACGACCATGGCTCTGGCCGTACTGGGGCATCTGCGCCCGGGTGTCCGGCACGTGGGCGGCCGGGTGTCGGTGGACGGACGGGAGATGTTCCCGCATCCGCCGCCCGGCATTCGCGGCGGCACCATCGGCTACGTGGGCCAGGACCCGGGCGCGGCGCTCAACCCGTACGCCACAGTGTCCTCAGCCCTGCTCACCGCGACCGGACGGCGCATCCCGCGCCGCGACCGGGCCGCCACCGTCCGGCGGCTGCTGGAACACGTCGCGCTGCCCGTTGATCTCGCGGGACGGTACCCGCACCAGCTTTCCGGCGGGCAGCAGCAACGGGTCGTGGTGGCCGCGGCGCTCGCCCGATCGCCTCGTCTGCTGGTGCTCGACGAGCCAACCACGGCCTTGGACCTGCTGGCGAAGGCGGAGATGCTGGCGGAGATCCGGCGGTTGCGCGAGGAGGGCGTCGCCCTGCTCTGGGTCAGCCACGAGGTGAGCACCGTGCGCTCCCTGGTGGACCGCATCGTGATGATCGCCGATGGCAGGATCGCGGACGACCGCCCGGCCGGGGAACTCGCCCAGGAGCGCCCAGTGCCTCCCGCGCGGGTTACCGTGGCCGATCCGCCCGAGCCTGAGCGTGCGGTGGTGTTGGAGGGACGGGCGATCAGCGCCGGGTACGGCTCGCAGACCGTCCTGTCCGAGGTGGATCTGGCAGTCCGCCAGGGGGAGTGCCTGGCCGTCCTCGGCGTGTCGGGGGTCGGCAAGAGCACGCTCGCGCGCTGTGTCGTCGGCCTGCACCGGCCGGACAGCGGCACAGTGGCCCTTCACGGCGTCTCGCTCGCCGGCGATGTGCGCGCCCGTACCGGCGCGCAGCGTGCCGCGATCGGCCTGGTCGCGCAGAACCCGGCAGAGGCGCTGCACCCGCGCCAGGACGTCAGGACCGCGCTCGTCCG
This sequence comes from Nonomuraea sp. B19D2, assembly GCF_040137845.1. Classification (NCBI taxonomy): domain Bacteria; kingdom Bacillati; phylum Actinomycetota; class Actinomycetes; order Streptosporangiales; family Streptosporangiaceae; genus Nonomuraea; species Nonomuraea sp. B19D2. The sequence goes on along the minus strand of NZ_JBEFAK010000002.1, from coordinate 30,484 downwards.
CCCGCTTCGGCTGCTGCGGGGCATCACGGCGCGGGCCACCCAGGACGCGGAGGTGAGCCGTCTCCTCGAAGCGGTACGGCTCGAACAGTCCGTGGCCGCGCGGTTGCCCGGCGAGTTGTCCGGCGGCCAGCGTCAACGGGTGGCCCTGGCCAGGGCGCTCGCCGCCGAACCCGAGGTGCTCATCTGCGACGAGGTCACCTCCGCGCTCGACGCCGAGACGCAGGCGGGCGTGCTCGACCTGCTCGGCGACCTGCGGGCCCGGCTCGGACTGGCTGTCGTCCTGATCACCCACGACCCCGCAGTCGCCGCGACCGCATCGGACCGCCTGCTGGTCCTGGCCAAGGGCCGAGCGCTGACCACGGGCCGGACCTGCGACCTGCTGCCCGCGGGCGCGGAGCCGCAGCGGCTCGTCACGCGTCTGTTCGGCTCATCGAACCCAGCCGAGGAGCTTTTCGTATGACTGCCCCTGATCTTGCCGTAGAAATCGTCGCCGAGTTGAGAACCCTGGGGGTCGACCTCTGGGAGGAGTCCGGAAATATCCGCTTCCGGGCACCTCGTGGAGTGCTGACCGAGGAGCGCCGGGCGGCGCTGCGCGAGCACAAGGCCGAGATCGTGGAGCTGCTCTCCGGCAGCGCCGTCACCATCGCCCACGATCCGGAGGCCGGCGCGGAGCCGTTCCCCCTCACCGACGTGCAGACCGCCTACCTGCTCGGCAGGCAGGACTCCTTCGGCTACGGCGGCGTGGCCTGCCACGGCTACCTGGAGATCGCCTATCCCGGGCTCGACCGGACCCGGCTGGAGGAGGCGTGGAACAGGCTGATCGCGCGGCACGACATGCTCCGCGCGGTCATCTCGCCGGACGGCTACCAGCAGGTGCTGCCGGAGGTGCCGCGCTACCAGGTCTTGGAGGGCGCCGACGCGGAGTCGGTACGCGAGGAGCTCGGGCACCGCGTCTACGAGACGACTGCCTGGCCGCTGTTCGAGCTGCGCGTCACCGGCGACGTCCTGCACATCTCGATGGACTCGCTGATCGCCGACTGGGCCAGCGCGGGCGTACTCCTGGACGAACTCGACACGCTGCTCGCCGACCCGGCAGCCGAACTCCCGCCGCTGGAGCTCACCTTCCGCGACTACCTCCTGGCGGAGCGGCGGCTACGCGAGACACCCAGATACCACCGCGACCGCGAGTACTGGCACGCCCGCATCGACGACCTGCCCGCCGCCCCCGACCTTCCCATGCGCGCCGGGACGGGCGACCGGCCTCGGTTTCGCCGTCACCACGCCCGGCTCAGCGCGGCGCAGTGGGAGAGCCTGCGCGAGCGGGCGCGACGGCACGAGGTCACCCCGTCGGCGGCGGTGCTCAGCGCCTACGCCGCCGTGCTGCAGAGATGGGCCCGCCGTCCCCGTTTCAGCCTCAACCTCACCCTGCTCAACCGGCTGCCCCTGCACCCGCAGGTGGACCGGCTGGTGGGCGACTTCACCTCGGTGAGCCTGCTGGCCGTCGAGGACGGCGGGGGAGTGCCGTTCGCCGAACGGGCGCGGAGCCTGGGCGGCCGGCTGTTCGACGACCTCGATCACCGGCTGTACTCCGGGGTCGAGGTCGTCAGGGAGATCGCGCGCCGACGGGGGCGCGAGGCCGCGCTCATGCCGGTGGTGTTCACCAGCGGGATCGGGCTCGGCCCCCGGCGCACGGGCGTCGGCATCACCCAGACACCCCAGGTGTTCATCGACTGCCAGGTGACCGACGGCACCGGTGGGCTGGAGGTCAACTGGGACGTCCGCCAGGGGATCTTCCCCGGCGGCCTGGTCGACGACATGTTCGCGGCGATGGAGTCGCTGCTCGGCAGGCTGGCCGACGGGGACGAGGCCTGGCAGAGCAGCGATCTGGTGCCGCTGCCCGCCTGGCAGGTGGACGAGCGCGACCGCGCCAACGCCACGGCCGCGCCGCTCCCCGACGCGCTGCTGCACGCCGAGGTCTTCGCCCAGGCGGCCCGCACTCCGGACGCGGCGGCGATCACCGGACCCGCCGGGACGCTGACGTACGCGGCACTCGTACGGCGGGCCGTCGCCGTCGCCGAGGCTCTGCGGGAGGCGGGCTGCGCCACGGGCGAGCGCGTCGCGATCGTCATGGACAAGGGTCCCGAGCAGGTGCAGGCGGTCCTCGGCGTGCTGCTCGCCGGTGGCGTCTACCTGCCCGTCGACACCACACAACCGCCTCTTCGCAAGGAGAAGCTCCTCAACGGGGTACGCCTCGTGCTCACCCAGTCGTGGCTGGACCACCCGGCCGGGCGCACCGTGATCGACGTCGACGCACTGGTCCCCGGCGACACCCTGCCCGAGGTCACACCCGGCGATCCTGACGCACCCGCGTACGTGATCTACACCTCCGGCTCCACCGGCGACCCCAAAGGCGTGGTGATCACTCATCGTGCCGCGCTGAACACGATCGAGGACGTCAACCGCCGCTTCGCCATCACCGCCGGGGACCGGGTGCTCGGCCTCGCGCAGCTGGGCTTCGACCTGTCCGTCTACGACATCTTCGGCCCGCTCTCGATCGGCGCCACGCTCGTGCTGCCCGACGCGGCCCGCCCGGGCGACCCCTCGCACTGGGCTCACCTGGTCGCCCAGCACGAGGTGACGGTCTGGAACTCGGTGCCGGCCCAACTGCAGATGCTGGCGAACTACCTGGAGACCGAGCCGGTCCCCATCCGGTCGCTCCGGCTGGCGCTGCTGTCAGGCGACTGGATTCCCATCACCCTCCCCGCACAGATCGCCGCGCTCACCGAGGGATTGTCGCTGGTGAGCCTGGGTGGCGCGACCGAGGCCGCGATCTGGTCCATCTACCACCCGATCGACCGGGTCGACCCGGAGTGGGTCAGCATCCCGTACGGCAGGCCGCTGGCCAACCAGGGCTTCCGCGTGCTGGACGGCTCGATGCGCGACTGCCCGGTGTGGGTCACCGGCGAGCTCTACATCACCGGGGCGGGTCTGGCCACCGGCTACCTTGGTGACGAGGAGCTGACCGCCGCGCGCTTCTTCCCGCATCCCGCGGACGGTCAGCGGCTGTACCGCACCGGCGACCTGGGCCGCTACCTACCCGGGGGCGAGATCGAGTTCCTCGGCCGCGAGGACGGTCAGGTCAAGATCCGTGGCCATCGGATCGAGCTGGGCGAGATCGAGGCCGCCCTCCTCGCCCACCCGGCGGTAGGCGCAGCCGCGGCCGTGGTGGACAGCGAACGCGCACTGCTCGGATTCGCCGAACCCGCCCGCCGCGCGGCCCTGTCCAGGCAGGAGGACCGGCATGATCGGGCCGCCGCCGCCGTGCGGCGGTTCGCGGACGCGCAGGTGCCCGAGGTCACCGCCGGCCAGGTGGCCGAGCATGTGCGGGCCCTGCACGAGGCCGCCCACCTGGCCATGCTGAACGCGCTGGTGGAGCGCGGCGCCTTCGGCACGCGGCAGGACGCGCACACCGCCGACGAGGTGCTGCGGATCGCACACGTGCACGAGAAGCACCACTGGCTGGTCCGCCGCTGGCTCGCGCTGCTGGCGGACGCGGGCTGGCTGGCATCCGACGGAGGCCGCTACACGAGGACCGGCGAGGTGGACGCGGCAACGGTACGGCAGGCGTGGCAGCGAGTCGAGACGCAGGATGCCGCCGGACTGTGCACACCTGGCTTCGTGCGGTACCACCTGGCTCACGTCGAACGGCTGCACGCCCTGCTGGCCGACGAGCAGAACCCGTTCGAGCTGCTGTTCCCCGAAGGCAGGACGGACGTGGCCCACGCGGTCTACCGCGACAACGCCATCGCCCGCTACCTCAACCACGCGGCGGCCGCCCAGCTGAACCGCATCGCGGCCGGGCACGAGGGCCCGCTGCGGGTGCTCGAAGCAGGCGCGGGCACCGGGGCGACCAGCGCGGCCGCGATCCCGATGCTCACCGGGTTCGACGTGGACTACTACTTCACCGACCTCACGCCGTTCTTCCTGCCGGAAGCCCGCGAGGAGTTCCGCGAGCACCCGTGGGTACGGTTCGGGCTGTTCGATCTCGACCAGGACTTCCGCGCGCAGGGTCTGGCGCCGAACTCCTTCGACGTGGTGCTCTGCGCCGGAGTGCTCAACAGCACCATCGACCCCGCGGCCGCGGTGGCCGCCGCCGTCGAACTGCTCGCCCCCGGCGGCTGGCTGGTGTGCACCGAGCCGACGGCGGATCATCCGCACATCCTGCTCACCCAAGGTTTCATGATGCGGGAACGACCGGACGGCGGCAGCCCGCTGCTGACCCGGCAACGCTGGCTGGAACTGATCCAGGCCGCCGGCGGGCAGGTCGAGCTGTGCCTGCCCGAGGCCGGGCATCCCCAGTCCGCGCAGGGCATGCATGTGTTCGCCGCCCGGGTGAAGACCGATCGGCAGCCGGTGACCACAGCGGACCTTGCCGCCTTCCTGGCCGAGCGGTTGCCGCCGCACATGGTGCCCGCGCACCTGCAGGTCGTGGACGAGCTTCCGCTCACCGGCAACGGCAAGGTGGACCGGCGGATGCTCGCCGGATGGCGGCCCGCCGCCACGACCGGCGAGCCGGACAGCGGCGAAGCGGCCGCGCCGGATGATCTCGAAGGGCGGCTGTGCGGGCTGTGGGCCGCCGCGCTCGGGCTGCCGCGCATCGGGCGGCTCGACAACTTCTACGACCACGGCGCCGATTCCCTGATCATGGCGCGGATGGCAGGACGCCTGCGGGAGGAGCTCTCCGAGGCCGCGGGGTTCACCTACGACACGCTCCTGCGCCAGATGCTCAACGAACCCACCGTGGCCGCTCTCGCCACGGCACTGCGGAACGGCCGGCAGGCCGCGGCCCCTCCCGACAAGGAGATCAGCCGGCGCGCGAGCTCCGGCAACTCGCTGCTGGTGCCGTTCGGCGGCGGTGGCGAAGGGCCGCTCCGCGTGCTCTTCCACGCGGCGCTGGGGACGATGGACTACTTCCAGTCGCTCGGCAGGGCGCTGGCGGAGCAGGACCTCGGGCCGGTGGTGGGGCTGGCGGTGGCCGACGCGGAGGAGTACTGCGCCATCGAGCCGCAGGAGCTCATCAGCCGGGTCGCCGACGACTACACCCAGCGGCTGATCGATGAGGGGCACACCCGCTTCCAGCTCATCGGCTACTGCCTGGGCGGCCTGCTGGCCACCGAGGTGGCCAGGCGCCTGCTGGAACGCGGCGCCACCGTCGAGGACCTGACACTGGTGGACAGCATCCCGATGTTCATCGACACCGACGAGGAACTGGCCTTCGAGTCGATCTTCGTGCCCAACCTCAACCTGGACCCGGTCGCCACGGTCTTCGGCGAGGACGTCGACAGCGCCGACGTCTACCGGGCGATCGACCTGCTGATGACCCGCTACGACCGCAAGGTCCCGGCCGGGGCGATGGCCGCTCTGACCGGCGACCCGGGCCTGGAGGCGGTGGCTGCCGCCGCGCGCAGGCAGGGCGAACGGCCCCAAGAGGAGCGCCTGGCCGCCTACGCCGCCGCCGCGGCCGGCCATGCCGGGGTTCCGGTGGGGTCGGAGCTGGTGCCGGCGCTGTTCCGGGTCTGCCGCCACAGCATGCGGGCCGCGCGCTTCGACCCGGAGCCCTACGCCGGCGACATCACCTTCCTGCGGGCCGCCGAGCAGCAGTCGTTCGGCATCACCGCGGGAGTCGGCCATCTCGCCGCGCCGTTCTGGCGGGAGATCTGCCTCGGCGACTTCACCGTGATCGACGTTCCCGGCAACCACTTCAGCGTCATCGAGCCGCCACAAGTCGGCGTGGTGGCCGAACACCTGGCAGCACCACTGATCGAAAGGGGAGAGCGCTCATGACGGTGACCGCCGACAGCACGGAGGCGACAGCGCCGGCACCTCCGCCTGAGCCTGCGGAGCGAAAGAGCGAGCAGCGCACGCAGGCTGACGCCCTGCGCGAGCTGCGCAGTCCGGTGCGATGGTGGACCAGGTCAGGCGTTCTCGTGGCCGCGGTGGGAGCGCTGAGCACGCTCGTCCCGTTCGCCGGCATCGCCGAACTCGGCCGGGCCCTGCTCGGTCCCGGTCCCGTCGAGGGCGGTGACGTGGCCGGGATCGCCGCCGTCGTCGCCGCCGCGCTCGTGGCCGGCTGGGCCTGCAACGGCCTGGCGCTCTGGCTGACCCATGTGGCTGACGCCCGGCTGCAGGCGCTGCTTCGCCGCCGGATCGTGGAACATCTGGGCAAGGTGCCGCTCGGGTGGTATTCCGACACGAACTCCGGAATGGTGCGCAAGGCGGCCCAGGATGACATTGAGGACATCCATCACCTGACGGCGCACCACGACGTCGAGCTGACCGGCGCGATCGTGTTGCCGCTCGGCGGGGTGGCCTATCTGCTCTGGCTCGACTGGCGGCTGGCGCTGCTGGCCCTCGTGACGTTGCCGATCTACCTGGTCGCGTACGCGAAGATGATGCGCGGCTTCGGCGACAAGATGATCCAGCTGGACGCCGGTTTCGCCCGGGTCAGTGCGGCGATCGTGGAGTTCGTGCACGGCATCAGCGTGGTGAAGGCCTTCGGGCAGGCCAACCGGGCCCACCAGAGTTACACGCGGGCGGTCGGCGCATATGGCGAGCTGTACGCGGGCTGGGTACGCCCCATCCTCCGCCTGGAAGCCCTCACCTCGATGGCGCTCGCGGCCCCGGTCGTCGCCCTGGTGAGCCTGGCCGGCGGAATCTGGTACACGGTGCAGGGCTGGGTGACCCCGATCGATGCGCTCGCCGAGGTGCTGGTCGCCATGATCATCCCGTCTACTCTGCTGACCCTCAACCAGGCGGTGACAGCGCAGCGCAAGGCGAGCGCCGCAGCCGGCCGGATCGCGGCGCTGTTGCGCACCCCGACCTTGCCGATCGCCGAGAACCCCGTGGAGCCGCAGGGGTATGACATCGAATTCGATCAGGTCTCCTTCAGCTACGACGGCTCTTCGGCGAGCGCACTGACCGGCGTGAGCCTGGAGTGCCGGGCGGGTACCGTCACCGCACTCGTCGGCGCCTCGGGCGCCGGCAAATCGACGCTCGCCAAGCTGGTTCCCCGCTTCTACGACGTCACATCGGGAGCCGTTCGTCTCGGCGGGGTGGACGTGCGAGAGATCGCACCGGACGTGCTGTACCGCAAGGTCGGCTTCGTGCTGCAGGACGTGCGGCTGCTGCGCGGCACCGTCGCCGACAACCTCCGGCTCGGACGCCCCGACGCGACCGAGGAGGAGATGGTCGGCGCGACCACCGCGGCCCGGATCCACGACCGGATCCTCGAACTACCCCGGGGCTATGACTCGGTGGTGGGAGACGACGCGGTCTTCTCGGGCGGTGAGGCGCAGCGCATCTCGATCGCCCGCGCGCTGCTGGCGGACACGCCCGTGCTGGTGCTGGACGAGGCCACCGCCTACGCCGACCCGGAGTCGGAGGCGCAGATCCAGGACGCGCTGTCCGCTGTCGCTCGCGGCCGCACCGTGCTGGTGATCGCGCACCGGCTGGCCACCATCACGGGGGCCGACCAGATCGTCCTGCTCGACGGCGGCGTGGCGGCCGAGCGGGGCACGCACGAAGAGCTGCTGGCCGCGGACGGCCGGTACGCCCGCATGTGGCATGCCTACGCCGACGCTGAGGAGAGCGCACGATGATCCGCGACCTGATGACGATCCTCGGGCCGCAGCACCGCCGCTCGGTCCAGGTGTACCTGGCCTGGCTGGCCGCCTTCTCCGTGCTCCAGGGCGTCGCGATGGCCTTCCTCGTGCCCGTGCTGGAGTCGATGCTGGCCGGAGCCACCGGCACCGCGCTGGCCTGGGGCGCGGCGACGCTGGCCGTGGTGGCGGCCACCTGCGTCGCGTACTACGTACAGACCATGAGAGGGTTCGCTCTCGCGATCGTCACGCTCACCAGCCTCCACCATCGGCTCGGCGACCATGTGGCCTCGCTGCCGCTGGGCTGGTTCTCCTCCGAGCGGGTGGGCCGGCTCTCGCGCAGCGCCACCGGCGGCACGATGATGGTCACCCAGGTCACCGCGCACCTGCTGACGCCGGTGGCGAGCGGGATCCTGACGCCCGCGACCGTCGCGGTCGCCATGCTCTTCTTCGACTGGCGGCTTGGACTGGCCACATTGTTGTGCGGGCCGCTGCTCTACCTGATCCACCGCTGGTCGGCGACCTGGGTGGGCCGTAGCGAGCAACTGACCGACGCCGCGGGGACGCTCGCCAGCAGCCGAGTGGTGGAGTTCGCCGCCAACCAGCAAGTGCTGCGGGCCTTCGGCCGCACGAGCGAGGGATACCAGCCGCTGGACGAGGCCGTCGAGAACCAGAAGCGGGCCTGGGGCCGGATGCTCGCGCAGACCGCACCGCGCCTGCTGGCCAGCGGTTTCGCCGTGCAACTGGCCTTCGCCGCGCTGATCGCCCTCGGCGTGCTCCTCGCGGTGAACGGCTCCGTGGCGCCCGTGACACTTGTGGCGCTGCTGGCGCTGGCGGCCCGGTTCGCCGGACCGCTGGCCGAGCTGGCCGGACAGTCGGGGATGCTCCGCATGGCCGCCAACGACCTGCACCGGCTCGCCGCCATCTTCGACGAGCGGCCGCTGGCCGAGCCATCCCGCCCGCAGCCGGTCATCCGCCCCGGCGAGATCGAGCTGTCCGGCGTGAGCTTCGGCTACGCGCCAGGCCGGCCGGTGCTCCACGATGTCTCCTTCCGCGTACGTCCACGCACGATGACCGCGATCGTCGGCGCGTCAGGATCGGGCAAGACCACGATCACCCGGCTCATCATGCGCTTCTTCGACGTCGATGCCGGTTCGGTCGCCGTGGGCGGCGTCGACGTGCGGGAGCTGACCACGGAAGGGCTGATGGCGCAGCTGTCGGTGGTCATGCAGGACGTGTACCTGTTCGACGACACTCTGGAGGGCAACATCCGGGTCGGGCGCCCAGGGGCCACCGACGAGGAGGTGCGCGAGGCGGCGCGGCTGGCCGGAGTGGACGAGATCGTGGCCCGCCTCCCAGACGGCTGGCACACCAGGGTCGGCGAAGGCGGCGCGGCGTTGTCAGGCGGCGAACGGCAGCGGGTCTCGGTGGCCAGGGCGCTGCTCAAGGACGCGCCGATCGTGCTGCTCGACGAGGCCACCGCGGCACTGGACCCCGAGAACGAACGGTTCGTGCACAATGCGCTCCGCAGCATGATGGACCGGTCGACGCTGCTGGTCATCGCGCACCAACTGCCCACCGTGGTGGCCGCCGACGAGATCCTGGTGCTCGACGGCGGGCGGATCGTCGAGAGGGGCACGCACGAGGAGCTCCTGGCGGCGGGTGGACACTACACCCGGTTCTGGGCCGAGCGCCGCCGCTCCCAGGGCTGGCGGTTGGTGTCATGATCGCTGTTCTTGGCGCCTCCGGCGAGGTCGGCAGGCACGCGGTCGACACCCTGGCCATGCTGGGCGCGGGCCCGCTGCGCCTGGGCGGGCGCTCCGTCCGCCACAGCGTCCACGACTACCGGGTGGTCGACTTCTGGGATGACGCCTCCCTCGACCGGTTCGCCGGCGGCTGCCGGGTGGTGGTCAACTGCGCGGGTCCCAGCCACTTGATCGGGGACCGCGTGGCCAGGGCCGCTTTGCGTGCGGGCGCCGACTACGTGGACGCCGCGGGCGACGACGCCCTGTACCGGCGGCTGGACCCGGGGGAGTGGGCGGAGAGCCGCGCGGTGCTCTCCGCCGGCCTGCAACCCGGGCTCACCGGGCTGCTCCCCAGGTGGGCGGCCCGACGGCACTTCGACGAGGTCCACAGCCTCGTGGCCCATCTCGGGGTGCTGGATCGCTTCACCGAGACGGCCGCCGAGGACTATCTGCAGGGCGCGGACGACGGCCTGAGCGAGCCGCTCGCCGCGTGGCGACAGGGCCGCAAATCCGCGGCGCTGACCCGGCGCACCGACGTCACGCTGCCGTTCTTCCCCGGCGAGGTGAGCCTGCTCCCGTCACTCAGTACGGAGAACGCGCGGCTGGCCGAGTCGCTCCGGCTGCTCCGGGGCGATTGGTACACGGTGCTGGCCGGGAGCCATGTCCGCACCGCGTTCGACCGCGTGCATTCCCTGGACCGCGCCGCGGCCGTGGCGGCGCTGTGCCGGGCCAGTCTGCTCGATCTCGCGGGGCGCGAGCCGTACGCCATCCTGCTCCTGCGGCTCGACGGCCGGAAAGGTGGCGCGCCGAGCACTCGCACCGTGGTGCTGAGAGGGCCCGGCAACGGCGAGTTGAGCGGCGCGATCACGGCGCTGGCGGCCTGGGCGGTCGTCAGAGGGGAGACGCCGCCGGGCCGCCACTACGCCGCGGACGTGCTCGACCCGGAGACCACCATCGACCGCCTCACCGCCACCGGAACAGCGGAGCCGATCACTTTCGAGGAGCCTGCCCTGACCGAGGAGGGAGCACTGTGACGGCGGAGTTCGGTTCATCGGAGCAGGCAAGGAGCGTCGTCGGCGGCACTCATGCGTCCGGGACGAGCGGTGTCCGCGTGGCCGGGCAGCCGGATCGCGCGCAGACGGCGGGTCTGGTCGCGCTCGCCGGTCGCGATCCGCAGGCGTTGCCCAGAGCGCTGAGACACGTGGAGGAGATCAGCCTGCAGGCGATGGCCGAACTGCTTCGGTCTCCGCGATACCCCGTGATCGGCTCGGCGGAGATCGTCGCCCGGCTGGGCGTCGCGCCGCGGCACGCCTGGCTGATCGATCGCTGGCTGGCCGCCCTCGCCACCGAGAGTCCCGGCCTGGCAACCGCCGCGGGCCGCGGCGGTGAACCCGGGGCCGACTTCGAGCAGGCGTACGCGGTGCTCGGCTTTCCGCCGAGGATGGCGCGGTTCCACCGTGCGGCGCTGGCCCGGCTGCCGCAGCTGTTGCGCGACGAGGTCTCCGTGCAGGAGTTGCTGTTCGCCGACGGCGATGTGCTGGCGGCGCTGGCCGCCTATCAGGACAACGCCTTCACCGGATTTCTCAACGCCGCCGCCGGGGAGTTGCTGCGGGAAGCCGCGGCAGCGGCACCTGGTCCGCTGCGGGTGGTCGAGCTGGGTGGCGGCGCCGGGCTGAGCACGGCCGCCGCGCTGCGGGCGCTCCGCGGCACGGAGTTCGTGTATCTGTTCACCGATGTCTCGCGGCTTTTCACGGTGGCCGCCACCGAACGCTTCGGGGACCGGGTGACCTGCGGGTTGCTCGATCTCAACGAGGACTTCACCGTCGAGCCCGGATCCGCCGATGTGGTGCTGGCGGGCAATGTTCTGCACAACGCCACTCACGTGGGACGGACGCTGAGCCGGATAAGGGGCCTGCTGGAGCCGGGCGGGTGGCTGGTGTTCACGGAGTCGACGCGCGAGAGCCCCGCCGTCCTCACCTCGATGCAGTTCCTGCTGTCCGGGCCGGTGTTCCTGGACGAGTCCGGCTGGCACGCCGAGCTGACCACCGCGGGATTCGAGCCGCGCTTCACCCTGCCGGGCCCCGGCTCGCCGCTGGCTGCCGCGGGGCAGCGGCTGTTCCTGGCGGTCGCCCAGTGAGGGGAATACGGGTGGAGACGATCCGCGGCGTGCTGAGCCGCCTCGCCGAGCGCCCCGCTCTGGAGTACGGCGCGGAGGTGTGGACCGGTGCCGACCTGCTACGCCTCATCGAGCGGGAACCCTCAGAGCCCTGGGATGAGGGCACGCCGGCCGCCGTTCTGGCGATGGTGGACGGGCTGGCGGACGGACCGGACGACGGCGACCCGTCCACCATCCTCACGGCCTTGGGCGATGCGCCGGCCCGGGTCGCGGTTCTGGCGCCTCCACGCGGCTTCGGCGGCGACGCGATGCTGGCCTCGTGGATCGCCGGAGCGAGCGTCGTGTACGGCCCAGGTCCGTGGACCCCGGCGCGGGCACTGGCATTTCTCGAACGAACGGCGGCCGACCGTGCCGTGCTGTCCGCGGCCCTGGCACGAGCCCTACCGGCGCAGCCCGCGGCGGCGATGACCGACCTGTCCGCGTTGACCAGGATCATCTGCGGCCCTGGGCCGATCACCGACGCCGAGACCAGGTCAGTCCGGGAGACATTCGCCGTGGAGCTGGTCATGACCGCTCTTCCGCAGGCTGAGGATGACGTGCGGAAGCTGGTCGGCGATACCGCCGCTGCCGCCGATCGAGAGCTGCGCGGCATCGACGTGGATGCGGCCCTCGCCGCGCTCGACCGCCTCGGCCGTACCGCCCTGCTCTCCATGCTGAACGCGCTGAGCCGCCGTGGCCTGTTCACGGCACCCGGCGACCGCTATACCGCGGACGAGATCGCCATCAGGACCTCCGTCATCCCCAGATATGAGCGGCTGCTTCGCCGCTGGCTGGCCGTGCTCACGGAAGAAGGGCTGCTGAGCAGCGATGTCGGCGGACTGCGAGCCGTACCGGCTGCGGCGGAGTACACCGACGCCACGATCGAGCGAACGTGGCGCGAGGTCGAGCAGGCGTGGCAGGCGCCGATGGGCGCGTCAGGGACCGCCGAGTACGCGAGACGGAGCGCCGAGCGGCTGCCGGAGCTGCTCAGCGGCCACTGTCATGCCGTTGGCCTGCTGTTTCCCGAAGGCCGGATGGACCTCGCGGAATCCCAGTACCGGGAGAACCTCGCCGGCAGATATCAGCATCGCGCGGCCGCCGCCCTGCTCGGCGGCATCGCCGCGAGGTGGCGGGAGCGGCGGCCGCTGCGAGTGCTGGAGGTCGGCGCGGGCACGGGCGCGACGACCGAGCGGATCCTGCCCGCCCTGGAGGAGGCCGACGTCGACTACTTCTACACCGATATTTCAGCTTATTTCGTTGATCAGGCGGCAGAGCGCCTGCGCGCCTACCCGTGGGTCCGTTTCGGTCGATACGACATCGATCTCGAACCGGACGTGCAGGGGTTCACGCCTGGATCGTTCGACGTCGTGATCGGCGGTGGAGTGCTCAACGCCGCCCAGGACACCGATGCCTCCGTGCGGCACCTCGCCCGGCTGCTCGACCCCGGCGGCTGGCTGGTGCTCACCGAGCCCACCGTCGAGCAGCCCTGGGTCCTGATCACGCAGGCCTTCCTCATGGCCGATGCCAGAGACGACCGGGCCGGCGCCGGCACGACCTTCCTGTCCCTGGCCCAGTGGCATGACGTGCTCGACCGCGCGGGACTGGAGCGGGTCGCCACGCTGCCAGAAGCCGGGCATCCACTCGCCCGGCTCGGCCACATGCTCTTCGCTGCTCGCACCACGTGAAGGAGACCGAAATGGACGGATTCACCGGATGGCCTGACGAATTCGCGCACCGCTACCGCGTCCGCGGCCACTGGCAGGGCCGGACCCTCGGCACGGTCCTGGGCGAGAGCGCGGACAAGTGGCCGGAACGTACGGCGCTGGTCGACGGGGACCGGCGCTGGACGTACCAGGAGCTGGACGACTGGGCGGACCGGGTGGCCGCCGGGCTCGGCGCCCGCGGCATCCGGCGGGGCGACCGGGTGCTCGTCCATCTGCCGAACGTGGCCGAGTTCGTCGCCCTGACGTTCGCGCTGTTCCGGATCGGCGCCGTGCCCGTGCTCGCGCTCCCGCCGCATCGCGAGAGCGAGATCGTCCACCTGGCCAAGCTCGCGGCGCCGGTCGCCTACGTCGTTCATGAAGATCAGCGCTCGTTGGCGCGCGCGGTGCCGGAGGTCGAGCACGTGTTCGTGGTCGGCGAGCCAGGCGAGTTCACCGCCTTCGCCGAGATCGACCGCGCCGGCGGCAGCGGGCCGGCGGGGCCGGACCCCGGTGACGTGGCCGTGCTGCTGCTGTCCGGCGGCACCACCGGCCTGCCCAAGCTGATCCCCAGGACCCACGACGACTACCACTACAACCTGCGGGCCAGTGCCGAGCTCTGCGGCCTCGACCACACCACGCGCTATCTCGCGGCACTTCCGGTGGCCCACAACTTCGCGCTGGCCTGCCCCGGCATCCTCGGCACGTTCTGGGCGGGCGGCACCGTGGTCCTGGCCACCACCGCCGACCCCGGCATCGCCTTTCCGCTGATCAGCCGCGAGCGGGTCACGATGACGGCCCTGGTCCCGCCCCTGGTCCTGGTCTGGTTGGAAGCTTTTGCCGAGGGTGGGGCGGACCTGAGCAGCCTGCGGCTGCTCCAGGCGGGAGGCGCCAGGCTCAAGGCCGAGGTGGCGCGCCGCGTCGGACCCGAGTTCGGCTGCGCCCTCCAGCAGGTGTACGGCATGGCCGAGGGCCTGCTGAACTTCACCCGCCCGGATGACCCGGCGGACATCGTGCTCGACACGCAGGGCCGCCCGCTGTCCGATGACGACGAGGTGCGGATCGTCGGCGCCGGCGGCAGACCGGTGCCGCCGGGCGAGGCGGGTGAGCTCCAGGTACGCGGCCCGTACACGATTCGCGGCTACTACCTGGCCCCCGAGCACAACGCGGTCGCCTTCACCGAGGACGGCTTCTATCGCAGCGGCGATCTCGTGCGCCGCCTGGACAGCGGGGACCTGGTGGTGGAGGGCCGGGTCAAGGATGTGATCAACCGGGGCGGTGACAAGATCCCCGTGGAGGAGGTGGAGAACCTCCTGCTGAGCCACCCGGCCGTGGACGACGTCGTCATCGTCGGCATCCCCGACGAGATCATGGGGGAGCGCAGCTGTGCCTGCGTGATCGCCCGCGGCGAAGCGCCCACTCGCAGGGATCTGGTAGCCCACCTGACCGCCTGCGGGGTGGCCGCGTTCAAGCTGCCCGATCGGGTGCGGATCGTGGAGCGGTTCCCACGTACCAGCCTGGGCAAGGTCGACCGGGCCGCCCTGGCACGGGAGGTGCGTGCATGATCGCCTACCCGTTCAACACCTTCGACGGCCTGGACCTGGCGCACGAGTACGCCGAGGCCAGGGCCACCCACGGCCTGACCAGGGTGCGGCTGCCGTTCGGCGAGCCCGCCTGGCTCGTCACCAGGTACGCCGACGCTCGCCTGGTGCTGAGCGAACGGCGCTTCAGCCGCGCCGTCGCACTGAAGCGGGATGCGCCGCGGGCACTGTCGCGCGTCCCCGGCGGGATCGTCACGATGGACCCGCCGGAGCTCACCCGGGTGCGTTCCCTGGCCGCCAAGGCGTTCACCGCCCGCCGCGTGGAACGACTGCGGCCGCACGTCCGCTCGCTCGCCGGAGAGCTGATCGACGCGATGATCGCCGCCGGGCCACCCGCTGACCTGGTGCGTGACTTCGCGCTGCCGATCCCGATCTCGGTCATCTGCGAGTTGCTGGGCGTGCCCGCCGAGGACCACGAGAAGTTCCGGGTCTGGAACGACTCGCTGTTGTCGACCAGCACGGTCGCCCCCGCCATGGGCGAGCTCGCCGCGTACATCGGCGGGCTGATCGAGCGGCGCCGCGCCCGTCCCGAGGACGATCTGATGACCGCGCTCATCGAGGCCCGGGACGTGGACGACAGGCTGTCGGAGCAGGAGCTGATGCTGCTGTGCATCGCCATCCTTGTTGCGGGTTACGAGGCGACCGCCTCGCAGATCCCCAACTTCGCCTACATCCTCCTGGACCGGCCGGCGGACTGGGCGCGGCTGCATACCGAGCCCGGACTTGTGGAAGGCGCCGTCGAGGAACTGCTGAGGTTCGTCCCGCTCGCCTCCAGCGCGATGTTCGCGCACTACGCCGTGGAAGACGTACAGGTAGGCGACACACTGGTGCGCGCCGGTGAGCCGGTGCTGGTGTCGATCGGGTCGGCGAACCGTGACGAGCTCAGGTTCGCCGAGGCCGGCACGCTCGACCTGGATCGCGCGGAGCACGCCCACCTGGCCTTCGGATACGGCCTGCACCACTGCATCGGCGCGCCCCTTGGCCGGATCGAGTTGCAGGAGGCGCTGCGCGCGCTGGTGACCCGGTTGCCCGGGTTGTGCCTGGCCGGAGACGTCGAGTGGAAGACCGAGACGTTCTTCCGCGGCCCCCGGTCGATGCCCGTCAGCTGGTGAAAGGAACCCCGATGAACAATCTGCGTGGACTGCTCGAGGACCTGCTGGGCGCACCCGGGCTGGACGAGCACGACAACCTGATCGAGCTGGGCATGGACTCGATCACGATGATGCGGCTGGCCGGCCAGTGGCGCAGGTCCGGGGCCGAGGTCCGGTTCGCCGACCTCGCCGCGAAGCCGACCCTGGCCGCCTGGCGGGACCTGCTGGCACGGCAGCCGGTGGCCGCCGCACCGGTCCATGCCGAAGTCGACGAGGCGGAGCCGTTCCCGCTGGCCCTCATGCAGCACGCCTACTGGGCAGGGCGCCAACCCGGACAGCGGCTGGGTGGCGTGGCGGCGCACTTCTACAACGAGTTCGACGGCTCGGGCGTCGATCCGGCCCGGCTGGAGCGGGCCGTACACGCGCTGACCGAGCGGCATGGGATGTTGCGCGTGCAGATCCTCGACGACGGGACGCAGCGCATCCTCGACCGCAGCCCCTGGCGAGGGCTCACGGTGCACGACCGGATCGCCCAGGACGAGCTGCGGCGGCGCCTGTCCCATCGGGCCATGGACATCGGTGCGGGCGAGGTCTTCGACGTCCAGCTCTCCTTGCTGCCGGACGGCGGCACGCGTGTGCACGTCAATCTGGACATGGTCGCGGCCGATGCGCTGAGCCTGCGGGTGTTGCTGTCCGACCTCGCCCGGCTGTACAGCGGCGAGACGATGCCGCCGCTGAGCTACAGCTATCCGCGCTACCTGGCACAGCGCTCCGCCGTACCGCAGGAGGGTGATCGCGAGCACTGGCAGCGGCGCCTACCCGACCTGCCCGCCGCCCCACAGCTTCCGGTGGCCGGGACCGGTGAGACCGCGACCGTGGTCAGGCACCACCGATGGCTGCCGCCCTCGGCAGTGCGTCGGCTGGAGCAGGCCGCCCGCGGGCACGGGCTGACCACGGCCATGGCGCTGGCCGCCGTCTTCGCCGAGACCCTGACCGCTTGGAGCGCCGAACCCCGCTTCCTGCTCAACCTGCCGCTGTTCGACAGGGAGCCGCTGCATCCGGAGATCGAGTCGCTGGTCGGTGATTTCACCTCCTCCGTCCTCCTCGAATGGGACGGCGGCGTGCCAGGATCCTTCGCAGAAAGGGCGCGCCGGCTGCAGGAGCGTTTCCACACCGACGTCGCGCACAGCGGCTACTCGGGGGTCGAGGTCCTGCGCGATCTGTCGCGGCTCCACGGTGAACAGGTGCTCGCGCCGGTGGTGTACACCAGCGCGCTCGGGCTGGGCGAGCTGTTCGCCCCCGAGGTCACCGGCTGCTTCGGCGAACCGTCGTGGATCATCTCCCAAGGCCCGCAGGTCTGGCTGGACGCCCAGGTCACCGAGCTCAACGGTGGGCTGCTGGTCAACTGGGACGTCAGGCAGGACGCGTTCACACCCGGCGTCCCCGACGCGATGTTCGCCGCTTACGGCCGGCTCCTCGACCGCCTGCTGGCCGATGAGAGCGCCTGGTCCGAGCCGGTCCCCGCGCTGCTGCCCCCGGAGCAGACCCAGGTGCGGCAGCAGGTCAACGCGACCAGGGCCCCCTTCGAAGGCCGCCGCCTGCACGACGGCTTCTTCACCCACGCCGCAGCCGAGCCCGACGCACCCGCCCTGCTGTGGGATCACGATGGCGTGATGACCTACGGTGAGCTGGCTGCGCGGGCTCTCGAAGTCGCCGGGCACCTGAAGGCTGAAGGGGCCGGAGACCTCGTCGCCATCTCACTGCCCAAGGGGCCGTCCCAGGTCGTCGCCGTGCTGGGCGTGCTGGCCGCGGGCGCCGCGTACCTGCCCATCGGTGTGGACCAGCCATCGGCACGCCGACGGCGCATCCTCGACGCGGCAGGCGTCCGGTACGTTCTCGACTCGGTGGACGTCACCGCGGAGCCCCTGGCCGCACCGGCCGACGGCGCCGACCTGGCATACGTCCTGTACACGTCCGGCTCCACGGGGGAGCCGAAAGGTGTCGAGATCACGCACGCCGCCGCCATGAACACGATCGACGATCTCAACGACCGCTTCGGCGTCGGGTCCGGCGACCGGACCCTGGCCCTGTCAGCGCTTGAGTTCGACCTGTCCGTCTATGACCTCTTCGGGCCGCTGTCCGTGGGCGGCGCGGTCATCTGCGCCAGCGACGGCGGTCGTCGCGACGCCACCACCTGGGTCGAACTGCTCCGGACGCATCGAGGCACCGTGCTCAACTGCGTGCCCGCGCTGCTCGACATGCTGCTCACCGTCGCCGACCCCGGACAGGAACTGCCTCTGCGGCTGGTGCTGCTCGGCGGCGACTGGGTGGGCCTGGATCTGCCCGGCCGCCTCTCCGCCGCCGCACCCGGCTGCCGGTTCGTCGCGCTCGGTGGCACCACCGAGACCGCGATCCACTCCACCGTCCAGGAAGTGAGCCACGTGCCCGCGCACTGGACCTCCATCCCGTACGGCACGCCGCTGCGCAATGTCACCTGCAGAGTGGTGGATCCGCTGGATCGCGACTGCCCCGACTGGGTGGCGGGGGAGTTGTGGATCGGCGGCGCCGGGGTGGCGCGCGGCTATCGCGGCGACCCGGACCGCACCGCCGACCGGTTCGTGGAATTCGAGGAGGCTCGCTGGTACCGCACGGGTGACCGGGCGCGGTACTGGCCCGACGGCACGCTGGAATTCCTCGGCCGTGCCGACCACCAGGTCAAGATCCGCGGACACCGGATCGAGCTGGGTGAGATCGAGGCCGCGCTGACCGCTCACCCGGACGTCGCGCAGGGCGTCGCGGTGGTCTCGGACAGCCGCCGGCTCGCCGCCGCGGTCACCGGACGGCCCGACGTCGCGGGGCTGCGGGAGTTCCTCGCCGACCGGCTGCCCGCCCCGATGCTGCCGGACGTGATCGCCGTGCTGCCCGCCTTGCCGCTCACCCCGAACGGCAAGATCGACCGGGCCACGCTCCGCCGTACGATCGCCGAGCACAGCGTCGAAGCCCCGCGACGCACGCCTCCCGTCGGCGAGATCGAAGGCCGCGTGGCCGCGGCTTGGGCCGAGATCCTCCAGGTGCCGGAGATCGGCAGGGAACACGACTTCTTCGCCCTCGGCGGCGATTCGCTGCTCGCCACCCGGCTCATCAGCCGCCTGCGCGCGGACGGCCTGTCCGGGGTGTCGCTCAGCGCCCTGTTCGCCCACCCCGTGCTGTGCGACTTCGCCGCCAACCTGGACACCGCCCAGCGTAGGGAGCCCAAGGCGCTGACCGCCGACCCGGCGAACCGGTACGAACCCTTCCCGCCGACAGAGGTGCAACGTGCCTACTGGCTCGGCAGGGGCGACGACTTCGTCCTGGGCGGGACCGGCTGCCACTTCTACCGCGAATACGACGTCGACGACCTCGACCTGCCCCGTCTCGAGAGGGCCGTCAACAAGCTCGTCCAGCGCCATGAGATGCTCCGCGCCGTCTTCGACGAGCACGGCGACCAGCGCATCCTGCCCGAGGTGCCGTGGTTCTCCGTCGCCGAGCCGGCCGACCTGCGCGAGACCATGTCGCACACGGTGTTCGACCCGGCCACGTGGCCGTTGTTCGCGATCGGTGTGACACGCGACGGGGACCGGACCCGGCTGGGCATCGGCGTGGACAACCTCATCCTGGACGCGCTGAGCATCCTCACCTTCTACGCCGAGCTCGCCACGCTTTATGACAACCCGGACGCGGAGCTGCCGCCGGTGGAGGCGTCCTTCCGCGACTACGTGCTGGCCACCGAGCCGCCCTCCGAGGCGTCGGTCGCCTACTGGCGCTCCCACCTGCCCTCCTTGCCGCCGGCCCCCAGACTCCCGCTGGCCAAGGACCCGGCCGAGGTGACGCGTCCCCGCTTCAGCAGGCGTGCCGCCATCATTCCCGACACGTTGATCGCGCGCGCCCGGAGCCACGGGCTGACCCCGTCCGCGGTCCTGCTGGCCGCCTACGCCGAGGTGCTCGGGCGGTGGAGCGCCCGCCCCGACCTGACGCTCAACCTCACCCTGTTCGACCGCAAGGACGTGCACCCGCACATCGACCGCGTGCTCGGCGACTTCACCTCGCTGCTTCTGGTCCCCTACGAGCCGGAGCCGGGCGAAACCTGGCTCGATCGGGCTCGGCGGGTGCAGCGGCGGCTCTGGCAGGCGATCGACCACCGGGACGTGTCGACTGTGTGGATGCTGCGGGAGCTGGCCAGGATCACCGCTGATCCTTCGGTGACCATGCCCGTGGTGTTCACCAGCGCGCTGGGGATCGGCGCGCAAGGCGATGGCACTCTCCTCGGCAAGCAGGTGTACGGCTTGTCGCAAACCCCGCAAGTCTGGCTTGACTACCAGGTCACCGAGGTCGACGGCGGGATCCAGGTGAACTGGGACGCCGTGGACGAGCTGTTCCCGCCCGGCGTGCTCGACGCGATGTTCGAGGCGCACCGCTCGCTGCTGGACTGGCTGGCGACGGGCGAGTGGTCCCGGTCTGTGCCTGACCTCCTGCCGGCCGTCCAGCAAGAGGTCCGGGCAACGGTGAACGCGACCAGAGCAGCGGTGCCCGGCCGGCCGCTGCACGCGGAGTTCTTCCGCCGCGCCGACGCCGAGCCGGGGCGCGTCGCCGTACAGTCCCGCGAAGACGGCACGATCGCCTACGGCGAGCTGGCGGAGCGCGCTCGGCGGCTGGCGGCCGACCTGCGATCACGGGGCGCGCAGCCGGGCGAGGCGGTCGCGATCACCCTGCCCAAGGGCTCCGACCAGGTCACCGCCGTACTCGGCGTGCTGGAAGCGGGCTGCGCCTACGTGCCCATCGGGATCGACCAGCCGCCGGCTCGCCGGGAGCGAATCCTACGGCTGGCGGACGCACGCTTTCGGATACTTCCCGATTTTTCGCTTGAAGTTGTGGATGTGGCGCCAGTGATCACGCCCGGCCTCGCGTACGTGATCTTCACCTCCGGCTCCACGGGCGAGCCCAAGGGCGTGGAGATCACCCACCGATCGGCCGTGAACACGGTCACCGACCTCAACGAACGCTTCACGGTCGGCCCCGGCGACCGGGTGCTCGCGGTGTCCGCCCTGGATTTCGACCTGTCCGTGTACGACATCTTCGGCCCGCTGTCCGCCGGAGGCAGCATCGTCACCATCCCCGAAGACGCCCGGCGGGATGCCCGCACCTGGTTGGAACTGGTCGAGAAGCACCAGGTGACGATCTGGAACACGGTCCCCGCACTGCTCGACATGCTGCTGACGGTCGGCAGGCCACGCTCCCTACGCCTGGCCCTGCTGTCGGGCGACTGGGTGGGCCTCGACCTTCCCGGCCGGCTCTCCGCCGCCAACCCGGGCTGCCGCTTCGTCGCCCTCGGCGGCGCGACCGAGGCCGCTATCTGGTCCAACTTCACCGAGGTCGACGAGGTGGACCCTGCCTGGCGCTCGATCCCGTACGGCCGGCCCCTGCGCAACCAGCGTTTCCGGGTGGTGGACCCCCTGGGCAGGGACTGCCCCGACTGGGTGACAGGGGAGCTGTGGATCGGCGGCGAGGGCGTGGCCCGAGGTTACCGGGGTTCGCCCGACCTCACGGCCGCGCAGTTCGTCCTGGCGGGCGGAGAGCGCTGGTACCGTACCGGCGATCTGGGCCGCTACTGGCCGGACGGCACTCTGGAGTTCCTGGGCCGCGCCGACCAGCAGGTGAAGATCCGCGGACACCGCATCGAACTGGGCGAGATCGAAGCCGCGCTGCGGGACGCCCCCGGCGTGGAGCATGCGGTGGCCGCCGTGTCGGACGGCCGCATCGTCGCCGCCGTGGTGCCGGAAGGGATCGACCTCGACACGGTACGAGCACACGCCGCGACCCGTCTGCCTGAGCACATGCGTCCCGATCTGATCGCCGCCCTGCCGCGGCTGCCCCTGAGCGTCAACGGCAAGGTGGACAGGTCCGCCGTCGCCAGGCTTTCGGCGCCTGCCGCGCCCATCGAGCCGCCGCGAGGGGAATTGGAGGAAGCAGTCGCCGAGATCTGGATGGACCTGCTCGATCTCGGAGAAGTCGGCCGCCGCCAAAGCTTCTTCGCGCTCGGTGGCGACAGCCTGCAGTCCACCCGGCTCCTCGAGACACTCCGACGGAGTTTCGGTGTGACCATCGGGCTGCGCGAGTTCTTCGCCGAGCCCACCGTGGAATCGATCGCCCGAGCCATCGGCGCAGTGGAGGAAGGCATCTTGTGACCCTTCGTTGTTCCCGCTCGTGGACGACCATGGTGCCTGGGCGAACGGTAACGCAGAGGAAACAGCAGGACTGATTTCCTGACGCAGGTCTCTGCCCGGACTCTCCTGCGCCGCGAGGGGCCGGGCAGATCCGCTGAAATCGCCAAGACCTCAGGAGCCGACCATGCACCAAGAAGACACCGCCTTGGGACTGGATCGACGACAGTTCCTGCAACGCACGGGGCTGGCCGCCGGCGTGGGCGCGGCGCTGCCGCTGCTGGGCATGGCTGGCGCAGGCGCCATGGCGGCCGCTTCGTCGTCCGCCGACGACCCCGACCAGCTGTTCAAGGACGGCCAGTTCAAGCGCGCCGAGCAGGGCTACCGGCGCCGGCTCAAGGAGAGCGCCGACAACGCGCACGCGGCCGCGCAGATCGGCTACATCGCTCTGCTGTCCAACCGGTTCGCCGACGCCGAGAAGTTTCTCAAGCGGGCCGTCGCTCTGAAGCCCGACGACGAGTTCTCCCTCTACCAGCTCGCGGACTGCTACGTCCGCCAGGACAGGCTGCCGGAGGCCGTACCCTGGCTGCGCAAGCGCGGCGAACTGACCGGCTCGCCGACCGACCTCGCCCACGCCAAGCTGTACGAGACGATCCGCGGCACCCCCTGGCAGGTGCACGGCCCGCAGCGCACCAGGATCCCGTTCCTCGGGCTCGAACCCCTGCCGCACATGATGATCTCCATCAACGGGACCCAGCCGCGGATCTTCCAGCTCGACACGGGAGCGACGACGGCCGGCCTCAGCATGCAGCTGGCGAAGGAGGCCGGCCTGGAGGTGATCTCCGAGAGCAGGGGCAGCGCCGACGGGCAGCAGTTCACGATGTACTACGGCATCGCCAAGTCGGTACGCATCGGCGACCTCGAGGTCCGCAACGCGCCCGTCCACTGGAACGAGGCCGACCGGCCGGACCTGCCCGACGGCACCGAGGCGCACGGCACCATCGGCACGGTGCACTTCTACCATTTCCTGACCACCATGGACTACGGCCACCAGCAGTTCGTCCTGCGCCGCAAGACCGAGGCCAACCTGCGCAGATTCCGCGCCGAGGTCGCCCGGCTCAAGGGCGACGTCCTGCCGCTGTGGCTGGCCAAAGACCACTTCCCCTGCACGCTCGGCTCGCTCAACGACTTCGGACTGTCCTCCAAGGAGCGCGCAAGACCTCACGCAAGGTGAACAACGCACGCGCCAGCACGTGACTCACATGTGTCTCACCGTGACTCACGATCAGACGACTCGACTACGGAATGGCGGGAAACCGCAGGTCGGAGTGGTAGGGCGCCCGGGGCTCGAACCCGGAACCTACGGATTAAAGTGCCGTTCTCCTGATCCAGCCCTTGTAGGCTGCGGCGTCGGTCCACACCCCGGGTCCGACGCAGTTCGGGTTGGTCTTCTCGTCACCGTCGCGGCTGGTGACGCCGACCAGCTCCCAGCGTGCACTGATCTTGCGCACCATGGGGCCGCCGGAGTCGAGCATGCAGCTCTGGGCCTTTTGGGTGGGGTGTTCAGAGCAGATGTCGCCCGCTGCGTCGATGCCCGTGCATCGGTTGTCGGGGACGATCTCGCTGTCCAGCTCCTGCAGGGTGACCGGCGGCTCCGGGCAGTCGTTTCCGTCTTCGCAGGTCATGCCCCAGCCCAGGAGACGGATCGGGGTTCTAGGAGCGCCGGACCCGGCGGCGATCCTGATCGGCGCCTCCCGGACCGGCCAGTCCAGCTTGAGGAGTGCGATGTCGTGCCGCAGGTCGTTCGGGTCGGCGGTGTAGTCGGGGTGCCTGACGATCTTCGTGATGCGGCGCACGCTGCCGCCCTTCTCGACGTTGGTGCCGCCGACCTTGGCGCTGACCTGGCCGACCGGGACGTGCGAGCAGTGTCCCGCCGTCACCACCCACTGCGGAGCGACGAGCGTGCCCCCGCAGTAGTGCACTCCCTTGCCATCGCGCAGGGTCACGGTGAAGGAATAGTTGTCGGTAGCGTCGCGCCCACCGATGATCGCGCTCGCCGGTGGCGCCATCGCCGCAGCGAGGACCGCCGCGCCCCCGACCACCCCCGCGAGTGTCAGGCCCCGCGCCCGGCCGCGCCCGGCCCAGTCGCCGCGCTTGCTGAAGATGCTGGTGAGTCCGCGTAGTTCGATCATGCCGTCAACGGTCGCGAATCTGGCGGCCGGGAACATCGGAGCACGGTCTGGTATGGGTCTCATACCGTGGTCTGAGCCGGAGCCGGGTAGGCACGGGCTAGCGTTCCGCCATGACCCATGATCTCCAGCCTCCGCTGCTGTTGAGGATGCGGCCCGTGTTCCAGCTCCTCGGCGACCTGGCGATCGCCGTGTTCCTGACGTTCTTCGCCGTGGTGGACACCATCGAACAGATGCCACAGGACGGGAGGGTCGAGCCGCTGCCCATCCTCGCCGGAGTTCTCATGGGGCTGCCGTTGGCGGTCCGCCGCCGCCGGCCCGTTCTGGTGCTGGCGGTCGTGGCCGGAACCAGCATGCTGGCAGTGGCCTTGCAGTGGGTGCCACCCCACGCGGCCTTCGTGCCCGACCTGCTCCTCGTCTTCGCGATCTACCCGGTGGCCGTGACGGCGCCGTCCCGCCGTGCCGTGGCCGCGCTCGTCCTGTCCGTGGGTGGGATCTCCGCGGCGGTCCTCTTCGCGGTGGCGCTGGAGCCGCGGCCGGACTGGGGCAGGTCGCTACCCATGCTGGTCACCCAGATGATCATTCCGGTCGCGGTGTGGGTGGTGGGACGCGCGGTGCGCGCCCGCCGGGACCACGAGGCGCGGGCCGCCCAGCAGGTGCTGACCGACGAGCGGCTGCGCATCGCGCGCGACCTGCACGACGGCGTCGCGCACAGCCTGAGCCTGATCACCGTGCAGGCGTCCGTGGCCCTCCACGTCGGCGACGAGCGGCCCGAGGAGGCCCGCTCCGCCCTGACCGTCATCGAGGCCAGCAGCCGCGAGGCCGCCCGGGAGCTGCGGCGCATGCTCGGCCTGCTGCGCGCCGTTGACGAGGATCCGCAGGGCGCCGCGCAGCTGGAGCCGGCGCCGACCGCCGACCGGCTGGCCGAGCTCGCGGACCACGCGACCTCCGCCGGGGCCCCGGTCGACCTGCGGATCGGTGACGGGCTCGACACCATCCCGGCTACCATCGGGCTCGCGGCCTACCGCATCGTGCAGGAGTCCCTGACCAACGTGATCAAGCATGCCGCTCCGGCGCGCTGCGTGGTGCGGGTCGACAGGACGGACAATGCCATGGAGATCGAAGTGACCGACGACGGCCGCCGGGCTCCGACCGGCCACCCCCCGGGCCACGGGCTGATCGGCATGCGCGAACGCGTCGCCGTCTACGGGGGCGAGTTCACCGCCGGGCCACTGGCCGGCCGCGGGTTCCGGGTCCACGCGAGGCTCCCCCTGGAGGGGGTGCCCACGTGACCGGCGTCCGGGTGCTGATCGCCGACGACCAGCAATTGCTCAGGGCGAGCTTCGCGGTGCTGATCGGCACCACCCCCGGGCTGGAGGTCGTCGGCGAGGCCGGAAACGGGCTGCAGGCCGTCGAGCAGGCCACCACGCTGCGGCCGGACGTCGTGCTGATGGACATCCGGATGCCCGAACTCGACGGGATCGAGGCGACCCGGCGGATCTGCGGGGAACCGGCGACCGCGGGCGTGAGGGTGCTGATCCTGACCACCTTCGACCTGGACGCCTACGTCTTCTCAGCGCTGCGCGCGGGCGCCAGCGGGTTCCTGCTCAAGGACACCCCGCCCGGCGACCTGCTCTCCGCGATCCGGGTCGTGGCAGGCGGCGAGGCGCTGCTCGCGCCCTCCGTGACCCGGCGCCTCATCGGGGAGTTCGCCCGGCAGCCGCAACCTCGGCAGCGGTCGGCCCGCTCCCTGAACGGCATCACGGCACGGGAACGCGAGGTGCTCAAGCTCATCGGCCAGGGGCTGTCCAACACCGAGATCACCGAACACCTCATCGTCAGCATGGCCACCGTGAAAACCCACATCGGCCAGTTGCTGGCCAAGTTACACGCCCGCGACCGCGCCCAGCTGGTGATCGCCGCCTACGAGAGCGGCCTGGTCACCGTGGGCTAGCTGTACTGACCACAGAGGTTAGATACAGGGCGACCCGGCACGCGCTGATTGCCTCCCGGCTCGCGCCCACAGTGGAGGCACGGGGCCGTCGATGACCCGGCTGCTCAATCTCAACGGCATCCCCCAGCACGTGGCCTTCGCCCCCAGGGGGCGGCTCATGGCGACAGGCGGCGCGGAGCCCGGCGACCCGGCGCTCCGGCTCTGGCGAATCGCCGACGACAGCAAACCCGCCCTGCTGGGCCGGCCGCGCATGGGCCCTGTCCGCGCACTCGTCTTCAGTCCGGATGGCCACACCCTCGCCGCCAGTAGCATGGACGGCACCCTCCGACTGTGGAGCGTCACCGACCCGGCGAAGGTGGCTCAGCTTTCCCAGACGGCCGCCCCTTCAGGTGGCCGAGACCGTCCACCAGAACTGATAAGCACGCATCGGATAAAAAAGGCCCCTTTGTTTCGGCCCTTGTCAGGGATGGGATGGATGCGCGTCCAGGTCGACCAGATTGCGATCCGGGTCGGCAGGGTCGTACAGCACACGAACGCGGGTTTGGCCTCGCAGACGAGGGCCCGGGTCGTCGCGGAGGTAGTCACTGGCTGCGGTGTATGTCCGGCCCGTCCGCTCGTCCTGCCACGTCGCATGGACAACGTAGGGGTGTCGGTTGTTCACCCGCACGGTGAAGTCGCGTCCCACATGCTCGATCTCTGCCCATACTTGCTGGCCCTGCTTCCATAGCCAGGCTCGCAGCCGAGTGATCCGACGTCCTTTGACGAACAAGACCGCACCAATCGGTGTGAACACCACGCCCAGTCCGCCGACGATCAGCGGAGCGAGGAACGCTGACCAGAACGACGCAATCCGCGCGTTGGACGGATCGTCCGGGTCGTAGGCGACGGGTACGCCTTCGCCCTTCTTGTAGGCCGGTGGGTTGCTGCCAGTGGAGCCTTGAAACGAGTACCGCCTGCCGTCGACGGTGAACTCCACAGTCGGGTACCACGACGTGTTGCTGCGGGTATGGCCGTCGGAACTCCGTGTCGTGGTGGTCCGTGCGGTCATCGCGACCACGCTACCGTCGGTCCGTTGGGCCGAGGCGAGGAGGCTCGCCGTAGAGGCGGCCAAGGCAATGCCGACGCAGAGCAGCACCAGCCCGATCAGACCGAAAATTCCGCCGACGATGGTAAAGAGCCGTCCGCTGTGCATGGGACGAGTCTGCCAACACGGCGCGATGAATGGTTCATCGGGATCGCGAAGTACGACGGTGTCTTCCAACTCGGCGCCACCCGGGATGAGGTCGCCAAGGCGTGGGATGCGACGATCGCTGACCTTCGCCGGGCACCCGGGGGCCAGGTGGGGCCGCACGAGTTCATCTCGGTAACGTTCGGTTCGATGTACAGCGAGAGCGATTGGATCGGCCTGGCTCAGGCGATCAGCGACTTCGTGGTCAAGGGCGACGACACAGTGCTGATCGAGCAAGCCGCTCCGGCTATCGCGCCGGAGGTGGAGAATCAGACTGCCTCCTGCAACGCGGTGACTTGCGTCGACGCTCCCTGGCCCAAGGACCTGGCGGTGTGGGAGCGGGACGCCGCCGAACAGCACGCGAAGTATCCGTTCGCCGCGCGGTACAACCAACTGCTCAACGGGGGCTGTGCCACGTGGCCGGTGGGCAGCGAGACCCGGGTGACGCCTCTCGGCAAGGGTCTCCCGCCGATCCTCATGTTCGCCAAGTCGGCGACCCGTCCACGCCGTACGCCGGTGCCGTCAGGGTGCATCAGGCGCTGCCCTCCTCGCGCCTGGTGACCGTGAAGTCGGACAAGCACTGTGAGTTCGTCAACACGCGGCAACGGGCGGGATGGCTGCTGGAGAACCAGCCGCTGGCCCCCGCGGATCGCGGTGCAAGAAACCGGGAATGGCAGCTGGCCTGACGTGCGCATGGGACCCGGCCCGCCAAGAACTGCCAAGAGTGCCTGCACCGAGAAACGCACAGCTATCGACGCCGCCTCTTCTCCACGTCGGCGAGGATGCGGCGGGCGTTGCTGACGAAACGCTCGTGCGACTTCAGCACGGCGTCGAACCGGTCGGCGTGCTCGTCGAGCATCTTCGTCTGGATGCGCTTCTCGGCGGCCGCGCGGGTGGGGATGAGACGGGTCTGCTGTTTGCAGCGCACGTCGGCGGTGGCCACGGCGCGTTCTGCAGGGGAGACGCGGGGTGCGTCCAGGTTCCAGCGCCGGTCCTCCACGGTATCCTGTGGCGTTCGGTAGTTGTAGCCGCCTTCGTGCATGCAACTGCTCCAGGCCGTGATGGCCCGCGCCACGGCCGGGTCTTCCGCGGATTGGTCGACCGCCTGGTGCTCCATCCCGGTGAACCATGAGCGGTGCCGGTCATCGACGCCCTTCCGCAAGGCGGCGCTCGCCTCGTCCACGCACCCGCCACGGTCGAACAGCGCTGCTTTCTGGTCATCGCCCAACCGGTCGGTCCAGACCGCCTCCGCGGCCTTGGCCTGGGCGCTCTCGGGCGTGTCGGGGACGTGGTAGCCGTAGCGATCGGCGGCGTCGGAGTCGGCCAGGCCGTAGCGGCGGGCGTTGCCTGAAAGCAACGGGTGCTCGCGGGCCGCCTGGCGTGGCCACGTCCAGGAGTAGCCCTTGGCGGCCATACACTCGCGCATGAGGGCGATCTGCGCCGCGTCGATGGTGGTGATGTCCTCGGCGCCGGCCTTGTAGGAATCGAAGGGGAGGACGATCGTCGCCCGAAACGGCGTCACCCGGCTCGGAACCTCGGCAGCGGTGCCGCAAGCGGCGACCGATGCGACGATGGGCAGCAGAATCGCTGCCGCGGAGAAAACGGAATTCGCTCCCTTGGACATGATCGCCTCTCCAGAAGGCGGCCGGGCTGCCTCTCCGTACCTGCCGGGAGGCGGCCTGGCCGCTCAGATTCCGCTATCAGGGCACGTAAATCGAGCTCGCCTCGTTGTCCTCGATGGGGTCGTTTGACAGTTTGCCGTCGTCCCATTCGGAGCCCGGAAGGAACGCGTCAGGGGTACCGGACCATCCGGAGTCCTGGTAGAGGATGATGGTCTTACCGGTTCTGTTCCGGATCGAGCTGGTCTCGTCGTTCATGCCGTCGCCGCTGTCATTTCCCCCGTGATCCCGCCAGTTGAAATCGCTGAAATTGCTCTTGCTCTCCTTGAAGTTTCGCCAGTGGTCGCCGGAGACGCCCTTGTCCCTGTTGAAGTCCTCGTTCTCGTAGAGGCAGACCCAGCCGCCACTGCACTTGCCGTCCGGATCCGCGGACGCCGGTGCTCCCCAGGCGAGGACCCCGGCACTCGTTGCGGCTGCGGTGATCGCGATCGTCACGAATAGGCTTCTAATTTTCATTGACGGCTCCTTTTTGACGCTTTATTGGCGGTACGCCAACTGTAGAGGAGATTATCAATGATGGCTGGAAGTGGCCTTAGCATGGAGTGCACACTTCGTTGGCATTGGGTCTAGTGAGCCGGTCTTGAGTACCAGGGGCACCACATGAATGAGTCTTGTTTCAGATGGCTCGCATGATGGTGATGGGGTCTGCTGGAGGAATGGCAGACACCAGGCTGGAACCGGTGGCGTTGTCCGGGGACGAGCGGCTGATCCTAGAGGGCTGGGCCCGCCGCCGGACGACCGCGCAAGGGTAGGCGGTGCGGGCTAAGATCGTGCTGGCCTTCGCCAAAGGCGGTAGCAATGGGGCGGTGGCGGCGCGTTTAGGCTTGATCGCAAGACGGTGGCCCGCTGGCGCAGCCGGTTCCTGCGTGATCGGCTGGACGGGCTGTCCGATGAGCCCCGCCCCGGGGTGTCGCGTACCATCACCGACGCTCAGGTGGAGGAGGAGGACTTCAAGATCTCCACCGATCCGCTGCCGCGCTCAATACCGCCACCGGCAAGGTGATCGGCAAGCTGCCAGCGCGCCATCGTGCCATCGACTTCCGCGACTTCCTCAATGAGATCGACCGCCATGTTGAGCCCGGCGTGCCGGTCCACCTCATCTGCGACAATGTGAACTCGCTGGTCTGGGATACCGCGTTGGTCCATCCACTGTGTGGCTCTGTTGAACGACTTTGAAGATGCCGATGTAGTGGGCGGAGTACGGCATCCTGTCTGCCGACAAGATCGGATGCATGCTCCGGGGAGCCGGGGAGTTCGTCGGCGGCGGCACCTTGCCGACGGAGGGCA